>NZ_JADPSA010000030.1 GCF_017347085.1 Nesterenkonia sp. E16_10
GCAGAAGAACAGGAAGGAGGTGATCAGGTACATGTACCCGATCACCTTGTGATCGGTGGTCGTCAGCCAGCTGACGACGATCTTCCCCTTGGAGCGGGGCACTGTCCGTGGGACGTCCCTGGCCCCATCGGCGGTGTAGTCGAATGTTGTCGCCATGCGTGGATCTCCGCCCGGGTGTCCCTCATGAGTCGCTTCCATCGAAGGTCCCACTCAACGCGAGCCGCGTCTAGGGCACAAGGTCCCGCGAGAATCCGACGCGCGGGGGCACAGACGAAAGGCCCAGCCGGATGACTGGGCCTTTCAGAAGATGAGCCGTTGAGCCCCGGGCACGACGAGCGTGCACAGGGAGGGACCTTGGGATCGGAGGCGCGAGCTCAGGAGAGCGAGAGGAAGAGCTTCTCGAGCTCCGCCACGGTCAGCCCGTCCTCGTCCTCGGCGGCGGCCTCAGGATCGGTGAGGCAGAACTGCATCGCCGAGGAGACCACGCTGAACCCAGCCCGGTCCAGGGCGGTGGACACGGCCGCGAGCTGGGTGACCACGTCGCGGCAGCTCCCGCCGTTCTCCACGGCGTTGATCACCGAGTCCAACTGACCCCGGGCCCGCTTCAGGCGGTTCACGATCTTGCGCTGTGTCTCCGGATCGGCTTCTCTCATGACTCTCTCCCCTGCTTCTCGCACTGATTCAACTCTATGATGCCAGCTGAGGTTCCCGCCGGCGGTACAACATCGTTCCCAGCAGCCCGACGATCACCAGCGCCGCTCCGATGCCGTAGGCCAGCGGCAGCTCCTGGAGGAACACCAGCACACCCATGGCCAGCACCAGGTACCCGAAGGCCTTCTTCAGCGCCTTCTCCGGGACGTACTTGCCGAACGCGGTGCCGATCAAGGCGCCGATCACGGTGATCGCGGTGATGATCAGCACCGGGCCCCAGTCGATGCTCACCGAGGTCAGATACCCGGCGAGCCCGGTGAAGGACTTCATCGAGATGATCAGCAGCGAGGTGCCCACCGCGGCGGGCATCGAAAGCCCGCCCAGCAGCACCAGCGCCGGGACCACCAGGAATCCTCCGCCGGCGCCGACCATGCCGGTCACCACCCCGACCACGAGGCCCTCGAGGATGATCTTGCCCAGGGGCAGCTTCTTCCGCGGCCCGCCGGCGGCCTTGGCCCGGCGGTCCAGGATCATGGCCAGGGCGGTGGCGACCATCATGATCCCGAAGGCCACCATCAGCACCACGCTGGGCAGTCGGCTCCCCAGCAGTCCGCCGCCGAAGGCACCGGCCATGGCCGCGGCACCGAAGATGAATCCGGTCCGCCACTCCACGTTCCCGCGCCTGGCGTGGGCGACCACGCTGACCGCGGAGGTCACCCCGATGATGAACATCGAGGCGGCAATGGCCTCATGCGCGGGGAACCCTGCGACGTAGGTCAGCAGCGGCACCGCCAGGATGGTGCCTCCGCCACCGAGCAGGCCCAGTGAGAGCCCGATCCCTACGGCGAGGATCATCGCCAGAATCAGGCCGGCGCTCATCCCCGCGGCGCCTGGGTCCGGGCGGCCTGGGCTGCCTGGATCGCGGTGGAGCGTGGAATCTCCGCCAGCAGCTTCTCCACGGTCGGATCAGCCTCCACCTTGTTCCACGGCATCTTGTTCAGCGCCGCAGCCATCGCGCAGGAATCGGTCAGCGCGGAGAACGTCAGGCCCGCGCCGATCGCGCCGGCCAGGTAGCCGACCTTCGGGGAGATCAGCTTCCCACCCAGGAACCCGGTGAGCACCAGCGACCCTGCGACCATCCGGACCTGACGGTCCATGGCCCAGCGCTGCTGACCGCGGTGCGTGTGCTGGCTGTGCTGCGCCTCCATGGCGACGACGCCGCCGTCGAGCACCCGCGCGGTGTCCACTCCTGCAGCGCGCAAGTGCTGCAGGGCCTGGTTCGCGCGGTTGCCGGTCTGGCAGATCAGCACGATCTCCCCGGTGAACTGCTCGGCCAGGGTCTCCTTGTTCTTCTGCAGCAGATCCAGCGGAACGTTGTGGGACCCGGGGACCCGCAGCGACTCGTGCTCCGCAGGGGTGCGGACGTCGACGAGCAGCGGAGTGTCCTGTGAGCGGAGCTTCTCGGCGAGTTCGGTGGGGCTCATCGGGGATGCGGCCCCCGTCGTCGTCGTCGGGGTGGTGGTCGTGGTGGTGTTCGCCATAAGGCTGGTGGTTCCTCTCGAGAATTATGGGGTGCTTCGGTCAGACCAGAACAGCTGGTCAGTGCGATGTGTTCCAGTCGGACCAGCCTGCGTAGCTGCCGACGAGCTCACGGACGTCGTGGCCCTGCCGGCGCAGCGCGCTGGCCGCCACGGAGTTCCGGACCCCGGACTGGCAGTACGTGACGATCGGGCCGGAGGCGGGCAGCTGATCCTGGTGCCACAGCACGCGTCCGGCGCTGAGCTGCTTGGAGCCGGGGACGTGGCCCGCGGCATGCTCGGACTTGTTGCGCACATCCAGCAGCAGTGCCGGCTCGAAGTCTTCCAGCTCTGCAGGGGTGATCGTGGCGGGCTGGGTCTGCGGCAGGTCAGCAAGGCTGATCGTGTAGCCCTTGACCGCATCGATGCCGACTCGCATCAGGTGGTTGCGCATGTCCTCGGCCTGATCCTGATCTGCGGCCAGGAGGATCAGCGGCTGCTGCTCCTTCTCCGGGTCGTAGGCCCAGGCGCCGTAGCTGGCGAACTTGCCGCCGGCCGGGATGTTCAGTGCCCCGAGGACGGTGCCCTTCTTGACCTCGTCGTTGGTGCGGGTGTCCACGAAGATCGCCCGGTCCTCCTCCAGGGCGCTGCGCACCTGATCCGAGGTGAAGGCCTGAAGCGGGCTCAGGGGGCCGAGCACTGCGGGGCCTTCCTTGTTCTCGCGCTTCATGCGACCGAAGTAGGCGTGGGCGTCGGGCTGACCGTCGAGCAGCTCGTCGATGAAGCCCTGTTCGTCGTCGTTGGCCAGGTGCTTGGACCACCAGGCGTTGGTGCGCTCGTAGCCGACCGTGGTGGCCGGCAGGGCGCCCAGCGCCTTGCCGCAGGCGCTGCCGGAGCCGTGCCCGGGGTAGACCAGGATGTGGTCGGGCAGGGTGAGGAACTGGTTCTTGAGGCTCGCAAAGAGCTGCTTGGCTCCCTCGAAGCGGGTGTCCACTCCCCCGGCTGCCTCATCGAGCAGGTCGGGACGGCCGAGATCTCCGGCGAAGACGAAGTCTCCGGAGATCATGTAGCCCGGGTCCTCGCTGAAGGCGCCGTCGGTCACCAGGTACACCAGGTGCTCCGGGGTGTGACCGGGAGTGTGGCGCGCCTCCACACGGATGTTGCCCAGGGTGATCACGTCGCCGTGGGCCAGCCGGGTGGCGTCGAAGCCGTACTGCCAGTCCTCCCCGCCCTCGCCGGAGACATAGGCCTCGGCGTTCGCGGCGGCCGCGAGCTCGCGGGTGCCGGAGAGGTAGTCGGCGTGGATGTGAGTCTCGGCCACGGCGGTGATGCGCATGCCGTGGCGGGCGGCGAGCTCGAGGTACTCGCTGATGTCGCGGCGAGCGTCGATCACGATCGCCTCGCCCTTGGACTGGCAGCCGATGAAGTAGCTGGCCTGTGCCAGGTCCTCGTCGTAGATCCGTTCCAGAAGCATGAGATCCCTTCCTGTGAAAGTCAATGGATACCCCGGGGGGTATGTACCCACTCTGACACATACCCCCAGGGGTATACAAATCTGCGAAAGTCAGGACTCTGGCGGGCTGGTCCGATGCGCCGCATCTGCGGCCGAAGGTGCGGACGTCTGCGCGGACTTCTGGGCGGGCGTCTGGGCAGGCGTCTGGGTGAACTTCTGGGCGGTCGCATGTGATCTGAGAGACGAAGTTCACACGGCGGAAACATGAGCCGGTACGCTGGTGACCTGCCCTCCTCCGGGACCGCCGAATCGGCGGCCTGCGCGCGGACGCAGCAATCTTGTGTATCTACCTGATCCCAGCCACAGCCCACGGGCACGACGCCGGGGTCAAGGCGGCACTGAGCACGCCAGAGCCGACACCGGAGGACCCCCACATGCCCGCGAAGAAGCACGACGCCGAGCGGCCGCACGCCGCCCTGACCGACGACCCGCTTGAGAGCCCCTCCGCGGCAGGCTCACCGGAGGCGAAGATCCCAGCGGAAGGTCCCCAGGGTCCCGCGCCGGCCCGCAAGACGGCCTCCAGCTTCCCCGGCGCCGACCCGCAGCCGACGCTGCGCGGCGCCGTCGGCCCCGCCTACTTCCCGGTGGCCCTGCTGGCCCGCTTCCCCTACGCGATGATGGTGGTCGGGGTGCTCACCCTGGTGGTGGCCGCCCGGGACTCGATCAGCCTGGGCGGACTGACCTCAGCCATGGTGGGGCTGGGCACCGCGATCTTCGGTCCGCTGATCGGGGCCGCGGCAGACCGCTGGGGGCAGCGCCGGGTGTTGCTGATCGCCGGAGCCGCCAGCAGCCTTTCGCTGCTTGCCATGGCCTGGGTGGTCTATAGCCCCCTGGGCACCTGGGCCGTGCTGATCTCGGCCTTCCTGGTGGGCGCCACCGCTCCCCAGGTCCCGCCGATGTCGCGCAGCCGCCTGGTGGGCGTGATCTTCCGCGAGCTGCCACCGGCGCGGCAGCAGAAGACGATGAACTCGACCATGGCGTATGAGTCCGCGGCCGATGAGATCACCTTCGTCTTCGGACCGGTCATCGTCGGTCTGCTCGCGGCGACCCTGGGTGGGGCGGCCCCGATGATCGGCGCCGCGATCCTGACCCTGTGCTTCCTGATCACCTTCGCGCTGCACCGCACCGCCGAGGCGGTGCCCAAGAACGCCGCCACCCACCAGGAGCCCGCGCCGGTGGCGGCCCTGTTCGCGCCGCGGCTGCTGGTGCTGATGTGCGGCGCCCTGGGCATCGGGCTGATCTTCGGCTCCACGCTGACCACGCTGACCTCCTTCATGGCAGACCTCGGCTACGCCGAACGCGCCGGACTGGTCTATGGCGCCATGGGCATCGGCTCGGCGGTCTTCGCCCTCGCCGCCGCCCTGTTCCCGGCCAGCTTCAGCCTTCAGGCGCGCTGGCTGAGCTTCGGCGGGGTGCTGCTGCTGGGCACCATCGGGCTGCAGTTCGCCTCCGCCCTGCCGGTGCTGCTGCTGGTGCTGCTGGTGATGGGGGTCGGCATCGGCCCGACCCTGGTGACCCAGTTCAGCCTGGTGGCCGAGCGCAGTCCGCGCGGTCGCTCCACCACGGTGATGTCCCTGCTGACCACGGCGATCGTGATCGGGCAGTCCTCGTCCTCGGCGGTCACCGGCTACCTGGCTGAGAGCTTCGGCACCCAGACCGCCGCCCTGGTCCCGCTGGTCGCAGCGTTGCTGATCATCCTGGCCGCAGTGGGCAACGCGCTGGGCGTGAGCAACGCGCGGGACTACTCGGGAGACTACTCAGACCACTGACCCTCCGCGGGGGCAGCACCAGCGGCCTCTCGGCGCGACGCTCCACTCCCGGAGCACCGTGCCGTCATCGATTGTGCAATCTGTGCAGGTCTCCCCGCGGAAACCTGCCGAAATGGCGGTCGAATTGCACTATGGATGCGCCTGAGCCGGACCGGCAGGCGCGGGCAGAGGACCCGGGCCAGGTGTGCGCCGATGGGCCGCCACATCGCTCATCCATTGTGCAATTTGAGGGCGTTTGAGGCGCTTTCGAGGCCCGAAAGTCCCTCAGATCGCCCACTCGATGCGAGGGCCGGCTGCCACGGCAGTACCAAGCCGCAGGGGGCCTTCGAAAAGGCCGGGCACGCGCAAAAACGGCCGGTGAGGCCCCTTTGAAAAGGGAACCTCACCGGCCGTCCTAGGTGGCTCAGCTTCTCAGCTGGAACCGATCAGCAGAAACTGATCACGCGTCGTCGTTGCCCGACTCCGAGGAGCCGTCACCTTCGACGACGGGGGCCAGGCTGAGCTTTCCGCGGTCATCGACCTTGGAGATCTCGACCTGGATGCGCTGGCCGACGCTGACCACGTCTTCGACGTCGTCCACGCGCTTGCCCTCGTTGAGCTTGCGCAGCTCGGAGATGTGCAGCAGGCCGTCCTTGCCCGGGGTCAGCGAGATGAACGCGCCGAACGTGGTCAGCTTGACCACGGTGCCCAGGTACCGCTCGCCGATCTCGGGGACCTGCGGGTTGGCGATCGCGTTGACCGCGGCGCGGGCCGCCTCAGCAGCTTCGCCGTTGGTCGCGCCGATCAGCACGGTGCCGTCATCCTCGATCGAGATGTCGGTGCCGGTGTCCTCCTGGATCTGGTTGATCATCTTGCCCTTCGGGCCGATGACCTCGCCGATCTTGTCCACGGGGACCATCACCGAGATGATGCGCGGTGCGAACTCGGACATCTCATCCGGGGTGTCGATGGCGGCGGCCATGACGCTCAGGATGTGCAGGCGAGCCTCGCGGGCCTGCTTCAGCGCTGCGGAGAGCACCGAGGCCGGGATTCCGTCGAGCTTGGTGTCCAGCTGGATGGCTGTGACGAACTCGGAGGTGCCGGCGACCTTGAAGTCCATGTCGCCGAAGGCATCTTCGGCGCCGAGGATGTCGGTCAGGGCGGCGTAGCGGGTCTCACCGTCGACCTGGTCGGAGACCAGGCCCATGGCGATGCCTGCCACCGGAGCCTTCAGCGGCACACCGGCGTTGAGCATGGACAGCGTCGAGGCGCAGACCGAACCCATCGAGGTGGAGCCGTTGGAGCCCAGGGCCTCAGAGACCTGGCGGATCGCGTAGGGGAACTCCTCGCGGGAGGGCAGCACCGGGGTGATGGCGCGCTCTGCGAGGGCACCATGTCCGATTTCGCGGCGCTTGGGCGAACCCACGCGGCCGGTCTCACCGACCGAGTACGGCGGGAAGTTGTAGTTGTGCATGTAGCGCTTGGTCTTCACCGGCGACAGCGAGTCGATGTTCTGCTCGAGCTTGAGCATGTTCAGCGTGGTGACACCCATGATCTGGGTCTCGCCGCGCTCGAAGATGGCCGAGCCGTGTACGCGGGGAAGGACCTCGACCTCGGCGGTGAGCTGACGGATGTCCGTCAGACCGCGGCCGTCGATGCGGACCTGGTCGCGCAGGATGCGCTGGCGGATGACCTGCTTGGTCACCGCGCCGATGGCCTTGGCGACTTCGCCGCCGCGGCCCTCGAACGTCTTGCCCTCGCCGGCGAGCTCCTCGCGGACCTCGGCCTTCAGCTCGGCGTCGGCAGTGTCGCGCTCCTGCTTGTCAGCGATCTGGTAGATGCTGCTCAGACGCTCGGAAGCCGAAGACTCCACCGCTGCCAGCACGTCATCCTCGTAGTCCACGAAGGTCGGGATGTCGATGGCGGGCTTGGCGGCGCGTGCTGCCAGGTCTGCCTGCGCGTCGCAGAGGACCTTGATGAACGGCTTGGCGGCCTCCAGGCCCTCGGCCACGATGTCCTCGGTCGGGGCGGTGCGGCCCTGCTCCTTGATGAGCTTCCAGGAGTCATCGGTGGCTTCGGCCTCGACCATCAGCACGGCGATGTCGTCGCCCACGACGCGGCCGGCGACGACCATGTTGAACACGGCGTCCTTGAGCTGCGAGTGCTTCGGGAAGGCGACCCACTGGGCGCCGGAGCCGTTGTCGATGAGCGCCACGCGCACTGCACCGATCGGGCCGGAGAACGGCAGACCGGAGAGCTGGGTGGACATCGAGGCGCCGTTGATGGCGACCACGTCGTAGAGGTCATCCGGGTTGATCGAGAGCACGGTCTCCACGACCTGGACCTCGTTGCGGATGCCCTTCTTGAACGCGGGGCGCAGCGGGCGGTCGATCAGGCGGCAGGCCAGGATCGCGTCGGTGGAGGGGCGACCCTCGCGACGGAAGAAGCTGCCGGGGATGCGACCTGCGGCGTACATGCGCTCTTCGACGTCGACCGTCAGCGGGAAGAAGTCGAAGCCCTCACGGGGAGACTTGCCCACCGTGGTGGCCGAGAGCAGCGTGGTGTCTTCGTCCATGGTGACCAGGACGGAACCGGCGGCCTGCTTGGCGAGGCGGCCGGTCTCGAAGGAAATCGTGCGTGTACCGAATGATCCGTTGTCGATCACGGCTTCGGTGTAGTGAATCTCGGGACCCTGCATTACAGGTGTCTCCTCTCAGTTGCGTGCATTACTGGCGAGCCAGTGAGAGGAAAGGATCTGCGTACATATGGTCGGTCATCGATCGAAGCCCACGGGCCTGGCACGTCTCGTGCCTCCCGGAGGCTACTACCGAGGACCGGAACATATGAGTTCGATCCCTCTCACTGGCGGGTGCGCCACCCACTATCCTCGCATACAAAGCAGGCGGCTCCTACGGCCGTGAAGACCGTGTGAGGAGCCGCCTGTTTCGTTGCTTGGGTATCAGCGTTTGACGCTGAAGCTCATCGGCGAATACCGAGACGCTTGATCAGCGAACGGTAGCGCTCGACGTCCGTAGCAGCAAGGTACTTCAGCAGACGACGACGGCGACCCACCAGGATCATCAGACCACGACGGGTGTGGTGATCATGCTTGTGCACCTTCAGGTGCTCGGTGAGGTCGGAGATCCGACGCGTCAGAACCGCAACCTGAACCTCGGGTGAACCAGTGTCACCCTCGGAAGTTGCGTACTCCTTGATGATCTCCTGTTTGACAACGGGATCTAAAGCCATGGAAGAGCTCCTTCATTGTTGTACCGCGAACAGGACCGGGCTTTGCCCCAGAAGGGGCCAGGGACCAGTGTCAGCCACCGCGGACTGCAGCATGACGATGTCGCCGAAGCGACCTTTCTACGATACAGGAGCCCCTGGCACACGTGAAACGCTGGTGTGCAGCACGCTGAGATACGGCAGCGCCACCGGCTCCCCCGGGGTCAGGGCGAGGTGCTCGTCCAGGTACCAGTCCAGGTTGGCCCGGCGCCGGGCCCGTGCGGGCTCGTCGGCGGAGAGCCAGGAGCTCAGCGTGGTCCCGAGCTCGCGGATCTGCTCCGGGGTGATCCCCCGCTCCCACCGGGTCAGCGTGGTCTCCCAGGCGCTGAACCGGGCGGGGTCCACCGGCGGGGTCCAGCCGGGCCGGTAGACGTCCCCGGCGCGCATGATCCGGGTCAGCCGGTGCACCCAGGCCACCGAGGTGTCCAGGTAGTTCGCCAGCACGGCGAGCACCCCCTGCGGGCGCAGGATCCGGCGCACCTCGTCTTGGACGAGCTCATCATCGAACCAGTGCCAGGCCTGGGCGGCGACGACGACGTCGCAGCTCGCCTCGCCGAGCCCGGTCGCCTCCGCCGTGCTCAGGTGGACCTGCAGCCGGGAGTGCTGATGGCCGGGCTCGTGGTCCTGCTGCTGATCGGCGCTGCGGGCGCGCAGCACCTCGGTCATCGCCGCTGAGGGTTCCACCGCATGCACCCGCGCTCCGCGGTCCAGCAGCTCCCGGGTGAGGATCCCGGTGCCGGCTCCGAGCTCGGCGATCACCGGCTCCCCGCGGGCACCGGAGCGCCCCGCCGTCTCCAGCAGCTGATCCAGCAGCGTCTGCGGATAGCGGGGGCGCAGCGCGTCGTAGCGCCAGGCCTCCTGCAGCGAGGTGTCATCGGCGAAGGCGGCGCCGAGCCGGCGGCGGCGCTCCGGGTCGGTGATCAGCGCCTGCTGGGCGGGTCGGGGCTTGGGGCGTGAGGGCACCGGCGGAACCCGGCGCTATTCGGCGCGGACCCGGGCGAGGACCTCGCGGGTCTGCTCCACGTCCTGGTACATCTGTTCCACCAGCTTGGCCACACCCTCGTAGGCGACCATTCCGCGCAGCCGTTCGACGAATTCCACCCGCACGTGCTGGCCGTAGAGGTCGAAGTCCTCCACCGCCTCGGTGGGACGGTCGATCACGTGGGACTCCACCACGCGTTCCACGCCATGGAACGTGGGATTCGAACCCACGGAGATCGCGGCGGGCCAGCGGGCGCCGGCCGCGTCGACCAGCCAGCCGGCGTAGACGCCGTCGGCGGGGATCATGCCCTCGGAGTCACGGCCCAGGTTCGCGGTCGGGAAGCCCAGGTCACGTCCACGGGCGGCCCCGTGGACCACCTCGCCCAGCACCGCGTGGGGTCGGCCGAGCACCTCGGCGGCGGCCGCGACGTCCCCGGCGTCCAGGGCCTCACGCACCCAGGTCGAGGAGCAGCGGCGTTCGGTCTCTGCCACGGAATGCCCGGTCAGCGCGAAGTCGTCCACGCCGAGCACCGCGAAGCCGTAGCGTCGGCCGAGCTCGACCATGGTCTCGAAGTTCCCGGAGTTTCCGCGGCCGAAGCGCACGTCGTGGCCGATGACCACCACGGCGGCGTTCAGCGTGTCCACGAAGTAGGTCTTCACGAACTCCTCGGGCGTCAGTCCGGCGAGGTCGAGGTTGTAGTGCAGCACCAGCAGCGCATCGATGCCGGTCTCGGCCAGGCGCTGGAGCTTCTCCGCAGTGCCGGTGAGCATCACCGGGGACTCCTCCGGGCGATGGACCTGCAGCGGGTGCGGGTCGAAGGTGATCGCCACCGCCTGGGGTGTCGCCTGCTCGCCGGGCTCGGCCTGCTCGTGGGCGGCGGCGACCAGGCGGGTGAGGACCTCCTGGTGGCCCAGGTGGACGCCGTCGAAGTTGCCGATGGTCACTGCGGTGGGTCCGAGCCCGCGGGGGACTTCTTCAAGACCATTCCAGAACTGCACGTCAGTCAGTTTATCGCTCATCGCCGGGCACGCTGCGCGGCACCCCGTGCGGCCTCGGTGCCGGGCCGGTGCCGCAGCAGCCAGAACAGGCCGATGAACGGCAGAACCAGGGGCACGAACCCGTAGCCCTCGCCGAAGTGCGACCACACGGTGGCCTCGTTGAACAGCTCGGGATCCAGGTAGGTCCAGAGGCCGACGGCGAGCACGCCGGTGAGCTCCACCAGCACCGCGATCAGCGCCACCAGCCAGGCGCGGGGCCCGATCTTGGCCAGGGCCACGGTGGCGACGATGTAGACGGCCGCGGCGAAGGCGCTGAGCGAGTAGGACACCGGGGAGGCGTCGAAGTCGGTGAGGATCTGGTACAGCGCCCGGGCGAAGGAGGAGACGGCGAAGATGCCGTAGGCGGTGATGATCAGCATCCCGACCCCGCGGTTGCGCGGGGTCGGTGAGGCGTGGCTCGGCTCGTCCTGCGGCGATTCGTTCATAGCGCGCTTCCCCACCAGATCTCCTCCAAGCGGTAGACCATCACGAAGACGACGAGCCCGACGAAGCTCATCACCAGGTTGGACCAGCGGGTCTTGTCGATCATGGCCCAGATGAACACTCCGATCGGCAACAGGAGTGCAGTGAGAATATAACCCCAGAACTCCCAGGCCTCGCCGGCCACCGAGGCGCCGCCGAGCTGCCGGATACCCGCGTAGATGCCGTAGGCGATCAGGTAGAGCTCGATCGCGGCCAGCGAGATGATCGAGGAATCCGCGGGGTGATCCCGGACGGCGGTCATCACCCAGCAGATCAGCACGGAGAGCCCACAGACGAGGGCGCCTATGAGGAACATCACCGTCATCCAGCGACTCCGTTGGTGATCAGGAAGACCAGTTCGGGCTTGGCCTGGTAGTCGGTGGATCCGGAGTCTGCGGCCTGGGCGGCGTCCGGGGAGGCCGAGGCGCCCTTCTTGGCGGGCACGTCGGCCAGCAGCGCGACGAGCGTCCCGTCGGGGGCGAAGGCGGCGGTGAGCTGCGGGTCCTCACCGGTGCCGGAAGCGGTGATCCGCCGGCCGTAGCCGAGGTTCTCCACCTCTTGGAGCGTGAGCTGACGTTTCGGGAAGAGCTGCTCGGCGGCCTCGGCCAGGCCGATATAGCCGAAGTCCTCCCCCAGCTGGTCCAGGGTCAGGGTCTGGTCGATGCTGTAGGAGCCCACCGCGGTGCGTCGCAGTGCGGTGAGGTGACCGCCGACGCCGAGCGCCTCGCCCAGGTCGCGGGCCAGGGCGCGCACGTAGGTGCCGGAGGAGACCCGAACCTCGACGTCGACGTCGACCAGCTTGCCGCCGTCGATCCGCCGGACGTCGAAGACCTCAAAGTGGTGCACCGTGACGCTGCGCGACTTCAGCGCGACCTCCTCGCCGGCGCGGACCCGGGCATGGGCGCGCTGGCCCTCCACCTTGATCGCCGAGACCGTGGCGGGGACCTGTTGGATCGCGCCGGTGAGCTTCGCGACCTCGGCCATGATGTCGGCCGGGGTCACCGCATTGGCGAACCTGCTCTGCAGGACCTCTCCCTCGGCGTCGTCGGTGGAGGTGGACTGGCCCAGCCGTACGGTGGCGGTGTAGGTCTTGTCGACCCCCACGATATGGGTCAGCAGCCTGGTGGCGCGGTTGATCCCGACCACCAGGACCCCGGTGGCCATCGGGTCCAGGGTCCCGGCGTGGCCCACCTTGCGGGTCCCGGCGAGCTTGCGGATCCGACCGACCACGTCATGGCTGGTCAGGCCGGCCGGCTTGTCCACCAGGACAAGTCCGGAGCCGACCTCCAGCTCTTCAGGCTTCTGCTTCTTCCCCATGGGTGTTCCGCCTCAGCTTCCGTGCGCTCAGCGATCCGCGGAGCTGGACCGGCCGGCGTCCTCAGAGGCGGTGCCGGCGGCGTCATCCTCGGATGCGGTGCCGGCGGCGTCCTCGGATGCTGCGGGCTCCTCCTCGACCTGCCAGCGGTAGGGCTTCTCCTCCGAGGCGGGCTGGGCGTCCTTGCGCAGGGCTGCGACCTGTTCGTCCTGTTCCCGGGCCTTGCGCAGCAGGTCCTCCATGTGCGCGGCAGACTCTGGGATCTCGTCGGCGACGAACTCCAGGGTCGGGGTCAGCCGGATGTTCAGCTGCCGGCCGAGCTCATAGCGCAGCGTGCCCTGGTTCGCGGCCAGGACCGCTTCGGCCCCGGCTCGGGACTCCTCGTCGGAGGCCATGACGGTGTAGTACACCGTGGAGTGCTGGAGATCGTTGGTCACTCGGGCGTCGGTGACCGTGATCAGCTCTGCGCGCTCATCCTTGACCCGGCGACGCAGCGCCTCGGCCACGATCACTTTGATGCGCTGCGCCAATCGTGCGGCGCGTGCTGGATCTGCCATGATGCGCTCCTTTCAAAAAACTTCTGGGTCCCGGGCCCGGTCTCGCGCTGCGGCGCCACCGGGTGGGTATGGTCTGCGGACGACTCCGGGGACCCCGCCTGTGGCAGGGTCCCCGGAGCGCTCACCGGTAGAACCGGCGGGCCTGATCAGGAGCGCGGGATCTCGCGCATCTCCCAGGTCTCGATGCTGTCACCTTCGCGGATGTCGTTGAAGGATCCGAGGCCGATGCCGCACTCGAAGCCGTCGCGGACCTCGGTGGCGTCGTCCTTGAACCGCTTGAGCGACTCGATGGTGAGGTTCTCTGCCACCACGTTGCCGTCGCGCACCAGGCGCGCCTTGGCGTTGCGGCGGATGAGCCCGGAGCGGACGATCGAACCGGCGATGCTGCCGAACTTCGAGGAACGGAAGACCTCGCGGACCTCCGCGGTGCCCAGTGAAGCCTCTTCGTACTCGGGCTTCAGCATGCCCTTCAGGGCTGCCTCGATGTCGTCGATCGCCGCGTAGATGACCGAGTAGAAGCGCATGTCCACGCCTTCACGCTCGGCGAGATCGTTGACCCGCTCCGCAGGACGGACGTTGAAGCCGATGATCACTGCGTTGTCCACAGTGGCCAGGTTCACGTCGTTCTGCGTGATCGCGCCGACGCCGCGGTGGATGACGCGCAGCTGCACATCGGCACCCACATCGATCTTGAGCAGCGCATCTTCCAGGGCCTCCACGGCACCGGAGACGTCGCCCTTGAGGATGAGGTTGAGCGTGTCGATCTTGCCGTCGGCCACAGCCTGGTCGAAATCTTCCAGGCTGATCCGCTTGCGGCGCTTGGCCAGCTGAGCGTTGCGCTCCACCGCCTCACGCTTCTCAGCGATCTGGCGAGCGGTGCGGTCATCGGAGGTGGACAGGAAGGTGTCACCGGCGCGAGGCACCGAAGACAGACCCAGGACCTGCACCGGCCGCGAGGGCACGGCCTCCTTGACGGTCTCGCCGTGCTCGTCGAACATGGCGCGGACTCGTCCGTGGGCGGTGCCGGCGACCATGTTGTCACCGACCCGCAGCGTGCCCGACTGGACCAGCACAGTGGCCACGGCGCCGCGACCCTTGTCCAGGTTCGCTTCGATGGCCACACCGCGAGCTGCCTTGTTCGGGTTCGCGGTGAGCTCCAGGGCTGCGTCTGCGGTGAGCAGCACGGCCTCGAGGAGCTCGTCGATGTGCAGGTGCTTCAGCGCGGAGACGTTGACGAACATGGTGTCGCCGCCGTACTCCTCGGGAACCAGGCCGTATTCGGCCAGCTGACCGCGGACCTTGTCCGGCGAGGCGCCTTCCTTGTCCATCTTGTTGACCGCGACCACGACCGGCACGTCAGCGGCCTTCGCGTGGTTCAGCGCTTCGATGGTCTGGGGCATGACGCCGTCATCGGCGGCCACGACCAGCACAGCAATGTCGGTGACCTTCGCACCACGGGCACGCATGGCGGTGAACGCCTCGTGACCGGGAGTATCGATGAAGGTCAGGCCGCGCTCGACGCCCTCGTGCTCGACGTGGACCTGGTAGGCACCGATGTGCTGGGTGATGCCGCCGGCTTCGCCTTCGGTCACCTTCGCGCTTCGGATGGAGTCCAGGAGTCGGGTCTTGCCGTGGTCGACGTGACCCATGACGGTCACGACGGCGGCACGAGCGAACAGCTCCTCGGAGCTCTCGGCCGCCAGCTCGTCTTCGATGTTGATGTCGAAGGTCTCGAGCAGCTCGCGATCCTCGTCCTCCGGGGAGACGATCTGGACCGGGTAGCCCAGCTCCTCGCCCAGCAGGTGGAAGGTCTCTTCGTCGAGGGACTGGTTGGCGGTGGCCATCTCTCCGAGCTTCATCAGCACGGTGACCATCGCTGCCGGCTCGGCATTGATCTTCTCGGCGAAGTCACCCAGCGAGGAGCCGCGACGCAGCCGCACGGTGGTGGTGCCGTCTCCCTTGGGAACGCGCACACCGCCGATCTCGCGAGACTGACGCTGCTCCATCTCCTGACGCTTTGCGCGCTTGGACTTGCGCGCCTTGGCCTTGGAGCCGCCGCGACCGAAGGCACCGGCCGCGCCGCCGCGGCGCGGACCGCCGCCGCGACCGCCGCGTGGCG
>NZ_JADPSA010000031.1 GCF_017347085.1 Nesterenkonia sp. E16_10
TATGGCGTCTTCTCTTGCTTGTCATGGTCACACCAGTTTTCCTGCCCGGAGCGTCGGGCGCTAGTGCGACTCTCATAACTCGTGGACCGAAATTAGGGGGTCATGCCACCTACAGCGTGAACAACATTTTGCTCGTCATGGCGCAGATGCCGGAAGCCTCGCGCATCGCAGGGTTCCGAAGCTGGCAGACTCGCGGCCGCAGCGTGAAGCGCGGCGAGAAGGGTATCCGCATCCTTGGCTACGCCAAGAAGAAGCTCGAAGAAGAGAACGCCAAGGGCGAGACCGAAGAACGCTATATCGAGTACTTCCCGCCGCTGTCAGTGTTCGATATCTCGCAGACCGAGATAATAGATGAGGACAAGGCCAACGCCGGAGTGATCGCGCACCGCCTCGAAGGTGAAGACGCCGACGGCATCGCAGACGCCGTGGAGAAGTGGCTCACCGATGAGGGATGGACCGTCACCACGGAGACTATCGGCGGTGAGACTAACGGCATGACCAGCCCCGAGCTACGCAAGGTCATTATTTCCGACAAGCTTTCACCGGCCCAACGCGCTAAGACGATGATTCACGAGGCCGCACACGTTGTGCTGCACGCTGACCAGGACCTCAGCGAGTACGTCGAGCATCGAGGCCAGAAGGAGACCGAGGCCGAGAGCGTCGCCTACGTCGTCGCGGGAATGTTCGGACTGGACACCAGCAGTTACACCATTGGGTATATCGCAGGTTGGGCGCAGGGTGACACCAAGATAATACGCAGCACCGCCGCCCACGTTCTGAAAGCCTCACACATCATCTACGAGGCATTGACCGAGACCGCCGAGCAGGTCGAAGCAGCAGCCTAAGCAACACACAGAGAGAGGCCCGGACCTAGCTATCCAAACTAGCTAGGTACGGGCCTCTTCTTTGATTCTAGCGCGGTATCGGTATGCACCGCATCGAGCGGTGCAAACCGGCGAGGGGCTGCCGCCCCTCGCGCTCCCCGCCGACCCTACTTTCGAGGATGTTTCGCTCAACGAAGGCTCTCAGTGGGCTCGATGAGACGGATGGAGAGATCCCATAGATGATTCTGCGGGTGTTCTGCGACTGAGAATAATGCCGGTAATGACAACAGCTGCGCCTATGGGCTGGTTCCACGTGATCGTTTCGGACAGGATGAGGGCGCCGAGGGCTACGCCAATGACTGGACTCAGATACGTGACACTCGATGCCACAGTGGCACCCCAACCCGCCACGATGTTGGTATTCCAGATGTAGGCCAGTCCAGTTCCAAAGACACCTAGGGCCACCATGCTGGAAACCACCGAGGGGGAGAGCGTGAGGCCGTTCCAATCCATGAAGGGCACAGTGACCAGTAGAAGTGCTGCGCCAACACTCACTTGGATCGTCGCGACTGAGACTGCAGCCACTCCCAAGGGAGAGACGAATTTCCTTAGGTATACGAAGGCTATTCCGTAGCTCACTGTTGCCGTCAAGCATGCGAGTTGGGCCGTGAAGCTTGGACTGTTGAGGTCGTCGTCGATCTGCCAGGGAGCGAGGACCATCATCAGTCCCACGAGTCCGATTCCAAGACCCAGAAGCTGGAATCGATGGGGACGTTCTGATCGGAGCGCCACCAAAGTGACGAGCAAAGTCATCAGGGGAGTCGTGGCGTTGTAGATGCTCGCGAGACCCGAGGGTATGTGTTGTGTGGCCCATGCGAAGAGCGTGAAGGGAATGACGCACAGGAGAACTGATACCACCGAGATGTGAGCCCAAGTTCTAGGCTCTCTGGGAAGCTTGATCCGCATGGCGAGACATAGGCCCAGGAGTGTCAGTGATCCTAGTGTCATACGCACGACTACGACTTGGATGGGTGAGAGACCATCGAGTCCTATTCGCATGAACAGGAAACTTGATCCCCAGGTCAGGGCGAGGGCAGCGAACTGCAAAGGCAGCAAACGAGGGATTGTTGCGGTAGACACTGAACAGGCGCTCCTGAGTTGATGATCGAAGGCATTTAAGTCTTTTCAATCTCATCGCATTCAGGAAGGAATAACTGGCGGTTTTCAGACGCGACCCTGAGCCAGTTGGTACAGAAGAAGGTGCCACCAGGGACCCGTTCAGAATCCGGTGGCACCTTCTCGTCCGGAGTGTCGAAGCGACCTCTAGTTGTGCGTCATTTCGTAGTTCACGCGCTCCCGCGTATCGCTCTCAGTGTCGCCCGTCTTGCGTGCGGCACTCTTCGGTGGCTTCGCAAACTTGGTGACCTGAGCGCGTGTCCAACCCTGCTTTTCGGCAGCGGCCATAAGTCGCTTCTCTTCCTTCTTTGCTTCGTTGAGTTCGTGTTCAAGATCTACCCGCCGCGCAACGGCTTTGGCGAGATCTTCAACGGCGGACATGCGCTCTTCGTTGACCTTCTTGGCTTCGTCCAGAACGTGGCGCTGTGCTGGTGTCAGTTCACTCATACCGATGAGTCTACGTCTGGTAGCCGTTCCTTTTGAAGGGGCGCAACTACAACGTCAGAGCTGCTGACCCTGAGAGTGGTCTCAGGGTCCTTAACCTGCCCGATGATCCACTGATGCACCGTGGAATCCACGTATCTAATCGTGTCGGGTTTGATGGTCAACCAGACCGGCCCGAGTCCGAGACTGCGCCAGTATGCGAGATCTTCTTCTGAGACGTCGAGCTGTTCTGCTACTTCGCTGGGAGTGATGATCCGGGACATGGTTACCTCCTGGTTTGCTTGGTCACCGTTCTTTTCGGCAACTGCCGAACATCGGGTGGAGCAGGTTCGGTCAAGCCTGGAGAGTGGTCCGTGGAATACCGGAGCGATTGAGCGCAGCGATTGAGTGAGGATATGCCGCGAAAGCCGGTCGGAAGGCTTTACCGGTTCTGCGGAGTCCGTAAGCTTCCCCTGCGAAAAGAACGCTTGTCTTTTCAGGTTCGCACGTAGGAGCGTCCAAAGACCCACATAAGGTGTCCCGGTCGGAGCAAGCTGTAGAGTTAGCACGGCTAACTGGCTTTCGGCCCTTGTCGCTGCGCTGGGCCTGTGGCACCCTTGAACCCATAGGGTTCAAGCGTCGTTGCACTGGGCGGAAGGGCGGTGAGTTTCATGGCAGGACGGATGCGGCAAGCGAACGCCAAGGGCGGTCGCCCGATCCGTCGTGAGGTGAAGCTGACCGAGTTCGAGGACAACGCCCTCTACTTCGCAGCTTCCCAGGCCGGCATGACGCCCGCGCGATTCCTGAAGGAATCTGCGCTGTCCCGAGAGCGCGGCATGTCCGTGGCGGAGCGCCACGAACTGAGCACCCGGCTGCATCAGATCCAAGGATCTCTTGCCGCAGTCGGCAACAACATCAATCAGCTCGCCCGTCGCGCCAACGTCGAGGAAGCCGTCACCAAGGAGATCAGCGCGGAGCTGACTCACTCACTGGCCCGAGTCCGCGCCGTGATGAACGAGATCAGTGACGCGCTGCCGAGCCTGGCAGTCTCGCCCGAAGAGGCCGATGCCACATGATGCCTAACGTCACGCAAGGTGGTCGCATGGCTGGACTCGTCATGTACCTTGCCGGTCCAGGTCGAGCCAACGAGCACACCGATCAGCGCCTCATCGCTGGACATGACTTGGTGACCTTCGCCGTTGAACCAGGCAAGGCACTTAGCCGCGATGATGCGCTGGATATCGCTAATGTTCTTGACGCTCCACGCAAGCAGCACGGCACGACCGTTCAGGTGCCAGTGAAAGAGTTCGACCAGGAAACCTCGCAGTACGTGACGACCGGCCACAAGGACGCTCACGTCTGGCATTGCTCGCTTGCCCTGAAAGCGGATGAGGGAAAGCTCAGCGATGAGAAGTGGGCTGAGATCGCGC
This sequence comes from Nesterenkonia sp. E16_10, assembly GCF_017347085.1. Classification (GTDB taxonomy): domain Bacteria; phylum Actinomycetota; class Actinomycetes; order Actinomycetales; family Micrococcaceae; genus Nesterenkonia. The sequence continues at coordinate 3,854 of NZ_JADPSA010000031.1, forward strand.
AGGACTTTGTAGAGGGCATGGGTTTCATCGACCCGGACGGCGCAAAGACTTCCCGGTGGGCTGCCATTCACCACGGAGTGTCCAAGAACGGCAATGACCACATTCATATCGCCGTGCAGATGGTCCGCGAGGACGGCACCAAAGCAGACGTTCACTTTGATAAGCGCCGGTCACAGAAAGTCGTCGGAGAGATCGAGAAGAAGCACGGTCTCGTAGTGCTCGAATCCAGGGACAAGAGTCGCGGTCTCGCCGGAGATAAGCCGGCCGAGCGCACCACTGCGCAGCGCAACAACCAGGCGATGCCGGCCCCGGTGGAGCTGCGCCGCCGGATGCGCTCAGCCCTGGCCACATCATCGAATCAGCACGAGTACGTGCAGCGCCTCATGGACTCAGGCGTGCGCGTGGCTCCACGCTTCGCCAAGGGCTCCACAGATCACGTCGTGGGCTACCGAGTCGGCCTTGCCCCTGAGAAGGGATCAGGTCAGCCGACGATCTACTATGCGCCCTCGAAGATCGACCGCACGCTAGGTTGGCCCTACATCAGCGCCCGGTTCAACGGCGAGGGCAAAGAGGGTGCAGATCGTCTCCTACGCGGCATTCATTCCGGCTCCATCGTGCAGCCAGACCGCGCGAGTAAGGTCCACGATTTCGAGCCGCGCCGAGCGCAGCAGCTTATGGGCGGCAACACCGCCCCCGATGCGCTGGCGAACATCTACGCCCGAGTCTCTATGTCGATGGAGCGCGACAAGCCGGGAGTGTTCCACCAGCTCTCGGAGAACTACGCGCGCGCCGCTCAGGGAGGCGGCAACGCCGCCCACGCGATACGACTGGGCGGGCGGTTCGCTTCAAAGAACTCTGCACGCAGTTGGCTCGCTGTCTTGCAGCAAGCGAACCGGCTGGCCCGGGCCATGACCGATGACAAACTGGCCAGCAGCCGCCCGCAGCTTACCGCCGCGACCTTGCCGGTTCTGGCCCAGGCAGATCGGATCATCCGGGCCGAGATTATCCGGGTGCAAAAGGAGACCGCGAGCAGCACGGTCGCCGCGCCGACGAAGGAACCACCTACACGAACCCCCATGAGTGTTCATCGCCCCCAAAGTGGCATTGCTGACCGGGGACACGGACGCTAATCCACTACGGAAGGTAGAAGCATGGCCGAGAACGAAGAATCAGAGATCACTGAGAGTGTCGCCATTCTCGCGCGCACGCTCACCGGCTCCGCGATGCAAGCCAGCGAGGCGTCTACCCGTCGCCACCAGGTCGAGTCACAGCAGCGCGCTGCCGAACAGGCCAACGTGCAGCGCACGGAAGCACAGTTAGCTTCCGGGCTGCGCCAGGAGGTCTACAGCCGCGAATTCTGGCGTACCGCGTCGAGTGAGAACATCGCTGACCACATGACCGTGGCCTCACACCTTGGACGCACCCAGCCCGACGCGCGCATGGCAGCCATGCACACCGCCGATGTGCTGCGCAATGATTTCGGGATCAACGTCGAGCAGATGAACCGCGATCATCCGAACTCCTTGGAGGATCGACACCACGCGCTGCGCGATGCCCTCGATGATTACTTCACCCGGGCACGCTCCGACGCCGAAGCGGACCAGGGACGCATCGACGCGCAGCGTGAAACCACTACCCCCGAGGTCGAAACACCGACCCTGGAGAACGAGGCCGAGCAGTCGGCCGAGCAGTCAGAGGCAGCCGCGCCGGCCGAGGCCGGTAAGACCCAGAACGGTGCAGAGGTCAACGCGGCCGAGGACCGCGCCGCCGAGGCCAAGACCTCAGAGACCGCGAACCTTGCCGCCGCTGACCGGGCTGGCTCAGAGGTCAACCAGGACTACGAGCACACCCGCGCCGAGGAAGCCACGGGAGGCCGGCAGCCGCAGCCCTATGCGCGAGTCAGCAAGCAGGAGCTTAACGAGATCCAGAAGCTCGATCCCGCCCTGGTCGCGGTGCGTCAGCGCCAGGCCCAAGGCTTCCCCATGTCGGCGCAGAAAGCCGTCACCGGGAAGGGAAACACCGGACCCACCCCGGCACGCGGAGCCGTGAAGACCCAGAGCAAGGATCAGGTGATCTCTCGATGAGCGACACCAGCGCTTTCGCCCCCGACCTAGAGATCCCCGAGCCAGACGAGCCCGCGGAATCACCAGCGGTCGAGGCCACCGAACCGGTGCCGGCCACAGCGGACGAAGAGACCGCCGAGGACGAAACGCCGACACTGGCCTACCCCAACGCTGGCGCATGGGTAAACGGCTGGCTACTGCCGCACTACCGGCGCGAGCTAGGCGGCAGCAAGCGCCGCTGGGACCCGAACTGGTGGCACTACGAAGAGGTAGGCGGCGCACTCGAAGCACTCTGGCAAGCCTGGGAGCATCTACGTCTGGAACCAGGGACAGGAATCGCGGTGTTCTACCGCGATTACCTCTACCCGATCATGGACCAGCTCACCGCCGCTGACGGGCCGTTCTGGAACCTCCATACAAAGCCCCCCGAGGTCGAAAGCAACACCGTGCCCCCGGCCTGGGAGACCACACCCACGCCCCGAGGATGGTTCCGCGAGGAAGGCGACCCCCGCGAGAACTAGTGCGCGAGAATGAGGAGATGGATGCTTACGTGCGGCCCTCAGTTGAGGCGCCAGTCTTCTACGACAGTGACGGGCAGGTCATCAACTACGGGAACCGGTGGAACGGACCACCCCTGGAAGATTCATACTCGGTAGACACGCACCCGCAGCGGTTCGCACCACTCCACATGGTTGCTGAAGCCCTCATCACGTATCTGGCGGATACCTACGACGTCGAAATCACCAAGGGTGAGGAACCTTCAAAGGATCTGATCTATCCGGCACCACAGGCTTTGCGGGCAGTACGGATTCAGCCGAAGAATCCGAGGTGCGCGACCCTGACGTTCGTGTTCACGTCATACCCCGGCATCTTCGTGCATGCCGGTCTGCTGCACGACTTCCACTACCCGGTATGTGGGTGTGATGCCTGCGATTCCACCTGGAACCTGGAAGCAGACGAACTGGAAAGCCAGGTGCTCGCTGTCGTCACCGGGCACTATCGCGAGACGATCGAGCGCGGCTTCCGGCCGTGGGTCGAGCACGCATTCACCTACCCTGAGGGCGCGGAGTCAGGGCGGACCCGAGCACAAGACATTCCGGCTCAACGTCTCAAAGCTGCAACCCCTACCCTTCGAAGCCTCTCGGAGGGGTGGGCACCGTGGCCACGCGCAGATGGAAACATTAATGCTGAGCCTAGGTCCGAGACTTCCTGATCTTCTCGAGCTCGGCAGCTATCTTGTCGACAGACGTGCGGACCAGGTGAAGGCTCCCGGTCGGCGCGTCACGGGACTCCCGCCACTCGGACAGGTCGACACGGAATTCCAGAGGATCAACGTCACCGTAGGGCCCTTCGGCCGTGAGCTGGAACGTGTGTACCTGGGACTCAGCGGAACCCAGTATCTCGTGGGCGACGCCTAGAGACCACTCAATGGACCGCCCCGGCGCGATTGAGCTTATTCCCGCTGCCAACCTCTCCTGTGCGACTCGCGAGTACTTCCCTGACTGATGATCGGGGATGGGCAGAGGAGGGTCGATGGTGACTTTTACGTTTCGCGCCACAGTGGGTCCTTCATTGGTGAGAACAAGCTGGAGCAGACCGCCTTGCTTAGTATCCGGTTGACAGTCCACCCAAAGGTTAGGCTGCATCGCCTGTTCAGCAATCTCTTTCTGGAGGCGCGTTTGCGCCACCGCAGCATTCGCGGCACGAGCGGTGAACGGCAGGGAAATAAAGGCCGCGATGGCGGCGGCTATCGCAGCAAGTGCAGCAGCCATGGTTGCTATCGACCTTGGGTCCGTCAGAATTTCGCTCATAGGGCCAGTCTGCACGGATCTATGTCCACTATTGGTTAGGCAACATCGCCTCGTAGCGCTCCTGGGAGCCCTCCACGTCCTTGGCATAGGGCTTCGCAGTGAAGTGTTCGAGCTTTATCAGCGCGGCAGGTTGGCCGGAGCTGAACAGCAACGCTCGCCCCGAGGGCAGTCCCGCAAGATCGGCCACGTCCAGGATTCGTTCACGCTGGATCGACGTCGAGGTAGACCGGCCGCGCTGTGCGCTGCTGGTCTGCCGCTTGATCACGTCACGTTCGCCCACGAGCTGGGAGAGGAACGGCAGAAACTCATCCTCAGAGAGCCCTGAGCCGGCCACCCGGATATTGGCTGAGGACCAGAGCTTGCGCATCCCTTCCTTGCCGAACGCCTCCACACCTTGGACGAAGCTTTGGAAGAATGTTGAGACCACGATCCCGCGCGAACCATAGTGCGAGTACAGGTCCGGCAGCTCACGCCACCGGACCACGTTCGCGGCTTCATCAAGAACAGCCATGACCGGCGGGGAAAGCCGGCCACCAGGCAGCCGGCCAGCGCGCTTCTCCGCAGTCGTCAGCGTGGCCATGACCAACGCAGCCGTGATCGCCCGAGCAGATCCGCCACCCTCACGCGAGATCAGATAAAGCGTGTCCGTGGTCTTGGAGAACTCTTCGTGATCGAACTCGACCACGCCAGGCAGCATAGGATCGCGCAGCCACGGCATCACCCGTTCATCCCCGAGGACCGAGACCCATGGGCGCACGGTGCCATAGACGCCGTCGCGCTGCTTCGGGGTGAGCTGCATGATCTGCCCCAGCGCATCCGCGTAGTTGGGACTGCCGGCCTTGCGCAGCGCAGTCCGGGGAGTCGGGTCATCGGGATCATTGGCCCAGGTGAACACGTCCGTGATCGGTCGCGAGGACAGCGCGGCCGAGAGCAGAAGGTGAGAGAGCAGACGCTTACCGTCAGAGGTGAAATAGGCGTCCTGGGAGGCCCCGGCCGAGGTCTCGGAGGTGATGAACACGTCCGCGAGTTTCTGGGCCGTCTCCATGTCTTTGACGAAGCTCAGCGGGTTCCAGAACCAGGACGGTTCCTCGCCAATAATGTCTTGCGGATCGTGGACCCACACCCGGCCCTTGGCCAGGCGCGGGCCGCGCGTGAGATCCACAATGTCTCGCTTATTCGAGGTCGCCAACACCGGCCCGTTGGTCTCTACGATCTGAGGCACGCACACGCACGAGGTCTTACCCGCACGAGGCCCCATGATCCAGGTCTGCACCCACTCCCACGAGGCGCGCAGCTCCTTGTTGTTCGCCACTGCACGCGCCAGCGGCACCCCCGGTGACGCGTTGGAAGCTTTCAGACGTTCCGCGTCAGCCGTCTGAGACTTCATTCCGAGCCCGCTGAGATCCTTCGGCCGCGACATAGACCGCGCCAGGTGATCGACCCGCGAGGACTTCCCGCGCTGGCGCACCGCTGCAAAGACCAACAGCCCCACCAGGACCAGGACACCGAAGACGATAGTGGCGAACATGACGAGCTGCGCCGCCGTGACCGGCAGCGCGCCCGTGATCTGACCACCGATGATCGTGAACGGGTCATTGCCACCGGCAGGGTCGGTGATTCCAGGATCAATCAGCGCAGCGCCCCACCAGCCGGTCACCAGCAGCAACACCACGGCGAGAAATCCGCCGAGAATGACCCAGCCGGTTTCCCCATTCCCTGGCTGATTGCGCCTGCCTGCCCGGTTGCTCATGTCAGTTCAGTCTCCTGACGAATCGTTAGTCGGTATATTTCGTTCTCACGGGCCTAGCCTCGGTCGTCACATGTGGTCGACATGCAACCTGGGAGGCCTCAGGCCAAGTCGTCCAGTAGTTCAGCGACCTCAGTCATCTGATGTTTGGCTGCTAGTAGATGAAGGATCTGTTGGGGTGTTCGCGGGGGAGCGGTGGACCTGTTCGCAAGAGCATGGAGCGCCCGGGCTCCTGCCTCGAGGTGAGCAACGACGGTGTTAGCGGCAAAAGTCTGAGGTCGCAGGACCTCGACCTGAGCAGAAGCCAGTGTGGGAGATATATCGAATCCTGCTCGTCGATCATCAGTGACTATGGCGTCAGCCTTTCCCATGATGGCCGCGTGGGCGACGTGGCCATCATCAGGATCCAGCAGTTGATAGTGGCTGTAGTCCCCATTCTTGGGGGCTTCAATGCATGCCCCCGGGAATGCACGCTGCATCTGAGTAAAAAGATGACGTCGGCGGGCTTCGCTATCCGGGACTTCTCGTGCGGCGTCTAACCTCTCGAGGACGTAGTCCAACTCATGAAGTATCCCGGTACCCCAGAGCGGCGAGTAGGTCTGTTCGGCCGCCAGTTGTAGAAGGAAATCCCGCTGGAGGCCGGGGACTAAGGCGCACGTATCTAGAACGGCACGGTACATGCGCCTCAGTATCCCATCGACCTGGTGCTCGAGGGGGCTTACTGGACTCTCTTCGCCTGGTCTAGAAGTTCGGAGACCTGGTCCTCGTCGACATCGTCGTAGGCGACCGCCGACTCGGCGATAAAGTCGCTGCGTCGAGTCTTCAGTTCATCTCGGTACCGCAGAACGTCTTTCAGCTTCAGCTTTCGGCGATTCTTCCCAGGAATCGAGGCGTCGAGTTCGCCCTCATCGATGAGCTTCACCACGGTGGGGCGACTCAGGCCGAGCACTTCAGCAGCCTGTTGCGTCGTGATCTCTTGTTCCCGAGCCAGAACACTGACTGAGTGACCCCTAGAGAGGGCATCTGCGATTCCCCTGAGCATCTGATGCATCTGCTCAGTGAGCTCAATTCGGTCGTGTTCGTCAGCGCCAGAGAGGAAATAGCGAGGCGAAGGCAAGGCGCCATGTCGCGTCTCATGCGCATCGAGGAAACTAAGGACCTGAGCGGCGGTCTCACTCTCGGTGATGGCTACAGAGGACACGCTTGCATGGGGTTTCTGTAGTGCACTCATGGGGACCTCCTCAGGTTCAGTAGCTCCGATTGTAGCTGTCTTACGAAAGTTACGAAACCAGCTCTTGACGAGCCCTCGACTCGGTCCACCTGACTCGAGTCTGTTCGTCTCGGAGCAGGGCAGCATAAAAGCGCTACGGCCTTGTCGTCCCGGGGCCTGCCTAGTCAGTCTTTGTCCAGCGGGCTGTTGGACCCTCCAGGACGCGCGGGAGAAGTCCGAGGATCAGTGTGTCAGGCGCGCAAACCTGGCGTCCTTGAAGCGCTACCACTGGCCGGCGGGGCGGGGTGCTCGCGCGATGATGCTCCTAGGGGCCTTGTTCCTCAGACTGGTCTGCGGCGATAAACGCACGTGCAGCGGCCAAAACAGCAGGCCCCGATTGCTCAGGTGGCCCGCTACGAAGGATTACCGCTGGAGTTGAGTCACCCAGGTCTGGATTTAGCCCGGAGAACCATGCCCGGACTACTGTTGCCGGATAGTTCTCATGGAGAATCGCTGCAACCAAGTACGCACCGCGGAGACGTCTCATGGTCGCCGCGGAAGGCTTGCGTTCGCCCTCCACCCACTGGCGCACCGCTCGAGTTTCTTTGACTGGACCGATGTCTGCCACGAGCTGGAAACCCAGTAGCTCTCGCAGCTCGTACACCAGTTCAGTATCGGCAAGCTCGACGGATTTGCGGTGAGCCCGCCGGTCGGCGGGCTCAGGTGCTGTGAACGACATGACATTGAGCATCCCACACTGACCATTCGATATCAATGGCTCAAACACATGCGTAATCACACCCGATATGCCGATAATCTATCTTATGTCAGGTTGAGCCTGACATGTTCGCATCAGATGCGAATACGACAGCCGCAACGGCTCCCCCTCTATGTCAGGCCGGAGATCGTCGTCATACCGGCGCTGTCCAGTTTCCAGCCGTCCGGTGTCACGGACTCCGATAAACGATACGGATCTGACGTGGTGGTTTCTCAAACGTTGACCGCGATTCGCGTTTCATGCGATTATTTCGCACATTATGGGAATGCATCGGTGGGAGCCTGACGGTGCTGTGCCGGAGACGCTGCGCACCGGCGCACGTGTGCTCAATGAGGCCGAAACGGTGTGGATCGCGATGCTGCAGGGCTGGGCCGCGCAGCAATCGGCCCGTAACCTCTCGGCCACCACGATCGAGACCCGGCGAGCCACGGTGGTGCGGTTCCGTCAGTTCGCCGATTGCTACCCCTGGCAGTGGACTGCAGGCACTGTCGATGAGTTCTTCCTGGAGCTTCGCGCGCTCAAGGGGGCGGCCCGCTCGACGGTGTTGGGCTATCAGAACGCGTTGCGGATGTTCTTGGAGTACCTGACCGATCCCGCCTACGGGTGGGGTGAGCTGTGTTGGGATCGTTTTAGTGATCACCCAGCGCAGGTCTTCCACGAGTGGAACACTGCTCGCCACGCACAGGACGCGGTGGGCTCTCCTGGTAAGCGCCCCTATACCCGTGACGAGCTCGAGGACCCCTTCGACTGCGCCGACGAGCGGGTGCTGAGGATCCGGAGGGCCGGGTCCAAGGGCTGGATTCCTGCGTTTCGGACCGCGACGATCATGAAGGTCGCCTATGCCTGGGGGCTGCGCCGAAACGAGGTCCGAAACTTGGATCTGGTTGATTTCGCTGCCAACCCACTGGCGCCACAGTTCGGTGAGGCTGGGATCGTCTACGTTCGCCACGGCAAGGCGATGCGCGGGTCACCGCCGAAGCGTCGCAGCGTGTTGACGGTGCCGGAGTTCGGCTGGGCGGTCGACTGTGTGCAGCAGTGGATTGATGAAGTGCGACCGCTCTACGCCCCGCCGGGGTCGACTCAGCTGTGGCCCAGTGAACGTGGCACCGCGGTGATCGCTGCGGATTCACTCAGCCGAGGGTTCAACGAGGTCAAGCGCGCAGCCGGGCTCGAGGAGGCCCTGGACTTTCACTCACTGCGCCGGTCCTACGTGACTCATATGGTCGAACTCGGCTATGACGCGTTCTTCATCCAACAACAGGTCGGCCACGCCCACGCCTCGACCACATCTATCTATACCGGCCACTCCCCCGACTACCGCGCTCGGGTGGTCAATGACGCGATCGAGCGCACGATCCAGGCTGCCCTGAACCGCAAGGACACTGAGAACTGATGAGGAGTCCTCAACGATGAAACGGCACGTGGAATACACCTGGCGGCTGCGGGAACTGATGGCCGCGCGCGGGATGTACAACATCTCGGACATCATCCCCCATCTGGAGGACCGCGGCGTGAGTCTCTCCTCGTCCCAGATCTACCGGCTTATCGGTGACACCCCGGAGCGGATGAACCTGGCCTTACTCGGTGCGTTACTTGATGCCCTGGACTGCACCTTCGAGCAGCTCTGCCCCATGACCGTCGTTGCAGTGCCGACACGTGATTGCCTGAGTGGCACTGAGGCCGGTGCGGTGAATAAGGGCGCGATTCGCCCGACACGAGCTCGGATCCACCGGCCCGAATGAGCTGAGTCTTATGAGCCGACCAGTGTCCTGCGGCGCCTGCGCCCGCTGTGACCGCGCCGGAGTCAAGTTCGCCACCATGTGGCCCGAGGGACGCATCTGCCGCCGCTGTTATCAGCAGGCCACTCGCCTGCGCGGCATCTGCCCCGGCTGCGCCGAGCACAGACTCTTGCCCGGCCTGCTCGACGGCGCCCCAGCCTGCACCGACTGCACCGGCATCGCCCACGATTTCCGCTGCCCCCGATGTGGCCGCGAGGACGAAGCGGTGCGCGACGGGATCTGCGCACACTGCTGCCTGGCCGAAGAGCTCACCGACCTCTTCGATGATGGCACCGGAGCCATCGCCGCACCGCTGCAACCGCTCTTTGATGCTCTGATCGGACAGAGACACGCCCGCAGCGCTCGGACATGGCTGGCCGTGAATCGCCACGCCGCCCAGCTGCTGGGTGAGATCGCTCAGGGACGTAAGCGGCTGGCGCACGAAACCTTCCAGAACCACCCCTACCCCGCGAAGGTCGCCTTTCTGCGGGCGCTGTGCATCGAATATCAGCTGTTGGAGCCGGTGAACCTGGACATCGAACGCTTCCAGTCCTGGATCGAGGCCAAGACCGGCGCCCTGGCCGCCCAGGATGCGCGATTGATCAACCAATATGCCCGCTGGGTCCACCTTCACCGGATGCGTCATCTTGAGAACACCGGGAAGCTCAAGACAGGCACCTTCCTGGCCGCGAGACAGTCCACCACTATGGCCATCGGCTTCCTTCAACACCTCCGGACCCGCGGGCGCAGTCCGCAGGAGTGCACCCAGCACGACGTAGATGATTGGTTGGCTGGCGGGCCCACGACCCGCAGCCTCGCCCGAGGCTTTATCCGCTGGGCCGCCCAGCACGGGCACCTGCCGGCGGTGGACTTCCCCTACCGCACCGCCCACTCCTCGCCTGTCATCAGTCAGGCTCAGCGCCTGGGGCACATCGAAACTCTCACCGACCCATTGGCAGAGAACCTGGGCGCGGCCCGAATCGCGGCACTGTTCCTGTTGCTCTACGGCCAACCGCTGACCCGCATCTCGTGCATGGATCTAGAGCAGATCCACGACAGCGAAGGGCGATTGACCGTGTCCTTCACTGATGATCGTCTCGTGATCCCATCACCCTTCGATACCGTCGTGCGCGCGCATCTGACCGCGTTGCCGAATATGAACACTGCCGCGCATCGGCAGAACAGCTGGCTCTTTCCCGGCGCTCGGCCGGGGCAGCATCTACACCAAGGCACGATCATGAATCGTCTGCGTGACCGCTGGATTGACCTGCGAGGGGCTCGCAACGCTTCACTGCGGGCACTGGTCTTAGAAATGCCTGCACCGGTGGTGGCCGACGCGTTCAATTACAGTCACTCCGTGACCAACCGGCACCGCCGCGACGCCGGGGCGCTCTTTACGGACTACATCAAGAACCGCAGCGCTGATCCCTGAACAACAGCACGCCCCGATGGGGCGGTGACTCCCCTACTGATGACGAGGTCCAGGGGAATACGCTGGTGCTGAATATGCCAGGCCAGCGCTTGGTCGGGATGACAGGCTTCTCTTGGAACTTGGGTCAGTCCCGACCAATGCGTCGTTGCGGGATCGGATCATCGATGCGGCATGAGAACCAGGAAATCTCGACACCACAAAACCCGGGACAGACCAGAGTCTCCAAGAATCCCAGTGTGGTTCAGTCTCTACCGACCGTCTTGTTTCGTGGTCTCCGCGGACAGGCGTGGCAAAAGGGACACGACCTTTCGGCTATCAGGGGCGGCCTGGTCCGCGCCGAACGGATGCGGCGAGAGACGCTGTGGAGTGCGTGCTATGACTGATTGGAAAAGCTTGGCTGGCACTCGGCACTGCTCGATGAGCGTCGATTCTTCGATACCCTCATCGTCAAGTAGCTGGACCGCTCGTGCGAGCAGCGAAGGCTGCTCGATAGCTTTAACGAGGCCAGGCTCGTCGCGCCGCCAGCCCCGCTTTGACAGAGTGACCATTGCGTTGCGGTAGGAGACGTCGCTGAGCCGGCCGAGACGTCGTGCGCGGAAAAGAAGGGCCTGGATGCTGACTCCCCACTCTTCTTTGAGTTTTGCCAGAGTGACCCAGGCCCCACGGTTCATAAAAGCAGGAAGTAGGTGAACTATCTCGTCCGCGGGCATCAGCAACTCTGATGCGAATCTGTGGGCCTGCTCTTCGACGACTCGTCCACCCGGCTCCGCGTCGCTGTGCATGATCAGGTGGCCCAGTTCGTGGGCAACGTCGAAACGCTGACGGTAGTAGTCCCGCTTGGAGGGGTTTAGCACTACCACGGGACGCAAACGGCTGTTGAATGAGTAGGCATCCACCATGGCCGTCTGGTTCGGGCTGAATACGACGAGTACTCCGTGATTTTCGCACGCGCGCACTAGATGGCCAGCCGGCCCTCGACCGAAGTCCCAGGCGTCGCGTATTTCTCTCGCAGCCTGCTCGGGCCCCTCGTTTTCGGGTTCGTCTAATTCGACAGGTCGAGATAGTAGGTCGATGCCAGGCAGCTCGACATGACGTTCTAGCGACTCGGCGACGTCAAGGGCGATTTGTCCGAAGGCGAAGGCCTGGTCACGCGCGAGTTGGCTCGTTGATCGCAGTGATCGGAAATGTGGGAGGGCACTGGCCTTCGCGACATCGTTCGGGCGCGCGGAAAAGAAGCCCGGATCGACAGAAAGCCCCAAAGCGAGTTGCGCGACTGTTGTCGCCGTTGGCATCTTGGCGCCCGTTTCCCATGCCGATACAGCCGTTGGGCTTTTGTTGATGAGCGCCGCGAGATCTGTCTTGCGCAACCCCGCCAGGTGTCGCGCCATGGTCAGTCGTGCGCCATCAAAGAACGCGGCTGCGCTCGCGCTACGGCCATTGTCGCTCAACGCTCCGCCTGTCTGGGGTTCGGTTGCTCGATCGTGGGGCGGCGGAGCCTGACCGGGGCATCAGGCGTCAGGTCTGGAACCACAGGTGCGGACGTGCTCGGTTGCAGGCGTTCTCCATCCGATTGCGGACCCTGCAGGAGGTCGTGTTTCCAATACCACGCGGAACCGCCACCCGTGTTCAAGCGGGGCTGTCCTATAACTAGTTCGTGTCGACCGTGCTCGACGTCCAGGGAGTGCCCAACGACCAATGTGTGTCGGTCGAGTTGGTGGACATCGACTTGCATAGTCAGGTTGGGCTGGTCTTCGCTTGGGAGCTCGTCGAACAACGTCGGCACTTCCGATTCGTCAGTCGGCTGCTGAGCGACGCGCTGTTTCGTCTCGCTCTTTTGCGACCAAGGGAGCTCGTCGAGCTTGCCGAACGCCGCCGACGCGAGGAGCCACCTAGTCCCGTTATGAGACCAACCTGGGCTGCCGTTGAGGTCAGCTCGGGTCACCAGGCCTGGTGCGAGTTTCGGAAAACTAACAACATCGCGTTCGGTTAGTTCAGCGTGGAGGATATCGAGGCCCACCTGTCCGTCCGTATCTCCTGCGACCGCGTACTTGCCGCACGAGAACACCCGATCGAGCCGATCCCGGTATAGCGTGAACCGGCTGATTCCGACCCAAGTTGTGTCGTGGCCCGCGGCCTCCGAGTAGTCTTCGCGGACGCGACTTGTGGCCGAAAGGAAAGCCCAAAGGATGCCCGCAAGCACGCCATCGGAACCCAGTGGCGCAAGCAGGTCATCATGTTTAGTCATGTGCCCATAGTACACCCATAGGTAGTAAAGCGTGACGCAAACAGAACCACTTGTCGCTTAAAGCGATTGGTAGTTTCCTCGTGGCGATCCCAATCAGGGGCGGCACCTGTGCATCGCAGTCGCTAAGACCGGGACTCTAGGGCCGGGTGACCTTCGCTGCGCAATCTGATCGCCGCCATCGGTCTTGACCCCACCTCGGCTCGACGTCGCGTCGATGCCATGAGGTCTCACTTCCCTGATGCGATGGTCAAAGACTATGAAGGGCTCATCCCAGCGATGACGAACCATGAGAAAGACCGGCATGTCCTGGCCGCAGCGGTCAGGGCCAATGCGGAGCTGGTCGTCACGGACAATAAGAAAGACTTTCCACTTTCTGCGGTGAAGCCTTATGAAATCAGTGTCTCGACCCCAGATGATTTTCTCCTGGACCAGCTCGATCTGAGTCCAGAGGCCGTCATGGACGTCGCGCAGCAGATCGTGCGGGACATGAAGAATCCGGCCATAACCTGGTCCCAATACTGCGAAGGACTCGAGACCTCCGGGCTACCGCTCTTTTCACGAGCCCTCATCCAAAACGCAGACTAACCTTCACCCATTGCAACGTGACTATCCCTGGTGTCGTCACCAAGACAGTCGATGGGGGTCTCCCCCGCTGACTGCTGGCCGAAGGTCAATCTTGATGTCAGGTTGGCTTCCGGGGTGCCTAGTCTCGGTTGCCACTAGCCTGCGCGCCCTGCTGTCGTGAGAGACGGTATTCCTTTATTCCAGTATCTACGGTTGTGCGGGTGGAGAGCGGGAACATGCTCAGAACTGGAATCGCTTGTCAGCCCCTGGGCGGCTGGGCCCCATTCGGCTGCTCAAGGATCAACGAGTTGTCTATTAGGGGAATTATTGGGTGCATTCCGCTCAACTCGAGGGGCTAGCGACTCTCGGATGGTCTACGAGTAGAGAAAACTTTCTCGCGATCTTCGTAGTACGTGAGCTCCTTCTCGGCCTAGATGCCCTATGGGCCTGCCGCACTCATAGCCGACCCACGACAACGTGGCTAGCATCGGGTTTCGTGGCTACGACGCACGAGTGGTCTCCCCCACTCACCGCTGCCTGATGACATGTCCCGAAGGTCTTGGCTATTTTCGTTAGAGTGCTGGAGTAAAATAGTGTGAGTAGCTACGTCAATCATGTACCGCGGCCTAATTAGGTCAACTATCAAAGTGATCTACAGATTGTTTCTAGAGTTTAGCGATATGTAGGTGATAGTAGACGCCGAAATAAGCAGTAATATGATAATAATTGTCGTATCACTATACTCAAGCGCGAATAACGATATTATACTTGGAGCTAGAAATCCGGTATATGCAAGGGCGTAAAACTTCCCCATAGCTTCCCCGAGGTGTTGTGGAGCTGACAAGCGTTGAGTCTCAAGTGCACCAGACACCAGCAGTAAACCGTATCCGCAACCCAGGACTCCACTAGCAATAAATCCGATCATCGTGATCTGAAGCAAAGCAGCCATTAGAGCGAAAATCAGTCCGACAAAACTCACGATCAGAGCAATGATGATGGACCTGGCCGACGTTGGCGTATCGATCTTTCTACCCAGCGACTGTACTGCGACACCGCATCCCATCGTCAGTCCTACTGACAGCGTCGAGTGCAATATGGGGCTGCTTGGAGATATCAGTAATTGTGGTACCACTGCAAAGCCGATCGTTCCTGATCCAAAGGCCCAGGGGGCGGCCGGAAGGATCACCGTTCGGAATCTCGATGGAGCGCGCACATAGGCCCAAAGTTGTCGATCTCTGTCATGGGTTCTTGGGACGCCTCGCTGGGTCGCACGAGTTTCCGGCGATTGTAGAAGCAGAAATATAAGCGGAATGCACAAGGCAATATGGGTTCCGTAGGGAATCACCGCCGGGGCGGGTGCGTATGCTGCCAACAGACCACTGACAACGGGCCCCGTGAAGAATCCTCCCGTGACAAACAGGGAGGCTCGTCTAGCACCGGAGGTGACGTCAGCTGCTGCGTCCCACGGTGGTTGTGAAAGCTCCTTGATCCAACTCGTGGTGGCAGCCATCGCTATTCCAGTCGCCACGCCGGAGAGTAGTCGACCTGGAAATATCCAGGGAGACCACCAAGCCCCGATAACCATTGCCACACTTCCAAAGACGGCCACGAGTAATGCAATGAAAGTTATTCGTTTGCGACCGTACTTATCCGACCATCCTCCACTGATCAACAGCGCGGGCACGAGCCCAAATATATACACGCTTAACATCAAAGTCACGGTTAATCGTGAGAATCCGAAATTACCCTGGTAAAACGTCAGCATCGAAGCGAACTGATTAGCTCCCCAGCCGATAAGGAAAAGCGTGACCGCGGGCGGGAGCCACCTCCGTCGTGAATTGGGTAGCACAGACAGTCTCGAATCGCAGTCGATATAAGGAATGGGAGAGTGGGGTAATCCCAGGACCGTGTTTCAGCGGCTAGCGCGTGAGGCCAGTGGAATAACTGTGGCTGCTGTGAGTCGAGGAGGCCGCTGGCACCTGAAATTCAGCCAAATTGGGTGAACTAATCTGACGATTTGGCATAGGAATGGGGAGACAGGTGGGTCCTCAGAATTTGGGCCCCGAGGCCCACCTGTCTACCTTGTCCCGAACACCGGGCAGCTTATGTGCGGTTTGAACCAATGATGGCTGGCTCGGAATCACACATCTAGGAGGATTTTCCCGATATGGGTGCTCGCTTCCATTTCGCGGTGAGCCTTCAGAGCCTCTTCTAAAGGGTAGCGGGACTGAATGATCGACCGGATAGGGCGCGGGCTATCCGAGTTAAAACTCGGCCATAGATGCTTCTTCGCCTCACTGACGATCTTCGCCTTGGCTTCCGGTGAGCGGCTGCGCAGTGATGTCGCTAGGATGCTGCCTCGTTTTGCGAGCAAAGCTCCCAGGTCAACCTCTCCGACGCGGCCGCCGAGTAGCCCAATGACGACTAATCGTCCATCAGGAGCTAGGACTCGTACGTTCGATTCCAAGTAGGTTGCCCCTACCACGTCGAGGATGACGTCCACTCCCCTGCCTTCTGTCGCGGACAGGACCGCCTCTGCGAAGTTCTGCTCGCGATAGTTGATCAGCACCTCCGCGCCCAGTTCTGAACACGCCTTTAGCTTCTCGGCCGATCCGGCAGTCACGATCACGTGGGCTCCGAGGGATGCAGCCACTTGGATCGCCATCGTGCCGATACCACTGGAACCGCCATGGATCAGAACGGTTTCGCCCTCCCGTAGTCCCGCCTCCAGGACCAGGTTGCTCCATACCGTGCATCCAACCTCGGGCAGTGCGGCCGCATTCGATACGGACATGCCCTCCGGCACAGGAAGTACCTGACCGATAGGGACTGCTACAAACTCTGCATAACCACCCCCGGACAGCAACGCACATACCTCGTCACCGATACCCAAGCTGGCGCTCTCAAGACCCGGTCCCAACGCCACGATCCGGCCACTGGCTTCCAAGCCTGGCAGCTCACTGGCCCCCGGCGGTGGTGGATACACGCCGTGGCGCTGCATGACATCGGCACGATTCACCCCCGCGGTGACGACCTCGATCAACACCTCTCCCTCCCCTGGACTCGGTCGTGGAACGGTCGTCGGTACGAGTGCCTCCGGGGCACCATCTGCGTCGGGATCAATAGTTACTGCTCGCATAGTTTCCATTCAGACAACCGCTGTCCCTTTCGTTTCAGGATCGAAGTCAAGGCCAGGTTCGAAATCCACATCCCTCGTCTCTGGGCCCATGAGCGCGCCCACTGAGACCAGCAATCCACCAATGACCAACAGAGGCAGCACTGTGAGATCCAGAGGCATGAAGGATTCCAGGCCCACCTGATAGAAGGCGTAGAAGGATGGCGGAATGACGGCGAGGCTGTATCCGAGACCGAACCCAGTCGCCCGAACCCCGGTTTGGAAGCGCTCGTTCAAGTAGGTGGTCGCCAGACCCCAGAACCAAACGATGATCCAGACCATGGCGCCGACCAGGATGATGACCCCGAGGAACGAGCTGGGTGGCGAAGTCAGCAGCCAGTAGTAGAGCCCGGCCCCCGGGATAGCCGCACCTAGTCCTGACAGGATCAAGAACGGGCGTCGTCCCACCCGCTGGCTGATCTTGCCCGCAACCATGTAGCCAACCCCCAGGAACAAGAATGTGATGCAGAGAAGGATCGTGACCTGCGTGGAGGTCAGCCCGACCACGTTCTGCAACAGCCCAGGCAGTATTGCAGTCACTGTGTTGAGGGTCAGCCAGAAGCCGCTCATCAAGACAAAGACCTGGGCGAATGCCTTGATACTCCGCTTGCTGCCGAACAAAGTTTTCAGCGGTGACTTAGTGCCACCTCCCTTGGCGAATACTTCGGATTCTTCTACGTTGACGGCATACCACCAGACATACGCCACTGCTATGAGCCCACCAATGATGAAGGGAATCCTCCAGCCCCACTGGACATACGGCGAACCGAGGCCATCAGCGGGAGCGATCTGCAACATGACGAGGGTAAGAGCAGAGATGGCAACGAACGCCAGAGGGAACCCCAACATGATGTAGGCCCCCCACGTGCCGCGCTTCTTCTTAGGCAGGCGCTCCATGGCGAGTGGACTCGCAGATGAATATGACGCTCCCACGAAGATCCCGTCAACAAGGCGGAGCACGATGAACAGAACGACAGCGAGAATCCCCCAAGTCTCGTAACCAGGCATGGCAGCCATCGCGAAGCTCATGAACCCGTAGCCAGAGACCGCAACGATATTGACTATCTTCCGACCGAGACGATCAGCAAAGCGTCCGCCGATCAGTGCTCCGATTGGGCGCCCCAGCAATGTCGAGACGAAGATCAGTGACGTGACGATGACGACCTGACTCGCGGGCATGTTCGGCGACAGAAAATACACCATTGCCGGTCCCAGGGCGACAACAGGCAGATAAATGTCGTACATGTCGATAAAGAAGCCAGAAAACGCGCCATGCGCAGCCTTTTTCGCCTTCGGATCTAATTGCTCGTCCTTCACTTCCTGATGCGTCGTCGGACCGTCCGTGACAGAACTATCAATATTAACCATTGTCTTCTTCTCTCAGCACGCAATGGATGAGGATCAATAGCGGGGTGCATACCGCTTGTGATACCTAAAAAAACTCTTAAAGGGCACTCGAGGGGCAATAGAGCAGCTGCCCCACGGCTTCTCCGCTCTCATGCCGTGCCAGTCTCATGGGACAAAACTAATGTGTCAAATATCACATTTAGGGGTTGACGTAGCGTCGTGAGTACGATTTCATGGACGTGAATACGTTTTCACAGCCCATGGCGGTCCGATGACGCCAGAGACACGAGGTCAGAGTTGACGAACGATACGGAAACCATTGCGTCGGTGATGAGCCGCGGCGGACGACCCGCTAACAGTCGTCGTGAGATCAAGATCATCGACACAACCCTGCGCGACGGACATCAAAGTCTCTGGGCAACGCGGATGCGGACCGAGCACATTGAACAGCTCGCTCCGGAGTTCGATCAAGCCGGATACGAGCACGTTGATCTGGTCGCGCCGATCCAATTCGACGTGGCGGTGCGCTACCTCAAAGAGGATCCTTGGGAACGCGTGCGCAGGGCTCATGAACTGGCTCCGAACACCAAGTTCCGAGCACTCATCCGCTCTCGCAACATCGCAGCTTTCGATTTCCTGCCCGATGACGTCATCATGGCCTGGGTTGAGCGGCTCTATGCCAACGGATTCCGTGTCATCGGCTCCTTCGACGGGCTCAATGACATCGACAACATCGCACCTGGACTGCGCCGGGCGAAAGAACTTGGAGCGGAGACCTTCGGGGCGGTGTCGTTCAGTGAAAGCCCCGTACATACCGACGAGCTCTTCGTCTCGAAGGCACAGGAGCTCATCGAAAAGGCCGACGTCGACCGCATCATGTTGAAGGACGCCGGCGGGCTGCTCACACCCGAACGCATTCGGTCTCTCGTGCCCGCGCTCAAAGCAGTGATCGGAGATCGACCGCTCGAAGTCCACACCCATTCGCTCACGGGCCTCGCTCCCCTGGTCTGCCTCGAATCGGCGGAGGCCGGGGCAGACTCTATCCACCTCTCGGTCGCCCCGCTGGCTGCTGGAAATGCCCAGCCCTCCGTGCAGAACGTCATCCGCGACCTCCGGGCCCTGGGTTACACAGTGAATCTCGACGACTCGAAGATCGACGAGATCAGTGACCATATTCGGATGATCGCTGAAACTGAGGACAAGCCTCTTGGTGAGCCTGTTGAGTACAGCGGCATGCACTTCATGCATCAGACCCCAGGGGGGATGCTCTCGAACTTCCGTTCCCAGCTCGAAACCTCGGGCCTCGGGGACCGTTACGAGGAGCTTCTGCTCGAGATCGCACGTGTGCGCTCCGAACTCGCCTACCCCATCATGATCACTCCTTTCGCTCAGTTCGTCGGAACTCAGGCGGCCATGAACGTCTCAACCGGTGAGCGCTACAAGATGGTGCCCAATGAGATCAAGAAGTACGTGCTCGGGTATTACGGTGACCTGCTGGCCGAGATTAATCCCGAACTGCGCCAGAAGATCATCGACAACGGCGCTTCCGACATCCCCTTGGAACCATCTGACCCAGAACCCATGCTCGACAAACTTGCCACCCGATATCCAGACGAATCCATCGAATTCCACCTGCTGCGTGCGATGTTCGCCGGCGGCCAGGTTGATGAGATGAAGAAGACGGTAGCTGCAGGTGGCAATCTCGACGAACTACCGGCGCCGCTGTTCGAAATCGTGAAGTCGCTCCACGAAAACGGACAATCCGGCGTCAACTCCCTGACAGCCGGAGACCTGCACATCAAAATCATCAAAGGAGAGAACTGATCATGGCGCTGAACCAGCCTGACATCCGCGAGCTCAAGTCCCTGGTCGACTGGGTCAACACCACTCCCGATGTCCGGGAGCTCTCCATCAAGTATGGTGACGTCGAACTCTTCGTCTCTCGCAACGAGCGCACCCCCGCATCCGCCCCGGTTGCGCCGGCCGCCTCGACGGTACCGACGGGGGCGGCGGAACAGTCACCCGCACCAGCCGCTGCGACCGCAGAATCGGCGACGCCCGCCTCAGCGCCCACCCACGGGGTCGCCCCCAAGCCCGCTGCCGCAGCCGCTGAGGACGAAGTGACCATCACCGCGCCTATGGTCGGCACGTTCTACTCCGCCCCAAACCCCGGCGCCCCAGCCTTCGTGGAGGTGGGCGACCGGGTCTCAGCCGACTCGGTCTTGTGCATCCTTGAAGTCATGAAGTTGATG
Organism: Nesterenkonia sp. E16_10; assembly: GCF_017347085.1. Lineage (GTDB taxonomy): Bacteria > Actinomycetota > Actinomycetes > Actinomycetales > Micrococcaceae > Nesterenkonia. Next base: position 24,256 of record NZ_JADPSA010000031.1, read on the forward strand.
AACAATGTAGAGGCCAAGGTCGATGGTGTCGTGACCGAGATCCTGGTGGAGAACAACGAGGCCGTGGAGTTCGGCCAGCCGCTGATGGTGATCAAGCGTGACAGCTAAGCAGCTCAACAGCATCCTCATCGCCAACCGCGGAGAGATCGCCCTTCGCATCGTCCGCGCCTGCAAAGAACTGGGAATCACCAGCGTTCTTGCCTACTCCGAAGCAGACCGAAGCTCCCTTCCGGTGAAGCTCGCCGACCGAGCGGTCTGCATCGGACCGGCCAGTGCCTCGAAGAGCTATCAGGATCCGCGAGCAATCATCAGCGCTGCATTGGCCTTCAAAGTCGATGCGATCCACCCCGGCTACGGCTTCCTGGCCGAGAACGCGGATTTCGCAGAGATGTGCGAGACCGAAGGTGTCGGGTTCGTCGGCCCCGCATCAAGCATCATCCGAAACATGGGAGACAAGATCCAGGCCAAGAAGATCGCGCGCCGTGCGGGCGTTCCCACCGTCCCAGGGTCTGACGGCGCGATCGCTCAGCATGCTGAGGCGGTTGCCGTGGCCAACGAGGTTGGGTATCCGCTGCTGATCAAAGCCTCCGCGGGCGGCGGCGGCAGAGGGATGCGGGTCGTGGAATCAGCAGAGACCCTGGAGCGCGATCTCGCCGAGATCATGTCAGAGGCCGAGACGGCCTTCGGTGACCCAGCAGTGTACTTAGAGCGCTATCTCACCGACATCCGCCATATCGAGATACAGGTGGTCTCCGACGGTGAGTCGACTGTGCATCTCGGCGAGCGTGACTGCACCGCCCAGCGTCGCAACCAGAAGCTCGTGGAGGAGTCGCCCTCCCCGGTTCTGGACGAGGAGCTAAGAGTCAGCCTGGCGGAGGCCGCTGTAGCCCTGTGTCAGGAGGTCGGCTACCGCAATGCCGGGACGGTGGAGTTCGTTTTCGACAACCTCGAGCGACGGTATTACTTCATCGAGATGAACACCCGCATTCAAGTCGAGCATCCGGTCTCCGAGATGGTCACCGGCATCGACCTGATCAAGCTCCAGCTCGAGATCGCAGCGGGCAATCCACTCCCTATTGCCCAGGACGACATCACGATCCGTGGCCACGCGATCGAGTGCCGGATCAACGCCGAAGACCCCGCTCAAGCCTTCGCGCCGAAGCCCGGTCGGATCGAGTCTTTCCGGGCTCCAGGTGGCTTCGGAGTCCGTCTCGACACCCATATCGAGACCGGGTACGTGATCCCTCCGTTCTACGATTCGATGGTAGGCAAGCTCATCGTCTGGGGCAACGATAGGGATGAAGCCATCGCTCGGGCTCTGCGGGCTCTCGACGAGATGCACGTTGAAGGTGTGACCACCACAGCGGGATTCCAACGAGACATCCTCGACAGTGCGACATTCCGTAGCGGCGACTTCAATACCGCTTTCGTCGCAGAGTTCCTTGAGGGTGAGACCGCCTAGCCGTAGTTCCGCGACACATAATCGACGCCGCCAGAAGTGCGAGTGACTCTTCGATCGACCGTCTGGCCTGTAAACGCCAAATGTTCCTCTCCGCGCCGCACATGAGAAAGTAAGTACGGTGCCGCACGTTGTGGCGCGGAGGAGGGATGTCGATGCCTACGGGCAGGGAAATCGCGCAAGCGGCTGGAGTGTCCCAGGCGACCGTCTCACGCGTGGTGCAAGGATCGGCGCGTGTCAGCGAAGAGAATCGCCGCCGCGTCGAAGAGGCGATGGCCAAATTCGGATATGTACCCAACGCGCAGGCTCGTGCCATGCGCACTCAGCGCTCTGGTGCGATCGGCGTCATCGCAGGAGAGTTCACCAACCCCTGGTATCCGGTGATGATGTACGCGCTGGCCAGGGAGATCAACCGCGCTGGCCTGCGAATTAACTTCTGGGTATCCGACGGCGAGAACAGCGAGCAAGCCGCCATCGAAGCGATCCGGTCCAAACTCATCGACGGGCTGATCTTCACGACCGCCACGCGTGACTCACAGGCCTTGCCGATGGCTCTTGAACTAGGTCTTCCTGTGGTGCTGGTCAACCGCAGTCTCGAGAACATCACCAGTGATCAGGTCACGGGCGATAACATCGGCGGAGGCGCCGCCGTCGCCTCCTACTTCCTTAAGCACGGACGCACCCGCGTCGCGGTTGTCGGTGGAGGGCCGTGGGTCAGCACGGGACGAGAACGGCGCAAGGGTTTTCTAGACATCTACGCCGACGCCGGAATCCACGTACCTTCCGCGCGTGCCCCTGAGACGGGGTTCACCCATCAAGCGGGTCTCGACGCAGGAAGAGCGCTTCTGGCCGCGGATCCACCGCAGGCAATCTTTTGTGCCACCGACATCATCGCGTTCGGTGTGATCGATGCCGCGAAGGAACGGGGGCTTCGTGTGCCCGAGGATCTATGGGTCGCCGGTTATGACGATATTCCGATGTCTGCGTGGCGAGTCCTCGACCTTACGACGGTCCGCCAACCCATCGACGAGATGGCCCGACTCTCGCTGAAAATTCTCCTGGCCCGCATCAAGAACCCCGAAACAGCAGTCGAACAGGAACGCTTTCAACCCGAGCTCATCGTCCGGGGCACCACGGGCAACATGCCGCGGTGATCGCCACCCAAGCACTAGAGAGATGCCCTGCACGTATCGAAGCAGCATCTAGGACTGAATCGCTGGGATAGTTCATCAGCGACTACCTCTGTCCAAGAACATGACACCGCTCCGAGTCGGGCCCGAACTACCCGATGATGAAAGACTCGTGAATCAGCGCTACTCGATTTCCTGCTGCCAGACTCGTGGTCACTCTTCCAGTCCGCGTGCGGTCAACGCATCGCCGACATCGTCGGCATGTTTCAGCGCGAGCACCAGCGTCGGTACGACCCACGACCACGGTGGCAGCCGAACTCCGCGCGAACGTTGGGCATCACGGACCTGACGGATCATGGCCGATAGCTGTCCGACTGACGTGAGAACTAGAGCCATGGCCAGGCCAATCTTGGCCGGGTTAGCGCCGAACCGGCGTAACGGAGCAAATAGCCGCTCAGCAGTGGCGATAATCGACTCGATCTCTGTCGTGCGAGTCAGCACCTGGGCCAGCAGGACAATGCTGATCACCCGCGCAGTATTAGTGGCCGCGGTGAGTAGGTCAAGAAAGATGAGTTGTGTGACCACCAGGAAAACCAGGAGCATCAGCAACCGACGGAGATCTGTGAGCAGGAGCCGCGCCGGTAAGCCAGCAAGAGCGTAGCCAAACACGGGAAGCACAAGTAGCCCCCCTACACTCCCCCACGCAACGGGCAGGAAGAACAAGGCCAGCGCCAAGAGCGCGAAGCCAGCAAGCTTGATCCCGGCCGAGGTGCGGTGCAGCAAAGAAGCCCCCGGGTGATAAAGCGAGATCATCCGTGGTGGTCCTTTGACGGCCCCGGGGTGAACGACGCGGGGCCACTCGAGTCCGTCGCGGAGATCATAGCGAGGTAATTTTCGATGACTGTGTCCGGTCTTCCGTGTTCCTGCACCTGACCTTGATGGATCCACACCGCTTCTTCGCAACGACGGGCCAAGTCAAGGTCGTGTGTGATCAAGACCAGCTGAGTTTCCGCCGGCTGGGCGAACAACCGGCGGCTGACGAGGCGGTGGTGGCGGGCATCCAACATCGAGCTCGGCTCATCGGCGATCACTACTCGGGGTCTCCCGACCAATACCGAGCATAAGGCGAGACGCTGGAGTTGTCCGGACGATAGAGAAAGGCACGAGCGGTCGGCGAGTTCAGTGAGGCCGTGTTCAGCCAGGGCAAGGTCTACCTGGGTGTCGATCTCACGTCGGTTGACGCCTCTGCCACGCAGAGTGAGCGCGACATCTTCTCGCACAGTGGGCATGATGACTTGGGCGGCGGCGTTAGCGATGATGAACCCGGTGTCGCGACGCAACCGCCTCGCGTCGCGGACGACGTCGAGCCCGTTTACCGTGACAGTCCCGGAGGCAGGTGGGAGAAGCCCGCCAATGACTTTCGCCAGCGTAGATTTTCCGGAACCATTCTCGCCAATGATCGCTGTCGTCTTAGCCGTGAGTTGTGTAGTGACCCCGTGGAGTAACGTGACGTCGCCCTCATGTCCGGTCGCGGTGACGGTGAGTCGGTCGACACTGATGCTCATTGATTATCTCCGATCGGATCTTCGAGGCGCTCGAGAAGGACGGCGACTCCCATTCCGCCAGCGATGGCGCATGCTGCAACACCGAGCGATCCTGGTTCGGCGGCTACGAGTCGATGGATGAGTCGGCCGACGGCGATCGCGCCGGAAGCACCCCAAGGGTGTCCCAGGGCGAGGGCCCCTCCGGTGGCGTTGACTCTGGAGTCGAACCGCATTTCGGCTCCTGCGGGAGATGTGCCGGACCCGGTGAGACCGAGTTCGTCAACGACCGCCAAGACCTGTGCCGCGTAGGCTTCAACGATTTCGACAGCGAACAGGTCCTGCAGGCGGGTGCCCGCAGCATCTAGACATGATTGGATCGCGTCTGCCGCGGCGATCCCGGGCAGGGTCGGATCTACTCCGACCAATGCAGTCGCTCGAATTCGACACGGTGAAAGCACCACGCCTGTCGAACCCCCACCGTCGTGGATGGACACGTGCTGTACCGCCTGCAACGGTGCAAGCAACACAGCGGCCGCGCCGTCGGCAATTCTTGCAGCAGTGGCTGGCGTAACCGTGGCCCCAGGAGCGTCCCGGACTGGTGAGAATCGGGAAGCTGTGGCCGCATTCAGCCGGCGAGGGCCATCGTCGTACCCCCGGGTCAGACCATCCGGACTCGTCGCGATTTCAAGGGCGGCGAAAGCGGCGTGTCTCAACGAAAGGTCGTGGCTGCGCACCGCGGCGGCCTCTTGCCTGCTTCGCGAGATCCCACGGATGAGGGCGAGATCGTCAGCGGCTTCAGTCATTGAGGGATCTGGCCAGTTAGCTGGAGTAAACGGCGCCTGAGTGTAAGCCTGGCCCCCGAGGGTTCGAATGGGGGCGGTGGAAGGACTCTCGGTGCCGCCCGCGATGAGCGGTGCACCTATAAGTTGGACGTGGCCGGCAGCCTGAACGATCGCGGCCAAACCGGAACCGCATTGGGCATCGACAGTGATTCCCGGGACGCTCTGGCCCAGGCCTGCGCCCAGAGCCGCGATGCGGGCGATATTGCCTCCAGGTCCGATGCAGTTACCCAGGACCACACCCGCTGGATCGGTCCCAAGATGCGTCTGAGCGGCAGCGGCGAGCGGAGCGATGACATCCGAGGCTAGTTGGTCTGCGGTACGGTCAGCTTGGCTCCGGGAGCGTCCAGTCACCGGGGTGCGAGCGGTGGCGACCAGAGCGACGTCGAGAGCAGGCGTGACGATCATGGCGCTTGATCCATCAGTTGCTGCGCATCCGCATAGGACAGACGGCGGACCTTGCCGGGTCCCGTGCGAGGTAGGAAAGTCACCAGGCGCAGGCTGCGTGGATACTGTGCTGGGGTGAGCTGTGCGCGAGCTCTACGTAGGAGAGTGCGACGGTCCAGTTGGGCGCCGAGTTCAGATTCGATGAACGCCACCACTCGTTGGCCAAGCACCTGGTCTGGCGCAGCTACGACCAGGCTCGCCTTAACTCCCGGTAATCCGTTGAGAATGGTCTCAACATCGTGTGGCAGGACCGTGGCGCCTGCGGTGAGGATGGCGTCGTCTGCGCGGCCGTGAAGTGTCAATACGCCGTTGGAGAGCGTGGCTCGGTCCCCAACGGTCCCCCATACTTCCGTGGAGGTTTGAGCCTCGACCGCGGGAGCGGTGCGCAGGGAGGAACCGTTCCCGACTATAGCGGAGCAAAGCTGTGCGCTGCGGGCCCAGAGGGTCCCGTCGTCGTCCACGCTGAGTTCCACGCCGGGGAACGCACGCAATCCGGTTCCGGCGTCGACGGCGATAAAACTCAGCTCGGCCGCACCTGCGTAGCTCACCACCTGCAGACCGAGCTGACGGGCATGCATGGCTACTTGGTTATCGAGCCGATCACCCCCGATGAGGATGGCCCGCAGCGTGCACCGGGCCCCGTTTTGGATCAGGCCCAGGACCTCTCTCAGGTGCCACGGGGTGCCGTGCATGAAGTCAGGTCCATCCAGATCCTCGGCGCGCAGACGGTGGGTCTGCGGAACGACGAATCGCAATCCAGTTTCCTGCGCGTGCGCAGCGGCATACAGCGCCATAGATGACACAGGGTGTACTGGGATCAGTATGGCGTCCCCAGGCCGAGCTTCTAGCAGGCGAGTGATTGCTTTGAAGGAGCATGCCCAGGACTCGTGGCTACGTATTACGATCCGCGGCGAACCCGTCGATCCAGAAGTGAATCCTGCCCAGGCTGCGTGTTCAGGAAGTTCCCGTTGAGTTGCCTCCGCGAGCAGTCCTCGCCATTGCTCCTGGCTCCACCGTTCATCGCCGATCAGGGGAACGCCGCCTTCGAGCCGGATCTGCAATGCCGCCGCGAGCACCGCGGCGTGATTGTCACCGCGCAACGGTTCGAGAAACATTCCCCTCGAACCAACCCCTTTAGCTGCTCTGGTCACGCGTGAAAGGCCCGTGGGTAGGCCCGCCAGAGGGCCATTGTCACGACCACCGTGACTCCGGCTTTGATCACATCAGCTGGGAGGAACGCCAGCGAGGTCAGTGCGGTCTGTCTCAGATCGAGTCCAGTCACCACCGCCTGTGCCGGAATGCCGAATAGATAGATGACGCCGATGCCCCCGATCATCGCACCCAGTAGTACACGTGGCCATTTGATCCGAGGGTGTCCTCGTACCCCGTGGACGATCAAGCCGATCACCATAGCCCCCACGATCCAACCGATCAGATATCCCACCGACGGCCCTACAAATACTCCCAGGCCGCCCCTGCCTCCCGAGAGTAGCGGCAGGCCTAAGGTAACCATTAGGAGCAGCAGTGATACCGACGCCGCCCCCCGCCACGGGCCAAGTACAGCGCCGGCTAGCATCACACCCAGTGTTTGCGCGGTGATCGGCACAAGTCCCGGCACCGCGATTGCGCCCATCAACCCAAGTGCACCAATGAGGGCTGCAAACACCGCAATCTGAGCGACTGCTCGCATCGACACCCCAGAGGTTCGAGGACCCGCGTTCGACTCAAGCTCGGACTCATCGGGGGATGTAATCGTAGTCATCTTGCTCCTGAACAGTGTTCACTGAATGGTGTTCAGTAGACTCTAGGGTCATGGCTGCCCAAAATTCAACTGTGCACATCTCTATTCCGGCCATAGTCGGGGTTGCCACGGAGATCCTCGAGCAGTACGGCCTCGCCGATCTCTCCATGCGTCGCGTAGCTACTCAACTAGGAGTCCAGCCCAGCGCACTGTACTGGCACGTCAAGGACAAGCAATCCCTCCTGGCTCTTGTCGCGGACCGGCTACTCGACTCAGTGAGACTCGACGCGTCGCTCTCGGACTGGCGATCCGAACTTCGTACACGCGCCGTCACTCTGCACGCTGCCCTGCTGAGCACCAGGGACGCAGCAGAACTAGTTGCCTCGGTGGTCGCCCTCGGAACCGGGGGCCACAGGCTACGAACGATCATCGCCGGCGCGTCCTCTCACCTTCCCCCAATGATGGAAGGCGCCAACACTATCGCTGAACCTGAACTACTACCCGGCCCGCTGGTTGACGCAGTATGCTCCTTACTGCTCGGCAGTGCCTTGATCACCCAACAACGCGCTCAGGCTGCAGAGTTCGGAGTGGTCACCACCGATTCCCCACCACTATCTGATTTTCCCGCGATGCTGGACCTGCTGCTCGACGCCTGAGTCTCCCGGACCACGAGCTCGTCGATTCAACCTTCATGGGGCGCGACGAAATACAGGTCGGCGTGCAAATGGCATCGTGGGTTGAACGGCGCCGCGCAGTGGGGGCAAGACCCCACTTCCAGGTACTCGCAGACGGAGAGTTCGCTTGTGCAGACCCCACAGAGGATCGCCTTGGAAGCTTGTTCGTCCACTGGCCACTGCGCCGCCGGGTGATCCGCACTCTCCTGGTGACAGAGATGGCAGGGATAGTACTCCTGGCAGCACCAGAACTTAATAGCGACTACGTCCAGCGGCGTCCGGTAATGCTTACATCGTGTTTGGTCGTCGACCGGACTCCCCAAGACTCGACTCACCACAGGGCACCTCCGCATTTCGCTTCGTCCTGGTAAGGAACGCGAGACAGTCCAATTTCGAGTGGCAACAAGAACTCAACCTCCTCGACTGTTCTGGGTATTCAACTGGGGCAGACCAAAGACTCCCTTGAGCTCAAGCTGCTTCTAGGCGGATCAGACCATCGCGACGACTCTTCCGCGCTGAGCCTTAGAGAACAACGTCCGGTACAGCTGGCGGTTCATGACGTTAGGACTCCAAGTATTGCGTGCGGATGAAGTCCGCGAGGAAACGAGGGTCGCGGTGACGGTCATAGTCTCGGAGCAGCTCGATGTAGCGCTGTTTGTCGAGATCCCAGTCGTAGATCTCAAGATGTTCAGTTTCTTGTGTTGCCGCAAAGACTAGGTCTGCCAGCAGCCGGGTGGTGCGGCCGTTGCCATCAACAAAAGGATGGACCCTCACCGTCTCGGCGTGGACAGCGACGCCTAACTGGTGGGGAGTCCAGTCCACAGTGTGTTCCCAGCGGTAGCGAATGGTTTCTATCGAGTTCCGCAGCTCAACTGCGATATTCTCCGGTGCCACTCCGATGTTTAGTTCGCGCTTGCGAAAGATTCCAGCCCAGAGCCAAATGTCCGCATAGAGGCGCCGGTGCAAGTCCCGAACGAACTGATCAGTGAGGAGGTTATCAACAGTCAGACTTCCGTCGAGAACAGCGATTAGAAAGGCTTCAGCGGTGTCTTCCTGCAAGGCCTGTTCAAGGTCATAGACCGCGGCTTTGGTGACTTCACCGCCGAGTAGATCTTTGGCTGCGGGGGCCAACGCGGCCAGCTCGTCACCGTCTACCGGTGTCTCACCGTAGCCCGGGGTGAGTGACATCAGTCGCGCTGGCGGCGTTCAGCGAGGAAGCGCTCGACACGAGGTTCCCGGACGAATGTGGCCGGAACAACGCGGCGCTCCAGCTTGGCGGAGGCTTTAGTGGATCGGACAGCAGCCTGCTTAACCGCGGCTTTGCTGACGACACGACGCTTCATGACGTGAATCTCCTCCACACTCGTTAGGTGTTCTTATTCTACGTTCTGTCCCTCATGGTGGTCACGGACATGATGCCAAGCTTGGTTGGTGTCGGTAACGGTGACCTCAGCCGCGACCTGCACGACCTTGAACGGAATCCCGGGACGCTTACCCGTCTTGAGGATGAACTTGCCCGTGTGGGGACGCCGTTCGGTGGCCACTCCCCCGCCTGAGTCATCGGTCCAGTCCGTGATCCAGGACTTCTCCGTGTTCGAGAGGGCGAACACGGTCTCGAGGTTGCCCATCTCATCGGGGGCGAGCCCGCCGAGGAACACCATTTCGGAGCGGTTCACGAATCCCCACGCCACGTCAGTCAGCGTCTCTGAGGAGAGCTTCAAGTCGTTCATGGTGTGGGTAATCATGATCTGCCCGATGCCCCGGCCACGGTTGAGTCGGGTCAGGGAGTCCACGAAGTAGACCATCTGTTCCGAGGCGCGCAGCACCTTCCACAGCTCATCCATCACCAGAAGATAATGCTTCGGCGGAATCCCTCGATCCGTGGTCACGATCTTCTCCGTGGCCACGGTGACGGTGCCCAGGTTCCAGCACAACGACTGCACCGCAGCCATGAGAACGGTGTCGTTCTCATTGACCCCGGACACGTCGAAGACCACCGGTTTACCGGGGATGATGTGGGCCGAGGTTGGCTGCGAGAACAGATCCCCGTAGAGCCCATCCGGTCCCATCGAGATCGGCGCATCGAGAAGGCCCTGCACACGAGCGTCATAGGCTCGCTCATCGTCGTGGGTCAGGGTCAGAGTCCGCAGAGTCGCCGGCCGGGACCGGATGAACTCGGTCAGTTCCGGGATCAGCACAGGTGTGGTGAGATCTGGGTCCAGGGTGCGGATCGCGTGAGACAGAATCGTGGTCTCGTGCGGTTGAAGGCTGCGCCTGGCGAACATCGCCACGAGTCCGCTCATCAACGAGAGCTGCTGGGTGCGCAGATCGTTGAGCCCTTCTTCCCGTGCGTTCTCGTTCTTCACGTCTGCCAGCGCGTGAGCGAAGGTGGAGACGTCCATCGGGTTGATATGGGACCGCCCAGGCGCGAACTCGATCACCTGGCCGTCGGCTGCGCGAATGAGGTCCACATAATCGGGCCGCGCGTCAGAGAGCGCCATAGGGATGATCCCCCAATCCAGGAGCACCGCGACCATGCGCTTGACCAGCGAGGACTTCCCCAGGCCTGGTTGGCCCAGCACGAACGCCGAGGGGTTGCGGATCAGTTCAGAGGTGAACCACGAGATCGGGTCCGCGCAGACCAGGGACCGGCGCCGCAAATCCACACCCAGCGGAGCGCCGACGAGATCCACCCCGGAGCCGGCGATGAAGGGCCAGTAGCCGCAGAGCTGCACTGTGGTGCCTTGCAGCTCATAGGGCCGCTCCACGTAGCCCATAGGCCCACCACCACGACGATTCCAGCCCGTAGGACCGGGCCGGGAGAGAGTCTTCTGCCGGTCTGCACTGACCTGTGCGAAGACCCGCCGGAGCCCCGTGACTGGCTTGGATTCCGCGCGAGCTCGACGGTCTTCGCGTTCGAGTCGTTTCCGGTCGCCCTTGGAGAGCACCAGGGGTGAGGCTTCCGCCTGGCTGTGATCGTCTGGTGTGCGTGGACTCATCATCAACACCCCTTCAGGTGTGTTCGTGCAGTTGTGTGGTCGAGACTTAGGAGAAGAAGTCTTGGATCTCGTCGTTGAGGAGCATGTGATCAGGCAGCACTGTGCCCAGCGGTAGCCCGGCCTGGAAGGTCACGGCCTGATTGGCGAGTGCTTTGCGTACCCGCAGACGGGTTCTCGAGAACAGGGCTGGCACTTCCTTATCCAGCCGGCGGAACTGCTCAGGGTTTTCCACTGAGACGGTGACGATGGTCCCGAACCGGGCCACACCGGCACCCATCGTTTCTTCCTGTGCTGATTTCAGTGCCGCTTTCTGTCGCTGTACCGCCCGGACTGAGACCCGCTGCTGAGATCCACCGAAGGTCGCTTCCTTAATCTCGCGCTGCACGAGATCCGTGGTCCGGTCGATAGGCACCGGCCGGTAGAGCAGGGTCACGCGCTTACGCAGCACCCCCGGCATCGGCTCGAGGAGCCGACGCAGAGAATCATGGGTGAAGGTGCCGCGCGGTTCCTCGTAGAGCGTCCAGGATGAGGAATAGGCCCTGTCGTGCTTGTAGTGCTCGAAGAGATCCGCAGCATAGGACGGGCCGGCGTCAGCCCATCGAAGGTTGGTGCCGCCGTCCATCTGGGCTTCCTCCACCGCTGAGGCGGTGGTCGGGTCATAGGCCACGCGGGTGAAGTCGATGATCTCCTGTGCGGTGCACGCCCGCACGACTCCGGCCCCGGTGGAATGCAGCCCGCCGAGGATTCCGGGGAGCCGGTCGCCAATGTCGATCGCCATTTCCTCGCGGCCGCGATCCTTGTTCGCCTCGAAGGCTTTGCCGTCGAAGGTCACCGTGAGCCGCACGGTCATTTCTGGTGCGCCGTGGTCGTACTCGTTGGCGATTCCCTCGGTGACGATCCGCGCGAATTCCGGTCCACCGTCGGCCCGGTTATGGGAGAGCAGCCGGCGCAGCCGCAGACCGGAATCGGGCGCGGATTCGATAGTGACCGAGGCCCCGCGGATTCCGTCCTCTTGGCCGCGCGCTTGGAGCCAGCCGCCCCAGTGGGCCACCTGACGGTTCACCGAGTCACCGTCTACCAGCGCGTCACCATCTGGACGCGCCTCGATGACCACGGAGTAGTTATAGGCCCCGCGCCCGGAGGTGCGCAGCAGCCCGAAGGGCTGATTCGAGCTGTCCAGGTGCTCGGTCAGTTCGGTATCTGCCATGAGCCCAGGAAGCCGCGTAGCTCCATCGGGGGTGAACCCGGTAGGCCCAGAGATATAGAGGTGCTTGCCGGACTTCTCTTTACGTCGTTGCGCGATTTTCAGCATCGTTCTCCCATAGATCGAGCGGCCCTGCCGCTTGGTGGCCACCAACAGCACTGCACCGAGCACGCCCGCGCCGATGAGGACGCCAGCCGCAGCCGCGCGGCCGGTGGCCATAAGGACGATGGACACGAGGATGAAGGGCACCCCGGCCAGTGAGACACCCAGGGAGAGCCCGAGGATGCCGGTGCGCTGAGGGTGGCGAAGATTGCCGTACACGCCAGGGATCACCCCGGAAGTGGTCTCGCTCACGCGCTTGTCTCCCCATCGTCGCCTTCAAAGGCCTGATTGATCCCGGCACCAGAAGGGGTGCCGGTATCAATGACGTTCTTGAGCTGCTGTGTCTTGGCGGCAGTCGATCCACCGGACTTCCCGGCCGAGTCGCTGCCAGTACTTGGTGCAGCGCCCGAGGCGGCAGATCCGCCCCCAGATCCGTTCTCACTGGTTCCACCAGCGTCGGAGGATTCAGCGCCGCCGGGAGTCCCGGCGTCAACGCCAGAACCTCCCGAACCGCCGCCACTCTCCGAACCGCCACCAGAGCCCGAGCCACCACCGGCCGAGGATGCCCCGGCCGGAGTCGCCCCAGCAGGGCCGTCGCCGGTAGCCGAGTCACCAGCACCACCGGCTCCACTCTCGCCAGCGCCGCCCGCAGCCTGTCCAGCGCCGCCACCAGCAGCGCCGGAGGATCCACCGCCCGCACCTCCACCGCCGGCTGCGCCAGCGGCACCGGCACCGGTGCCGGCCGTTGCGCCTCCACTGGCAGCAGCGCCACCCGCTACAGCAGGGGCAGCAGCTCCACCCGTTCCAGTCACTACAGCGGCCCCGGCTGCGACCGTGGCCGCACCCGCGAGAGCAGCGCCACCGCCAAAGGCGGCAGCGCCCATCGCGGCCGCAGGAGCAATGAACTTGATAAGGGCCGGCAGCGCGAGGCCGGCCAGCGCGAGAATGAGCATCCCGGTCATGGCTGACGAGTAATTCTGCAGCTCGCCGCCCAGGCCCTCGATTTCTGAATCTTCGGTCATCATCCGAAGCCCGAGCGCGTAGATCCCGGCCGCGACTGGCTTGAAGAGCAGCAGGGCGATAAGCCAGGCGTTGATCTTCTGAAACGCCTGTTTACCCGAGACCGAGCCGGTAGAGGCTGCGACCACGGGCAGGAACGCGAGCAGCACAAGAATGCTCACGTCGCGGAAGATCATCAGCAAGAAATTCATGATCGCGCCGAAGAACATCAGCAGCGACACGATCAGGAACACCCCGATGTTCTGCCCGATATTTCCGACCGGGCTGGCCAGGATCTCTAGGTTCGCGTCTCCGCCGGTGGCTCGATCAAGGAGCCACGCTGCGGTGCTGTCACCAGCGGTGAGCAGCGCGCCGATAGCCACGGCGTAGACCCCGGTGACCACGATGAGGGTCACGACCGGGGCAAAGGCGGTGATGATCTTTTTGAAGTCCATGCTCAGGAGCATTCGGCCCAGGCCGAGCAAGAACCCGATGATTGCAAACGCTGCGATGAAGTAGCCCGTATCCGCTTGGATCGAGGCCACAGCAGGGTTGTTCATGTCCGGCCCTGGTGCGTTCATCCACCAGGTAGAGATCATTTCCAAGAACGACACAGCGCCATTGGCGAGACCCTGGGCCACCGCCTCTAGAGCGGCAGTCGCAGCATTGCCAGCGATTGCACTGCCGGTGTCAAAAGCCCCTTCGATGGCTCGGCAGCCCCAGTTGTTCCACGAGCACGACGAACCTTCTTCCTCAGCGCCGGCCAGGAGCGTCATCAGGACCATCGGGCCTACCTCCACTCAGTGAAGTCAGACGTGTTACTCAACATGGTCAGAGGTGCCTGACCGGGAGATAGATCTAGCCGCCAGTCGTTCGCATCCTCGTCCCACACCAACGTGAATTCGTAAGCCCCGTCCGCAGACTGTTCGGGTTGGCTTAGCCAGACACTTACGGTCGCTTCTTCGGCGGAAGAGTCCTCAATTCGGAAGCCGCGAACCAGCGTTCCTTCAAAGCCTTCGGCGGACTCTTCTACTGACTCCTGAGGCACCGCTTCGCGGGCCCCAGGGCTGTCTACAGCAGCGTCGTACTCCCGACTCACCACGAAGTCCATGAAGAGGCTAGGTGCCGCGAATGCCGCGCCGGCTGGTGTCTGGGAGAAGCAGCGCCAGAAGCCGTCCTCTTGGACGGCTGGCCCGTGCTCATCAGACACCGGCAGAGCCAAGCCCTCTACCCCGTCAAAGTCCTCCCATGCGAACTCAGGGGCCTCCGTGGGGAAGGACTCGTCGGCGTCCATGTCCTCACACCGAGCCGGGGCGTCGCCCTCGGTGGGTTCCTCTTCTGGTTCAACAGGCTCCGATGAGGGATCTGGCCCTTCTGCGACCAATCCATCATCCGGTTCTTCGGCCTCGTTCGATCCCGTGGGGATCGTGAGCAGACCCACGATCACCACCAGGATGACCACCGATAGACCCGCGCCCCAGAAGATCCACGACCTACCCCCGCCTTGCTGTTCTTTCCGTGCCATATCGGTCCCCGTTCTCCGCTGCTGTTCTCAGAGTTCCTAGATAAAGACTCGGATGATCGCGGCCGCTGCCACCGCGAGGATGCAGACGATGATCGAGATCACCAGGCCCTTGAAACCCTGGATCTCACGACCCGTGAACGAGGCGAACGCCAGGTAACCGGCCGAGGCCAGGAACCCGGCCAAGCCGAGCATGATCACGCCCCAGGAGATCCAGTTCAGCAACGTGGTGAACCCCTCCACCCCAGGAGGTGCCTCCGGGGAAACGTCCGGAACGATCCCTGCCGGGGTCAGTCCAGTAAGTGCGGACAGGAGTTCGATCATGATCATGCGTTGTCCTCTTCTGCTTTATGGTGAAACGTGCGAATAATCTTCTGCAGCCGCCTCGGCGGCCTCTCAAAGTCCGGCGGATGAATCCGCCAACTCTCTACCCAGGGCAGATGAGCCCCGATGGGGACCTTGCGCAAGAGCCGCTTCACAGCTCGCTGCTGCTGATCCAGCAGCTTGGGTCCGTCATCGACTAACACCAGCCCCAGCAGCCGGGACTCACTGAGATCTCCGGCCAACCACTGCTGAGTGAAGTCTTGCGCTGCGTCCAGCCCTGCCCAGTGGGTTCGCGCGACGACGACAACGCGCAGCGTCGGCAAGGGTCGCACCCAACCAGACGCGATCGGCCACCCCGTGCCGGCGTCGAGGGACCGCTCCCCCAGCATTGACGCGACTGTCGAAGTCCCAGCACCCCCATGGAGTCCCACCACAGTGATCAGTCGATGGTCCTCGACGGTGACCCGTGGCCACGGCGTCGCCCCTGCCGGAGATGGAATCGTCGCCAAGGGCTCTGGGGGTCCTTTGATGATGGTCTCGGCGCCCAAGACATCATCACGGAGGTCGCCCACGTCTTCTGGCTCGTCCACGGGTGCGTGGGTGAAGGGGTTACTGCGCTGCACCGACTCGCGTGACCTCTGCTTCCTCGTGTGTGCTGCGACACCCTTATCAGCATGGGTGTTCGTACAATCGTTGGAGATGGCAAAAGCCTAAAGTCATCTACTTGCCCAGTAAAGAGCACTAAAGTCTATAGCGCTGTTTACGCATCTAAAGCCGTTCTATACTATAAGGAGTATGAGAGTGAATGATCCGGACTCCATTGATGAGTTACTCAAGGATTTTCCCGACCTCGCGCAGCCCAAGGAGATCGCTGATCTTCTGCGCGTGAAGCTCAACACCGTCAACCAGTGGATCCGGGATGGCCGGTTGTCTTCGATCAACGCTGGGCGCCGGGTCAACCGGATCATGAAACCGAAGCTGCGGGAGTTCCTCCTGCATGCGGACGAGCTCCCGGACACGGACTCTGAGGGTGATGCTGGGGTCGATATAGCGGCTGATGCCGGTGATGAGGTTGACGCGAAGGAGAAACACGCAGACTGATGGGTCAGATCACTCCTGAACAGGTGCCGGCGTTCCCGCTCTACGTCATCGACTACGACGAGGACAACGAGACCGCCGAGCTAGACGGTGTTCCCGTGGAACCAGCACCAGGAGTGAGCGTGTCAGACGCGGCCAAGGATGCCGCAGCCCGCAAAGCCCAGGCCCACGGCCTCGACGCTGTACGAGTAAGAATCCGTTCCGCACTGGGTGAGGAATGGACGATGATCGTCACCGTTCACGGCGACACCTTCGACACCACCCCCACCCCTGAAGCGCAGCAGAAGAAACCCTCGATACGCCCCGCCACCATCCTGGTGGGAGCAGGCATCACCCTGGGTGCACTAGGAGGCGGAACCGCCCTCGCTGTGCACCTAAGCACCGATACAGACCCCGACCAGAACGCCGTGCCCGCATGGGAAACCCCCGGGGCCGGCGAGCAGATCCCCGTAGGACTGCCCGAGGGATTCACCGGCCCCTCTGACTGGTCACTAGATATCAACAGCGACACCGCAGTGACCGGGCTCGACGATGGAGAGATTCTCACTGCCAACAGTGACGGAATCCTCTCCATCCGAGACCCTAAGACTGCTGAGCCCGTCTGGGCCGGTTCAGGTGCTCCGCAGGATCTCTCCGAGATCCACGAGAGCACCTGGACCGGCCAGCCGGTCCTCGGCTCCTACAGTCGCGGCAAACTCAACCTCTGGCCTACCGAAGAAATCACCCCCGGTGATGCGGTAGCCCCCGAACAAGTCCCCGTCGCCAATGAAGCCGACGTCCTGTGGGAAGGAGACACGCCCTTGGTGTCTCTGGGTGATTTCGTCGTGTTGGTTCCCAACAATGAAGGCGTGCTCACTGAGGTCACGATCCCTGCCGGGTCCGTGCCGGTCTCCGCAGTTGATGGCGACGCCGTCTCACTAGGCCCGGAGACGATCTACCGGACCAGTCTCGACGGAGAGACCACCTCCACTGAGTTCACCCCGCCTGAGAGCGTGGAAGGCCCAGCAGAGACCTTCTGGACCATCGGCACAGAAGCCCTCGTGCTGGCCTGGACCGGTGGAGGTTCTAGTGCTCCCCCGGTGATCGCGGTGATCGACCAGAACACCGGGGACACGATCATCAAAGAGCAGGTCGAGCAGCTGCCCAACGAGTCCGCTGAGATCACCTACAACGCTGATTCTCAGCGAGCTGTGATCGGGACTCTCGCGGTGCGCTATGACGACGATCCGAGCCTCAACGAGATCCCGACTATCGCAAATCCTGTGCTCTTCGGGAACGCCCTCTATGGCAACACCAGCGACGGTCCAGTCCTGGTGGATCTGAGTCGGCCTCAGGACGGCGCGCAGCCTTACGCGACCTTCACTGACGAGGACACCGCTCCGCTCATCGTCGCTGACGATGCGGCCTACGTGGTGGCACCCCGGCTGGATCAGACCATTCTCTACCGCGCGGCCGCAGAGACCTCAGGGCAGAGCGCTGATGAGTCTTCTGCGGACGAGACAGACACCGAAGATCCCACCCAGGACGAACAGGACGATTGATGACTATTCAGATCAGCATCACCGATGACGGGACCGCGACCCTGCACGGAGAGGGAATCGATCCAGAGACCATAGTCGCCGGCACCTACCATCAGGCCCAAGAACAGGCTATTGACGCGCTCATTAGCCGGGCACGCGCGTCAGGTGAACAGCTCTACGCGGTGACCGATGAGACTCCCTCGACGACGTTGCTCATCGAGCCACGCGGCACGGTGACCCCCGTTCCTACCGACCAGGTTCCCCACAGTTCGCCAGCACCAGCTCAGACCCAGCCCGAGCAGCCGGCCGCAACGCCAGAGCCCGCAGTGCCGGCTGAACCTACTCAGGCCGCGAGCCTCGCGAAGCCGGCGGCAGTCCCTCCCCCGCCGGCCGCGCCTACCGCTGCGAGCCCTGCCGAGCAGCCCGTGAAGGCACCGGCACAGCCAGCCCCGTCCCGGCCTAATCCGCTCACCGCGGATGCGGCTGCCGCCCCGGTATCGAGCCGGCGGCAGGTCCGCGAACAGCGGCAGAGCTTCCTCAACCAAGAACAGCGCGAGCAGCCAGCCACCGAGGGGTGGCGCGGATTCCTGGCGAGCATGGGTATCCGTGTCGCGCCGAGCGAGGCCGAGAAGGCCCAGCGGATCGACCGTCAGGCGGTCTCGCAGCACTGGCCCGGGCCCCGCACTATCGCCATTGTCAACGGCAAGGGTGGAGCCTCGAAGACCCCGACGACGATCCTGCTCTCAGCAGTGTTCGCCCGCTACGGCGGCGGTGGCGTGTTGGCCTACGACAACAACCAGACGCGCGGCACCCTGGGGTGGCGCACCGAACAAGGCCCGCATGATGCGACCATTCTGGATCTGCTGCCGAAGGCCACTGATCTTCTCTCTACCGGAGCCCAGTCGGCGGATCTGGCGCACTTTGTGCACCATCAGACCACCGACCGCTATGACGTGCTGCGCTCGAAGCCGGTAGCCCTGGCTGATGCGCAGCGCGTGGATGCCGGCGACGTGGACGCTATTCACCAGGTCACGAGTAAGTTCTACCGGTTGATCTTCATTGACTCCGGTAACGACGAGTCCGATCCGCTGTGGAAGCGCATGATCGACCTTTCCGACCAGCTCGTGGTGGCCACGACCACCAAGGACGAGCACGCCGAGGCCGGCGCCCTTCTGCTGGAAGCTCTCGCAGACCGTGACGAGCGTTCCGCAGCACTGGCCGATGACGCCGTGGTGATCGTCTCGGAATCCAACGATTCCGCGAAGCCCGCGCAAGCGGCCGAGGTCCGCGCAGGGTTCAGCAAGCTCGCTCGAGAAGCGGTCTCGATCCCCTATGACCCAGCGATGGTCGATGGGGTGCTGCACTACGACGCGCTGCGCGGCTCCACACAGCGGGCATGGCTGCGCGCCTCCGCAGCCGTCGCCCGAGGACTCTAACCGCCATGCACCCATTCTGGTTCGTCGGACTTATCTGCTGGATCGTCGGACTTGGAACGCTCTACGGCGCGATTGCGGCCTCTAACCGCTGGGACAGGTTCAGGACAGCGATCCTCTGTACAGGATTCGCCCTGTTCTTCGCTTCCGCAGCGGCCGGGTTCGTTTTCTGGTTCATCGCCAACAACTCCTAACCATCCCCCAACTAGGAAAGGAACTGCTTGTGACTGGCCCCCTCAGGTTCGCAAAACAGCGCACTGGCCGGTCACGCCACATGCCCCAGGGAGCCCAGGGCGGAAAGAAAAGTCCCGACACGCTGAAACAGTTTCATAGATCTGCGACGCTTATGGGATTGACTAGGGAGCACGGTTAAAGGAGGAAATGATGCCGCAGATCAGCAAGGGTCAACGGACCCAAGTGAGCGCGCGTATTGAGCAGCCTTACTTTGAGAAGTTGGACAGGTACCTGTCTCTCACTGGCGAATCCAAGAACGACTTCGTCAGGGAGCTCATCATTGAACGGCTCAACCGAGTCGACCTCGAAAGCCTCGAGAGAAACCAGGAGCCACTTCCCTTGACCGCATAAACGAAGAAGCGCCCACCTAGCGGTGAGCGCTTCCCCAAGACTTTTCAGAACCGCTCTAGTTTGCCGACCGGACGGTTCTGAATCCAATCCCCGAAGGAAATTGAACCGATGACTCCCGTGCATGGGAGGCACCTTTTGTGCTTCCTACTGTAGCACCGTGCGCCCAAACGCCCCAGAGACCACGCAACAACACGGCGTTTCGTGCTGCCTTCCGCGCCTCATTCCTCGGCAATATGGCCACCGCCTGGGCTCGCGCGTCGCCGACTAAAACCGCACCATCAGTGCGGGTCAGCGCCGCCGACCTGGCTGAGTTCGAGTTCTACACGCCCTCACGGTCAGCAGGATCCGTCCTAGTGATCGACGTTGACCGGCCTGAGGCGGTGTTGGACATTTTCGACACGATCCCGGCCGAGATCCGTCCCTCCTGGATCGTGGAGACCCGCAAAGGCGCACAAGCCGGCTGGATGATCGACACCGTTGATCTGCGATCCACTGCCCGTGAGCGCCCCGTCGCCTACGCCCGCGCTATCGGCGCAGCACTGCGCGCCGCGCTGGCCGGCGACGAAGCGGTAGACCCCTTGACCCCGGTGCGCGTCCGCAACCCCACCTACACCTGGGCCGAGCTACGCGCATCAGCCACTCCCCCGGTGTACGGGCTCAAGCAGCTCCACCAGGGACTCAAAACTGCCGGCCTATGGCCCGAGTCAATGCGCTTTACTGGCCGCAGCGCGACCAAGCAGGCTCACCGGACGATCGCGGCCGCGATCGACACCGGAAACCGGAACCAAACCGTGTTCGACCTCGCCCGCCACGCCGCCTACGCCGGGGAGGACTTCGAGGCCGTGGCCTGGGAGACCAACGACGCCGCCCCCGAGCCAATGGGCGCCGCTGAGGTGCGCGGCATCATCCGCAGCATCACCCGATACATGGCCAGCCCCCGGGGCCACCGCTCCACCGTCTCTATGCCGTCGCAGATGCGGGAACTGCTCTCAGTGATGGGCCGGCGCGGTGGGCTGGCCAACACGGCCGCGCAGCGCGCGGCCCGTGCGCTTGGCCCTAGCGCGTCCGCCGCGGCCCGAAAACCCCTCACGGACACCAAAGCCCGCAAGGCCCAAAAGATGCGCACACAGGGCCACTCCGTGGCCGCTATCGGCCAGAAACTCGCCGCCTCACCGGCCACGGTTTACCGGTGGCTGCGCCGCCATGTGCAGCATCAATGCCGATTCTCATCAGTGGAGCATCAGGTGTTCCGTAGCCCCCGGCCCCGGCTTCCTCGGTATCCCTCCCGCCGGTTGCGCAGGCACCAGATCCCGTGTGCGATCCCTCCACGCGGGCCCGACTCCTCTCCCCCGACTAATTCAGGACCCTCCTGCGGTCCACACAGCGGCTAAGCGCCCCGCCTCCGGGAGAACCTCCACTACCGCATCAGGAAGCCCTGCGCGATACGACGCCCGGATACAGCCCCGTGACGCTAATCCATGCAGCGCAGTCTTTAACTGCGCTGCCTTGAGCTCCGCACCGCTGAGATTCCACAGCGGAATTGGCAAAGGACCCCGCCCAATCAGTTCGAGCACGGCCAACAACGTCTCGTACTCCCCCGGTGCTGGTGCATCCTGCTCCATCTGAGTCACCGTCATCTGCTCCCACGTCCTCGTCGGTTCTCGGTGTCCTACTTTGCGTGCACGATAGGCAGCTCTTCCCACTGGGCGGTGTACCTCGGGCTGCGCATCTCGCGCTTCATCTCCCACGCTTGACCGACCTTGAGCCCCGCAGCGCCCAGGCCTATCGAGGGCTGATTCCACTTGGACTTGATCGACTCGATGAGCGGGGCGATATTGCGGTCCTCGTGAGCATCAGCGAACAGATCAAACGTCGCGGCCTGGCCAGGTTCTTCAAGATCGGTGAGCCCAATACCGGCCTTGGCGTACCTGGTGCCCTCCGTGAGTTTCGGCAGGAGCGCGTTAACCTCGCGAGTCAGGGTCACCGGATCAGCCGTAGGCGAGGCCAGCCGCACGGTCACAGTGGGCTCATTGCCTGCATCGCTGCTGTAGGCACTGGTCTTGGCCCACACTGTGAGGGTGCGGGCTTCACGGTGATTGCGCCGTAGCCGATCTGAGGCCCGCTGCGCATACACACTGAGCACCTGGGCCATTTCAGCCTTGGTGGTGACCGGCTCAGAGAAGGATCGAGAGACGATCAATTGCCCCTTGACCTCTGATTCCTCTTCGAAGGGAAGACACGGTGTGCCGCGCAGTTCCAAGCACAGTCGCATAATGACCACGCTAAAGCGGTCACGAAGCATCACCGGGTCTGCATCGCGGAAATCCTTCACCGAGTACATGCCCCGACCGATGAGCTTCTTCGCCATGCGGCCGCCAATCCCCCAGACCTCATCGACTGGAAGGTTGGAAAGCAACTGTTCCCGGTGCGCTTCTGGGACGGCTTCCCACACGCAGACCCCGCCCAGGTGATCGAGCTTCTTGGCAGCCCGGTTACTGAGCTTCGCCAGCGTCTTCGTGGTCCCGACACCCACGCAGACAGGGAGCCCGATATGTTTCCACATGCGCTCTTTGACCATCTTTGCCCAGGTCTGCAGCTCGGAAGGGGTGCCGGTGAGTTTCACGAAGGCTTCATCGATGGAGTACTTCTGCACCTGAGAGGCACACTCGCCCAGGACGCCGATGAATCTGTCTGACATTTGCCCGTACAGCTCGTAGTTCGATGATTTCGCTACCAAACCCATCCGTTCGGCGGTCTCTGAGAGTTTGAACCAGGGTTCGCCCATCGTGACCCCGAGGGCCTTGGCTTCGGTACTGAGCGCGATCGCGCACCCATCGTTATTGGAGAGTACGATGACCGGCCGGCCCCGCAACGTCGGGTCAAAGACCCGCTCGGCCGATACGTAGAACGAGTTCACATCGATCAGAGCGATGTACTCCCGCATCTCCGAGTCAGCTGAGATCGAGGCGGTATCTAGAGGTTGTGGATGCATTTGATGACCACTCCCCAGATATCAAGCTCGGAGAGCCCTTCGACTTGAATCGAGGGATAGGAAGGGTTCTCCGCTTGGAGCACCACTCCCCCGTCGATCAGCCTCAGCCGCTTGACGGTCATCTCGCCGTCGAGAACAGCGACCACCACGGACATGTCCCGCGCTGTGAGTGAGCGGTCCACGATGAGTTCATCTCCATGGCTAATCCCAGCGCCTTCCATGGAGTCCCCCGCCACGCGGACAAGGAACGTGCTGTTGAGATCCCGGATCAAGTGCTCGGTGAGATTGATGGGCGCAGTTTGGTAGTCCTGGGCCGGAGACGGGAATCCCGCCGCGACGGACCCGGGTGCCTTTCGCAAGCCAGGGGTGTGCTCGGTTTCGTCGAGACTCTGGATCTGGTCGATACGCATGAGAGCCTCAGTATCTATCGAACATACATTCGATAGCAACAGGCTTCTAAAGTACACCGTTATACCGGGAGCGGTATCTAAGTCTAAACCGATCCCGGTTTAGAACTATGTACTGTAATACCGGAAACGTTATTGCGGTATTTAGCCGGATAGGCGGGTCTGTACAGCGGTATCGCGGTATCACGGTATTAGGGTCTGTACTGTAATACCGGGAACTCTAGTGCGGTATTTAGGCTGATGGGCGTGTCTTTGCAGCGGTATCGCGGTATCACGGTAATACTGGCAGTACTGGAATACCGCGATAAGGAAGAGTTGGATGCGCATTGCGATCGTGAACAGCAAGGGCGGAGTAGGGAAGACGACCACCGCCATCTACCTCGCTACCGCCGCAGCGCGCGACGGCAGGCACGTCGAGCTATGGGATGCAGATATCCAAGGGTCGGCAACTGAGTGGGCATCCCGCGCTCAGGATGAAGGTGAACCGCTGGAGTATGAAGTCCACTCGGTGTCGCTGCCGAAGCTTCGCCGCAAAGAGACGAACACCCCATGGGTCTTCGTTGATACCCCGCCGGGGCAGGCAGAAGTTATGCAAGCCGCAGTCGATTTTGCTGACTTCGTCATCGTTCCTGTCATGCCAGAACCCATGGGACTCGATCGCGCTTACGCCACTCTCGACGGGCTGGCCCACGGAAAAGATGCCGCCCTGCTCCTAGGAGCCGTAGATAACCGAGAGAAACTCACTCTGACCACGCGCGATGTCCTTGCCGACGAGGCTGCTCCGCCCAAATTCACGACCGAAATTCGTCGACGAACGGCGATCTCGCAGAACACCTATTCGCGCCCACACAAGCTTTACGGATACGAGACTGTCTACAAGGAATTGAAGGAGATCGCCGGTGAGTGACATGAAATCAAAGCTGGCCAATCGGCGGGCCCAGCAGCAAGCCTCGGAACCGAAGCCCACTTTCACGTCGGCCAAGGGGAGTGCGGAGCAGACGAAGCGCACGTCCTACGATCTTCCGGTTTCTGTGCACCGCCGACTGAAGCTTGCTGCGGTAGAGCAAGATCGGACCCAGGTCTCGATCCTCATTGAAGCGCTCGAGGCCTGGCACGCACAGCAAGCCTAAATACCGGAAACGTTATTTAGGGTACTACCGTCACTGGTGAATCCTAGGCGAGAACGGCCTGGCACCGTGATCCGATGCGGGAGACGTGTGGCCTGGCGGGAGCCCCAAGCTCCCACCAGGCCACACGTGCGTGTCGAGTCGGTAGTTACCGCTTCTTGGCGTTGCGGTAGGCCTCGACGACGTCACGGTGCAGCCGACCTCTGGATGAGACTTCGTGCCCGTTCTTGATCGCCCAATCACGGATCTGGCGGGCCTCATTCTGCGGGGTGGGCGGCGCGATCGCGCGCCCCTTCCGGATGTACTGCTTCAAAGTCTCCCGCAGCTCCTTGGCATGATCCTCGCTGAGATCGATCTCGTAATGCCGAGCATCAAGCCCGAACGTCACGGTCTCCTTCGCCTCGCTGCCATCAAGGTCATCTACAAGAACAACTGCTACCTTCTGCGCCATTTCGATACCTCACTCGTTAGTTGAAGAACCGGCACTTGGGGCCTGACTCTTCGAATCCACTTCACCGGGGGAACGGTCCCGGAGAAGGTGTCGCTCACATTTCATGAAGTGGAAAGTGTAGTCGGAGACGATGATTTCAGTCTCCAGGTTTTTTCTAGGTGGATGTCTGGTTCTGCACATCAACTCGACTGCAAGAAGAGTCTGTGGACGGTTGTGCGTCTGGTCTGAATCGTGGTCCAACTCAAGGATTATTTGCGATAGCAGGGTGACTACTCCGGAGCGCTTCACGGTGGGGGAGGGGTGCCAAACTTCAGCATCCTTCGGGTCACAGGTTCGGTCGTCTTGCCCCTTCAAGCGGGTCACCGAGGACACGAGGCGTGGCGAATCCTGCTGCCCGCCTCCGTGGCGAGGGCTCGCTGGCTCCTTTGAGGTTGGCTCTAGCGGTATATCTCGCGTCGGTGTCCCACGCGCAGCACCAACACCACCAGCTCTTGATCCTCGATGTCGTAGACCACCCGGTACTGACCTACTCGGATGCGGCACTCTCCATCACCACCGCTGAGCTGGACATACCCCTGAGGGCGCGGGTCTCGAGCGAGATCTTCGATGGCTTCCTTGATCCGCAACCGGTCACTGGGGTGGATCTTGCGGAAAGCTTTCGCCGCAGAGGGCTTGTACGTGATCGAGTACGGCGGCATTGAGAGGCGCTACTCCTGGCTCAGAGGCCGAGCTCGGCCATCAGTTCCTCGTGGGAGAGCTGGCCATCTTCGCTGCGTGCTTCCCGGGCGCCGCGAATATCAGTCTGGTCTTCAAGGGCCTGGACCGCGCGGTCGAAGAACTCGGGGGAGACCACCACGGCTTTGCGTCGGCTGCCACGGCTAAGGATCTCCACCGGCTCGCGCTGCGCGTCATCGAGGATCTTGCTCTGGTGAGCCCGGAAGTCGCTGAGGGTTGTACTGGTCATGAGCTAAGAGTACATCTTGTACAAGTAGGGCTCAATCGCCACTAGTTGGGGGCGTCTCACTCAATATTGGTTTTCTGAGACTCGAGTGGAGTACGGGTGCTGAGGTAAGCCCCGATCAAGGAAGTGTCGGTGCGGATACTTGACCCGCGGGAAAGAAACCTAGATACTTTCCTGTATGGAGAAAAACTCTGAGGAAAGCGACGCACTCGACGCGGTGGCTACCGCCCGTAGGAGACTCGCCGAGCGGCTATACACTCCATGGTGGTATCACCCGGTCCTCGGTCTGTTACTCGGCACCCTCGTACTCCAGCTCGGCGGTGTCCTCGGTCGACCTGCGATGTTCCTCATCCCGGTGCCTGTGCTCGGCATCATCGTGTTGGGGCGCATCTACCGGCGTCTGTCCGGTATCGACCTCTACGGGGACGAAGCGCTCGACGGGGGCCAAAGCGGGCGGTCACTGCTCGCCATCTATGTGTCTGGCATCACCATCTGCTTCGCCGCGGGTTTTCTGCTGGGCAATCAGCTCGGCATTGCCTGGACTCCTTGGGTGATCGCTGCGATCCTCGTCGTGGGCACGGTCGTTGTGGGGCGCCGCTATGACGGGCTGCTGCGCACACAGCTGAGAAGTGCCGCACCATGACCGAGGAGTCAATCGACGACGGCCTCGATCCGCTGATCCACGAGATCGTTCGGTTGCGCATCTGCGCGACCCTAGCGGCCACGACGGCGGTCGAGGCAAAGACCCTCAAGGAAGTGGCCGGGATCAGCGACTCGGCACTCAGTAAACATCTGCGCCGCCTCACCGACGCTGGCTACGTCTCGCAGGCCCTGGGCGCATCTCGTGGGCCTGGTCGTCCTCGGACCTGGGTCTCCCTCACTGCGCGCGGCCATACCGCCTACGCCCAACATGTGGCAGCGCTGCAACGCCTCACACGGAAACCCTGACAGGTCCGGCCCAGCCGGATCGTCCGTGCCGTAAATGTTGGTTTCTGACCACAGATCGACCGAGACTCGGAACTGAGCGATACGCCTACGCCGTTGTAGTCAGAAACCGGCTCATCCCAATCGGGGGTGTAGGAGTTGGGGTCTGAAGCCGCCGGTCTCGAGCAGGCTTCGGGCGATGTAGTTGGTCAGGTTGCGGAACCCGAGTGCGGAGCCGCGCAGGTGTTCGAGCCGTCCGTTGAGTGCCTCGGTCGGCCCGTTGCTGGTGCCGGGTCGTTCGAAGTAGGCGAGCACGTCGGCGGCTCGCTTCTTCAGGGTCCGGCCCAGGGTGGTGAGCTCGGTGAGCACCTTGGGGACGCCGGCGCTGAGGTCGGTGATCAGCTTCTCCATGAGCTCGCGGCCACGTTGCCGGTCCTCGTGGCGATAGGCGGCGATCATCCGCTGGTAGACACCCCAGGTCGCCTCGACCTCGACGTGAGCGTCATCAACGAACAGCGCGCGTAGCCTGTCGCTCTGCTTGTCGGTGAGCAGGTCCGCGCCGGTGTGCAGCGTGCGCCGCGACTTGTAGAGCGGATCGTCCCTGAACCCACGGTGCCCGTGGATCGCGAGTTGGACCCGGCGCCGGCACCTGTCGAGGGCGTCACCGGCCAGGCGCACGACGTGGAAGGGATCCATCACCGTGACCGCGTCCGGGATCTCCTCCGCAGCGGCGGTCTTGAACCCGGTGAAGCCGTCCATCGCGACCACCTCGACCGCGTCACGGAAGGCGTCGTCGCGGTCGGCGAGCCAGGTCTTGAATGCCGCCTTCGACCGGCCCTCGACCATGTCCAGCAGCCTTGCTGGGCCGGCGCCATCGCGGACCGGGGTGAGGTCGATGATCACGGTGACGTACTTGTCGCCACGCCTGGTGTGGCGCCAGACGTGCTCATCGACGCCAATGACCTTCACGCCCTCGAACCGCGTGGGGTCGTTGATCAGCAGCCGCTTGCCTTCGGCCAGGACCGCGTTGTTGGCGGTGTCCCACGCGACCCCGAGTCCCTCGGTGACACGGGCGACGGTGAGGTGTGCGACCACGATCCCTTCCAGCGCCCACCGCAGCCCGGTGCGCGAGAGCTTCGCGCGTGGCTCCGCCGCGGCGCTGGTGTCTTGGCGCCACACGTGTCCGCAGTCGGCACAGCGGTAGCGGCGCACTACAACTTCCAGCACGGTCGGTCGCCAGCCCAGCGGCTCGTGGTCCAACCGCCGGATCACGGTGTCACGAGCGGCGCCTTCGCTGCCGCACCGTCGGCACCACTGATCTGGTTCCACCACGCGGCACGCGAGGACCGCACGATCCGGTTCAAGTCGTTGCCCGATCACGCTCAGACCGAGGCCGTCGAGTCGAGCGAAGGCGGTCAGGTCAGGGCGGCCGAAGCCGGCCGGCGGGGTAGCGTCGGACACGTCGAGGTCTTTCGGATGGATGGCGTAGGAACCTCCATCGTCGGGAGACCTCGACGTCTATCTGCGGACCGACTCGGCGGGGCGCGATCGTCTCGTGCGTTGGCGGACTACGGGAGCTTGGACGCGAGGACGTCGGCCGCCAGGATCTCGGGTGCTGCGCCGAGGAGGTGCTGGTTGGCCATCAGGGCTGCGACGATGGCGCCGTTGGCGTGGGCGTCGCGAGCGGCCTCGTCGGGGAATGCATCGAAGATCCAGAAGGTGTCGGCGTGGGTCCTAGCCGCGAACCAGACAATCGTTCCTACTTCTTCGTTGGCGAGTGCGACAGCGCCGGCGAGCAGATCGGCGACCGCGTCGTGCTGTCCATCGGCCGCGACGATCTTGGCGACGAAGGCATACGGAAGTGATGCGGGTGTGGACATGAGGAGTTCTCCTTGACGTCGGGGTTCTTCGTGGGGCAAGTTCAGCATATGACGAGCGAGGGCCGATGGGGAGTGGCGTATACGGCAGTATTGCTATTATTCACGCCATGCGTATCGGACTGATCGCGATCGACGGCTGCTTCGGTTCGGCGGTCGCGTCGGTCATCGACATCGTGCGGGTGGCCGACGGAGCCCGCGGCGATGTCGACCCGCGGATCGACCCGATCGAACTCGCCATCCTCGGACCGAAACGGCGAGTGACCACGACGGCATCGATGACCCTGTCGGTGGACCACCCGCTGTCGGAGTCCGGAGAGTTCGACGTGGTCGTCGTCCCTGCGCTTGGAACCCTCACGGCCGCCGCGACCCACGACGCCCTCCAGAGCCGAGATGCTCGTTCGGTCATCGCCTCACTCGGGCGCCTCGACGAGGCGACCACCCGGATCGCCGCGGCGTGCACCGGCGTGTTCGCCGTCGCCGAGACCGGACGGATGCATCATCGGCGGGCGACGACCAGCTGGTTCCTGGGGCCGGAGTTCCTGAAGCGCTATCCGACCGTCGCCCTCGATCTCGACACCATGGTCGTGGTCGACGGGAACCTCGTCACCGCCGGCGCCGCCTTCGCCCACATCGACCTCGCGCTCTCACTCGTGCGATCGATTAGCCCCGACCTGGCCCAACATGTCGCCAAGCTCCTCATCATCGACGAGCGCCCGTCGCAGGCGGCTTTCGTCGCCTACGAACATCTCCGGCACGAGGACCCGATCGTCGTCGAGTTCGAACGCTTCGTGCGCGCCCGCCTGGACGAACCGTTCAACGTCGCCTTCGTCGCGCAGTCGCTCGGCACCAGCCGGCGCACCCTCGAACGACGAGTCCGTGCGGCGCTCAACCTCACTCCGCTCGGCTTCGTCCAACGGCTTCGCACCGAACGAGCTCGGCACCTCTCAGCAACCACGGACCTCACCTCCGCCGAGATCGCGCTACGGGTCGGCTACGCGAACGCCGAGACTCTGCGCTCCCTCCTGCGCAGGGAGCGACGCCGTTCCTGACCTATCGCCATGCCTGTAGCCGGTGTCCTAGCGCTCGGTTGGAACCACCTCTCAGCACGTCGCGTCGACGCTCCTGCGTCGCCCCTGGACGACCCACTCGACACGCCCGCAGCACAGCCCATGTGACGTGCCCCGGCTTCCCGGACGGTCGGGGTTGGGTGGCTGTGATGTCGCTGCGTTCTCGTCGAGAGGGTCAGCAGACCCGATCAGGGTCGATTGGGATGAGCCGCGAAGGCGGTTAGGTCAGGGCGGCCGAAGCCGGCCGGCGGGGTAGCGTCGGACACGTCGAGGTCTTTCGGATGGATGGCGTAGGAACCTCCATCGTCGGGAAACCTCGACGT
>NZ_JADPSA010000032.1 GCF_017347085.1 Nesterenkonia sp. E16_10
CAATAGTCAGCATCTACTGAACTATACAGTAACTAATGAACTGACAGAGCGGATTAGAAAGCTATAGCTTTCTAAGACACAGCTGTCTCGTCGAAATCACGACGGCAGGTCTGTGAGTCGTAGCGATAAATGGCGGTCTTCTGACACCGATATCTGTCGCTTAGATCGACAGCACTGGGATGATGCACTGGACACTTGGCAGGCGCACGCGGAGTGACAGGCTCTGCACTGTCCGGGCAGGTCGCTACGTACTGCAGTGAACCTGCCAGGACGTTCCTCAACACTTTCCAATTTGCGGAGGATTCCTTCGACCTCGCGCAGTCGGTGAGCACCGAATGTGGAATCTCGACCGATCAACGGTCCAGTAACCTCTCATAAGCCTGAAAGCCTATTCAAGGAACCTTCGGAAACTCGCGGTGTTCTATCTATGAACTCCACACCATGCCCGGCCGTATCGCAGAGTTCTTCTTATCTCAGGTCAGAGCATCGAGCCCAGGTCAGACCCGACCGAAGGGTAAACCGCCGGAGAGGACCTCAATTCGCGCGCCGTGAGCCCGTACTTCATGGCCAGGCTGATCGTGTTGACCAACTCGGCAACACCATGTCCGAACAGATGAGCCCCCACGATGCGATCACTCGATCGATCAACGAGGATCTTGACCGCCCCCGCCGTCTCGCCGACTCGATACTGGGAGAACCACCGGCTGGTATCGGTATACCTGACCTCGATATCCATTCCGCGCGCCTGGGCTTCATCTTCGAGCACACCCACCCTAACGAGCTCCGGGATCGTGAAGACCGCCGTGGGAGTCCCCGCATAGTCAGGCACAGCATTTCCTGACTTCAGAATGTTTGATGCCGCAACCTTGGCTTCCAATACGGCCACGGGGGTCAGTGGCATCCCTTCAGTATCCGCAGCATCACCGGCGGCATACACGGCGGAATTCGTGACCGACTGCAGATCAGCCGACACGTCGATGCCTCCTGGACCATACGCCACACCTCCAGCCTCAAGATCAAGCCTGGACAGATCAGGGACACGTCCTGCCCCATGAACGACAAGGTCCACCTCAATCATCGACGCGACGCCCTGCTGTTGAAGGTGCACCTGATACCCCGCGGGTGTCTCTTCCACACCGGTCATGCTGGTACCCGATTGCACGTCGACACCACACTCGGCGCCACGTCGGACCAGCAGATCCACCAGATCAGGGTCAAAGCCCTTCAACGGTCGCGATCCACGGTCGATGATGATCGGTCGGGACCCGGCGCGTGCTGCGATATGAGCGAATTCGAAGGACACGAACCCGCCTCCGACAAAGAGGACCCGCGGAGGAAGACTCTCGAGATTCAAAAACGCGGTGCTGTCGATCAGGTGCTCGTGGCCAGGAAAATCAAGCGACACAGGCGTGGCACCGGTCGCGATCAGGATCTTTGTTGCGTGATACCCCACCCCGGAGACCTCAACTTCGGTCGGGCCGGTGAACACTGCGGTGCCGTGGAGTGTCTGCACCCCGTGCGTCTTGAGCCCGTCTTCCATGCTGGCGGGCACCCCATCGGTGAAGCCGTGCTTATGCTTCATCAGCTGCGCCCAGTTCACCGATAGGCCCCCCTCATCGATGCCTTTATCCCCCATGAGATGTGCCGCCTCGAGGATCTCAGCTCCTCGGCGCAGAATCTTCTTCGGGTCACACCCCCGCAAGGCACAGGTGCCACCATAGGGAAGCGAGTCCACGATGGCCACACGCCATCCCTGGGACGCGCACTTGGTCGCTGCCGCGATTCCCGCCATCCCGGCACCAATAACCATCAGGTCGTACTTCTCGGGCTCCTCGTGCTTCCTCGTCATATCTACACCTTCTTTGAAGCGCCTCGACCGTCACGCAGCGGGGTGAATGGGATCCTCGGGGCTCAGGATTTATCTCGGCGTGAACTCAGCGTCTGCTAGCGCTGCGCGCAGCTGCTCCATGGTCGGGGCCCCGGCCATCCCCTCAGGACTCACATACCGGCGACACGACAGGCCCACCGCAGAAGAGGCCTCAGCGAATCTGTCGAAACCATCGATCAAAACGCTTGGGGAACCATGAAAGCCAACCAGCTCAGCCTCAGCATCGCTCTCTACCAGCTGCATACTCAGACTGATGTCGGAGCGCTCAGCACACAGCGCCTGGAGCCGCTCATGGGCGATCTTCCAATTGGGGCATCCCTCAAAGTACTGCAGCACGATTTCCATGACCTGACCTTAAACCTTACAGTCAGGTACAAGGTCAAGTCATAGGATGGGAGGGTGCTTATCGGAGAACTCAGCGCCATCACAGGTCTCGGACGTCAGACGATTCGCTTCTATGAACGCCAGGGCCTCTTGCCGGAACCAGCGCGAACGGGTGGCGGCTACCGTCGCTATGACGACCATGCCGTCGCACGGCTGCGGTTTATCCGTGCCGCCCAGGCTGCCGGCCTGAGCCTGAGCGAGGTACTGGACACGATTGAGCTCCGCGAGACAGGCCAGACCCCTTGTGGACACGTCTCAGGTCTTCTCGAAGAGAAACTCGCCGATGTCCGGGCACGCCAAATTGAACTTCAGGTGCTAGCCGCTGATCTCGAACAGACCCTTCTGGCAAGCCAGAAACTGGACCCGGCAGACTGTAGAGACGCTGAGGTGTGCCACATCGTAACGGCCTCCAAATCCTCCTAATCAGGAGATATGAGTCGTAGCGCTAAATGTCACTCCTGCTGCACCTGAGCGGGTCATCACTAACGAGCGGAAAAGGCTCAGATAGCCGTCCCGTTTCCTTGGTTGTGGGACACCCTCCACCCTCAGTCGGTCGACCACGAAACCATCGGCGCGTCTGCGTCCCACAAGTTATCCCCAATACTACGTCTCACCTATGCCGTACGGTCCGGACTACTGGTACTCTCGGGGCATGGAATTGGGATACGCACGAGTCTCGACGGCCAAACAGGATCTAGATCGACAGATCGATGCGTTGCGGGAGGTCGGCATCTCAGTAGACCGGATCTACGTAGATAAGAAGTCAGGGTCCACCGTCAATCGGCCCGGACTCGGCGCGGTGTTGGAGTATGCCCGCGACGGGGACGTGATCGTGGTCCACACCCTCGACCGACTCGGCCGCACGGTGCGCGATACCCTGAACCTGATCCATGACCTCGCCGAGCGGGGAGTGGGGGTCCGCAACTTGGCTGACCCGATCAAGGTCGATTCATCGAACCCCAATGATCCGATGGCGCAGCTGGCTGTGGTGCTGCTGGCACTGTTCGGACAGATGGAACGGACCTACACCGTGGAGCGCGCGGCCCATGCTCGGGCGGTGGCCACAGCGAAGGGCCGACGTGTGGGGCGGCCTTCGGTGGTGGACCCAGACAAGCTGGCCTACGCCATCCATCTGCGGGATGCGGGGCACACCATTGCTGAGATCGTCGCGAAGACGGGGATCACCCGGACGAGTCTGTATCGGCACCTGCCACCGCGGCCGTCTGAACCGGTGACCGCTGCATGGGAGACGACGTCGGTTCCCAGACCGGGTGAAGAACACTAACCTCCCGGGTCGAGGTCGTTGTACAGGAGGCCGATGGGCAGAGGGGTCTTCACGGGCTCTGTCGTTGGCTCTAGGGTGAGGTGCGTGCGGTGATTGATTCGCCTCCATCGCGCAGTTGTATGTGGAATGGTAGAAGGCCTCGTCGAACTCGCTTCAGTTCGGCGGGGCCTTCGCCATGTCACCGGCAGCACCTAGGCTGAGCGTGCTGGTCTGGTCTGCCCATGGGCTAGTCCGGTTCCCTTTCAGGGGATGCGATGAGGTGATGCCTCGTCAACGTTTATAGCCGTTGGCGAGGCATCACTGTCGCTGCGGGTGCCCGCGAGGCCGCCATCAGCGCCACAGAGCTGAGGGTTGGAGCGGTTCTCCAAGAATTTTCTACAGGCCGATCCACGTAGGGCTCAGTTCTCGGATTGCGCGATGAGTTGGGCGGCGTGTTCGCGGAGGTATTCGCGTAGTTCTGGGAGGGCGAACTCGAAGCGGCCGTAGGTGGCTGCGGGTTGGATCATGCCAGCGCGGATGAGTCGGTCCCGGTAGACGCTGATGTAGTTGCTTCCTTCGCCCATGCGGTTTTGCATATCGATGGCGCGGGTTGGTCCGTTGTCTTGAGACATGTGGGTTAGGAAGGTGCGGTCCACGGGGGAGAGGTCTGCCAGGGCTGGGGCGTGGACGAGGTCGCCGAGACGCTTGCGGGCTTTGTCCTTGCCGGCGGTGACGTGGGCGCTGGTGACTTCGCCGGTCTTACCGATGCGCCAGGTGTGGTAGCCGACGAGTTGGATCATGAAGGGGTAGCCTCCGGTTGCCTGGGCGCATTCTAGGGCGATTTCGGGGGAGATGCTGCGGTCTGTTTCGGTGAGGGTTTTCTCGAAGGCGGCTGCGACGCTGTGCAGGGGGACTTCTTCTAAGGAGGTGCGTTCGGCTCGGCGCATGAAGGTGCTGACTTTGGGTTGCTGGGCGTTGTCAGAGATCATCTTCTCGACAGCCTGAGGGATCCCAGCCATGAGAAGCCCGATGGGTCGGTCTTCTCGGATGAGGTGTTGGGTGATCGCGGTGAGCTCGTCGAGCTCGGATTGAGGGATGGTGTGGATCTCATCGACGGTGATGATCAGCCCGGTCTGACCGTCGTGGAGGTCGAGGGCATCGCAGAGCATGCCGATCTCCTCACGAAGTCCGGGTGCTGCTCGGTCGGGGGATTCCAGGTCTAGGTTTGCTCCTCCGAGGGGCCCCAGGTTGAGTCCTGCTCCGGTGATTCTCCGGCGAGACGGTGTGCCCAGTTCTTCGCGGTGTCGTCGTACCGCGGTGGTGAGTCGCTGGATGAGTTTCGGGGTGGCGGTCTCGTCGATGACGATCCAGCCCTGCTGCCGAGCCCGGCGCCCCATTTCGGTGAGCAGGACGGTCTTTCCGACCCCTCGGGCCCCGGTGATGAATTGCAGCAGGTAGGGAGAGCCGGCACCGTCTTCTAGGGCTTCATCGAGGTCCTCCAGGACGGATGGTCAGCCTTTGTGTCCTTTATATCCTTTATAACTGGAGTCGTCCATGCTCTGGCGTGAAGAGGGTCTGCGGTGAGGCGTCGAGGCACACGCGAGGGGTTCTCCACCTCGGAAGCCCCGCAGGCGGAGCTCTGAATGTGGTGTGGGTGGTGGACTTTCAATTCGACGCTGATGAGATTTGCCGGATGGTCAAGATCGCCTCGGTCGTCGATAGGCACACCTGCGAATTCCTGGGCGGGATCGTGGCGCCCAGCATCATTGGTGGTGACCTCCCGCGTGGAGAGATCGGGCTGATGTCCCGGTCGAGTTCGATGAGCACTACTATCGTCAGCACACCGTCCCGGCGCCACTCAACCTGGGACAGACCAGAGCCTGGATCAAACCCGTTCCGAGACCATGTAGAACAGACCGTTTCCAATGGTGGGTATGTCGAGTCGACAAGGGGTAGGGGGAAGTCAGTGTGCAGTGATCGTGGGTCCCGGCTACGGATGAATTTCAGTGGAGAAGGTCTCCGTGACCCTGCCGGGATGCTCGACGCTGAAACCCAAGAGGTCCGAGCTCGTTGGAAGGCCCTGGAGCTGCCGGGCCTGGTCGATATTCATACCCACTTCATGCCTGATGCGGTGCTGGGGAAAGTCTGGTCATTTTTCGATGCAGTGGGCCCGAGTCTTGGTCAGGACTGGCCGATCACCTACCGGCTCCCGGAGTCCGAGCGGGTCGAGATTTTGCAGAGTTTCGGGGTGTGTGCTTTCACGTCTCTGAACTACGCGCATCGTGCGGATATGGCTTCCTGGCTCAACGACTATTCCTTTCGGCTCGCCTCTGAGGTGCCTGAGGTTGCGCTGAGTGCGACGTTTTACCCGGAGCCGACTGCGGCAGAGTATGTGGCATTAGCCCTCGACCGGGGAGTGCGGGTGTTTAAGATTCATGTCCAGGTCGGGGCCTTCGATCCCGGGGAGGCTCTGCTGGACCCGGTCTGGGAGATGCTGGCGGCTTCAGGGACCCCGGTGGTCATTCACTGTGGATCCGGGCCGAGCCCGGGAGAGTTCACCGGGCCGGTGCGCATTAAGCGACTGCTGCGCCGGTTCCCGGGCCTGCGCCTCGTGATTGCTCACCTAGGCATGCCCGAATACGCCGAGTTCTTAGACCTGGCAGCTCGCTTCGAGGGCGTCCATCTGGACACCACGATGGTGTTCACTAATTTCATCGAGGGTCTGCATCCGTTCCCCCGAGACCGACTCGGGCAGCTCAGAGAGCTGAAGGACCGCATTGTGCTTGGCACCGATTTCCCCAACATCCCTTACCGCTACTGTCACGCGTTGGACTCCCTGATCAACCTCGGCATGGGAGAGGACTGGCTGCGCGCGGTGTTCTACGACAACGGATCCCGCCTTCTCGGGACCCCTAGGACGGTGAGGACGGGACCGGAGGAATAGATATCCCAGCGACCCTGTCTCACTGCAGGCACAATCTAGGGCGCCTGCCGCGCAGGATGTTCACTGTGGCTAGCGATTCGGTTCCTCCCCGTCTCAACGACCAGCAGCGACCAGCAGCGACCAGCAGCGCCGAGCAGCGACGGGGGGGCTGAAGGTAGAGTCACCGGATGTGGAAGGTGTCGCTGCGGCGGTGCCTCATCAATCCTCGAAGGAGGAACGATCATGACGATCACGGTGAAAGATTCTGTTGTTGTAGAGGCCCCGGTGGAGGTTGTCTATCGCCAGTGGACGCAGTTCGAAGAGTTCCCCCGGTTCATGACTGGGGTGGCCAGTGTCCGTCACCTCACGGACACCCGGTTGTTGTGGGTCGCTGAGGTTGCTGGGGTTCATCAGCAATGGGAGACCGAGATCCTTGACCAGCAGCCTGAGCGCAGAATCGCGTGGGCAGCCACGCAGGAGACGGTCAACTCCGGTGTGGTCACCCTCAAGGCAACAGGCAATGACCGCACTGAGGTGCACCTGGAGCTGGAGTATGTTCCGGGAGAGGAGCCTGAGGCGATTGGTGATCATTTCGACGTAGTCCAAAATCGTGCAGAGAAAACCCTTGAGCAGTTTAAGGACCTCGTGGAGGCCGATGATGAGTCGGCTGATGGTTGGCTGGGAGCGATCGATGGTGAGCCTACCGGGTGAGCAGTCCTGGCCAGGGGTCCCCGGAATGGCTCCGGGGTGATCGAAGCGGACATAGGGGGCGACCCCGTATTCTGAGAGTTCGTCAGTCGAACGCCCAGTAGATCGTCGGGACAGGGTCGGGCTCGAGGCCAGGGGCTGCCCTGAGGCCACAGTCGGCCCCCCTGAGTGGTGACCACAAGTGGAGAGGCGAGCTCGATGCCAAGCGGCGAGATCTCAGCAACGACGGTGCGTCAATTACTGCACCCCCTAGGGCTGTCCCTCTGTGAAACTCTGCCCCTGGACAGCGCCGAGCAGATGCTTCGCGAGTCCGGGTCTGGCTATGTGGTGATCACGAACATGTCTGATCAACCTATCGGAGTGATCACTGACCGAGATATCCGTGAAGTGAAGCTGGCTCGGCCAGAGAAGTGGGCCTCACGACGATGTGCCTGCGCAGTGCAGGTACATCCCGCGCTGCAAGCGGGGATGGTGATCGATGAAGTCATCGAGCTGTTCAGCTATCAGGAGATCCGGCCTCTCCTGGTTCGTGAGGGCCATGAGGTGATCGGGGTGCTGCGTCCTACGGAGGTGTTCCAGTGGGCCGCCGAGCACAGACCCGAGGCCCTGGAGCTACTGGCCCTCTACGCTCGACGCCACGAGACGCTACCGACCCCCGACTGATTCCAATCCCGATTAACTTTGGCTCCACCCCAACGCGGGCGCGACGCATCTACTCCACCAGGCATCTACCTCCAGAGCCCGCCCCGGGGTCCAGCAGGGTCGTCTGTGCTCTCTGTCACAAGACACTCCGTGGTGGTAAGACCTCCTATCGCAAGTGGATGCGGTTGTCCTTCTGTAGGGTCTCCGTCATCCGCGCGACCATCTGTGAGTATTGCTCTTCGTCGACCTCGGCGTGGTGGGTGAAGCTCACATGGGCGTGTGGTCCGACCCAGAGGGTGAGCGTATGACCTTCCGGGACCTTGGGCTGATCGTTCTCGGCGTCTCCTCCACGCAGGCCTTCGATGGCTACGCCTTTGCCTTGCGCGAAGTGTTCCACGATGACTGAGTTCATTGCCTTTGCGACGGCGTCTGATAACCCCATCTGATACGTCGCTCCGTGTTGCATGATGACAATTCGTCCCATTTGGGTTCCTCCTGATCTGGATTCCTCGCTACTGGGCCTAGTGACACGTCGTGCCACGCCACCGCCTCACCCTGGGGTGAGGGCGTTATCGCCACATCTGATCAGTGGCACTGACCCTGTGGGTGATCGAGGTGTGTGATCCCGATGAGCGTAGTTCCCCTAGCGGATGCCGACAAGGACGGGTGGACCGGTGAACCTTTTGGAGGGCCGGTGAAACCAGAACAGACCACAGTTGTATCTCTTGAGGATCTGGTCTGTAGAGAGTCTCTAAAGCATCTTGGAAAAAAGGAAATGATGGGAGCGAGGTCTGTGTGGTAGCACAGTCTGCATGGGTCGCTTAATGGGGCCTTGACAAATGTCTTTTAGAAGGATTGTGAGCGTCTTGAGGTCGGGGATCCTCAGGCGTTCTTGTACGACGGGTTTGCCGCACCGATAATGACATCTTGACCTCACCTATCCAGGGCGGACCCGACCGTGTTCGTGACATGCTTCCTGTATGTCTCCTTCAAAGCCCCCGGATGGGATGAGCACCACCCTTTCGCCTCGGAGCTTTGCTCTTCTGGCCCGTGCGGACATTTACTGGTGAGGATTTCTCAGGGTGACGTGCCAGCATTCGAACGCCTGTGCCAAGAGCGCTGTTCGACTCTGTGGGTGGTGTTGTTGAGGTGTCTTCGCGATCGATCGTTGGCCGATGATGCTCTACGGGAGGTTTTCGCCAGAATTTGGTTTGACTGTCGTGACTTTCAGTTTCAGCCGCAATCGGGGCGAGCATGGCTCACGCTGTTGTGTCGTCAGCGTGCTGGGTCCAGCAGTCGAGAATCCCCGGAGCCTGGCCGTGGAGGGCCTGGTCCGGAGCAGGGATCTGAGTGAGCTCTTGGGCGTGGGTTCGCAGGTGCGAATTGATGTGTGTGAACCGCGCCGGCTGAGCGGGGCAGGGTGATAGTAAATTGCCTTGCCCCCGTGGTCGGGGCGACCCGATGAGGGAAGCAACCGAAGCCTTGGCCTTCCGTGGGGGGGGGGGTTGTGTGGCTCAGGAGGCGCGCCCGGGGGCGTCGAGTCCTCCGGTACATGAGGCCCCGGGTTCCGGGGCGTTGGGGGACTGCCAGTATTGGCTCACGAATTGTTCGACGCGCTCATCGTCCGGGGTCTCCACGGCCATTTGCGCACCCCAGGCCGAGAGTGTGATGGGGGAGTCCATGTCCTGGTACGGAGAGAGCACCACATAGGTCTCTGGTAAGGCCGATTGCAGTGTGTCAACCTGGTCCTGGGGTACGGTCTCGGGGTCGTAGGTGACCCAGATGGCCCCGTGCTCCAGGGAGTGTACGGCGTTCTCCTCGGGCACCTCTTGGGTGTAAGTTCCACAGTTGAGCCAGGTGCTGGAGTGGGTGCCACCGACAGGAGGCCCCTGGTCGTAGTCCACCGGGGTGGACACGTGTTCGGCGTCGAGATCCTCGAAAGTCTCGAGTCCGGCGATCTCGATGTCCTGGCGCGCCTGTGGCGCAGGGTCATTGACCACTGCGACTGCGACTAAAGTCCCGGCCACGGCGAGGGTGGTGATTCCGCCTGCGCTCCAGAGGAGTTTCCTTTTGCGGGAGGCCCGGGTTTCGGTGGCCCGGTGGGTGGCGAGGAGTGCCGCTCGATCCTGCCGTATCGGGTTGGAATTTTTGTTACGGTCCATGGTGCGATCTCCTCATAGGATCAAGTGGGCCTCGAGGGCCCAGCTAGTTCTTCCACGTGCATCGGGGATGACGGTCACCTGAACCACGCGTGACCTCTCCCTTACGGGGAGGTCCGCGGGAACTTCAGCCCGTGGTACCGGTTCGGGAAGAAGACGGTGACGTCGCAACCCGGTAGGGAGCACCTTAGGATTCCAGCGAGAAGGGCATCCAGGGGTTCTTGGTGAGGTACGCGAGGGTGGACTTCACCTGATCCTCCGGGGGAGCTGGTGAGTGATCTACGGGGAACTCAAGACTGAAGTCTGCGCTTGAGCCCAACACGGTGAAGACGTAGTGGTCGAATCCACCTTCTTTAGTAATCGTTCGCTGGCGGATCTGAAGTGGTGTGGCTTTTCCTTGACTGGCTCGAGCGGTGATCACAGCGCGCAGGATGGACGCTTTCAACGAGGGGACTCCTACTCTGTAGTGTTTCCCTCCGGCGCTGAAACGCAGTGTCGCGTGCTGGGTATCCACGTGGGTGCCTTTCTGGGGTTCGGGCTGAGACGTTGATGTCGCGGCATCACCTTCAGCGAGTGGTCACCTTTCTCGGCGCAGAGTCTGGATCACCGTCCAGCTTCCGCAGTGAGGCGGTGGCGCTGCTGAGTCTCTCGTGTGGTGAGGTGATCAGTCCTGAAGGGTGCCGATCTCGAACTCGGTGAGCTGCTCCTCAGGGCCTTCGCTGCCGCCGTGTTGGCCTTCGAAGGCCTCGGTGGCATCAGTGCCGCATAGCCCTTCGATCCGGTCGGCTCCTCCTGGATGATCTTCGATCCAGTCGGTGAGGTCATAGACGGTGTCGTTCATGACTGCCCAGCACGAGTCGGGAGAGTTGTTCTCCTCAACTTGATCCAGGGTCAGGGCCTCGCCAGAAGAATCCTCGTCCTCCTCCTCGTTGTCCTCAGCCGGGCTTTCCTCTGCTTCGGTGTTCTCGTCCTCGGTCTGAGCGGGGTCGGTCTCCTGGGGTGCCGTGGTGTCTTCAGGAGTCTCGGCTTCTTGCGCGGTCTCGGTTTCGGGGGCGTCTTGGTCTTGGTCTGTGCCTTGCCCACATGCGGAGAGGAGCAACAAACTTCCGGCGGCGACGGGGGCCAGGAGGGATCGTCTCCAGTGGGTGTTTCGCGTGAGTGTGGTCATGAGTGCGCTCCTTCTGGATAGCGACTACGAAGTTGAAGCGAACGGGGGGCGTCGTTGTGACGCTGCCGAGAGAAGACCCAGACGGTAAGCCAGGTGGCCATCACTGTGAGCACCAATGCCCCACTGACGTGGAAGGTCAGTGTCATGGCGCTGCCCAACAGGGCCTGGAGGAACGTCAGGCCGAACAGTGCTACCGCGGTGATCGCAGGGACTACTCCGGTCTTGATCCCCCACGCACGGAGAACCAGCGCCAGCGCCAGCGCCAGCGCTGCGGAGCTGATGTGGATTCCTATGGCTGCTACGCCATGGACGTCGAGCTCCCGGGAATCTTGGATGACCATTCCTGCCGACGCGAAGAGAAACCCTAGGGCTGCGAGAGTAGCCAGGGCCAGGCCCCGAGCTGCAAGGAGAAGAGCTGGGGAGGAAAGCATGGGGTCTTCAGCTCACATTCTTGTTCGGGTCGGGGACTCGTGCAGGAAGGGGCGTTCTGCAGCGGTTACCGGGAGTGGTGATTGTTGATGGCCCGACATGGCGGTGGCCCCACAGAACCTGAAGGGATCTGTAGGGCCACCATCATGTCTTCATCGTGATCTGCGCCGTTGAAGCACTATGGGCTAGTCCCGAGGGAACTCGCTCACCATGCTGGTCAGGCGTGAAAGATCAGGACTCGACGGTGCGCTGGCGCATGAAGTACGCACCGGCACCGATAGCGCCGAGGGCGAGTGCTCCACCGCCGGCGGCCAGGGCCATGTTGGAGCCCTGGGCGCCGCCGGAGACGCCGGTGTCGGCGCCGCCTTCAGGCATCCCGTCCATCTGTGACGCGCTCAGGGTGCCGCAGGCAGCCGGAAGGGTCGCAGCGTTGGGCAGGGACTCATCGAGCTCACTCTGCTTGTTCGCGGCTTCCTCGGTCAGGACTGCCGGGTCCACGCCGTGGACCACGATCACACCGGTGCCATCGACGATGGAGGCCAGCACGTCATCGGGGATCTCAAGGTCGCGCTCGTAGGTGTAGCTGGAACCACCGGGGAAGCGCTCCACGGCGAGGCCGGAGTCAGCTGAGGTGTCGCCTTCAGTGGTCAGGGAGACTCCGATGCCGCCGTAGAAGGGTGCGCCTTCTTCGACGTTGATGGCGCCGTCGCCGTCCACGTCAGCCTCAGCTGGTGGGCAGAGGCCCTGGGCGCCGAAGTGGATGTGCTGGGCGTGGGGGAAGGGTCCGTCCATGAAGGTCTCGGCTGCGCCGTCGACGGTCATGTAGACGGTGGCCTGGTTGCCTTCGCCCTCGATCAGGACGTCACCGACGGTGCCGGAGTTGTTCAGGGGGTCCAGGCTGGTCTGGAAGGACCAGGACTCACTGGAGGTCGAGGTAGCGGCACCATCGCTGGATCCGCCGTGCTCGGAATGGGCCATGGCCGGGCCTGCGCTGAGCAGCACGGCGCCAAGCGCCAGGGTGGGGACTGCGAACAATTTGGATTTAAACATTTGAGGGACTCCTCATCAGAGTGGTGTGGCTATTTAGGCACTTGACGTGTTGTCACCCACGCCCCGTACACGAGGTTCGGAGCGAGATCGGGATCGGATGGTAAAAATCACAAGAACTTTTCTCAGATCACCGATCCGCATCGCCCAGGGGTGCCCGTCTGCTCGAGGCCGACAGGGAACCGGATCGTCATCTTCTTGGAGATGCCGGGGTGTATTCGGTTCGCGCGCCCAAGGGGGCTCTGGACGCGACTTCATCAGAGTAGCGCAGCTCACGGTCATGAGGGAAATGTTTCGAGGAACGAACTATCCACCAGTCAATGTAGAACGCTGCGTCTCGTTAATCCCACGTCAGCGCCTGGGAATTCCACTTCGTCGTCCGGGAACTAAAAATTCTTGTGATGAAAAGAGGTGGAAGCTGTCCGCCTCGGTGTGGCTCTTTGGCCCTTAGCTGGCGAGGGTGGCGTAGACAACATAGTTATCTTCGTACTCTCCAGTGGCCTGGTTGTAGCCGTCGCAGGTGATCAGGCGCAGCTCAGGGTCTTCGGTGTTGCCGTAGACCTCCAGGGTGGGGAAGGTGTCCTGGTCGTATTGCTCGGCTTTGGTCACCACGAACGTAGCGGTCTCACCGTTTTCTTGGTCCACGGTGATCTCATCGCCTTCGACGAGATCGGGCAGGTCAGCGAAGACTCCGGGCTCACCGAGGGAATCATCGACGTGACCCAGCAGCACTGCCGGGCCCGGATCCCCTGGGGTAGGCGAGCCGGTGTACCAGCTGGCGGGGGAGCCTGGATCTCCTGGGGGCACGTCGAGGGTGTTGTCTTCCCTGAGGCCCAGGTGCATCAGTTCTGAGCCGGCGTCGATGGCGGGAATCTCGAAGGAAGCTGGCGGGGCCGCCTCAGGGGCGGCTTCGAGGCTTTCTTCTTGGGCTGCCTCGGTCTCATCGGGGGTCGGCGTGGGGT
Source organism: Nesterenkonia sp. E16_10 (assembly GCF_017347085.1). Classification (GTDB taxonomy): domain Bacteria; phylum Actinomycetota; class Actinomycetes; order Actinomycetales; family Micrococcaceae; genus Nesterenkonia. The sequence goes on from NZ_JADPSA010000032.1 coordinate 13,575, forward strand.
CATCTTCCCCAGAGTCCTGGGCGTCCTGAGCGTCCGGGCCGTCGGGGCCTGTGTCGGTATCTGTTGGTTCCGTCGTCTCCGGTGTGCTCGCCTCGGATTCGATCGCTGCGGGGGTTGTTTCTTCGTCTGTGGCGGTCTCTGTGTCCTGTCCCGGCGAGCATGCTGAGAGTGACAGCATCAGTGCGGTGGTGAGGGCCACCGCGCCACGGCGGGGAGGGCTGTGGAGTGCTGTAGAGGTGGTGTCGTGGTGTTGACCAGGAAGAGGAGACACGGGGTTTCCCTTTCAGAGGGGACCTTCTGAGCGGCAGCGACCAGGGCTTGGCACTGACCACCCAGGAGTGGGTGTCCCACAATCTACATACACTCCCACCAAAAATGGGGGCAGGTGGGGATTGGGTGTCCGAATAAGACGGTCCACCAGATAAGACGGTCCACCAGCGAAACCGAGCCCTGAGCACCCACTGACGCATTAGGCCACCAAGGGCCAGCCCGTGCGATCAACTCGGCCCTTACCCACCCCCCTCTTGTTAGGTTCTGAGGCGTGGCCAATGTTGCGCGGGACCGGTGTCGCCGAAATCCAGACGAAGAGATCCCGGGAACAACGAGCCGTCCCCCCAGGGCCCGCTTCGGGGAGAGCTCGTGAGCGGTTAGCGCTTCTTCGCGTTGCGATAGGCCTCCACGATGCCTCGATGCAACCGCCCCCGGCCAGAGACCTCATAACCGTTCTTGACCGCCCATTTACGGATCTGTCGCGCTTCATTCTGAGGTGAGGGTGGAGCAACGGCGCGGCCCTTGCGGATGTAGCGCTTCAGCGTCTCGCGCAGCTCCTTGCCATGGTCCTCACTAAGATCGATCTCATAAAACCGGGCGTCTAGACCAAAAATGACGGTCTCGTTTGCCTCGCTGCCATCAAGATCGTCGACAAGAACTACTTCTACCTTCTGTGCCATTCAAAAAACTCACTGTTCAGTCGAAGATCAAGTCCGCAATTTCCTTGCGTCTTGGAATCCACTCCGACAGGGAACGGACCTGTAGGAGGTATAGCTAGCAATGCGTATCTCAAAAGATGATAGTCCACGACGCAGAACTCGTCGTACAGGGATTGACCAGTGCAGAATATGGTTCTGAAAAGACGGCTGCCTCTGCTCCAGGTGACGGGCCGCGGCTCGGATGAGAGACGAGTTCACGGGTCTGAGGTGTTCGGGTCTGAGGTGTTCGGGTCTGAGATGTACGGGTCTGGGGTGTTCGGGTGGGGGTGAGTTGGGTCGAAGTGATTTCGATACCCGTGGCCCGGTGACCATCGAGGGCGGCCGCGTTTCGAGCCGTGAGGGCATCTGCTGGGCGAAGCCCAACCACAACGACCACGAGGTTGTCTCCGTTGAGCGTGTAGTCGGTGACGGGAAAATTTCGCTGGGCGCGAAGAGCGTCGAATTCCTCGCCGGTTAGAGCGCGATCGAGCTTGACAGCGACATGATGCCAGACATCTAAGGGGACCTCTCCCCTGGTCGAACAACGAACCGCTTGTGGGGCGGCGGCTCCCGGAGTGCCTAGAGCAATACGAGACAGGCCCGGCACGGGCTGAGGAGACTTGTCAGTGGTGGGCTACCCGGGGAGCGATCTGTGGCACCAACCTCAGGCGACCCCGGGGGCGTTCTTGTAAATGGCCTGACTCGGGGAGGTGATGACGCTGTAGCGCCCCGGATTTCCGGTTTCAGGGTGTGATGTTGAGGGTGCAGCGAGAATTAGAGGCACTCAACGAATAGTCACGAAGTGAATGTGGAGTGTTCTTCCACAGGTGGACCTGTGAGATCCTTCGCTTATGTCTGCTGCAAGTTCCTCGGGCTCGGGTGCGTGTTGAACCCTTGTTCAGATCTCAGCAGCGGTGATCCGTGCGGAGATTTGCTGGTGAAGATATCCAGCGGTAACGAAGAGGCCTTCAGGGAGCTCTACCGACGTCACGGATCGATTCTATGGACAACACTGCTGGGATTTCTCCGAGACCCCGTGTTATCGGAGGAAGTACTTAAAGAAGTCTTCGCTGCAATTTGGATTGACTGCCGGAGCTTCCAACGCCAGCCCGAGACAGGGCGAGCCTGGTTAGTCACCTTATGCCGCCAACGCGCTAGGGCCCGGCTCTGAGACTTTTTCCCGACGGCTTGCGTCGCATTCCCGGCGTGCCGGGGGGGGGGTCGGTTCGTGATGCCCTGGGCGGGGGAGGGAAGGAAAGATCACCTTCGGTGGAATGGGTCGGGAGTCGTGGCGTCACCTGGGCGGCTACTCGGTGTGGCTGAGGCGTGGAAAGTCCTGAGGTGCCGGGATCCCTGAGTCACCTGGTGTCGATGATGTGCACTTCTCCCACTAATCTGAAAGGCCCCGAGATGGACACTCACAATGCGACACTGAGATTCACCGCGGGTGAGAAAAATTACCGACTCGGGATCTCTCGGTGAAAGCCTTTACCTTGCGTGCAGTAGTAGCAGCCCGCGTCGATCAGGGTAAGGATACGCCCTTTCAAGTGCGGCAGCGGACCATCACGAAAGAGGGAAGTTTCGATAACTATGTGTTCACGGTGCTTGGATCCAGTGCAGATTTCACCACCGAATTTCCCGTAGATCACTCCCCGGATCCCTTAGAGGCTGAGGTGAAAGGTGCCTTGGCGTATCTCAGCAGGTACCCGTGGAGGCCCTTCGTCGTGGATCTGTGACCTTGAGATTTGTGACCTTGAGATTTGTGACCCTGGGGCCTGTGGCCCTAGGGGCCTACACCCCGACCCTGGAGCTACGTCGTGGAAGACGGTGGGGCGGACAAGGAGCCCCGCCGACCGGATGCGTAAGTCGATCGACGGGGCCCCTTGCTCACTGCCCGTCCCTGGACGGGTCCAGCCTGGTCCAAGGACGTAGACCAGACTGTGTCCTGAGTCTAGGTGAGGTCAGGATCTCGTGAAAGCAGAATGCGGCAACGGATCCTGTGAGGTGAATCGGCCCTGGATCGATGACACTTCACGCCGGGGTGCCGGTTCGGGAAGAAGACGGTGGACGTCGCAACCCGGTAGGGAGCACCTTAGGATCCCAGCGAGAAGGGCATTCTGGGATTCTTGGTGAGGTGAGCGAGGGTGGATTTCACCTGATCCCTGGGGGAGCTGGTGAGTGATCTACGGGGAACTCGAGCCTGGAGTCTGCGCTTGAGCCCAACATGGTGAAGACATAGTGGTCGAATCCACCAGCGGTCTCAGATGGTCGTCGCAGACGGTTCGTATCAGTCGAAACGGCTGGTCGCATCAAGGTGTCCCGATTAGGGTGGCGTCATGGCACTCATCAACAGCAATGGATTGGCACACGTCCGGCTCACCGTCACCGACATCGCGAGATCGAAGACGTTCTATGACGAGGTCTTCGGCTGGCCTGCCGTGATCGACGCGTCGGAACATGCCGAGGACCCCGCGGTCCGGGCCTCACAGGAACAGTTCTACGGCGGCGTCGTCTACCAGACGCCCCAGGGCACACTGGTCGGTCTGCGCCCGGTGGGCGAGACAGGATTTGATCCGGACACTACCGGCTTGGACCACGTGAGCTTCGCCGTGGACTCCCGTGAGGCGCTGCAGGAGGCCGCGCAGGCACTGGACGGGGCTGGTATCGAACGCGGGGAGATCACTGACCTGCGCGACGCCGGGCTGGCGATCCTGTCCTTCCAGGATCCCGATGGCATCAACCTGGAGCTTACCGCGCCGCTGGGCTGACCCTCGGCACCATCCGCTGACATGACACCTGCGACCACCGCTAGAACCCGTCCACTGCTGCGGGGCCGCAGCTGTTCAGGCTCGGTGAGAGATCTGAGCGCAGCATTCTCGCCCTCGGTCAGCGCGCCGGTATCGGCGTTGCTTCTCGTGCTCTGTGATGTTTGTAGAGGCCCAGCGTCGGGATTCTACGGCGGGCTCGGGCAAGCTCTTCGTCTGGTTAACCGTCGCTCGGAAGTTCGCGGAGGAATACCCCAGGGCTTCTCTCCCTTCGTCATTGGTCAAGGTGGCGAGATCGAGCACCTGGCGCGGCACTCCAGAGCGGACCAGCTCACCGGCTAGCTGCGCATCATCATCTGAGGTGGCAAGGGCCTGGTAGATCATCGTGGTGAGTTCAGTGGGCGCTGTCGCGGCGATGGCACCTTTCATCGAGCGGCGCCGTTCGGATCTCAGCTCACCGAGGAGCGGCTCGGCCCGGTCGGGTTCGGTGGTCATGGCGTGTACCGCCTCTTGGCCGGTCCGACGGGGCAAGTGAATGGCTGGCTCATCGTCCAGACCAGCCCCGACGGCCGAGTCCGCGCGATGTCTTCTTCGATCCTTGACCGTCTTGGGCCTGGCGGTGTCGGTGCCGCACAGTCCTTTGAATCGGTCGGCTCCAGAATGGGGTCATGTCGATCGGGTGACCCTCTCACCTCGCAGTCCTAAGTGTCCACCGGAACGGCGAATACTATGTGGTTGTCCTCGTGGCTGCCTTCTTCTGCGTCAAAGAGTCCCGTACAGGTGATCAGACGCAGTTCATCCTCAGGCAGCGCGCCGAAGACCTCCCGGGTGGGGAAGTCGTCCTTGGCGAAGACCTCGGTGCGCTCGACTCGATAGTGGTGAACTTCGCCTTCAGCGTCGGTGACCGCCACCTCGTCACCAGGCTGCATCTCTACCAGTCGGTGGAACACCGCGGGGCCTGTGGTGGAGTCGAGGTGCCCGGCGAGAACGGTGGGTCCGCGTCCACCGGGCATGCCCCCGCCGTCGAACCAGCCCACCTCGCTGAAGTCTTCAGGGACCTCCATGGTCCCGTCCTGCGCGATGCCCAGATCGATGAGCGTCTCTTCCACACCGATGGACTCAATGCTCACCGCCACCGGCCGCACCCCGGCCTGCACTGCGGAATCGCGTGGGGCGGCCGAGCTCGAAGACCCTGAACTGGATTCAGAGCTGGTCCCAGTGCTGGTCCCAGAGTTGGATGCGGAGTTGGATTCGGCGTCGGGGGTAGCAGAGCCAGACTCGGTAGCCGAAGGCTCCCGAACTGAAGACTCCCCGGCTGGAGATTCCGTGGACGGGGTGCTTTCTGCCGCTGTCCCCGCGGTGCTCTCAGGTCCGGGTGCGCCGCAAGAGCTCAGGCTTAGCCCGAGCGCCAGGGCGGCGGCCACCCCGAGGGGCAGCCGCCGAACCCTGGGATCAGGGTGGCGGTGAAGGCCTCGAATCACGAGGTCTGGTTGCGCCGAATCAGCATGAAGGCGCTGGCGCCGGCCAGTGCGAGCACGCCGGCTCCGGCGAAGACCCCGATCTGGGTGGAGGACTGCTGCATCCCACCGCCGCCGGTCTCAATGCCATCCAGCGGGACCTGCATCAGCTGTCCGCGCACCACACCGGGAACGAAGTCCTCGGTGTGGGGATCCGCGTAGTATCCGGCAGGGTCGGCTTCAATCTCGGCCAGGCTGAAGCCTTCGCCGGTGTCCGCGCCGTCGTCGCCTTCGACTCCGGTCATGAACGGTCCAGCCAGGCAGCCGGAAGAGGTGCGCGGCTGGTCACCGATGGGCTCCGGATCGGGGAAGGCGATGCGCGGTGGTCCGGACTCGCCCGCGGCACCATCGTGGATATGCGTGGCAGTCAGGGCCGGGCTCTCATAGCCGCCGGTGACCCCCTCGAGGGTGATCTCGTAACAGATGACCTCTTCTTCTGAATTGATCCAGAACATGAAGTCACCCGTCGCGCCCTCCTCACCTGGTGCGGCTTCACCCTCAGCGTTGACCACCTGATCCGGAGTCGCCATGACCGTGAAGGCACTGGTGAACTCCTCGGGCCGATCGACCTCGGTGCCGGTCTCGGTGCTGGCCTGGGCCATCGTGGGGGAGAGCAGCAGCACCGCTGCACCCAGAGTGGCGCCGGCGCCGAGGGTTCTACGTCGTGGTGTCGTCATCATGGTGACTCCTTTGGAACTAGTGTGAGCTGAATCTCAACCCACACTGAATACTATTCCCTAGGGCGCGTGTTCATCCGATATGCCGTGTTTCCTCAGAGGGCACTGCCCTCTAGCGGCAGAGCGGCAATCCCAGGGGGCTTATTCGCTGTGCGAGGACCACCCTGGGAAGTGCCACGCGACTGCCGAGGTTGGGTATTCACAGTCCAGCAGGCGCTGGTGGGTCGTTGCGTTTCGACAGCGATAAGAGCTGACCCTACACAGCAAGCTGACCCTACACAGCAAGGCCGTGCAAAAGGGTTCTAGACTGTTGGTGTGAATGCATCGTAGACGCTTCTATCGACGGTGCTCTATTGACGGTGCGATTTTCGGCGCTTGGCGGCTTGCCTATTTTCAGCATTCTCTTTGCATCTGCAGGATGAGTGTTTCGCGTTGGCGTAGTCTCTTTATCTACCTGCCATCTGGATAAGAGGGCGATGACTGAAACCTCGGAACCCGCGACCGCGCAGCGGGTCCTCAATAACCGCTACCGGATCACCTCGCTGATCGGACGCGGCGGGATGGCTGATGTCTACCTCGGCCATGACCTCACGCTGGATCGCCAGGTTGCGGTCAAGATGCTGCGCCCGGATCTCGCGCGCAATCTCCAGTTCCAGGGACGCTTCCGCCGGGAGGGCCAGTCCTCGGCCTCGCTGAACCACCCCAACATCGTGGCCGTCTACGACTCTGGTCGCGCGCAGGTCGAGGATCAGGCCCATCACGAGGTCAAGACCCCCTTCATCGTCATGGAGTATGTCGACGGGGTCACGCTGTGCCATATCCTGCACGGAAATTCGCACTTCACCGAGACAATCGACACCGTCGACATTGACGATGAGCAGACCCGAATCTCGGGGAACTCCCACCACGCACAGCCGACCGGTGAGACCGACGAGACCCAGGAGGACGTGCTGGCCCTGGGTGACACCGGCCGGGTGCACGACGGCGAGGACCACCTGCCCGCCGCGCAGGTCGGCTCCCAGCTCCAGTCCAAGATCGACCAGGCGCTGAACAAGCCTCTCTCCGAACGCGAGACGGCCGGGTATATGCAGGGGACCCTCGGCGCGCTGGGCTACAGCCACGAGAAGGGCATCGTCCATCGCGACATCAAGCCCTCCAATGTGATGGTCTCCCAGACCGGTCAGATCAAGGTCATGGACTTCGGCATCGCCCGAGCCCTGGCCGATTCGGCCTCCACGATGACCCAGACCTCCGCCGTGGTCGGCACCGCCCAGTACCTCTCCCCCGAGCAGGCGCGCGGCGAAGTCGTGGATCACCGGTCGGATCTGTATTCAGCCGGCTGTGTGCTCTTCGAGCTGCTGACCAACCGTCCGCCCTTCCAGGGCGAGTCCCCGGTCTCGGTGGCCTACCA
>NZ_JADPSA010000033.1 GCF_017347085.1 Nesterenkonia sp. E16_10
CAATAGTCAGCATCTACTGAACTATACAGTAACTAATGAACTGACAGAGCGGATTAGAAAGCTATAGCTTTCTAAGACACAGCTGTCTCGTCGAAATCACGACGGCAGGTCCTGTGGATCGCCGCGGTAAATGGCGGTCTTCTCGCACCGCTATCTGTCGCTTGTCTCGATCGACAGCACTGGGGTTATGTGAGGGACGTGAAGGCGCACTCAGACTGACAGGGTGCTGAACTGTCTGGGCAGGTCGCCACGTGGTCGATCGAACTCACCAGCACGGCACGAAGCTCTTCCAAGTTGCGGATACTGTCTTCCACCTCCCGCAGCCGCTCAGTGAGCACTGGGTGCAGGGCATCTCGAGTATTGGTGCAGGTGCCCGTTTCGGTGACCTCGAGAAGCCACTTGATCTGCTCAAGGTCCATATCCATCTTCTTGGCCACCCTGATGAAGCGCAGACGCTCCAGCGCCTCGGGGCCGTATTCGCGGTATCCATTGATGGACCGGGTCGAACTGATCAAGCCGAGCTGTTCGTAGTACCGCAGGGCCGTCGCTGGAACCCCACTATGCGCGGTGACCTCAGAGATACGCATATCTACACCCTTCCACGGAGGCGGAGTGTCATCGGTCGCTGCTCGTCGCGGGAACCTGTTCGGCCGGGTCTGGCTTGTCCCGGTGGCGAATGATCTGACTCAGTGCCGCCAAGATCGGGAGCTCGATCAAAGGCCCTACCACCAGGGCCACGGCGATCAGTGGCCGGTCGGGGAACGCGGCGACTGCGATGCCCAGCGCAATGGGCGAGTTCCTGGCTGTGGTCACCATCGTCAGAGCCACTCGTTGGGGTCCCGTCAGGCGCAACAGCCGAGAAACCCCGGTGGCGACCAGCGGAAGGATGATGAAGAACGCCAGCAGCGGAGGCAGCAACAGCAGCATCTCGGCGCCGCTCTCAGCAACCACCGGCGCCTGCCAGGCGAACATCGCGAAGACCGCCACACACAGCAGCGGCATCACCACACGATTCGCCCACCGGTTGACGTGCTCCTCCCTCCAATGCTCGCCCTTGAGCCGGGTGCTGACCCAGCGCAGCGTGAACGCGACCACCAGCGGGGTCAGAAGCATCAACAGCACGGCCTCCAACAGGGTGGCTGTATCGACCATCGCAGCTTCACCGCCGAGCAGCATCACGTAGACCGGCAACAGCAACAGCTGGAGCACCAGGTTGATCGGCAACAGGGCGGCAGCGATCCCCGCGTGCCCACGAGCCATTGCGGTGAAGATCAGGTACCAATCGGTGCACGGGGTGACCAGTAACAGCAACAGTCCGATTCGCAGGTCAGGCTGCGCACCGAGTAGTCCAAGACCCAAGGCCCAGGCGAGAAGCGGGGTGAAGGCGTAGTTCAGCACCAGACTGACCCCGACAAGTCCCTTAGCCTTGCCCACGTCTTTGAGGTGCGAGGCATCGAGCTGCATAAAGACAGCGATGAGCATCACCAGTAGGGCTGGGATCACGAGATGCTCGCCGTTGGCGCCTAATGGGCTGGCGAGACCGACGCCTAATCCAGCCAGTGCCGCCACGGCGACGAACACGCTTTGAAGACGCTCAGCCCAAGTCATCTGTTGGTCCTCTCCATCGGCAGCTGTGACAGGACCATTCCGGCAGCTGGGTTCAGCGGCAGGGGGGCCTGCATCCCCACGGTAAACCTTCAAGTCAGCTAGAAGGTCAAGACGAGTTTCGGTCCCTCCGGCTAGACCCCACATCCTCAGCTCCATGGACCTCGACTCAATCCTTACCGCGAGCCCGTCGCCGGCAGTCTGGCCATCGACCACGATGCTGGCCATTGGAGCGGGACCTGCTCACGGTCCAATGATCCCCAGAGCTCTCATGCGCCTGGCAACCTATCCGATGGCCATCTGAAAACTGTCGGTACATGTTCGGCCTGCTCTCTCACTGCTGCTGGGCTTGGGGCTGCTGAGCCCTGAGGTTCTTTCAAGCCGTAGCCGGGCCTCGCGCAGGTGACCTGAGCGTTGTGGGGGCCTCCCTCGGGCCTCGCTGTGTTCAACCTCCAGGGGCTCCCACCGTGCCGGCCCGCATCGTGGGGTTTGTCTTGATCTTTGGTCAGAGCATCGATCCCAGGTCAGACGCGATGGAAGGATATACCGCCGGAGAGGATCTTAGCTCCCGCGCCGTGAGCCCGTACTTCATGGCCAGGCTGATCGTGTTCACCAACTCTGCATAACCATGTCCGAACAGATGCGCCCCCACGATGAGATCAGTCGATCGGTCGACGAGAATCTTGGCTGCCCCGGCTGTTTCGCCGACCCGATACTGGGAAAACCACCGACTGGTGTCGGTATACCTGACGTCGATATCCATACCGCGCGACCGGGCTTCATTCTCCAACGCCCCTACCCTGACAAGCTCCGGGATCGTGAAGACCGCCGTCGGAGTCGCCGCGTAGTCAGGTACAGCATTCCCTGACTTCAAGATGTTTGATGCTGCGACTTTCGCCTCCACCACAGCTACCGGGGTAAGCGGCATCCCCTGGGTGTCAGCAGCATCACCGGCGGCATACACGGCTGAGTTCGTAACCGACTGCAGATCAGCTGTCACGTCGATGCCTCGTGGGCCATACGCCACGCCGCCGGCCTCAAGATCAAGCCGGGACAGATCGGGGAGACGTCCTGCTCCATGAACGACAAGGTCCACTTCGATCATCGCTGCGACGCCCTGCTGTTCAAGATGCACCTGATACCCGGCGGGCACTTTCTCCACGCCGGTGATGCTGGTGCCCGATTGGACATCCACGCCAGCCTGGGTGCCGCGTCGGATCAGCAGGTCCACCAGATCGGGGTCGAAACTCTTCAGCGGCCGCGGACCACGGTCGATGATGATCGGGCGGGACCCGGCTCGTGCCGCGATGTGAGCGAACTCGAAGGACACGAACCCGCCCCCGACAAAGAGGACCCGCGGAGGAAGGCTCTCGAGGTTCAAGAACGCGGTGCTGTCGATCAGGTGCTCGTGGCCAGGGAAATCAAGCGGGGCAGGTGTGGCGCCGGTCGCGATCAGGATCTTTGGTGCGTGATAGCCCACACCGGAGACCTCAACCTCTGTCGGGCCGGTGAACACCGCGGTGCCGTGGAGTGTCTGCACCCCGTGCGCTTTGAGATCGTCTTCCATACTGGTGGGCACCCCATCGGTGAAGCCGTGCTTGTGCTTCATCAGCTGCGCCCAGTTCACCGACAAGCCACCTTCATCGATGCCCTTATCCCCCATGAGATGTGCCGCATCCAGGATCTCAGCTCCCCGGCGCAGAATTTTCTTCGGGTCACACCCCCGCAAGGCGCAGGTGCCACCATAGGGAAGCGAGTCCACGATGGCCACACGCCAACCCTGGGATGCGCACTTGGTCGCTGCCGCGATCCCAGCCATGCCGGCCCCAATGACTATCAGGTCGTACTTCTCATGCTCCTCGTACTTCTTCGTCATATCTACACCTTCTCTGAAGCGCCGCGACCGTCACGCAGCGGGGTGAATGGATCCTCGACACTCAGGATTTATCTCGGCGTGGACTCAGCGGCTGCTGCTGCGGAGCGCAGCTGCTCCATGGTGGGGGCGCCGGCGATTCCCTCAGGAGTCATATACCTGCGACACGACAAGCCCACCGCCGAAGAGGCCTCCGAGAACCTGTCGAAACCATCGATCAGGACGCTGGGGGAACCGTGAAAACCCAGCCGCTGAGCCTGAGCGTCACTCTCTACCAGCTGTGTGCTCAGACTGATGTCGGGCCTCTCAGCGCACAGCCTGACAAGCCGCTCATGGGCGATCTTCCAATTGGGGCATCCCTCGAAGTACTGCAGCACGATCTCCATAGCCTGACCATAAACCTTATAGCCGGATACAAGGTCAAGTCATAGGATGGGAGGGTGCTTATCGGAGAACTCAGCGTTGTCACCGGCATTGGCCGTCAGGCGATTCGCTTCTATGAACGCCAGGGCCTGCTGTCGAACCCGGAACGAACGGGCGGCGGCTACCGTCGCTATGACGATCAGGCCGTCACTCGACTGCGGTTTATCCGTGCCGCCCAGGCCGCGGGCCTGACCCTGCAGGAGATTCTGGGCACGATTCAACTTCGCGAGACCGGTCAGATCCCTTGCGCACACGTCGCGGGTCTCGTCGAGGAGAAGCTCGCCGATGTTCGAGCCCGACAGGTTGAACTCGAGATGCTGGCCGCTGATCTCGAGCAGACCGTTCTGGCAAGCCAGCACCTCGACCCGACCAATTGCGGCGACGATGAAGTGTGCCACATCGTGACAACGCCCGAACACAACCGGGCCAGCATTCATAGTTCTGAACACCATCCCGGGCCTCGTGCCGTGGGGATGGAACATCGTGGGCCCCTTAACTGACGATTGGCTGAGCCCAAAGTGGTCGTCCCAGTTCCTTGGTTGTGGGACGGACCTCACGAGCAGGCCTCGGGATCCACAGCTATCGGCGCGTCGTCATCCCAGAAGTTATCCCACAATCACATTCCACCTATTCCGTACGATTCCGACTACTGGTACTCTCAGGCCATGGAATTAGGGTACGCACGAGTCTCGACGGCCAAACAGGATCTAGATCGACAGATCGAAGCCCTGCGAGAGGTCGGCATCTCAGCCGACCGGATCTACGTGGACAAGAAATCAGGTGCCACCGTCAATCGACCCGGACTCGGCGCGGCGCTGGACTATGCCCGCGACGGCGACGTGATCGTGGTCCACACCCTCGACCGACTCGGACGCACCGTGCGTGACACCCTGAACCTGATTCACGACCTCGCCGAACGAGGAGTGGGAGTCCGCAACTTGGCAGACCCGATCAAGGTCGATTCATCGAACCCCAACGATCCGATGGCGCAACTGGCCGTGGTGCTGCTGGCACTGTTCGGACAGATGGAACGCACCTACACCCTCGAACGTGCCGCCCATGCCCGAGCAGTGGCCACAGCGAAAGGTCGCCGCGTGGGCCGACCCTCGGTGGTGGACCCGGACAAGCTGGCCTACGCAGCACACTTGCGCGAAACCGGGCACACCATCGCTGAGATCGTGACCAAGTCAGGGATTGCCCGGACCAGTCTGTATCGACACCTTCCACCCCGGCCTGCTGAATCGGTGACCGCCGGAGTAAACACCGAAACCGACGCCGGCTCTGAGATCTGATACCGGCCGGTGATAGCGATGGCGCAGTTCACCGCAGAGGAGAAGATCACTCTGCTGCGCCAGCACGACGAAGGAGTCCCCTGGACGCGCATCGCCGCGGAATCAGGGGTGGCCCTGCGAACACTGACCCGCTGGTCCGCGAAATACCGCGCTGACCCGACCTCGCGGCTTAGCGCGCCGGGTTCGTAGTGACCGTGGGAGCCGGCGAATCCCGGCTGAGCTCGTTGAAGTGATCGAAGCATTGGCACTTCGGCGACCTGAGCCCACAGCCGCGTTCATCCATCGCCGGGTCAGTGACATCGCCGAGGATCGAGGCCTGGCCGCGCCGAGCTACTCCAGCGTCCGAGCGATCATCGGAGCTATCGATCCTGGTCTACGGACCCTGGCTCAACACGGGGACGCTGCATACCGGGATCGGTTTGAATTGGTGCTGCGCCGCAGCGCCGCGCGTCCGAATGAGCAGTGGCAGGCCGATCACACGCTTCTCGATGTTGCGGTCCTGGATAAGGCTGGCGCCCCGGTGCGCCCCTGGTTGACGGTGCTCTTGGATGACTACTCGCGTGCGGTCGCCGGGTACACCCTGTTCCTGGGTGCCCCGACGGCGGAGCAGACAGCACTGGCACTGCACCAGGCCATCAACCCCAAGGAAGATCCCTCCTGGCCCGTATGTGGTCTGCCCGATCTGCTCTATTCAGACCATGGCTCCGACTTCACCTCCGCCCGGCTGGAGCGCGTCTGCCTAGACACCAAAGTCCAGCTCATCCACTCCCGGGTCGGTATTCCACAAGGTCGGGGAAAAATCGAACGGTTCTACGGGTCCGTCACCTCCCAGCTGCTGCCACATCTGCCCGGGCACATCCCGCACGGGACCAACGGAACCCCGGCCACTGACCCGACGCTGACGCTTGAAGAGCTCGACGCGATCATGGAGAAGTTCATCGTCACCGAGTACAACCAGCGCACCCACTCCGAAACCGATGAAGCCCCTGCCCACCGGTGGGGCGCCTCTGGTTTCATCCCGCGTGCCCCGGCCCAGCCTGAGGAGCTTGACCTTCTGCTGTTGACCGCAGCCGCCACCCGGAAGGTTCAGCGCGACGGGATCCAGTTTGCCTCCACCCGGTACGTCTCCACGGTCTTAGCCGCCTACGTCGGTGAACAGGTGACAGTGCGGTTCAACCCCCGCGATGTCGGTGAGATCCGGGTCTACTTCCACGACGAGTTCCTCTGCCGCGCGATCGCTCCCCAACTCGCTGCAGAGTCCGTCTCCCTCCAAGAGCTCCAGGCCGCGCGGTCTCAACGCCGGCGCGACCTGAAACGACAGCTGCGACAACGCCGCAGCCTTGCCGACACGCTGCCAGTCGACTCGCGATATGCCCCTCCTACGCCTGCCGCGGTAGAACCGCCAACCATCGAGGATCCACCTCCACGACACCGATTGCGTCTCTATGCCACCGAATAGCCCTGGACATTCCATCCTCAACAAAGGTGAGGACGGGCGCCGTTTCCTCACCCAAGACTTCGGAGAGGTCAATTCCAGCGCCCCACCGAGACCCGGTCTGCCACCTTTTCAGACCACCCGGGAGCATCGTCGCTTCACCGAGTTCGCGGACGCTGTCAGGGCCCACCGCTACATCGGGCTCTGCTGGGGCCCGCCCGGGGTGGGCAAGACCCTTTCTGCGCGTCACTACGGCGGCATCGATGAGTGGGAGCAGTGGCATTCCCTCTTCACTGAAGATCTCGGCCCTGTACCGCCGCGCGTTCTCGAGGCCCGCACCGCGTTCTTCACCCCCACCGTGGCTGCGACCACCAAGCAGATCGACCAGGGGCTGCCGCGGGTCTGCCAGAAGATCTCTTTCGCTGTGGACTTCGCCGAGCACGGTGTCGTGGACCCCTTCGTCCATACCGATTCACGCTCTAGCGGACGCACTGAGCTGCTCATCATTGACGAAGCTGATCGCCTCAAGACCACAGGTCTGGAACAGGTTCGTGACTTCTACGATCATCACCACATGGGGGTGATCCTCATCGGGATGCCCGGGATCGAGAAGCGCCTCGCTCGATATCCGCAGCTCTACAGTCGGATTGGTTTCGCCCACGAGTATCGTCAGCTGACTGCGGATGAACTCACCGCGGTACTGACCACGCGCCTACCAGCAGCTGAGGGTGCCGCCGACGGTGGTGTCGCCCACGCGACAGCTGTCGCTACCATCGTGCGGATCACAGGTGGCAACTTTCGCCTCGTGGATCGACTACTCACCCAGATCGAACGTGTGCAGACAGTCAATGGGCTCGACGAGTTGACCCCCGAAGTGGTGGAAGCCGCGCGGGACGCGCTCCTCATCGGTCACTAGGGACGCCGATTACCGCTGCGGAAAGACCGACGATTATCGCTGCAACTCACAGCTTGGGCTGGTTTTGAAGTGGGGGAGTGCCCGGTGAGCGACCGGCGGATTCTGGCGGTCATTGCAACAGGAGGTCTTCGATCAGTTCGATCGGCTTCTGAAAACCTAGTCTTTTCCGTGGTCGATC
>NZ_JADPSA010000034.1 GCF_017347085.1 Nesterenkonia sp. E16_10
GACCTTCACGATGGAGTCCGAGGTGCTGGCGCCGCTGCGTGCCCGCAGGCTCACACCACTCTTGACCGTGTATGTTCCGCTGGCCGCCGTGGTCGAGGAGGATCCGGTGGAGGAGGACGACGACGCGCTGGCCGCGGTCAGGTAGTCCGAGTGCACCCACAGTGTGCGGGAGCCGTCCTGGTAGCTGACCCAGTCCCCGTTCTTGCCGGTGATCGAGATCTTCGTGCCTGCCGAGAGCAACTTCGCGCTGGAGCTCGTGGCAGAGGCACCGGTCCGAGCGTTGAGGCTCAGACCACTCTTGACCTGGTAGTTCCCGGAAGCCGGGGTGGTCGAAGACCCGGTGTTCGAAGACCCGGTGTTCGAGGAGCTGCTGGCCTGATCAAGGAAGCTGGTCATGACCCACAGGGTCTGTGATCCGTCGCGGTAGCTGAACCACTCGCCGTTCTTCCCCGTGATGTTCACCGTGGTCCCCGGATCGAGGACCTTCACGATGGAGTCCGAGGTGCTGGCGCCGCTGCGTGCCCGCAGGCTCACACCACTCTTGACCGTGTATGTTCCGCTGGCCGCCGTGGTCGAGGA
>NZ_JADPSA010000035.1 GCF_017347085.1 Nesterenkonia sp. E16_10
CACCAGTTTTCCTGCCCGGAGCGTCGGGCGCTAGTGCGACTCTCATAACTCGTGGACCGAAATTAGGGGGTCATGCCATTGCCACCGCCGTTGCTCCCGCCGCCACCGTTGTTGCTCTGCGAGTTCTCACCCGAGTTGCCCGGGGACTGATCGGTGTCACCATCGACATTGACACTGGAATCGCCGTTGCCTCCGTCGTTGGCCTCGGGGGACTCCTCCGCCTCGAGTGACTCCTCAGGCGCTGGGGAGCTATCGTCTGCGGGGTCTGAGTCCTCATCACCGGACTCATTGCCGCTGTTGTCTGGTTCCTCTGCGTCCTCGCCGGGGGACTCCTCC
Source organism: Nesterenkonia sp. E16_10 (assembly GCF_017347085.1). Classification (GTDB taxonomy): domain Bacteria; phylum Actinomycetota; class Actinomycetes; order Actinomycetales; family Micrococcaceae; genus Nesterenkonia. Next base: position 337 of record NZ_JADPSA010000035.1, read on the forward strand.
AGCTCCGGGCTGGGGGACGGGCTGGGGCTGGGGGGCTCCTCGTCGCGGTCTTCGGCCCCTTGATCGGGGCCGTCCTCGGTGTCCGGCTCCGGCGCCTCATCCTCTTCAGGCGCGGGTGCGGGCTCGGGGGTAGGCGGGGGCGCCTGTTCCGGGGCTACCGCGACGACCAGCGTAACGGTGGAGCCCTGCGGGATCGCGTCTCCGGCGACGACGGAGGCGCCGCCCACCCGCTGACCCACGACGGTGCCTTCGGCGTAGTCGGTGCGCTCATCCTCCACGGTGCTCACGCTGAGCCCCAGGTTCTCCAGGATCGCCTGCGCCTCGGTGCGGGTGCGGTTGAAGACTCCAGGCATCTCCACCAGACCGGTGGAGAGCACCAGGTCCACCTCGGATCCCGGTTCGACCGAGGACCCGGCGTCCGGTTCGGTGCTGATCAGAAGGTCTCCTCCGACGCTGGGATGGTTCTCCTCGCTGATCTCCCCCACCTCCAGGCCCACCTCCTCAAGGGCGTCGCGGACCTCCTCCTCGGTGGAGCCCTGCAGACCGTCCGGGACGCGTACGCTCTCCGGCCCGGTGGAGATGTAGAGCACCACGGCGCTGTTGGGATCCACCGAGGTCTCGGCCTCGGGGTCCGTACGTATCGCCAGGTCCGCCTCGACCTCTGGATGAGCCTCGGTCTCCACTGTGGGACTCAGGTTCAGCGCGGTGAGCTCCTCGCGGGCCTCTTCCTCGGTCATCCCAGTCACATCAGGGATGGACACCTCGGGATTGTCGAGCATGTTCATCAGCGCCCAGGTGCCGCCGCCGGCCAGGGCAAGGATCAACAGGGCCCAGACCAGGATCAGCCCGCCACGACGCCGCCGCGGCCGCTGCCGAGGCTGGTCGTGGGCCTGATAGAAGTCTGGGTCCTCCGGGGTGCGCGCCGAGAGCTGACCCTCCAGTGGGACCGCGCCTGCGGCAAGGACCTGGTGGAAGTCCTGCCGTCCGCCGATGGCCGCCATCGCCGCGGTGGGGTGGTCCTCGTCCTCCACGCCGATGCCGATCAGCGCCTTCTGGATGGCTTGATCGAACTCCTCGGCGGTCTGGAACCGGAGCGCAGGATCCTTGGTCAGCGCCTTGCCGACCACGGATTCCATCGCCGGGCTGATCCGGTGGTTGAAGTCGCTGACCATCGGCGGTGCTTCGCGCACATGCTGGTAGGCCACCGAGACCGGGGACTCGCCCTGGAAGGGCGGACGGTTGGTCAGCAGCTCGAAGAGCACACAGCCGGC
>NZ_JADPSA010000036.1 GCF_017347085.1 Nesterenkonia sp. E16_10
GTGGCGCCGATACCGGTGTGGCCGCAGGTTCCGAGGGTGCAGGGATGGCCATGGCCGCCGGTGGCGGCGTGCTGGCTCTGGGCGCGATCGGTGCCGGTGCCTACATCATGCGCAAGCGCCCCATCGAGTCCTGAGCCTCACGCCCGCTGACGGGCATGTAGGCTGCCAGCTCGGTCGCGTCTCCACCTAGCCGGTGGTGATCGGCCTCGCTGACCTGGCCTCGACTGAGGCAACAGCTTGAGGGTGGCCCCGCGGACCCGAGAGGTTCCGTGGGGCCACCCGTATGTCCCGCCAGCGGATCGGGCCCTCCCGCCCCGGCTGGGCGACACAGACCCGGAAGGAAGACGAGCCCACACCATGCTCTCCCCACACCCACTTCTCGTCCTCGTGCGAGCCTTGTGCCTGATGAATCTCGGCGCCCTCGGGCTCCTCTTCGTCTCGGCCGGTCTGTACATCCAGGACTTCCGCGGACTGGACATCCACGGCCTGGGGGCCATTGGGCTCCACGTCACCTCCGGAGTGCTGGCGGTCGCGCTCCTGCTCATGGTCAAGGTTGCCAAGACTGGCCTGGTGCCCGCACTGCTCGCGGCGGCCACCTTCGGGCTGTCGTTCCTGCAGGCCGCCGTCGGAGGCAGCATGACCCTTATGTGGCACGTCAGCGGAGCACTGCTGCTCACGGTGATGCTCACCTGGGTCACCGCCTGGGCCTTCTCCTCGCGGCGGCGCGGCGAGGAACACCGGAGAATAGATTCAAGACATCACTCGTTAGAAGGAGCATCCTCATGAGCATCCATGATCAGAAGACCCTCCGGAGGAAGTTCCTCCTGGTTCCAGCGGCCACGGCAAGCCTGCTGCTGCTCGCCGCATGCGGCCAGAGTGAGAGCGGAGAACCGGATGCCCCGGAGGCCGAGGAGGCCGAGGCCGTCCAGTCGGAGGACACCGACGCCGAGGCGCAGGAGGACGCGACCGAGTCTCAGGACGACGCGACCGAGGCGGAAGATGCCGAGGACGACGCGACCGAGGCGGAAGACGACGACGCCGGTTCCGCTGAAGGGGCTCTCACGATGGAGGAAGTCGAGCAGAACGACTCCCCGGACTCGTGCTGGGCGGTCATGAGCGGGACCGTCTACGACCTCACCGACTGGATCGACCAGCACCCCGGGGGAGCAGATCGCATCGAAGGCTTGTGCGGCACGGACGCGGCGGCCGCCTTCGAAGGCCAGCACGGGGACCAGGACGGCCCCGAAGGGCAGCTCGCCGAGTTCGAGATCGGCACCCTGGCCGACTGAGCCGCTCAGCGCGGAATCGTCTCCGAGGCGGCCCGTGCTCCGGTCCAAGGCGTCCCGTGCAGGTCAGGCGGATACGCGACGGAGCAGCGGGTCTGCCAGGAGGCGAGTGGGGCCGCAGAGCGTCTCTCCGAGGGCGGCGAAGGCGTCGTCGCGATGCGTGAAGTAGCCGTGATCGGCCCTGAGGAAGCGGGACAGGTCATGAGGGCCGCTCCCGTCGCGGCCGTCCCAGTCCACGGCACAGCGCCCGACGGCCTCGAAAAGCGTCTCTGAGCCCGTGTTGCTGAAGGAGCCGCCGCCGCGGCATCCGATCGGGCCGAAGAGCTCCGAGGCGGGCTTCCATGTGTCGATGCTGAATTCGGGCCATGCGAGCAGGATCTGGTCGGGCAGCACGAAAGAGGTCGCTGGGAAGCGTGGATACCAGAAGGAGCGGTCGATGAGCAGCGCGCGCACTCGGGTCGGGACGTCCAGGGCCCGGGCTGCGCTCTCCAGGATCGCCAGACGCTGACTGCAGGAGCCGAATCCGCGCGAGAGGGTCCGAGAGGTCGGAGTCCGCTCTTGAAGCGCATACACCGCGCGCACCTCGTCGCGGATGATGGAATGAGCCGCCTCAAGGACCACCACCGGATCACCGGTGCCGGCAGACTGACGCGCGCGTCGGACCAGACGTGAGGTCGCGGCCGACCTGTGGTCGAGGATCGGAGTGGGTGCAGTGGACCCCGCCTGCGCCTGAGTTCCGCCACGGAGAGTCTCGCCACCGCGGGTGCCGACGCGCCGATACCAGGGTGTGATGAGCGTCGTCATCCGAGTCATGGGTGCACCTCTGCATTCTTGCTGTCGCCGAGCACTTTCACCGAGCACTGGTGCTGAACACCGTCGCCGAAGCTGTGAATCGCCTTCACACGCCACCTGCCGCTTACGTAGGCTGAGTCTATGGCCAACCCCGAACGACGTGCAGTGATCTTCATCCTCGCAGTGGCCGTGCTCGGCGCGGTCGCCGTCCTGCTAGTGCCAGGATTGTTCGAGGAGTTCCAGGCCTGGCGACTCGTCAGCATCGTGGTCCTGCTGGCAGCCGCCATCGGTTTCGGCATCGCGGCCCGGCGGAATCGTCGACTGCTGAGCGAGTAGGGCGCCGTGGCACCTGGCCTGACCGTGCAGTTCCATCCCGATTGGCCGCACGAGCACGGATTGGTCATCGAGGCGATGGTCCTTGACGGCCGGTACCGGACTCAGTTTGAGACAGGCACCAGCAACGGAGGGCTCACCGCACATCCTGGTGGGGACCGCTGGCGATGGGAGAGCCGTCTGTTCGGTGGCGAATACGACCGCCAGCACGCATCCTCCCGGCCCATCTACGGCGCGTGGAACCGGTGCGACGACGTCTACGGCGGCTCGCCGCGCTTCGGGTCCGCGTATCTGCGGCTGCGCCCTCACGTGCTGGAGAACACGACCTTCTGCTTCCCGGACAGCGTGTTCGAGCCGACCGAGGTGGGAGATTCCGCGGCGCTGCCCCGGCTCAGTGCGCTGGCGGACTCTGCCGCGCTTGATGATCTGGACGACTACGTTGAAGCGCACGTGCACTCCGGGCTGAAGCTCGCCGACGACGTCGAAGCGGTCGTCCTCGATCCCTGCCACCGGGACGGAGCGGTGGCCGAGGCCGCCGGCAGGCTTGGCTGCGACGTCGAGTTCCACCCTGGGTTCAGGCTCCGCACCGCAGATCTCGACGTCGGGTTCCGCGGCCCGGGGCCGGTGGCTCTCGCCCGGGAGCTCGGTGACGTCATCACCCCGGGCGTGGTGGCCCGGGCTGCGCGCAGCGGAGCCTACGAGTCGCAGAACGTGAAACGGCTCTGGCATCTGCTTGCCCGGTTCGGTCGGCAATAGGATTGGCCCATGACGGATACGCATCAGCAGCACGGGGAGTACAAGGTCGTGGGCGGCAAGCTCGTCGTCGTCGATCTGCACACCGACCTCGACCCCCGCACCCACCCGCGCGAGTCGAAGATCACCGCCGCTTCGGTCAACGGTGACTTCTTCCTGGAGCCTGATGAGGCGTTGGGCTCGCTCAATGCCGCGCTGATCGGGCTGCCGACCCGGGCGACCCGGGAGGAGATCGCCGAATCCGTGCGCGCCCAGCTGCCCGCTGAAGCGCAGATGTTCGGCTTCGACGAATACGCCATCGCCACAGCGGTGCGCCGTGCGCTGGGCCATGCCACCCGCTGGGAGGATCACGACTGGGAGGTCATGCCCGCCGTGGCGCTGCCCGTGGAGATGCACGTGGCGCTGGACCAGGTGCTCACCGAGGAGGTGGGCCGCGGGAATCGGCCGCCGCTGATGCGGATGTGGGACTACTCCGGCCGCGCCGTGGTGATCGGGTCCTTCCAGTCCCTGGCCAACGAGGTGGATTCTGAGGCCGCGCAGCGGATGGGCGCCACGGTGGTCCGGCGGATCACCGGTGGGGGAGCGATGTACATGGACGAGGGCAGCTTCGTCACCTATTCGCTCTCGGTGCCGGCGTCCCTGGTGGACGGGCTCAGCTTCGCCGACTCCTACCCGTTCCTCGACGCCTGGGCGATGGAGGCGCTGACCTCGATCGGGATCACCGCCTCCTATAAGCCGCTCAACGACATCGTCTCCACCGAGGGCAAGATCGGCGGGGCCGCACAGAAGCGCCTGGCCAGCGGCGGCATGGTGCACCACGTGACGATGAGCTACGACATGAACGCCGACGACATGCTCCAGGTGCTGCGGATCGGCCGGGAGAAGATCTCGGACAAGGGGATCACCTCCGCGGCGAAGCGGGTGGATCCGCTGCGCAGCCAGACCGGGCTGGCCCGCGCGGAGATCCTGGACGCCTTCGTGCAGACCTTCGCGACCAAGTACGGGGCGCGGATCGCCGAGATCCGTCCCGAGGAGTTGGCCCGGGCCGAGCAGCTGGTGCAGGAGAAGTTCAGCACCACAGAGTGGACCGCCAGGGTCCCCTGATCTGGGCGGATCCAGGGTTCGACGGCGAGTGCCGAGGCCCCCGATTCGCGGTCCCGTTCTGCGTCATGCTAATGTTTCTTGTCGTTGCCTTTGAGGCAGAAACACGATGCGCGGGTGGCGGAATAGGTAGACGCGCTAGCTTGAGGTGCTAGTCCTCGTAAAGAGGGTAGGGGTTCAAGTCCCCTTCCGCGCACATCGGAGAACGAAGCAAAGACCCCGGTCTGATCTGGAGCAATCCAGTCGGCCGGGGTCTTTTGCGCGCCCGGGGCGGATCGACCCCAGCACGCGGTCAGCTCGTCTCGGCAAGGCCCAGAGTGGGCAACACGCTGAAACGCGCGCCGACCCGCGTCGTGCATGAACATCGAACCCTCGAACCCTCCCTCCGGTACGCTGGCCAGGACCATCCGTGGGTCTCGGGACACCGCTCAGAGCTCGAAGACGCCCGAGGGGGCACTATGGCAAAGCCGAAGAAGCCGACAGGCAATGATGACTACCCCGTCGATGACCGACCGTTCATTGATGCCAATGCAGAAGCCAAGAAGCGATACGGCAGATTTAACCTCGCGGTTATCGGCAACACGGGGGTGGGGAAGTCATCTCTGGTGAACGCCGTATTCGGTCGCGAGCATGCAAAGGTCGGTAAAGGGCTCCCTGTGACAAAGGGTGTGCATTACTACCACGACGATTTCCTCGGGGTGTGGGACTTCGAGGGCTTCGAGATCGGTTCCACCGACGCTCCCTCAGAGAATCTCCGGGTGAACTTGCAGACCATCGCGGAGCGACCCGCCGATGAGCAGATCGCTGTCGTGTGGTACTGCGTGCTGCACAACGCCGACCGTCTCACCGAACCCGACGTCGCCATGATCCGCGCACTCGATGCCGCAGGACTCCCCGTGATACTGGTCCTGACGAAGACGGAGTGGACGAAGAACCGAGTCACCGGTATGTACCGTGCCCCCGCCGATACGGAGCTGTTCCGAGATTGGCTCGAGCACCCCGTCGATGGCGACGGCGAGCCTGTCCAGCTCCCACTTCGGCATGTCTGCGTCACTTCGGCTTCTGGCAGGAACGGAAAGGAGACGGGGCACGGACTCGGTGACCTCGTCGACGCAACCATCGCAGTTGCGCCGGAAAGCGCGAGGGACGCCTTTCGGATTGCCCAGAAGCTCAACCTCGAGTGGAAGCGCCAGCTGGCCCACCGTGCCGTCGTGGTTGCGTCGGCTTCCTCTGGGGCCGCGGCGGCGATCCCTATCCCTGTTGCCGACGCGACAACCCTGGCGCCGATCCAAATGGCCATGATGGGACGAATCGCGCACATCTACGGACTTGAGCTCAAAGACATGATCTCTGCCGCGACACTGGCCCAATTGGCGGCGCATATCGCAGGGAAAGCGCTGGCCCGCAGTTTCGTGAAGTTCATCCCCGTGGTGGGCAGTGCCGTGAACGGGACTGTTGCGTCTGCACTGACTGCGGCTACAGGCGAAGGATGGATGCGCCTCTGCGAGCGGGTGCACACCGGCGACCTTGATGCTTCCTCGATCGCCGATACGCTGGATCAGTTCACCCCCACAGTTCGTTCGGTCGTGAAGAACATCTTCCTGAAGAAGGCGTCTCGTACGTGACACCTTGCGGGGCCGACGCCCCGTGTCCACGCGGACCAGGCGCAGGAGTCGAGCAAGCCGTCCTCGGAGACGCGGTCTCTTCCGTCGTGTCCATAACCACGAAACACCCCCACACGCACTGAGGGGCGGATTCTACGAGTAGATCAGCCCGTTGAGGGCCAAACTAGTCGGAGAATCCGCCCCTCAGCGTGAAGAAGGGTGGGGAGACTCAGCGGGCGGTGCCTGCGCCGGGGTTACGGCCTGAGCGGTTGCGGACAGTGCGGAAGACTTTGCGGCCGAGCCACATGAGGACTGTTCTGATAATCATGGTTGGGAGCATAGCCGAGGACACTCCCAAAGCACGTATGCAACCTGAACAGGGACTGGGAGGGTGAGACTCGATAGGCTGGTGGCAGAAGATCCTCTACCCCAGGAGACGCCCTGTGAGCATCGCCCCCGGAACGAATCCCGCAGATCCCGCCGCCGCAGCCGAGACCGAGGTGATCGATTTCTGCCGCGACCTGATCCGCTTCGACACCTCCAACTGGGGCGAGGGCAAGTCCAACGGCGAGCGGGAGGCCGCGGAGTACTGTGCCGCCGTCATGCGTCAGGCCGGGCTTGAGCCTGAGATCTACGAATCCGCTCCCGGGCGCACCTCCGTGGTGGCCCGGATGAAGGGTGCCGACCCGGAGCTCGGCGCGCTGGTGGTGCACGGGCACCTCGACGTCGTCCCGGCCCAGGCGCAGGACTGGCAGGTCGACCCGTTCGCCGCCGAGATCCGCGACGGTATGATCTGGGGCCGCGGCGCGGTGGACATGAAGGACATGAACGCCATGATCCTGGCCGCGATGCTGCGGATGCACCGCGAGGGCCACCAGCCCCAGCGCGACCTGATCTTCGCCTTCTTCGCCGACGAGGAGGACAACGGCAACTTCGGCGCGAAGTGGATGGTCAAGCACCACCCGGAGGTCTTCGAGGGTGCCACCGAGGCGATCAGCGAGGTCGGCGGGTTCTCCACCGACGTCGCCGGTCAGCGCGCCTACCTGATCCAGACCGGGGAGAAGGGTCTGCACTGGACGAAGATGACCGCCTCGGGCACCGCCGGGCACGGCTCGGCCGTCCACAGCGACAACCCGGTGGTCCGGCTCGGTGCGGCCGTGGCGGCCATCGGCGAGCACGAGTGGCCGCTGGACTACACCAAGACCACCCGGGCGCTGATGGAGCAGCTCTCCGAGCTCACCGGGATCCCCTTCGACGAGAAGGACCCCTCGAAGCTGCTCGAGGCCACCGGCAGCGCCTCGAAGTTCATCGCCGCCACGCTGCGCAACACCTCGAACCCGACCCTGCTGGAGGGCGGATACAAGCACAACGTGGTGCCCGGCTCCGCCTCGGCGCTGGTGGACGCCCGCACCCTGCCGGAACAGGATGACCAGGTCGCCGCGAAGCTGAAGGAGCTGGCCGGGGAGAAGGTCAGCTTCGAGCTGCTCAACGGGGGTCCCTCGCTGGAGGTCCCGTTCTCCGGGCTGCTGGTGGAACAGATGGTCGCCTCGCTGAAGGCCGAGGACCCCGAGGCCGTGGTGCTGCCCTACATGCTCGGCGGCGGCACCGATAATAAGCACCTGGCCTCGCTGGGCATCTCCGGCTACGGCTTCGCCCCGCTGCAGCTGCCCGCCGACCTGGACTTCACCGGCATGTTCCACGGCGTGGACGAACGCGTGCCCACCGAGGCGCTGACCTTCGGGGTCCGGGTGCTGCACCGCTTCCTCGCCGCCCAGTAAGCAGCCCAGTAAGCGCCCAGAAGACACTCCCGACGACACCCACCACCGCAGGAGCGCATATGGACCCCATCACCGCCGTGCTGACCCCACAGCTGCTGGAGCGCATCGCGGAACGCGCCCCGGGCTACGACGCCCGCAACGAGTTCTGCCACGAGGACCTCGCCGAGCTCACCGAGGCCGGGTACCTGCGCGCCATGGTCCCGACCGAGCAGGGCGGGCTGGGCTGGGACCTGCCCACCCTGGTCGCCGCGCAGCGCCGGCTCGCCGCCGCCGCACCGGCCACGGCGCTCGCGGTGAACATGCACCACATCTGGGTGTCCGTGGCCCGCAGCATGGTAACCGGAGGGCACACGGCCTTCGAGCAGGTGCTCACCGAGGCCGCCGCCGGAGAGATCTTCGCCTTCGGCATCTCCGAGGCCGGCAACGACGCGGTGCTCTTCGACTCCACCACCCAGGCCCAGGTGCACGAGGACGGCGCGGTCAGCTTCACCGGCACCAAGATCTTCACCACCCTGGCCCCGGTCTGGACCCGGCTGGGCCTGTTCGGCAAGGACACCTCCGCCACCGGGACAGAGGGGGAGACCCCGCTGATCTTCGGGTTCCTGGAGCGAGAGACTCCGGGCTGGAGGAGCCTCGAGAACTGGGACACCCTCGGGATGCGCGCCACCCAGTCCCACGCCACCGTCCTTGAGGGCGCCCGGATCCCGGCGGAGCGGATCGTGCGACGGCTCCCGGTGGGCCCGAACCCGGACCCGCTGGTCTTCGCGATCTTCTCCTCGTTCCTGACCCTGCTCGCCGCGGTCTACACCGGAATTGGGGACCGCGCGCTGAGCCTGGGCGCGGAGCTGGTGGCCAAACGCACCTCGCTGCTGAGCGGGGAGACCATGGACCGGGACCCCGACGCCCGCTACAAGCTCGCCGAGGTGCAGCTGGCCCAGCTGTCCCTGGACTCCCAGCTGCGCGGGCTCGCCGCGGAGATCGAGGCCGGAGCCGAGCACGGCGCCTCCTGGTCACCCCGGCTGGCCGCGCTGCGCACCAACGCCACTCGCACCGCCCGCAAGGTGCTGGACCTGGTGCTGGGCGTCAGCGGGGGAGCGCAGTACCACCGCGAGTCTGAGCTCAGTCGGCTCTACCGCGACGCGCTCGCGGGCATCCACCACCCCTCCGACGACGAATCGGCGCACCGCACCCTGGCGAACTACACCCTCGGCCCGCTCTGAGCTCGGCCGATCGTGTCAGACCCCGCAACTCCAGACCCGCAACTCCAGACCCGCCACTCCAGACCTCGCAACCTCAGACTGAGCGGTCCATGCTGCGTAACCAACGCTGGGTCTCGCGCGGTGAGGCGAGTCGGTAGATCACCAGATGCGGGTACTCCCGCTCGACGATGCGCGGCAGGTCATCCAGCGTCCGGCGGGTGCGCCAGGCCCACCGGATGATGTGGTCCTTCTCGGTGAAGATGGTGCGCAGCGGCGCCTCACGCAGGCCCGCGTCCCAGATCGGCCGCTGACTCGCGCGTCTGGCGAGTGTCCGGCGGGTGACCCGGTACATGCGCTGCGGCACCGAGTAATCCAGCCAGATCATGGCCTGGGCCCGGCGGGCCAGGGTCGGCCGGACCTCGCGGTACTGCCACTCTGTGACCCAGGCATCGGAGGAGACCGCCGCCGAGACGTCCTGGAGGAAGGCGGGACGCGGAGTCCACTCGGGGCCCCAGTGCAGGTTGTCCATCTCAAAGCGCTGGAGACCTCGCTGATCGGCCAGCTTCTCGGCCAGTGTGGTCTTGCCCGCACCTGAGGTCCCCGCCACGATGATGCGCGTGCACTCCGGCGGCAGGGGATCAGCTGAGCTCAGGGTGTGCACGCGGCCAGCCTACCCATGCCGTTATCGAGCCGGTGTTGGAGCGCGACCGTGGTTGAGACCCTGGCGAGCACTACATCGTGCGCTGGACCCGCATCACCCGGCGACGCAGCCAGTACCGGCGCAGCCCGCCGGTGTAGATCATGGAGCGGCGCAGCTCCCATTTGCCGTACTCCGCGTGCTCGGTGACCCGGCGCCGGACCTCCTTCAGCGACTCCTGCGGCTGGCAGGTGATGACCATGTACTCCCAGGTGGGGCCGGCGTCGTCGGTCGTGGTGTAGAGCTCCGCCATGGGCTGGGACCACCAGTTCTGCTGGGTCATCAGGGGTTCACCTTCACTTTCGTGGGGAGGCTTCAGCCTACGTCGTAGCGAGTCTCCATCCGAGGTCTGAACCAGGACTTACCGAAGTGGTCTCTCGTTGGTACGGTGAGCATATGACTATGGATCCTCGCGTGGCACTCAACGCGCTGACGAACGCTCTCGAAGAGCACCTCTCCGCCTCGATGAACCGCCGGGGGAACGAGGATCCCTCAGTGGAGTCCGCGTTCTACAACATCTCCGACGCCTTCGAGGCCTATGAGGACGCGCTCTTCGCCGCCAGCGGCGAGGTCACCCCGCTGGACCTCTATGACGAGGATGACAGCGGCGAGGACGACAGCGACGACGACGGCGATGACGACGACTACGACGAGGAAGACGACGACGAGGACGCTGAGGACAGCGAGGACGACGCCGACGGCGCGGACGAGAGCTACGAGGACGACGAGGAGCGCTGAGCTCAGCGCCCCGACTTTCCCAGAGCATCTACAGATCGTTTCCAGGCCATTCCCAGACATGAGTGATTCGCGCCACTGAGGTTGGTGTCGGAGATCCAGACTCCGATGCTCTAAGCTCGGCCTGTGCAGTGGATAGAAGCGATCATTCTTGGCCTGGTGCAGGGTCTCACCGAGTTCCTCCCCATCTCCTCGTCCGCGCATCTGCGGATCGTGGGGGAGTTCCTCCCCGGCGCCGCCGACCCCGGTGCGGCGTTCACCGCCATCACCCAGCTCGGCACCGAACTGGCGGTGCTGGTCTACTTCTGGCGCGACATCGTCCGGATCATCAAGGCCTGGTTCTCGGCCCTGATGGGCAAGCTGCCGCACTCCGACCCCGATGCCCGGATGGGCTGGCTGATCATCGTCGGCACCATCCCGATCGTGATCCTGGGGCTGCTGCTCGAGGACCTGATCGAATCCGTCTTCCGCACCCTGTGGCTGACCGCCACCATGCTCGTCATCTTCGGTGTGCTGCTGGCCTTCGCCGACGCCTACGGCAAACAGCGCAAACCGCTGGACCAGCTCAGCGTCCGGGACGGCATCCTCTTCGGCTTCGCCCAGGCCATGGCTCTGATCCCCGGGGTCTCCCGCTCCGGCGGCACCATCACCGCGGGCCTGCTGATGGGCTACACCCGCGAGGCGGCAGCCCGGTATTCCTTCCTGCTGGCGATCCCGGCGGTGTTCGGCTCCGGGTTCTATAAGCTCCTCGGCTCACTGGGAGAGCAGACCGGCCCCTACACGATGGGCCAGACCCTGGTGGCCACGGCCGCCGGGTTCTTCGTGGCCTATCTGATCATCGGCTGGTTCCTCAAATACGTCTCCACGAACTCCTACACCTTGTTCGTGAACTACCGAATCCTGCTGGGCCTGTTCGTCTACGTGATGCTGGGCTTCGGAATCATCAACGCCTGATCCGCGTTGCGTACATAACGACTCCCCTCCGGCGGCGAGATCTGCGGCAGCTCGACGCCGGAGACCGCCTGCCGGGCTGCCCCACTGGTGAAAGGACCTCTGCGTGAAATCGTGGACCTCCCCGGACGTGCCCACCCTGCCTGCGCTGCCGGAAACCCTGCAGCTGCACGACACCTCGGCGGACGCGCTGGTCCCGGTGGAGTCCACCGACGGCGTGGGGTCCCTCTACGTCTGTGGCATCACCCCCTATGACGCGACCCATCTGGGCCACGCCAACACCTACGTCCAGTTCGACCTGCTGGTGCGCTACTGGCGCGCCGCCGGGCTGCGGGTGAACTATGTGCAGAACGTCACCGACATCGACGACCCGCTGCTGGAGCGGGCCACCGCCACCGGCGTGGACTGGTTCGAACTCGCCCAGGAGCAGACCCAGCTCTTCCGCGAGGACATGGCGGCTCTGGGCGTGATCGCCCCCGACACCTACCTGGGCGCGGTGGAGACCATCCCGGTGGTCGCCCAGGACGTGGCCCAGCTGGTCGAGCTCGGCATGGGCTACCCGGTGCCGGTGCCGCTGGAGGAGCTCGCCGACGGCATCACCCCCGGTGACCCCGAGTCCTTCGACACCTACTTCGACACGACGGCGGCGCAGGCCACCACGCCCTGGACCCTGGGCAGCGTCGGTCACTACGACCGCGCCGAGATGGAAGAGCTCTTCCCGCAGCGCGGCGGAGACCCCGAGCGAGCCGGCAAGCGTGACCCGCTGGATCCGCTGCTGTGGCGTGCCCGCCGCAACGCAGAGCCGCACTGGGACGGCGGCAGCCTCGGTCAGGGCCGCCCGGGCTGGCACATCGAATGCTCGGTCATCGCCCGCCGCCATCTCCCCGCCCCCTTCATGGTCCAGGGCGGCGGCTCGGACCTGCGCTTCCCGCACCACGAGTTCAGCGCCGCCCACGCCACCGCCGCCGACGGGGTGGCGCTGGCCAAGACCTACCTGCATGCCGGGATGGTCGGGCTCGAGGGGGAGAAGATGTCCAAGTCCAAGGGCAACCTGGTGCTCTCCTCGAAGATGCGCGCCGAGGGCGTGGACCCGCAGGTGATCCGGACCCTGCTGCTGAGCCACCACTACCGCGCCGAATGGAGCTACACCCCCGATCTGCTCGAGGCCGCGGCGCAGCGCTGGGAGCGCTGGAACGCCGCACTGGCCGAGGCTCCGGAGACCGACGGCTATGGGGAGCTCGGCACCGCCGATGCCCGGCCCGAGGACCTGCAGTACGCGCTGCACTCGGCGCTCTCGCAGAACCTCAACGCTCCGGCCGCGCTGGACACCCTTGACATGTGGGCCACCGGACAGCTCGCCGGCGGGACCAGCCGCGCGCGGGTCATCGCGGTGGTCAAGGCGCTGCTGGGGATCGAGCTGCAGGAGACGACTCCCGCGCAGGGCGTGGCGGCCAACTCGGTCAACACCGCAGCGGGCTGAGTCCGGCTGCGGATCTAGCTCTCGGGGCGCTTCCGGCGCCGCAGGTACCGCTCGAACTCCTGGGCGATGGCCTCACCGCTGGCCTCGGGCAGGTTCGTGGTGTCGGTGGCCTCTTCGAGCCGCTTCACATAGTCCGCGATCTCGGCATCCTCCTCGGCCAGATCATCGACCCCGCGCTCCCAGGCCTCGGCGTCCTCGACGACCTCACTTTCATCCAGGGTCAGGCCCAGCAGGTCTTCGAGCTCTCGCATGATCGCCAGCTGCGCCTTCGGTGAGGGGGCCTGGCCCACGTAGTGCGGGACCGCAGCCCAGAGCGAGACGGCGGGCAGTCCAGCCTGCGCGGCGGTGTGCGCGAGCACCCCGACGATCCCGGTGGGACCTTCGTAGGTGGGCTCGTCGATGTCCAGGATCTCCTGCAGCGCGGCGTCCTCGCTGGAGAGCGCGGCTGGGATCGGGCGGGTGTGCGGCACGTCGGCCAGCAGCGCGCCGACCAGGATGATCCCGGAGACGTCGTTCTCCGCGGCGCGGGTCAGCAGGTCTGCGGTGAAGGCCTGCCAGCGGAAGCTCGGCTCCACGCCGTGGACCAGCAGCAGATCCACCGCGGCCCGGGGCGGCCTGGCCCGGTAGATCTTGGTGGAGGGCCAGATGATCTCGCGGTGCCCCCCGGTGCTGCGGATCTTGGGTCGGGAGAACTGGTAGTCGTAGTAGCCCTCGTCCTCGAGCTTGCCGATCAGTTCGGCGCCGCAGGCCTGTCCCACCGCGCGCACCGCGGAGGAGGCGGCCGCGCCGGCGTCGTTCCAACCCTCGAAGGCCATCACCATCACGGTGGGCCGTGAGCGCGGGGCGTCGGCCTCACCGGTGACCGCCGCGGTCTGCAGGGCGCTCAGGTGCTCGGCGAAGCGTTGGGCGAAGCCCTCGGGAAGCGCGGATCGCTCCCGGGAGTCGCCGGTGGCCTCGTCAGAGGAGTCCTGAGACGCTGTTTCATCGCTCACGCTTCTCACACTATCCCGGTGGCGATCCCACGGGAAGCGTACGATTGGGGCCATGTCTTCGACGTCTTATGCCTCCGTCCAACCCATGACCTCAGCGGCTCCCGCCGCCGCCGAACCGCTCGCCGGGGAGCTCCAGGCCGTGTTCTGGGATATGGACGGCACCCTGGTGGACACCGAGCCGTATTGGATCTCTGAGGAGCGTGCACTGGTCGAGGCGCACGGCGGCACCTGGTCCCAGGAACAGGCGCACAGCCTGGTCGGTCAGGCGCTGACCTACAGCGCCTCGGTGCTGCGCGAGGCCGGAGTGGATATGACGGTGCGCGAGATCATCGATCACCTGATCACCCGGGTCGCGGCACGCGCAGCCGCCGAGATGCCCTGGCGTCCGGGGGCCCGCGAGCTGCTCGCCGACCTCAACGCCGCCGGGGTGCGCTGCGCCCTGGTCACCATGAGCGAGAAGCCGCTGGCCGAGGCGATCGTCGCCGCGCTGCCGGAGGGGCAGCTGGAGTTCATCGTCAGCGGCGACATGGTCAGCCGCGGCAAGCCGGACCCGGAGGCCTACCAGCAGGCATTCAGCAGGATGTCCGGAGACCACGAACAGCGCAGCGGCGAGCCGCTGCGCCTGGACCGGTGCATCGCCATCGAGGACTCTGTCCCGGGCGTCACCGCCGCAGCGGATTCCGGGCTGGTCACCATCGCGGTCCCGCACTACACCCCGATCCCGGCCGACCCGCGCTGGCAGAGCCTGGACGGGCTCTCAGGCGTCTTCGCGGCAGACCTGGAACGGCTCCTGGCGCGATGCCCCCACGCCCCGGCGGCCGACCCAGGAAGGCGATGACCCTGATGCGGATCGCCGGGATCCCGGTGCGCTTCCGCGCCTCCTGGTTCCTGGTCAGCGCCGCCATCGTGGCGCTCTTCGGGCCCCAGGTGCTGCGGATCTTCCCGGAGCTGGGCGCCCTGGCCTACCTGGTGGCGCTGGGCTACGCGGTGCTGCTGATGTTCTCGGTGCTCGCCCATGAGCTGGCCCACGCCCTGGCGGCACGCTCCTTCGGCTGGCCCGCCACCGAGATCGAGCTGAACCTCTGGGGCGGACACACCGAGTTCCACGCCCACGAGGCCACCCCGGCGAAGTCCCTCGCGGTCTCCCTGGCCGGGCCCGCCGCGAACCTGGTCATCGCCGGCCTGGGTCTCTACCTCTCCGGAGCGCTCGAGCTCACCGGGGTCACCGCCATGCTGGTCCAGGTCACGGTGCTGGTGAACTTCTTCGTCGGGGTGTTCAACCTGCTCCCCGGGCTCCCGCTGGACGGCGGGCGGATCGTGGAGTCCGCGGTCTGGGCCGCCACCGGAGATCAGGACCGCGGGATGCGCGCCGCCGGATGGGCCGGGCGCCTCGTCGTCCTCGCACTGCTGGCCGGCCTGGCCGTGGTGGTGGTCAGCGGGGTGCGCGAGGTCAGCCTCGTCGTCGTGGTGGTGACGGTGATGGTGTCCTTCTTCCTCTGGCAGGGGGCCTCGGAGAACGTGCGGGTGGCCAACGCCCGGCTGAGCCGGCCGCGCTGAAGCACCGCGCCTGGCCGGCGGGGGAACAGCCTCCGCGCAGCGTCACAGCCTGACAGGGATAGGCTGGATGCAGATGAAACGTCCGCCTGCACCAGATCCTGGTCGGCGGAGCCGCAGCACCTTGAGAGAGCGAGATTCAGTGACCACGAGCACCTCTGGCAAGTCCCCGGCGAGCACCCCAGGCCCCATCGGGGCCCATATGCGCACAGGTCCGCTGCGCGCGGGCCAGCGCGTGCAGCTCACCGACCGCAAGGGTCGGCCCAGCACCATCACGCTGCAGCCGGGCGGCGAATGGCACACCCACCAGGGGGTGCTGCGCCATGACCTGCTCATCGGGGCCAGCGAGGGCATCCTGGTCGCCAACGACGCCGGCCACGAGTACCAGGTGCTGCGCCCGCTGCTCAACGACTTCGTGCTCTCCATGCCGCGCGGCGCCACCGTGGTCTACCCCAAGGACTCCGCCCAGATCGTCGCGGTGGCCGACATCTTCCCCGGCGCCCGGGTGGTCGAGGCCGGCGTGGGCTCCGGCGCGCTCTCGATCTCGCTGCTGCGCGCGGTGGGAGATCAGGGCGTGCTGCACTCCTTCGAACGCCGCGAGGACTTCAAGGACATCGCCGTGGGCAACGTGGAGGCCTTCTTCGGTGAGCCCCACCCCGGCTGGGAGGTCTACCTCGGGGATATGCAGGAGGAGGTCCTCACCGTGGAGCAGCCCGGCAGCGTGGACCGGGTGGTGCTGGACATGCTCGCCCCCTGGGAATGCCTGGACGCGGTGAAGACCGTGCTGGCCCCGGGCGGGGTCTGGGTCAGCTATGTCGCCTCGGTGACCCAGCTGTCCCGGCTGGCCGAGGAGATCCGCGCCTCGGAGGGCTTCACCGAACCCGAGGCGCACGAGACCATGCTGCGCACCTGGCACCTGGACGGCCTCGCGGTGCGCCCGGATCACCGGATGGTCGCACACACCGGCTTCCTGCTCTCGGCCCGCCGACTCGCCGATGACCAGACCCCGCTGCAGCTGAAGAAGCGCGAGAAGGTCTCGGTGGTCAGCGAGGAGGACCGCGCCGCCTGGCCCGCCAACGATCCCGAAGCGGTCTGGGACGAGGCCAGCCTGAAGACCCGCACCGTCTCCGGGAAGAAGGCCCGCAAGGCCTCCGCCCTATCGCAGAAGATCGCCGCCCAGGCCAAGGAGGTGTTCACCCGTGAGTGAGCAGACCGAGCATGAACAGGACCGGCTCGCCCAGGCGCACCGGCAGCTGGACACCCTGCGCAGCCGCGCCAAGCAGCTCGAGGCCCAGCTGCAGAGCGCGGGGCGAAGCAACCAGCGGATGACTGACCTGCTGGAGACCACCCGCAACGAGATCTCCCAGCTGCGCAACGCGCTGCAGGCCGACGGCCAGGCGCCGTTCACCTTCGGCACCGTGCTGGGCTACCGGCCCGAACGCCCGCAGGTCGAGGGGCGTGAGATCCAGGCCACCACCGTGGCCGGGGTCGACATCCTCCAGGCCGGACGCAAGCTCCGGGTCAGCCTGTCCCCGCTGATCAGCCCGGAGCAGCTGCAGGCCGGCGATGAGGTGCTGCTCAACGAGAACTTCAGCATCGTCGCGATCCTCGGCGCCGAGCGCACCGGGGAGCTGGCCCGGGTCAAAGAGGTGCTGCCGGATGACCGGCTGGTGATCATCTCCCGCGGCGAGGACGAGCGGGTGGTCACGCTCACCGAGGCCGCCTCCGCCGCCGCCCAGCGCGACGGGCTGCACAGCGCCCGGGTCGGCGACGCCGTGATGGTGGACCTGCGCACCGGCACCGCCACCGAGATCGTGCCGCTCTCCGAGGTCGAGGACGTGGTGCTCGAGGAGTCCCCGGACGTCTCCTACGCCGACATCGGCGGGCTCTCCGAGCAGATCGAAGCGATCCGCGACGCCGTGGAGCTGCCCTTCCTGCACGCCGACCTCTACAAGGAGCACGGGCTGCGCGCGCCGAAGGGGATCCTGCTCTACGGGCCCCCCGGCTGCGGCAAGACCATGATCGCCAAGGCCGTGGCGAGCTCGCTGGCCGAGACCCGACGAGCCTCCGCCGAGGGCGCCGGCACAGACGCCGGGTCCGACGACGCCGGCCAGGGCGCGAGCCGGGGCGCGTTCTTCCTCAACATCAAGGGCCCCGAGCTGCTGAACAAGTACGTGGGGGAGACCGAGCGGCACATCCGGGTGATCTTCGCCCGGGCCCGCGAGCGCGCCTCCGCCGGGCAGCCGGTGGTGGTGTTCTTCGACGAGATGGAGGCGCTGTTCCGCACCCGCGGCTCCGGAGTCTCCTCGGATGTGGAGACCACCATCGTCCCGCAGCTGCTGGCCGAGATCGACGGGGTGGAATCGCTGGAGAACGTCATCGTCATCGGCGCCTCCAACCGGGAAGACATGATCGACCCGGCGATCCTGCGCCCCGGACGCCTGGACGTGAAGATCCGGGTCCAGCGCCCCGGACGCGCGGGCGCCGCCGAGATCCTGGGCATCCACCTCGGGGGAGCCGTCCCGCTGCATGCCGAGCTGCTCGCCGCCCACGGGGACCGCGGCGCCGCCGTCGTCGCTCTGGTGGAGGAGCTGGTGGACCGGCTGTTCCCTGCCACGCCCCAGGCGCGGCTGCGCCTGATCCACGCCGACGGCACCCAGACCGCCTTCCAGGCGGCGGACTTCATGTCCGGCGCGGTGCTCAGCAACATCGTGGACCGGGCCAAGAAGGCCGCGATCAAGGACTTCCTGCGCGCCGAGAGCGACCCGGCGCAGAAGGGCCTGACCCGCGAGCACCTCTTCGCCGCCGCCGAGGAGGAGCTGCGCGACCAGGAGGACCTGGTCAACACCGCAGACCCCCAGGCCTGGGCGCGGGTGGTCGGCGCCTCCACCGCCCCGGTGGTCCGGATCGAACGCCCCTCCGAGACGGATCCGGCCGCGGCACGCTCCGCGGACCCCGCGGCCGGCTCGCGCGCGGCTGCCTCGTCCGCGGCCGGCTCGTCCGGCTCCGCCACCGAGGTGCGCGGATGACCGTGCGCCGACTGATCGGGATGGAGACCGAATACGGGATCCACGCCCCGGCCAACCCGCGGGCGAGTCATATCGCGCTCTCCATCGAGCTGGTCAACGCCTATGCCGCCCACGTCACCGAGTCCGGCGGGGCGGTGGCCGGGACCGAATGGGACTACCAGTCCGAATCCCCGCTGGTCGACGCCCGCGGCTGGGTGCTGCCCCGCTCGGCGGCGCACCCCTCCCAGCTCACCGACACCGGGGAGGCGCTGGCCCACGCCAGCCACGAGGAGGGTCTCACCCACGCGACCGAGCAGGAACCCGGCCAGGGGCCGGTGCGTGACGCGCTGGGCAACGTCAGCGCCGGTGACCCCAGCCCGGCCGACGTCGCCGGGTCCTTCCACGCCCCCGGGTCCCCGCACTGGCGCGGGGACTTCTTCCAGGCCGCCGAGGGTGCCCCGCAGCTGCTGATGAACCTGGTCCTGGGCAACGGGGCCCGGTTCTACGTGGACCACGCCCACCCGGAGTATTCGGCCCCCGAGGCGATCGGGGCGCGCCGGGCGGTGCTCTATGACGTGGCCGGAGATCGGGTCGCGCTCGCCGCCGCCCGCCGGCTCAGCCAGGAGCAGCACGCACCCCAGGTGCTGCTGTACAAGAACAACACCGACAACAAGTCGGTCTCCTACGGCGCCCACGAGAACTACCTGGTGCCGCGCAGCCTGGACTTCGACGCGATCGTGGCGGGGCTGCTGCCGTTCTTCGCGACCCGGCAGATCCTCTGCGGCGCCGGACGGGTGGGGATCGGGCAGACCAGCGGACGCGCCGGATACCAGATCTCCCAGCGCGCGGACTTCTTCGAAGAACAGGTCGGGCTGGAGACCACGGTGCGCCGCCCGATGATCAACACCCGCGACGAGCCACACGCCGATCACGACCGGTTCCGCCGGCTGCACGTGATCATCGGCGACGCGAACATGAGCGAATACTCCGCCTGGATGCGGGTGGGCAGCACCGCGCTGGTCCTGGACCTGATCGAATCCGGCCGAGCCCCGGAGCTGACCCTGGATGACCCGGTGGCGGCGCTGAAGACGATCTCCCATGACCCCACGCTCACCGCCACGGTGCCCACCTCCCGCGGAGCGCTCACCGCGCTGGAGATCCAGCAGCTCTACCTGCAGGCCGCGCTGGCCTGGGAGCAGGAGAAGACCCCTCCGCCGGGCACCGAGAACCTCCCCGACACCGAGAATTTCCCGGACACCGAGACCGCCGAGGTGCTCGAGGCCTGGGAGGAGCTCCTGGAAGACCTGGGCACCGACCTCTACGCCGCGGCGGACCGGGTGGACTGGATCGCGAAGCTGACCCTGCTGGAGTCCTACCGCCGCCGCGACGGGCTGTCCTGGGATGCCCCGCTGCTGGGCATGGTGGACCTGCAGTACGCGGACCTGCGCCCGGAGAAGGGGCTGTACTACAAGCTGGTCCGCGCCGGCCGGATGCGCCGGCTCTTCACCGATGCGCAGCTCGAGTGGGCCGCAGAGCACCCGCCCGAGGAGACCCGCGCCTGGCTGCGCGGCCGGCTGATCAGCGAACACGCCGGCGTCGTCGTGGGCGCCAGCTGGGACCAGATCCTGCTGCGCGCGAACGATGTCGCGCCCGTGGTGCGCCTGGGGCTTCCCGACCCCTATACCGGGACCCGTGCGGCGGCGGAGAATACACTGGTCAGCGCGGCCACCCCGGAGCACCTCATCACCGGACTCCAGCGGCTGCTGGGTCAATAGGACAGCTGGGTCAACAGAACCGCTGGGTCGATCAAGGAGAGATCATGTCCACTCAACCGCAGAAGCGCCCGCAGGGCGGCAACGACGACGGCGGCGCCCCCGAGGCCGCGGCCACGGCCGGCGCCAACGCGCAGGCCCAGAAGCGCGCCGGCGAGCTCGACAGCCTGCTCGATGAGATCGACTCGGTGCTGGAGTCCAACGCCGAGGAGTTCGTGAAGGGCTTCGTGCAGAAGGGCGGCGAGTAGGCCCCCATGGATCGGCGCGTGATCGGGGTCGAGACCGAGTTCGGCATCACCCATACCGGCGGCACCCACCGCGGCCTGCCCCCGGACGAGGTGGCCCGCTACCTGTTCCGCCCGGTGCTGCGCTGGGGGAGAAGCTCCAACGTCTTCATCCCCAACGCCTCCCGGCTCTACCTCGACGTCGGCTCCCACCCGGAATACGCCACCGCCGAATGCGATGACCTGCTGGACCTGATCGCCTCCGACCGGGCCGGAGAGCTGATCATGCATGACCTGGCCCAGCGCGCCGAGGCCGCGATGGCCCAGGACGGCTTCGACGGCAGCATCTACCTGGTGAAGAACAACGTGGACTCCCAGGGCAACTCCTACGGCAGCCACGAGAACTACCTGATCCCGCGCACCACCCACTTCCGCCGGCTCTCCACCATCCTGCTGCCCTTTCTGGTCACCCGGCAGATCATGGTCGGCGCCGGCCGGCTGGTCCCGGCCACCGACGAGACCCCGGCGCACTACGCGTTCTCCCAGCGCGCCGACCACATGTGGGAGGGCATCTCCTCGGCCACCACCCGCTCCCGGCCGATCATCAACACCCGCGACGAGCCGCACTCCGATGCCGCGGTGCACCGCCGGCTGCATGTGATCGTGGGCGACTCCAACATGTCCGAGACCACCAGCCTGCTGCGCTACGGTGCGACCGACCTGGTGCTGCGCATGGTCGAATCCGGGGTCCCGGTGGGGGACTTCGAGCTGGAGAACCCGATCGGTGCGATCCGGCACATCAGCCACGACATCACCGGCCAGGCCGTGGTGAAGATCCGCAACGGGGGCCAGCAGACCGCGGTGGAGATCCAGGCCAGGCTGCTGGACCGGGCCCGGCGCTTCGTCCGGGAGAACGGCGCCCACCACGACCGGGTGGATGCGATCTTCGAGCTCTGGGAGCGCACCCTGCAGGCCGTGGCCAGCGGCGAGCACGCCCCGATCGAACGCGACATCGACTGGGCGATCAAGAAGCGGCTGCTCACCGATGTCGCCGAACGCGGCGGCCTGCCGATGGGGCACCCGAAGCTGGAGCAGCTGGACATGGCCTATCACGACGTGCACCCGACCCGCGGGGTGTTCAACCTGCTCGCCGCCCGCGGCCGGGCCAGCACACAGCTGGAGCCCGAACGGATCCAGCGCGCCATCGTGGACCCCCCGGCCACCACCCGCGCCGCCCTGCGCGGACGCTTCCTCTCCACCGCCCGGGCGGTGGGCGCCGAGCACACCGTGGACTGGGTGCACCACAAGCTGGTGGACCGCCCGCTGGACGCACTGATGCTCAAGGATCCGCTCAGCGCCGAGGACCCGCGGGTGGACACCCTGCTGGGCCGGCTCGGTGAGCGGGTCGCCTCGCTGCGCGAGCAGAGCCTCCAGGAGCGCCGCGCCCAGGAGCTGCCGCTGGCGCTCAGCGAGCGCTACAAGCTGGAGCAACCCCGGGAGCTTGCCGAGCCTCCGCTGATCTGACGAACCAGGTATCCGGCCTGTACAGTGCTGAGCAGGCCCAGACCTTGTCAGGTCGCCATTCAAGCTGAAGGAAACACCGTGCATTCTCCGTTCCGCCGCACCTGCGTGGCATTGTCCATCCCGGCCGTCCTGCTGCTCAGCGCCTGCTCCGACGACGGTCTGGGCGACACCGACGCGCTCTCCGGCGTGGACCTGCATTTCACCGACGAGGGCACCCCTGAGGTCATCCTGCGCAGCCCGCTGGAGCTCGAGGAAGAGTCCTCCCGGGTGCTCGACCGCGGCGACGGCGAAGACATCGACGAGGGACAGATCCTGGAGGTCTCCCACGCCGTGGCGGACCCCTCCTCCGGAGAGATCCAGGAGGAGAGCTTCAGCGCGGAGAACCCCTCGATGATCTACCTGCCCCAGATGCAGGAGCAGAGCGAGTTCATCTATGACTCGCTCACCGACACCGACCTGACCATCGGCTCCGAGATCGCGCTCTTCGAGCCCGCCAACGCCGAGACCGGCGCCCCCTCGACGCTGCTGGTGCTGCGCGTGGAGGACCAGTCCCCAGCCTTCGCCGAGGGAGAGGTCCAGGAGCAGGACGGCGAGCTGCCCGAGATCGAGAACGAACAGGGCGTGCTCCCGGAGCTGCTCGGCGGCAACGACGGCGAGGAGCCCGAGGAGGTCAGCACCGAGGTGCTCATCCAGGGCGACGGCGAAGAGGTGGCCGCCGAGGACCAGGTCGTGGTGCGCTACTCCGGCTGGAAGTGGTCCGACGGCGAGCTCTTCGACTCCAACTGGCCCCAGGATGAGGAGGAGCCCGACGCCGGCCCGGCAGGCTTCCCGCTGAGCAGCCTGGTCCCCGGCTGGGCCGAGGGCCTCGAGGGTGAACAGGTCGGCTCCCGCGTGCTGCTGGTCATCCCGCCGGAGTCCGGCTACGGCGAGAGCGATGAGGACGCCGAGGAGGGCACCCAGCACGAGCTCGCCGGCGAGACCCTGATCTTCGTGGTCGACCTGATCGCCTCCGCCGAGGCGCCCGAGGCCGCGGCACCTGCCCCGCAGTCGGGTCAGCCGGAGCTCTCCGAGGAAGAGATCCAGGAGATGATCGAGCAGATGGAAGCCGAGCAGGGCGGCGCTGAAGGCGAGGATGCGGCTGAAGGCGACGACACGAACAACGAGGACACGAACGAAGAGGAGACCGACTGATGTCATTCGGCCAGCGCAGCTATGACCGCACCCGCCCCGAGATCGACTTCCCCGGCGAGACCCCGCCCCAGGAACTGGTCATCGAGGAGCTCATCGCCGGCGGCGGACACGCCGTAGAGCCCGGCGATGAGATCTCCTGCCACTACGTGGGCGTCTCCTGGTCCACCGGCGAGGAGTTCGACGCCTCCTGGAACCGCGGCGAGACCCTGGATTTCACCGCCGGCATCGGCCAGGTCATCCAGGGCTGGGACCAGGGCCTGATCGGGATGAAGGAGGGCGCACGCCGCCGCTTCGAGATCCCGCCGCACCTGGCCTACGGAGAGCAGGGCGCCGGCGCCGCCATCGGTGCCAACGAGACCCTGATCTTCGTGGTGGACCTGGTCAGCGTCCGCAAGGCTTCCTGATCCGCCCCAGTGACTGAAGGGTTCGGAGACTGAGAAGCACGGTGACTGAGACGATCGACGACGACGGGACGGATCAGCTCGCGGAGGAGCAGCAGGACGTCTTCGCCGACTACGGCGTGGCGCGCGCCTTCTCCCTGGCCGCGAGCATCCTCGACGCCGGAACCGGCGGGCTCACCAAGGCCGAGATCCGGGAGCGGGTGGAGCACTACCGGAGCCAGTCCCAGGAGCAGTCCCAGGACGCCTGGGAGCGGCTCTTCAGCCGCGACAAGGACCACCTGCGCAGCTGCGGCATCGCGATCGAGGAGCCCGCCGCGGACCGCGAGGACTACCGCTACCGGATCGACCCGGCTGACTACGGGCTGCCCCCGCTGCCGCTGAGCGAGACCGAGACGCTGGTGCTCTCCCGCGCCACCCAGCTCTGGGCCGGCAGCCGCACCCGGTCCTGGCTGGACCAGGCCAGCTGGGCGCTGGCCGGACCGGAGGAGTCTGCGGCGTCGTCCTCCCCGAGCTCCGCGACTCCGGCTCAGCCGGCCGGGGTCGGGGCGCTGAGCTTCAACCTGGGCAGCGACGAGGAGTTCGAACGGCTCACCGAGCTCGCCGCGCTGCCGGCCCGGCAGCCGATCAGCTTCGACTACACCGGCAGGGGAGCCCAGCAGCCGGCGCCCCGCCGCGTGGTGCTGCTGGACTTCGCCGCCCGGGGCCACTGGTACCTGATCGGTCACGACCTCGATCGAGGCGCCCGCAGGACCTTCCGGCTGGACCGCGTGCATGGCGCCATCACCGCGCTGCATCCGGCCCCGGCATTGACCGAGGCCGACCGTGCCGCCATCGAGGCGGCGCTCAGCAGCGCGGCCGAGGCCGGCTCCGCACTGGACGGACTCGCCGCCGAAGAGGACCCGGGAAGGCTGCTGCGCGGCGTCCTCGAGGCCCACCAGGGCCCCGCCCCGAAACCCCCTCGACTCGCTCCCGCCGGGTCCCCGCGCCGGGCCGATCCCGCGCACCGCAAGGTGGAGCGGGTGCTGGCCATGGCCGGCTATCTGCTCAGCGCCGACGGGGTCCGACCGTCGGAGCTGCTCGCCCGCCACCAGATCACCCCGAAACAGCTGCTCAAGGATCTGCTCTCGATCCAGCAGTCGGGCAGCTTCGGGCCTGGGCAGTACGGGGAGTTCATCGACATCCACCCCGCGCCGCCGCTGAACCTGGAGAGCTTCACCCAGGACTACCTGGTCACCGATGCGCCGATCACCCTGGCGATGCCCTCGGAGCGCACCGGTGACGTCCTGGCCCGCCCGCTGACGCTGACCAAGCCCGGCGCGCTCTCGCTGCTGATCGCGCTGAACACCATGATCAGCGCGGCAGAATCCGGCCCCGACGCGGCAGAACCCGGCCCCGGCGAGGCCGCCGGAGAATGGGTCTCCGCCGCCGAGTCGCTGCGCTCCAAGATCACCACCGTGCTGCCCGAGGGGCTGCAGGAGGCCGCGACGAAGGTCGCCGCCGGCGCCCAGACCCACAGCCCGGCCCTTGCCGCACTGCGGGACGCGGTCACCGGCGGCTACTGCGTCCAGCTGCGCTATGAGGACGCCTCCGGGACCATCACCGAGCGGGTGGTCGAGCCGACCCATATCTACCTCGATGGCCCCCGCACCTATCTGCAGGGATGGTGCCGGGTGGCGCAGGGACCACGGAACTTCCTCAGCTCCCGGATCCGGCAGCAGCGCCCGCTGCCCGAGGAGCCGATCAGCGAGACCGCGCGTGCGCTCGCTCAGGCACCGGCCGAGCCGCCGCGCCCGCCCCGGGACAGCGGAGCCTTCGACGTCGTCCTGCGCTTCTCTCCGGCGGCCGCCGCGCTGGCTGATCGCTACGCGCCCCGGCGTCAGCGCACCCAGCCCGACGGTGCCCGATTCATCAGCACCTGGTTCCAGAGCCGGGAGGCGCTGATCAGGCTGAGCCTCCAGCTCGGCGGGGATCTCACCGTCCTGGCCCCCGCCGAGATCCGGGAGCAGATCACCGCGCGGGCACGCGAAGAGCTGTCGGCTCTGCCCGGGCGAGTGGCGTAGCATTGGCGACGAGGAAAGGATCCACGCCATGAATATCACCGGCTGGCAGATCGCGATCATCGCGCTGCTCATCATCCTGCTCTTCGGGGCCCCGAAGCTGCCCAAGCTGGCCAAGTCCGTCGGCCAGTCGATGCGTATCTTCCGCTCCGAGGTGCGCACCATGAGCGAGGAGTCCAAGCGGAACTCCTCAGACCCCGAGGCGCCTGACGTCACGGCCGAGCCCAGCGAGGACCCCCGTCGGGATGAGCGTGCTCCCGTGGAGGGCCGTGTGCTCAACCCGAATGACCACACCGCCGAGCAGGCCCGCCGCACCGAGCGGGAGCAGCGGGGAGACCACCGCTAAACCGCATGGCCACCTCGAAGAAGCGGCGGCGCGACCCCGAGCGCACGATGGCGCTGAAGGAGCATCTCCGAGAGCTGCGCAATCGCCTGATCAAGGCCGCCATCGGCATCCTGCTGGGTGCGATCGCCGGCTTCTTCCTCTATGACTGGCTGTTCCGGCTGCTGGCCGAGCCGATCGTGGGCTACGAGGTGGAGGGCCGGCTCGCCGAGATCGCGTTCAACACCGTGGGCGGCCCGCTGGATCTGATGATCCGGCTCTCGCTCTTCGTCGGCGTCGTGATCTCCTCACCCATCTGGCTCTACCAGATCTGGGCGTTCATCATGCCGGGTCTGAAGAAGACCGAGAAGCGCTACGCCATCGGCTTCATCGCCGCCTCCGTGCCGCTGTTCCTCGGCGGGATCGTCGGTGCCTACAGCGTGCTGCCCCAGGCCATCGACTTCTTCTTCGCGCTGAACCCCGAGGGCACCTCGAACCTGATCAACCCGGACGTGTACTTCACCTTCGTGCTGCACCTGTTCCTGGCCTTCGGCCTGGCCATGGTGATCCCGGTGGTGCTGGTCGGGATCAACATGATGGGACTGGTCACCGGCAAGCAGGTGCTCAAGGCCTGGCGCGGCGTGGTGATGCTCATCGCCGTGGTCTCCGCGCTGGCCGCCCCCGGAGGCGACGCCGTGAGCATGTTCTTCATCGCCATGCCGCTGACCGCGCTCTTCGGGATCGCGATCCTGCTGTGCCTGCTCAACGATCGTCGCCGGTCCAAGCGCGAAGCCGCCAGCGAGGCCGAGATCGACGAGCTCCTGCTCGAGTAGGCCGGCCCGGGCCGCTTGATCACACAGTGGTCCGGATCGTCTCCCGGATCGCCTCCCGGTTCCGGCCCAGCAGCTCCCAGCCCAGCCCGGAGAAGCACGGCCCGGAGGTCGCCTCGGAGAACTTGATGTCGTTGTGGCCGCTGTTCCACTCCAGGACCTGGACCGAACCGTCTCGAGCAACGGTCAGATCCCAGCCGATGGACGGGACCACCGGGATTCGCCGGTGCAGCCGTTCCACCGCCTCCAGGCACGCCGCATAGCTTGGCACCTGGTTGCCGGCGAAGACGAAGCCAGAGTCGGGGTGCCGGTCGATCTCGAGCCAGTCCACCGAGTATCCGACCGGGCTGAACGCGCCGGTAGCAGTATCGAGAAGCACCCGGATGTTGGAATCGGAGATCACGTGGTCATCGGTGTCCCGGCCGAAGCGCAGGTAGGCGTCCCTGACGGTGATCGTGCCGTCGGGCTCGACTACGCTCGTCATCCGCAGCGTCCCGACCGAGCCCGATGCGACCTGGGCGAAGGTCTCGTGCTGGTCGATGAAGGGTTGAACCACGCCGTCGGGAAGGCTCGCCGCGGCCTGCGCGAAACCGTCTCGATCCAAGATATGCACGCCTCGGCCGCGATCACTCGCGTCGGCCTTGAAGGCGATCTTCTCACCTTCGCCAAAGACGAGGTCGGTGAACTCCTCCATGGAGGGAACCGGTTCGAGGGCCGAGTTGAACAGCCGACCCTTCGCCACGTATCCGCGGTCGGGGATCTCCTTCTCGTGCCCGAAGATCCGCGATGTCATCGATCGCATGTCCGAGAGCTCGGCATACCGACCTTCGATCGCTGGAAGAACCACAGACATGTAGTAGTTGTCGGGGATCCATCCCTCGCGGAACTCCCCGGCGATCGCGCTATAGACGTAGAGCCAGGGCGCATAGCTCTTGGAGCCGAGCACCTCCTCGGCGTAGGCATCGGCCTGAGCCCTGAGGTGTTTCGAGAGCGGGCCCTTCGCCGCTTCGATCGATCTGAGCACCTTGGCGGCGTTCCGGCTGTTCAGACGTGAACGGACCCGCATCCGCAGGTCATTCTCGGTCTGCTCTATCGTGTTCAGGTTCATGCCGACTCCTCTGATTCAGGTGCTGACAATATATGTTCATCTGGACACAAAAGACAGAGTTCTGCTGAATCGGAGAAGAATTCCTGGGAAGTCTTCTGCCGAAGGGGTCTGATGGCAGCTCCGGGCCCATCTCGTGCCCTCTCGGTCCATCTGTCGCATGCCCATGCCATGTCCCACGGCTATGGACGGATATATCGATGGGACATGGCATGGAGATGCGACAAACCCGCCGGGGAGGGGGAGGCTGCGGCGGGCTCGCCCAAATCCCCGGACGCGGGCTCGCCCAAATCCCCGGCCGCGGGCTCGCCCAAGTCCCCGGTCTCGGGCCCGCTCAGGCCTGGGCTGATGCCTGGGCGCGGAGTCCGCGCAGCAGCTGATCCTGTTCCTCGATGAGCAGCCGGCGCAGCGCCGCGGGAGCCTCGGCGTTCGCCTCGAGCCAGGCCTGGGTGCGCAGCGCCACCGGGTGCTCGGTCGGCTCCGCACCGACCTCGAGATCCTGGGCCCCGGGGTAGAGCCCGGAGACCACCCGGGTGGCCTGTCCCTGACTCATCCGCTCCCATACCTCGGTGAGCGCCTCGAAGTACGCCTCGCTCTGCCGCTCGATCACCGCAGCGATCTCCGGGTCACCGGCCACGGTGAAGCCCTCCACGGTGGCGGTGAGGTGATCGTTGGAGAGCTCCTGGCCGGCGTCGTCCGTCCCGGCCAGCGCCTGCCCGAAGGCCCGCTCCTTGACCCGACGCTCAGGCCGCGCGGCGGCGGCGAGCCGGTGCGCGATCCGGGCCCGGGCGGTGGTCTTCGCGGCCAGCTCGGCATCCAGCTGGTCCAGGCTGACCCGGCCGTGCGCGGCCAGGGCCTGCAGGAACGCCCAGCGCAGCTCCTCGTCGATCCGGAGCCCGGAGATCCCGTGGTCGGCCGCACCGCCGTCGAGCAGCGCCTCGAGCAGCTCCAGCTGCGAGCCCTCGCGGCGGGAGAGCGTGGCCAGGGCGCGGGCGGTCGCGAGGGCTCGCAGCTGGA
>NZ_JADPSA010000037.1 GCF_017347085.1 Nesterenkonia sp. E16_10
GCTCGGGTACCGCAGCCCGGCTGAGTATGCTGAAATCTGTACCCATTGAAGAAACCGCGGCCCGCATAACGCGTGGACCTACTTCCGGGGGCAACCCAAGGGCACTGATCTCGACTACGAGGTGAGGAGGCGTATCAAAGATGAGTAGAGCGTGCCGAATGCCCAATACCTGCTGTCCGTCATCGAGCCAAAGCGGATGAACGCCGTGGCTCCAGACCTGGGTGCTCTATATCTCCGACACCGAGACACCATGTACAGAATCGCGGCATCGGTCCTGCACCGTCTGGGGCGAGAATCAGAAGCAGAAGACGTGGTCCACGACGCCATCACGTCAATCCTGGCGTCTCCGCCGCAGGACGTCCGCAACTGGGAGGCTTACTTGGTGAAGGTGGTGAAACGACGGGCCCTTGATCGCGTCAGGTCCGCAGAAGTTCGCCATTCTGGTCCTGAGCTCGATGAGTCCATCCATGACCGGGACGACGGCACCGACATGGCCGAAGAAGTGGCGGAGGAGCTGAACCGCCAGACGCGTGCTGCCTCACTGTCGAACCACCTAGTGGTCCTGGACGTTCGTCACCGGAAAGCCGTATGGGATTTCGTGGCTCTACGGCGACCGCGCTCTGAGATAGCAGCGGAGTTAGGAGTGACTCCAGCGCGGGTTACCCAGATGAAGACCCGTGCACTAGAACGCCTATTAGAAGAAGTCACAAGAGGGGAGGGAACCAACGATGGAAGACAGTACGCGTGATGAGATCCTCACCCAACTGATCGATCGCCCCCAGGAACGTGAACGCATTCTGCACGAGGCGCGCCTGAGTGGCGAAAAAACTGATCAGCTGATGACTCTGGCTGATACAGCGGACATGCTCTGGCTCTCAGCCCAGGGCGCACCCCCGTTAGAGAACGATCCAGTTGCTGCGCTGCTCGGACTTGTGCCGAACCAATCGTGCGCGATCGACTCCACGGCATTGTCCCGCGTGCGAAAGAGATCGCGCATGACGGTCAGTGATGTGGCCAAACGCCTCCAGGAGCGCGGGTGGGAATTTAGCAAGAGCGACGTTTTGAGATGGGAGATGCGCACTGCGGCAGACGTTCCGCCCGCCGTGGGACAGGCTTTGGCCGACATCTTGGGCACAGAGGTCGAGAGCCTTATCTCTACTGCTTCGCCGGACACTTTCGCCCCCCAGATAGCTGCAGTGCGCAGACACCCGCTTTTCGAGAACCTCGTCAATCGCTGGGCCGAAGCCATGCACGTCTCAAGAACCGTCGCTGCTTCGGCACTTGAGGGACGCATGCTCACGACTGTTCATCGCGGTGAACGTCCCGACACCGAACAACTGGTCAGTTCCCTCGAAGCTCTTGTTACCAGCATCGAGCGTGCAGACCAGGAGTGAGCGCCCTTATGAACTTGGACGCTTGCGTCGAACAAGGGGTAGCTCAACTGTCGGAGGATGTACGTATCCGTTTCGCAGTGAACCCCATTGCGGTTCTCCGCGAAGACGTGGGTTTAACGGTCACTGCGGTCGAGCATCTAGCGACTCACCGGGACGAGGGGGGCGCCTGTGACGGTGTTTCATTCCTCCAGGACGGTGTGATCCTCTACGCGCCGACCCCGAGTAGCCGGCGTGAGAACTTCACTCTGGCCCACGAACTCGGTCACTGGCTCGCCGAGCAAGCTCCAGATGTCTATGACTGGATAGCAGACCAGCACGATCCAGGTCGACTACTCGAGACGATCTGCGACCGAATCGCTCAACAAATTCTCTTGCCAGAAACAACGGTCCGTGCCGTCATCGGAAGCGGGTCGATTAGAGCACACCACCTGATCGACATTTTTCACGCTACACAGGCGAGTCGACCTGTGTGCGCAATCGCCTTGGCTCAGCATTTGCCAGGCTTGGGAGCGATCGCGATCATCGATCGATTCACTCGGACCGTCACCCACGCCAGTGTCCGGCCAGACCCTGAGCAAGGATGGCCCTCCGTTTTTCCCTGGCGCGACCAGGAGCTCCCGGAGAGTCACCCTCTGCTTGGCCTCGCCCCAGGGGAAGACGCAGCTCGACGCTTGCCCTGGCGGACACCCTGGGGCACACAAGAGAGCTTCTACGTGGAAGCTATCGCGGACGATAAACGGATCTTCGCTGTCTTCAGCGATTCAGACCTTTGGAACATCGCAGAATTCCACGCCCCCACTCAGAGAGACTTCGATCGTCGCCCGCTGCTTACTGATTCGTGCTGCGGGACCACTTTTGAGAGTCGAGGATATCCGTGCCCTGACTGTGGCCAGCCATACTGCCCTCGTTGCGGCGATTGCAAATGTGAGCGACTCGCCAAGCGCGAGGTGAGGTGTGGCCGCTGCTTCATGCTGTTCCAACCTCACCTGTTTGTTGACGGTGAATGTGTGGAATGCCGCTCCTAGCCCTAACTTTTTGGCCCCCTGTCTCGACTACCTACTGAGGGCCCCACACAGTGGACCTGGCTCCTCGGGACGGAGGTGAAGGGTATGGCAAAGAACACTGGAAATGGGCACCGCGTCGGTGCGGTCAAGGGACGCAGCGAGTTCAAGCGCGGCAGTACGTGGTTCAAGCGGGACACCGCCACCGGTCGGATCCTCAACGGGAGCGACAACCAGCACAAGGGCGTTCGCAACGAGAAGTGATGCTGCGGGTCGGCGGTTTCCCAGCCGTCGACCCGCCTCACCGGCCAACGAAATATCACCTGGAGGAAACATGGCAGTGCACTGGGTCAATTACGACCTCAACAAGACAGGCCAAAACTATACGAAGCTCATCGAGTATCTGAAGTCTCACCAAAGTTGGGCGAAACCCCTCGCGAGCAGCTTCTTCGTGAAGACGTCCCTGACTGCGGGGCAGCTTCGAGACGGGATCAAGAAGCACGTCGACGGCAATGACAGCATTGTGGTCGTGAATGTCACCGGTCAGGGCTGGGGTACAGCGAATGTTGATTCAAACGTGACGGCATGGCTGAAGAAGAACCTCTGAGGTTCTGGGCGGATACGCATCTGCTTGGTCATCAGCGATACGTAGGGGATCTGTTCGGCTTTCCGCGCTAGTAGGTGAGGACAGGGCGCCCCTCCTAGCGGGGAAAGTCGCAGCTCAGGGTTTCTGGCCGAGTACCTGGTTGAAAATCGAGGTCTGTGCGACGTGATTGTGGACGGGAGGGGCGAGTAGTTGCAAACACGACATCATCCCCTCGTGCGTCGACTTTGGGTCTAACGTGGGAGTGAACAGGGGTTCATGGTGAGCGATTCGGTTGCGCAGCTTGTTGACCTCTCCTACCTGTCCATCTACTTCTTTGCGCGAGGTGCCTTTAGGGAATGCGTGGTGGAGGTAGGGAACCCAGAGCGTCTTCTCCATCGAGTTCGTGGTGAGCTGACGCCAAAATCCGAACGTCAGTTCGGCAATGACTTTTCCGGGAGAAGCTTGGCTGTCGCCGCATTTGGCGATCGCTTGATCGACGTTCTTCCTGTTAATCGAATTGACGTCTGAGCCTCGCTTGATGCCACGAACGTTCTTGGTGCGCCATATGGGCATCACTGCGGGAGATTCGGCGTGGAGTAACCAGTGGGTCTGGTGGGGCCATAATGAAGAAATGACGATGTCGTAGGAGTTGCGGAGTGCGACTTCGAAGTGGGCGATGTCGTGCATGAGGGCTTGCCCGGCAGCGACATTCCATTCGTACAAATTCAGTGCCTGTTGGCGGTCGCCATTGCACTCCTCGACGTAGCGTTGGAAGCGCGCGGCGCCGAGCCAGGAGTCGATCCATGCGTCAGACATGGAGACATCATCTCAAAAACATAGCCCCGGCGACGTGGTCTAGGACCAGCGGTCGGCACGGGGCTTACATGTAAGACTATACATGTTTGGGTTGGTGCCTCACCAGTGAGTGGGTCCAGACCGTGAGATCGGTGCTGATGGTGGGCTTCGACAGGCTTAGGTCCAAGGTCTCGTCAGCTGGTCCGATTGATCAACCCGCCATGTCGCGAATACCGGGCCCTCACCGTGCATCTCAATCGAGCGGGGTATACGGGCACTCCGATGCCAGCATGCGTATGGGTTGGGTTTGGAGTGAGGGAGTGCCCTGTGAGCGACCGGCTTACGGGCAGGCCGCGACGACAGTCTTGATGACATGAGCACCCCCTCTTGACTTCAAATGCGCCATAAACCTCTACGCGGCATTAATTTCCGAATGAGATTAGGACAGATCTGAAACTCTCAAACGTAGACGGGTCAACCGTCTGAACGAGACCATGACGCCAACCCACGGAGGGGCATACATCGTGTCCAGCCGAAAAAGGACGCGCCGGGGAATTGTGTAGGTCAGGATTTGACGAGTCGGGTTATTGCGGCGAGTGCTTCTCCCATTTTGTCGTCGGCCTCTTCTCCACCCTTCTCCACGGCTGCTGCTACACAATGCCGGAGGTGGTCATCGAGGAGCCACAGGGCGACGTTTTCTAAGGCGGCGGTGGCTGAGCTGATCTGGGTCAGGACATCGATGCAGTAAGCGTCCTCGTCGATCATGCGGTGGATTCCGCGGGTCTGACCCTCGATGCGTTTGAGGCGGGCGAGGTAGCGGTCCTTCTCACTGATGTAGCCATGGTCTGCTGGGGTCGAGTCGGTCGTGGGGGTCATCGTGGTTCTCTCCTGCTCTGTGTCTTGCTGAGTTCTTGTGAACGGTCGAGGAGCCGATTCGTGCTGGATTGCGGTGTGAGGTCAAGGCGGCGCAACAGTTGAGCATTCAAGGCTACGACAACTGTAGAGGCCGACATCAGGATCGCGCCGATACTCATCGGGAGCACGAATCCGACGGGCGCCAACACGCCGGCGGCCAGCGGCACCGCGGCAAGGTTATAGCCAGCAGCCCACCAGAGGTTCTGCTTCATCTTCCGGTAGCTGGCGCGGGAGAGTTCGAAGACCGAAAGGACCGATCGTGGGTCTGAGGAGGCGAGGATCACCCCGGCGGACCCGATGGCCACGTCGGTGCCCGCGCCGATGGCGATACCGACATCGGCCTGTGCCAGTGCGGGAGCGTCATTGACACCGTCGCCGACCATGGCGACTTTTCGCCCCTCGGCCTGGAGTTCGGCGACCTTGGCGGACTTCTCCTCCGGCCGCACACCGGCGAACACTCGGTCGATGCCCAACTCGGCGGCCACGGTTTCGGCCACAGCCTGCGCATCTCCAGTGATCATCACCACCTCTGAACCGGCGGCATGGAGAGCCGCGACAGCGTCACGGGACTCGGGCCGGATCTCGTCAGCCAAACGGAGCGCTCCGATGACCTCGTCATCTGCCAGCACATGAAGAATGATCGCGCCCTCTTTCCGCCATTGTTCGGCGATTGAGAGCTCCTTTTGGCGGTGTTGCTCCAGGAGGTAGGGGCCGCCGACCTCAACAACAACTCCATCAACGCTGGCTCTGACCCCGACAGCCGGGGATGAGGAGAAGTCGTTGGCCTTAGGCACGTTCAGGCCGCGGGTGTTTGCGGCTCCTACGATTGCCCGGGCCAGAGGATGCTCACTATCGGATTCTGCAGCAGCCGCCAGTGCCAACACGTCGGCTTCTTGGAGGTTCCCTGCCGGGTGAATGCTGGTAACCGTGGGTTCGCCCTTGGTCAGAGTCCCGGTCTTATCGAAGAGCACTGAGTCTATGGTGCGCATGGACTCCAGCGCGAGGCGGTCTTTGACCAACACTCCACCGCGGGCGGCGCGTTCGGTGGCGATAGAAACCACCAACGGGATCGCCAACCCCAACGCGTGGGGGCAGGCAATGACTAGGACAGTGATGGTGCGCACTACGGCAGCATCCGGCATACCAAGGAGGGCCCAGACTAACGCGGTGACCAGGGCCGCACTCAAGGCAAACCAGAACAGCCAGGCTGCGGCGGTATCGGCGATACGCTGTGCCCTGGAAGATGATGCCTGGGCTTCAGAGACGAGTTTCTGAATACCTGCCAGAGCGGTGTCTTCGCCGATCGCAGTGACTTCGACGCGCACACCGGAATCGGTCGCCACGGTCCCGGCCACGACGTGTTCGTTGGTATGACGGCGCACCGGCTTTGACTCTCCGGTCACCATCGACTCATCCATCGAGGCGCTGCCGTCGATGATCTTCCCATCGGCCGGCACCGAAGAACCTGGTCTCACGATCACCACATCGCCGACGACGAGGTCAGCTGGGGAGACCTTCACGATGTCCTCGCCTTGGACTTTCTCGGCCTCATCGGGCAGGAGCGCTGCCAGGGAGTCTAATGCGGAGGTGGTCTGCGCCAGGGAGCGCATTTCGATCCAATGGCCCAGCAGCATGATGACCACCAAGAGGGCCAGTTCCCACCAGAAGTTCAGCTCATGATCCAGGATCCTCAGCGTCGCGCCCCAGGACGCGAAGAAGGCCACGGTGATGGCGAGTCCGATGAGCAGCATCATCCCGGGTTGCCTGGCGCGAATTTCCGATATTGCGCCAGTCAGGAATGGTTGACCACCCCAGAAATAGATGATCGTGCCTAGGACGGGGGACACCCACCACACCCATGTGGTGTCCGGGAGTTGGTAACCGAGCAAGTGGGCGAACATCTCATTGAACCCCACGACCGGCACCGCCAGGACCAACATGATCCAGAACAACCGGCGGAACTGACCGACGTGGTCTCCATGGTTGTCGTGATTGTGCCCAGCGTGACCGCCGTGTGTTTCGTGCCCAGCGTGGTGCTGGCCTTCGTGCCCACGGTCCTCACGTTCATGCCCATCGTGGTCGCCATGACCGGGTGGGTGAGCGCGCCGATTGTGATGACCACTGTGCTCGTCGTGAGAATCGCGGTCAGGTGCTTGATGTGATCGTGACGACTGCTGATTCATGCTGGGGTCTCCTGCGTGCTGGTGGTGCTAGAGCCAGGGGTCGGTGTGCCCCAGAGAGAGTTGCCTCCTGGGGCACACCGAATGGGCGAAGAGCTTGCTATGCGGTAGCGGCGTAGCGGTCGGGGTCAGCGTCGAAGAGCGGTCCGCAACCATCACAGCACAGCCAGTAACGCTGACCCTGATAGTCGCGGTAAAGCCCGACCTCTTCAGCCTCACATTTGATCACCGGAGTACCAGCCATGACCGGACACGCGGCGAGATTATCGCCGGAGGTCTCCGCAAGGTCCTCGGTCTTGGGTGTGTGACCACAACACCCTCCGGATGCAGTGTTCCCTCCGGGGCGGTCATCGGCGATGGAGTTCTCCTCGTAGGGGTGATTATTGAGGTGGATATCTGGGCTCATCATGTGTTCCTCTCTGTCATTGTGTCGTTAGGGGGTCATCGGTTCACGTGAAGGGGTAGCGGCCGCGGCCGGGGTGCTGCTCTGGTCAGCTTTGGCTTTGAAAGTGCGTAGCCGCAGGCTGTTTGAGACCACCGAGACACTCGAGAAGGCCATTGCCGCTCCGGCGAGCATCGGGTTGAGCAGTCCCAAGGCAGCGATCGGGATCGCTAGAGTGTTATACCCAAACGCCCAGAACAGGTTCTGCTTGATTGTGCGCAGCGTTCTGCGCGCTAGCCGGATAGCGTCTGCGGCTGCGCGCAGATCCCCACGGACCAGGGTGATGTCAGCGGCCTCAATGGCCACATCCGTCCCGGTACCCATCGCCAGACCCAAATCAGCCTGAGCCAAGGCCGGGGCGTCATTGATCCCATCCCCGACCATCGCCACCACCTTTCCTTCACGCTGAAGGCGGACGACGACATCGACCTTGTCCTTGGGCAAAACCTCGGCGATCACCTGGTCGATACCTACTTGGGCAGCGACCTGCTCGGCCACAGTCTGGTTATCTCCAGTCAGGAGCACCGGGGTCAGGCCGAGTTCCTTGAACTGCGCGATCGCGTCTGCGCTGGTGGGTTTGACCTGATCCGAGACCACCAGCACTCCTCGGGCCTGACCATCCCAACCCACAGCGATCGCGGTTTTACCCTCGGACTCGGCTACCTGCTTGGCTGCCTTTAGTTCCTCATCGAGGTAGAGGGACCACTCGTTGAGCAAGGACTCCCGGCCGGCAATGACAGCGTGACCATCGACGACGCCCTGGACGCCTTTGCCTTCGATGTTCTCGAAGGACTCCGGGGTCGGCAGTTCGCCGACCTGGCTGGTCGCCCCAGCAGCGATCGCCTGCGCGATCGGATGCTCAGAGGCGTCTTCGAGCCCGCCAGCCAGGCGCACCAGTTCGTTGCGGTCCACGCCTGCGGCCGGGAGTACATCGGTCAGTGTCATTTTCCCGGTGGTGACAGTGCCGGTCTTATCCAGCACGATCGTGTCAACTCTGCGGGTGGATTCCAGGACCTCGGGGCCCTTGATGAGCACCCCCATCTGGGCACCTCGTCCGGTGCCGACCAATAGCGCGGTCGGAGTTGCCAATCCGAGGGCGCAGGGGCAGGCGATGATAAGTACCGCGACTGTGGCGGTGAATGCTGCCGCGATAGGGAACCCGGCCATCAGCCAGGCCCCGAGGGTTGCCGCGGCCACCGCGATGGCTACCGGGACGAAGACCCCGGAGACCCGGTCGGCCAATCGTTGGATTTCTGCCTTACCCGACTGGGCATCTTCGACCAGCTTCGCCATCTGTGAGAGTTGGGTATCTGATCCCACTCGGGTAGCCCGAATGACCAGGCGACCTCCAGCATTGACGGTGGCACCGGCGACGGTGTCACCGTCAGTGACCTCCACGGGTACAGATTCACCAGTGAGCATGGAGGCATCGATTGCCGACCGACCGGAGGTGATGATGCCGTCGGTAGCGATCTTCTCCCCGGGGCGAACCACGAACTCATCCCCCACGGAGAGATCCTCGATTGAGACCCTCTGTTCCTTCCCATCGCGGAGGATCGAGACTTCCTTCGCTCCTAGTTCCAGCAGGGCCCGTAGTGCGGCCCCGGCTTGTCGTTTGGAGCGTTTCTCGAAATATCGGCCCAAGAGGATGAAGGTGATCACCCCTGCACCTACTTCGAGGTAAATGTGTCCCAAACCGTCGGAGCGCGAGATCGTCAGCTCGAAGGGGTGAACCACTCCGGGTTG
Source organism: Nesterenkonia sp. E16_10 (assembly GCF_017347085.1). Taxonomy (GTDB): domain Bacteria; phylum Actinomycetota; class Actinomycetes; order Actinomycetales; family Micrococcaceae; genus Nesterenkonia. Next base: position 9,060 of record NZ_JADPSA010000037.1, read on the forward strand.
GCCAGCAGTTCCGAAGAATAGGGCGATTATCGACCAGATCAACGCTGAGGAGGTGCCCACCGAGATCAGAGTGTCCATGGTGGCGGCCCCGTTTCTCAGGTTCTTCCACGCGGCCTTGTGGAAGGGCCACCCGGCCCACACCACTACCGGTGCACCCAATGCCAGGGAGGCGAACCCCCAGTAGTCGAACTGCAGGGCCGGGATCATCGCCATTGCAACTACCGGCGTGGCCAACAGCGCAGCCCCAATCAGGCGCTGCTTAAGCACCCGCAGTTCAGTATCCTCCGCCGACTCACCCTCCTCGTCGCGATCACTACTTGCGCTATTTTTCGGAGGTTTCGGCAAGGTGGCGGTATAACCGGTCTTTTCGACCTCGCTGATCAGTGATTGCGGGTCCAAGTCGGCTGCCCCTGTGACGCTAGCCTTCTCAGTGGCGTAATTGACACTGGCGGTGACCCCATCGAGCTGGTTGAGCTTCTTCTCAATCCGGTTCGCACAGGAAGCGCACGTCATCCCACCGATCTGTAACTCGACCGTACTAGTGACGGTGGTATCGCTGGTGCTGGTGGCGTTCTCAGTGGCCATGATCGTCATCCTCTTCGTGGTCATGCCTGGAGTCCAAGGAATCCGAGTCCTCCTCAGCGGAGGAGTCGGCCCCGTCGTGGCCTGCCTTGGTGGCGTCTAGGACTAGCTGCGCGGTGTGCACCTCGTTCTCTACCTTGAAGTCGAGGTAGAGCAGGTACCGACCGTCGGTGGGTGCGGTGGTCATGAAGGTGATATTCGGGCCGGAGGTCTCACCCGTCTCGGGTTCCTCGCCGTGCGGGTGGACGTGGAGGTAGCCCAGGTCCCCTTCGCGCAGAGCGACCAGGTGACCATAAGCCCCCAGGTAGGGCTCCAGGTCGGTGACCGGCTCGCCCTCGCGAGTGATGCTCATCGTCAGTGCCGAAGACTGACCCGCGATGAGGTCACCCTCAACGCTGACGTCGAAGTCCTCCACGCTGGTATGCGTAATGGGTTCTGTAGCTGGGGCCGGGGCGTAGTCCCCGGCGACCTGGACCGCCGTGGACAGGGTCAGGGCCTTGCCCGTACCGCTGGGAACGAAGTCCGCGAAGACCTGGTAGGAGCCCGCGGTCTCCCATTCCCAGGGGATCGACCAGGTCCCCTGAGCGTCCATCTCGGGATGGACGTGACGGAAGTCTTGCCCATCGGAGCGAACAACGATCAGGTGCATGTCCATCTCGTGATCGACGTCGAAATCGGTCACAGGGTCTCCATCCGGTCCGGTCACCACGAACGACACCTCCCCCTCGGTGCCGGTCTCAGTCGGGGCGTTCACGGTGGTGAGCTGATACCCCTCCTGAGCAGAAGCAAGCCCGAGAGAATCAGTCCCTGCGGCGTGGTCCTCGTGTTCGCCTGTTGCTGTCGCGCTGCTCATCTGTTCACTTCCTCCATGTCCGTCATGGGTGCCATCTCTGGATTCTTCTGTCCAGTTCTGCACGGTCTCGTCAGAGATGACAGCGTTGGCGGTGAATCCCGAGACGGCGAACACGACCACCAGAACCAATCCGTAGAGTCCCAGTCGCAAAGGCGCTCTCATTGTGAGCTCCTCACCGCGTCGTATCCTGCCTCGTCAACAGCCTCGATCACGGCGGCGTCATCGACGCCCTGCTTAGAAGTCACCGCGAGGCGTCCGGTGGCCGCACTGACCTTAATGTCGATGACATCGGGCAGTTGCGAGACCTCAGAGCGGATCGCGATTTCGCAGTGTCCGCAGGTCATTCCGGTCACGGCATAGGTCTGGGTCAAACTCATCGTCAAACTCCATCCAATAGGGGTAGGGGGTATGTGTATAGTCATGTATACCCCCTGGGGGTATCGAGGTCAAGAACTGAAGATTCGAGGAGGCTAGCTATGGCGGCGGAACGCATCGTGATCCTCGGTGCCGGGGCAGCAGGAGTCGCAGCAGCGAGAGGACTGAACGCAGTAGAGGGCATTGAGGTTGACCTAGTGGGCCTCAGCAGAGAAAAGCCCTTTAACCGGACCTTGGTAAACAAGGGCGTTGCCACGGGGCTCCTGGAACCTGGACAGGCGCACTTGCCCCAGCCAGACGTTCCGCTGGTGGCCGACACTGCCCGGGTCGTGGATTTACAGGCGCGCACAGTGGAACTCGAATCGGGGGCCACGATGGACTTCGATGCACTCATCGTGGCCACCGGGAGCACTCCCCGGCGCTTGGACCCCGAGCTTACTGGCCTGAACGCGGCGGTGATGAGTCAGCGGGTGACGACGTTGCACTCGATGAAGGATGCCGTGCGAGTGCATAACGTGCTGGTCCGGAGTCCCTGTCCAGCTCGCATTATTCTTCTCGGCGCTGGACTCGTCGCCGCAGAAACCTCGTCGTTACTGAGCCGGGCCGGTCATGACGTTGTGATTGTCAGTGGCTCGACACATCCGGGGCGCACCGCGTTAGGCCCCGTCACCGCTGACCGAATCGCCGAGCTTCATCGCACCCAGGTCTCCATGTATCTGGGTCGTACAGCCAGGGAGATAGCGGTTGTCGAGGATCAAGTCGAGCTGATCCTTGATGACCACACCCGGCTCGAGGCGGATCTCATCATTGTGGCGCTAGGCACTGTCCCCGCAGCCCCCGCGCCATGGAATGGGGCGGTGGAGACCGACGATCACCTAAGGGCACTTGGGGCACCGCGGGTATATGCCGCCGGCGGGGTGGCTGTTCACCACCACCCGGGCCTAGGGTCCTACAGAATTGACCACTGGGCAGAGGCCGCGGCCCAAGGAACGCACGCCGCGCTCACGGTACTCCACGACCTGGGTAAGGCCCCTGACCCGGGGGCATATCTCCCGCGCAGCGCCTTCTCGGTTCGACTCTACGATCAGACCCTTACCGGCGCCGGGCACATCGGACCCACCACGACGACGCACGTGGCCTCAGTGCAACCGCTGAGCATCGTGCACACGCAGGCCGGCATTCCAGTGGGAGCACTCGGTCTTGAATCCGGGCGCTTCGTCAGAGACTGGATACCGCACCTCCACGTTCGTGCGTGAATGGGAAGCGTTCCCAAGAAAATACGCGCTCACCCCACCTTGACGTATACCCCCGGGGGGTATACTTTCTTGCAGTGGAACGAGTGACCCCCCCCGGGGTCAGAGTGATCAGCTCCCAGATCCTCAGGTGGATACCACAGGCCAAGAGTGGATCTGCCCATCAAGGCTCACGGGATGCAACGGCGTCCTAGGCGAATAGCGTGACCGTGACGAAGAGACCCAGGAGAACCCGCTATGGGTATATTTGCGATTCGTGATTACCGACGGTTGTTCAGCGCCCAAGTCATCGCGCTATTCGGTACTGGATTAGCGACCGTCGCCCTCGGCCTCCTGGCCTATGAGCTGGCCGGCTCGCAGGCGGGCACGGTGCTCGGCACTGCCTTGACCATCAAGATGGTCATGTACGTGGTGATCGCGCCACTGGCCGCCGCCTACGCCGACCGTCTACCACGGCGCATGTTCCTGACCCTTCTGGACGTGATCCGCGCCGGGGTGGTGCTCGCGCTTCCCTTTGTGACCGAGATTTGGCAGATCTATGTGTTAATCGCGGTGCTACAAGCTGCCTCGGCGGCCTTCACTCCTACTTTCCAAGCAGTCATCCCAGACATCGTTGCCAAGGAATCCGATTACACACGCGCCCTGTCGGCATCACAGGTCGCCTACACCATGGAGAGCCTGCTCAGCCCGGTTCTGGCAGCCGTTGCGCTGACCTTCATGACCTTCAATTTCTTGTTCATCGGCACCTCGGTGGGATTCGTGATCTCTGCGATTCTCGTGCTCTCGACCCGTATCCCCAACGCCAGGCCCAGCGGAGAAATCAAAGTGTGGGATCGCATCACCTCCGGGACAAAGACATTCGTCGCCACGCCGAGACTCCGCGGAGTCCTAGGACTGAACCTCGTGGTCGCGGCAGCCAGCTCGATCGTGGTGGTCAACACCGTCAACTATGTCCGTGATGAGCTTGGCGGCACCCAAGCCGACGTTGCCTGGATGCTGGCCACCGCGGGTGCGGGAACCTTGATCGTCGCTGTGGCGTTGCCTCCTGTGCTTGATCGTGTGGCAGATCGCACAGTGATGCTGACCGGTGCCATCACTTTGCTTATCGGCCTGCTCTCTGCGGTCACCATGGCACTCGCCAGACTGACCGAGTGGGCCGTCACAGCACCCATATGGGCGATCATCGGGGCCGGCATGGCGTTGATCGTCACGCCGATCGGGCGGGTCATCCGCGCTTCGGTTACGACACCAGCCCTACCCGCAGCCTTTGCCGCGCAATTCTCTCTCTCGCACATGGCTTGGCTGGTGACCTACCCGATAGCGGGCTGGGTCGCAACGAACTTCGGCTTCCCCGTGGCCTGGTCGATCCTTGCCGCACTTGCCATACTCGGAACTCTCTCAGCCGTGATTCTTTGGCCACGCGAAAAGAACGCCGAAACTCTCGAAACAGAACCTCCTATGGATATCTCAGGGGAGTCGGTCATGACCCGCGACGGAGCATTATCCGGTGAGGGAGCCCTCGCAGCATCCCAGTGCACTTGCGTAAAGGCCGTGTGACATCTGGGGAGGGGGAGCCGCAGACGCAGTCGGCGGAAGCTAGGGGCAGCAGCGGGGGAGTATCAGCAGTCGCTAAAGAACTCCTCGAACGTGATCGAGTGGTGCGGTGTGCGGTGCATCACCTTCTTATGCCCCTCTGGGGGTTGGTGTTTCGGCCTTCATCAAATCTTCAGGTGCCCTCGACCGGTTCTGCCTGAATCCGCAAATAGGGTGGAAACTCACCCTCTTGCTCTCAAGAACTCCCGGCACGCGTAGGAAGGGCTATATGACTGCTTTGACCCGAAGGATCCTGCTCACCGGCGGGATCGGACTGCTCAGCGCTGGTGCTATCGCGGCGTGCGCTGAGGCTGGACCTTCAGCAGACTCCGAGAACGGCGGGGGAGCTGAGGACGGTGAAGACTCCGAGTCCGGCGCTGCGATCGGTCATGTCCACGGCATCGCGCGCGATCCCTCCGACGGGGTGGTGCTGCTGGCTACCCACTACGGGCTGTTTCGCGTGCAAGACGGTGAACTGGTCTCTGTGGGGCCCACCGTGGACCTGATGGGATTCACGCTCGCCCCCGAGGGTCGCTACCTCGCCTCAGGCCACCCAGGAGCTGGTTCAGATCTGCCCGAACCTGTGGGGCTGATCGAATCCACGGATCAGGGGGAGAGCTGGACGGTGCTCTCACGGGGCGGTGAATCAGACTTCCACGCCCTGACTGCCGGTGCTGATCGCATCCTCGGTTTCGACGGGGAACTGCGCATGAGCACAGATGGCCAGAACTGGGAGACGCTGTCTATTTCGGCGCCTCCGGCGGCCCTGGCCATGGCACCAGGGACGGGGGAGATCGCCGCGGCAACCGAAGCCGGGCTGCTGCTCTCCACTGATGGCGCCAGCTGGGAGACACTTGAGACCCCGCAGCTGATCTCGCGCGTGGCCTGGGCAGATGAGACCACGATCGTCGGGTCAGGAATCGATGGACGACTGATGACCAGCCGCGACGCCGGGCAGACCTGGACTACCAGCGAGGAGCCGGTCGGTGAGGTCGTCGCCCTGGCAGCCAGCCTCACCGAGGACGGGTCCGTAGAGGCCTTGCTGGTCGTGGACTCCACCGTGCTGCGCACCGTGGACGGCGGGAACACCGTCGAACAGCTGGCCTGACGTGAGCCAGAGAGACCTAAAGAAAGTAGGGCCCTGCCGGATGCAGCTGCATCCGGCAGGGCCCTCTCTTTCTCGGTTGGTCAGAGTTCTTCGAGCACGGTCTCCATCTCCTCGATCTCGGCCTGCTGGTCAGAGATGATGCTCTCCGAGAGCTCCAGGGCCTCAGGGTTCTCGCCGTTCTCCAGGTGATCTTCTGCGGAGGACACCGCACCTTCATGGTGGGCGATCATCTGCTGCAGGAACAGTCTGGATGCTTCAGTTCCGGTGGCGTCCTCAAGCTCACTGAGGTCATCCTCGCTCATCATGCCCTCCATGTCCGACATGCCCTCCATCGAGTCCATACCTTCCATGTCCTCCATGTCACCATCTCCGTGGTCCATGCCTTCCATATCGCCATCACTGGTGCCCGTCTCGCCCCAGGCTTCAAGCCAGGATTCCATCTGCTCGATCTCCGGGCCCTGGGCCTCTCTGATGTCCTCGGCAAGGGTCGAGACTTCGGTCTCGATGTCGTCCTTCTCGAGCAGGATGTCGGACATCTCCACGGCCTGGGCGTGATGCATGACCATTCCGGAGATGTACTCGACGTCTGCCTCGTTGTGCTGGTCTGAGACCTCTTCTGTGCTCTGGGCAGTGTCAGGGGCAGACTCACTGGGCTCTTCATCGGATGTTCCGCAGCCGGTCAGTGCTGCCGCGAGAGCGAATGCTCCCAAAGTCGCGGTGAAAGTCTTCGTCGTCATGAGATCCTCCGGTGTCAGGCTGATTTCGGGTCCAGAAGAGTCAACCTCGCGAGGAGTCTCACACATACCGGGAACAGGCGATCTTCAACGAACCTTCATCAAATACAGAACGCTTCTTCGCAGGCCAGACCGGAGCAGGCCGGAGAGACTTGTTCAGGGGGTGGGACGTCGAAGCTTGGGCGCCCGCAACAGCACCTCGAGAGGACCCCGGTTGAACCGGACGCGCCAGAGCGAGGCGAAGACCATCAGCACGAGTACTGTGCCGGTGGTGGCGAGCACGCCCTGGGCCAAGGTGTCCGGCCCTGGACGGACGATCGAGGCGAGGATCAGCAGATGCCCGACGTAGGCGGTCAGGGCCAACTGCCCCAGGTGGATCAGCGGTGTCAGCCCTGGGCGGGACCACGTGCGGATTTTCAGACACACGCCCAGGACGAATATCGCTGAGCCTGTGCCGCTGATCAGCCATAGCGGCATCTGGGAATGCGCCACCGAGCTGAGGAGTCTCTGCCACGCGATATGGCTGGTGGGTTCCCCGAAGAGCCCCACCAGAGCGATTGATGCCAGGTGAGCGGCCACAGCAGCGACGGCGCCCCAGACGATCAACCGGGTGCTGATGCGCGAGTCACTGAGTTTCTGGCGTCCTAACCAGATGCCGAAGACGAACGGAGCACCCCAGACGATCAACGGGTAGGGGCCCGTGACAACGATGCCGGTGAAGATCTCCCACGGAGAATCAGAGACGGCGACAGGGTCACGATCAAATTCCCCGTCGGTGTAGATCTGTCCCATGATCCATATCAGCGGTCCAAACAGCGCGCTTGTCGACGCCACCAGCAGCAGAGAGCACCCGGTGGCCCTCAGCAGAGGCAGTGAGAACAGGATCAGCAGCGCGTAGATCTGCAGAATCACGGCCACGTCGTGATCCAGCTCCTGGAGCGCCAGTCCACCCAGGAGCAGCAGGGCGCACCGCCACACCAGCGACACCCAGGGCAGCGGGGTCTGTTGCAGCAGGGAGCGTCGAGTCATCAAAGACAGCCCGATGCCGCCGAGAAGGACGAAGAGCAGAGAGGCTCGACCATAGGGGATGCGGTAGAGCATCTCCAGGAGCTCGTTGTCACCGCGGGGCCCGGTGTTGATGGCGATCATGCCGATGACGGCCAGGCCGCGTGCTGCGTCTAGGGCGACCATGCGGTGTCGACCCCGTCGGGACGGCCCTTCGGAAGGGGGTGTTCCCTCAGTTGACACTCTCGTCCTCCGTGGGTTTCGGTTGCTTTGAGCCGGGGGGATTGCTTCGGGTGCAGCCATTGAGGGTATCCAGTGGCTCCGGAGACGCGGTGGACCACACGTGGTCCTTCATCGAACCTTCACGTTCTCACTCGGACTGGCGGGGTAGCTCGACGGTGAAGACAGCCCCAGCTCCTGGTCCGTCGCTGTGGGCGCGAACGGTTCCCCCGTGGGCGGTGATGATGGAGCGAACGATGGCCAGGCCGATCCCTGAGCCTCCATGTTGGCGGTCTCGGGCGGTGTCCACACGGTAGAAGCGTTCGAAGACGTGTGGCAGATGCTCAGTCGCTATCCCGTGGCCGGTGTCTGCAACCTCTATGGTCACCGACGTTGTTGAGTGTGCTGCTCGTAGGGTCACTTCGTCGCCGGGATCAGTGTGGTGCAGTGCATTGTCTAACAGGTTGGTGAGTACCTGTCCGATGCGCCCGCTATCGACAGTGACCCCGATTTCCTGTGATTGAGCGGTGGCGTCGACAAAAAGGTTCACTCGCTTCTCTCGGTAGCGTCCGCGCGTCTGAGCTTCGGCCGTCGTGAGCAGCTCACCTACCTGGGTGGGGGCTGGTTGCAGACTCAGGTGTCGCTCTTCGGCGGCGCTGACCAGTGAGATGTCTTCGGCCAGGCGAGTTAGACGCGCGGTCTGTTCCCGCAACATCACCAGGGTCTGATCATCGGCGTGGGCGACCCCGTCCTGCATGGCTTCGAGATACCCATCGACGGTGGCTACGGGGGTGCGCATCTCGTGAGCCAGATCAGAGAGTAGCCGTTTGCGGGTGCTTTCGGTCTGGTCCAGCTTGCTGGCCATCGTGTTGAAGGCGTCCATCAGTTCTGTGAATTCAGCGCCCATGCTCACCTCAGGCACCCGGGCGGTGTAGTCGCCCTCTGAGACTTGGGTGACCGCGCCACGGACTGTGCTGATTGGGCCGATGAGTCGACGGACCAGGAAGAGTGTGACGATGACTGAGGTTGCCACGGCTGCCAGTAGCGCGAGTGCGAGGGTGAGTGTCCACGCGGCGTCAAAGGCTTCTTCGGCATGAGTGATGACTTCTGGTTCAGGGTTGACGCTCTCTACCATCAGCATGTGGTCATGAAAGATCAACGGTCCGATGATGAGCGCGACGAGCCATGCGGTGGCAGCGGCGACACAGAGCACCACGATCAGGGCAGCCAGGATGCGCGTTCCGAGTCCGGCGCCTCGTCGTTGCTGTTTCATCGAGCGGATCCCGCCTTGTACCCGATACCACGAACGGTGTGAATGAACTCAGGATCTGTCGGGACATCTCCGAGCTTTCGGCGGAGATGACCCACGTGGACATCGACCAGGTGTCTATCTCCAAACCAGTCCTGGCCCCATACCCGAGTGATCAGTTCCCGTCGAGAAATTGCGACCCCCTGTTCTGAGATCAGGGCAGCCAAGACGTCGAACTCTGTACGGGTCAGTTCAACTGGTGCACCTCGAAGATGGACATCACGTCCGGCCAAGTCGACGCGGAGCGCCCCGATCTCAACGACCCGGGAGACAGCTCGTGGGCCCTGCCGTGGCCGGCGCAGCATGGCACGCACTCGCAGCACTAACTCACGGGGGCTGAAGGGTTTGGTCACATAGTCATCGGCACCGACGGAAAGCCCGATGAGCCGGTCCACTTCCTCGGCACGTGCAGTGAGCATGACGACGTAACAGTCGGAGAAGGTGCGGATCTGGCGGCACACCTCGACACCATCCATACCCGGCAGGCCCAGATCCAGGATCACCACGGCGGGGTCTTGATCCCGGACCATCTCTACGGCAGCAGCGCCGTCGCTGGTGGTTGCTACGTTCATTCCTTCGCGGTGAAGGTACTGCTCAACGAGACGCAGAAGTGGTCTCTCATCGTCGACCACAAGGACCTTGACCGTACCGGTGGAGCTATCCGTCATGAACTGATCGTAGATTGGTATCTGCGCCGGCAATCGGTGGCTCCTTGGCGGTGCTCTGTCCAGCACGGACTAAGCGTCAACTTGGGTGATCATCGGTGGCGCCGGAGACCTTGCTGGTCTCATTCACTCACTCCAAGTTCGTGAACCTGGTAGCCGCAGGGCGCGATCCCTGTGAGGATCGCGCCCTGCGGCCGAGGTTTCTACTGCACCGCCGAGGCGGCGAAAGCGTCAGTTCGCGCTGAGGTACATGGTGTTGGTCCAGTACGGGGAGTTCAGCGGGTACTGGATGGTGCCCACGCGGGGGTTGTTGGCGCCGATGAGCTGGCCGTTGCCCACGTAGATGGCGGCGTGGCTGCCACCGTTCTGGATGACGATGTCGCCCGGGGAGGGCGAGGAGACCTGGCGCATTGAGGCCATCATGCCGTAAGTGGTGCGCGGCAGCGATTCGCCGGCCTGGTTGTAGGCCCAGTTGATGAAGCCGGAGCAGTCCCAACCCGAAGACGGTGAAGTGCCACCGAGGACGTAGGGGTTGCCGAGACCTGCATAGGCGGCGCCCACGATCGAGCCGTTGCCGCCGCTGGAAGCGGCCGGGGCCTCTTCCTGTGCGGGGGAGGTTGAGGCGACCTGGGTGTTGCCCTGTGACTGCTGGCCGGTGTTGGCTTGCGAAGTCTGCTGGCCGGTGCTGCTCTGAGCCTGCCCGGTGTTTCCACCCTGCTGGCCGGCGTTGGACCAACCGGTGTTTCCGGTGCTGGACTGCTGCTCCTGCGGTGCGGGATCAGTCTGCTGCGCGGGAGCTTCCGGCTCGGTTGGCATCGGCATGGAGGCGGTGACGGCCTCTTCCACCTCTTCCACCACTGGGGTGGGCTCAGGTGCTGGCTCCGGCTCCGGCTCGGGCTCAGGTGCGGACTCCGGGTCCGGCTCAGGTGCGGGCTCCGGGGCCGGAGCGGGCTCTGGCTCTGGTTCCACCACAGGTGCGGGGCTGGAGGTCACCATGGGACGGTCGAAGGAGAGCTCGACCTCGCTGGATGCGGTCACGGCCACGGCGGAGGTGGTGCTGGCGCGCTCCACGCTGAGACCGGATGTGGTCACGTCCAGGGTGGTGACCTCGGGGGTGCTGATGTCGGTGCCGGCGTTCGCGGCGACTCCTGAGGTGATCACGAGGCCGGAGGCGGCGACGGCTGCTGCCGCGCCTCGTCCGACGGTGCCGGCGTTGGATGCCACGGCCTTTGCCAGTGAGGGCTTGGTCTGGCGGCGCCGGTCACGGCGTGAGACGAAAGTCATGTCTGTCACTTCTCTGGAAACCTCTCCCTGTAGTTGCGGGGCCGCCTGGTGTGAAGTGTGAGCCGGGTAGCTCAC
>NZ_JADPSA010000038.1 GCF_017347085.1 Nesterenkonia sp. E16_10
GTGGCGGGGAAGGACGCGAGGTTCGGGTCGGCCCGCTCGGCGAGGACCTCGGCGTCGGCCTGTGCTCGCTGCTCGGCGGTGAGGTCTGTCTGCTTCCAGGGGCGGGGGGTGCCCTTGTGGCGAAGCTCGGCGAGCGGGTCGTGTGCGTCGAGTAGCCAGGTGGCGGTGGTGGTGATCTGGGCGGTGGTGCTCATGCTGTGTGCTCCTGCAGGTCTCGGATGATGATGTGCGCTCCGGGGGTGCGGGTGTCTGCAAACTGCTTCCAGGTGGATCCTCCGACGATGTTGGAGTCGTCGATGATGACCCCTGAGCTGGTGAGCGCGTCATTGGTGGCGCGCTCGAGCTTGTCCTTGTCGGGTTTCGTGGTGTGAAAGGTGGGGGCTGCGTCTCTGAGCAGGTCGGCGTATCGGCCGGTGCGGTAGTGGCCTTTCGGTCGGGTGAGGTAGCAGATGATGTCGACCGCGATGGGGCCTCGGGGTGCTTGCCAGCCGGTCTCCTCGGCGGCGGCGATAGCTGCGTCTCTTACGTCTTGCCGCCAGCTCTTGACCTTGTCGCCGGCGGACTCGATCAGCGCGACCTTGCCGGTGTGCTTGCCGCCTTTCTTGATCGCGATGCCTTTCTTGGATCCCTGGGGGGCGGGGATGCCGCGGACCGTGATGTGGAGTTCAGAAGGGGATGTGCTCATTTGCTGGGTCCTCTCTGCGGGGTGGGGTGATGAAGCCGGGGAATCGTGCGCCGCACTGGTGGGCGGGGACTACCGGGTGCCGGCGGTCCATGTGCATCCGGTCGCGCGGGTCCAGGTTCGCCCGGCTCGGTGCAACGTTGGCGTCATAGGTGCGTCGGCCGGCGAGGAGCACCGCGGTCTCCTCTGCGGGGCTGAGCGGGGTCGGGTCGACTGTGGCGGTCATGGCTGCTCGGTCATCGTCGAGGCCGGTGAGGACTATCGCTCGGCACCGCTGGCAGTAGTGGAATTCGGCTTTCCTTTTATGCCTTTTCGTCGTCCCGTTTTCGTTGAGCTGAACCGTGATCCAGTCGGGCAGTTTTCCGCCGTCGGGGTGGTCGAAGCCGGGCTTGGACCTGTCGGCGGCTGCGGCGGGGACCTGAACACCGAGGTCAAGTTCGAGCTGCTCGCCGTCGGTCCCGGACCAGGGGTCGAGTGGCACAAGTGGCACAACTTTCCCTTTGTGCTCGTCTACTGTGCTTTTACCCTTCATCGGCCCTCATTCACCTCTCACTCTTATATGTCTACCTTTTTGAAAGTTGTGCCACTTGTGCCACCTAGGAACGAAGATCGTTGTTATGGCGGGGATGCAGCCGGTGGCACAAGGGGTGGCACAACTAGTGGCACAACTTTCGGTGAAGGAGTTGTGCCACCCAGGCCTCCGGGGGCGGGTGGCACAACTTGTGGCACAACTCTGCGGCGCCTCATCGTTGTGCCACCGCCCGCTGGAGCCTGCTCGCGGTCACATGCATGGTCGTGTAGATGCTCTTCGGCCGACCGGTGCGCACGATCGCGATCGTCCCGTTGTCCCGCATTTCTTCTATCTCCCACGGCCGCTTTTCCTTGTCCGTTTTCAGGTTCACGATGGTCCCGGTGTCGAGTCCCGCGGGGCTGCTCATGTGGGGCGCCTCCAATAGGGTGAGGTGATGGATTGGATGAAGGTTTACGAATTGGCGATCCCGTTGATTGCAGCGCTATTGGGCGCGACGGTTGGCTCTGTCGTGACGTGGCTGGTGCATAGGTCAGATCGCAAGAGGCAGGAACAGCAGTTCGCGCGGCAGGAAGCGAGGGCGTTCCGAGCTGCGGTCGTCCACCTGCAGTCCGCAGTGCTTGATATCGGTGGCTCTCAGGTGGTGAGTGCACTCCCCGGGAAGGCGAAAACGATCCAGGCGAGGGCTTACGGCGTCATGGCTGCGCTGCCCGAGAACGCTCCGGAGGGTCTTCGGGAAAACCTCGATTGGGTGGCGGCTGTCGCGCGAGCGATGGAAGCCCCGTCCTACCCAACAGACTGGCGGAAGCGATTCGTCGCAGGAGTGGCGAAGGCGCTGACGAGCGGATCTCCGGAATCGGTCGACACTGATCTCCATGAAGTGGTGGCTGATTTCCGTGCGCGGTCAGAGGAATCCAGAAGTGGATGATTGATGCTCGATTCGCTCCTGGTGGCTGAAGGTGGGGCGGAGGTCGGTGCGGCCCTGCTCGGCCGCGGGGCTGATATGGACCTCGGGGTTGGAGAACAGGTGCCGGCTGCTGCTGCGGTGGCGGAGGGCGACGCTGCTGCGGTGCTGGTCGGCAGTGTGGTGGCGGCAGGTGTGGCGGGTGGTGCAGATCCCGTGTGGGGTCCAGCAGCAGTTCCGCTGGCAGGGAGTGTCGGTGATCTCGGTCATGGGGTCCTGGTCCTCTCCTGTGGTGTGTGGGGTGGTCATGATGCGGCGATGTCCTGGTCGGGGGTCACCTGGTGCATGCTGTGGCCGGGTCGGGGTCCGTGCTGTGGGCAGTAGTGGCGCTGCCCGCGGCCTGACCAGAGGGTCCAGCCGGCGGCGTGGAAGTGGGCCCGCATCCTGGTGCGGGCGTCGCGCTCGGCCCGCCGGTTAGTGCCGTCGAAGTCCTCGGCCTCGATCCGGCTGCCGGCCTGGACGACGTCGCCGCTGAAACCCTCGGTGCATCCTCTGGCGTCGCAGGTGTAGGTGATCTGCAACAGCTTGTGTGTCTCGAAGTGCGCCATGGGGGGGGGTGCCTTTCGGGGTGGGGGGGGTCAGTCTTTGAAACGGTCGAGGGTGTCCTGCTGGCCCTCGGTGCTGCGCAGCAGGACGCCGCCGTAGAGCCGAGCGCCGCCTGCGCCTTTCGGGGCGTCGCGGCCGGTCTGGATTCCGTGCCGGGCGAGGTGTGTGGTGAGCCGGCGTCCGCCGAGGGCGTGCTCGCCGTTCTCCTGGCACCACCGTTCGTATGCGGCGCGGAAGTCGGAGACCCGGGTGGCCTGGTCGGTGTAGCTCTCGCCGGTGAAGCACTCCTCCGCGAGGAACTGGCCGACGGTGTCTGCGCTGGCCGCATATTTCTCGGTCTCCTGCTGGACCGCTGCGGGCTCCTGGCCCAGGCCCTCGGCGGCGTAGCGGACCGCGCCGTCGATGATCCACTGGAGGATCGCGGGGGTGTGCTCGGTGCGCAGCCGGATCGGCAGCTCCTCGTCGACCTCCTCCGCGGGGACCGTGTGCGTGAAGGGGATCAGCCGCAGCCGGCGCCAGAATGCTTCGCCCCCGGACTCGACGGCCGGCTTATCGTTGCCCATCAGCCACAGGTGGTGTGTGGGCTCGAATTCGAAGAAGTCCTGGTGCATGTGGCGGGCGGTGACGGTGTCGCCGCCGGTCAGCTCTTTGACCTTCTGCTCGTCGAACTTGTCTTTTTGGTTGACCTCGGAGGTGATCACGAACCGTCGGCCGGCGAGGTCGGCGATGCTGGTGGTGTGCTCCGGGTAGGGGGTGGACATGAGGAAGTTCGCGGGGGCCTTCCCGGCGTAGGTGCCGAGCGCGTGCTTGATCGTTTCGAGGAACACGCCTTTACCGTTGCCGCCTCCGCCGTGGGCGAAGGGCAGTATGTGCTCGCGCACCTCGCCGACCGCGCTGTAGCCGACGAGCCGCTGGATATAGTCGCGGACCTCCTGCTCGGGGAAGGTCTGCGCGAGGAATGTCAGCCAGGGGCCCTGGTCGGCGTCGGGGTCGGGTGCGCAGGTGGCGCTGCGGGTGTGGAGCCGTTCGGGGTCGCAGGGCCCGATGGTGCCGGTGCGCAGGTTCACGATTCCACCGGGGGTGTTCAGCTCCCAGGCGTGCTGGTCGAGGTCGTCGGTGGCGACGCTGATCTTCGGGTCGGTGCGGGTGGTGTTGAGCATCGCGGAGAGGCCTCGGTCGGAGAGGCTGTATCGCTTGTGCCGCAGCACCTTGTCTTTGTCCTCATTGCCTACCCGCTCCGGCAGCCGGCGGGCGGTGTCTTTCGCCAGCTCGCGGGCCCTGCCGCCGTGGGTCGGCTGGGACTCCCACTGGTGGCCGTTCCACACCATCCACTTGCTGCGGTCGGTGTGATATCGAATTCCCTGCCCGTGGCGGTCCATGAGCGCGTTGGCGTTGGAGTCGTCGGTCAGCGCGAGCCCGTAGCCAGCGACCGGCTCCAGGTCGGGTTGGTCCTCGGTGTCTCGCTTGGCCTGGTGCTCTGCGAGGTCGACCACCTTGCCGTCGGTGCCGGTCGCCGCGGACCCCGGGGGGGCTGCCGGGGCTCCTGGTGTCGTGGGCGCTGCGGTGGTCGGTGTCTCCGGTGGTGTCAGCTGCGGCCGTGCGGGCTCGCCGTATCCGTCTTTGCGGAGCTGCGCGGCTGCTGCGCTATGGTCCCCGCCGTGGTGGAGGACCGCGTAGGCGCCGAACTTTGTGATCGGCTCCTCGGTGGGGAACTCGGTACTGGTGGTGAACACGAAGAGCCGATCGCGGTCCTCGGCGTGGCCGGTGGTGGCGGAGAACCCGATGCTCTTGCCCGGCCGGCGCCAGTAGCTGGTGGTGCCGCGGGTAAATACGTGTGTCCAGCCGGCGGGGCCGAGGAGGTCCTGCCAGCTGGTCTGTTTCTCGAAGTGATCGCCCGGCGTGGACCCGTCGGCAGGGTTGGCTGCCGGTGCGGTGGTGTGCCCATCGGCTGCGGCGAGGATGCCGGTGAGCCCGCTGCCGCCGGCGGTGCTGCTGGTGGCCTCGGTGCGGCGCATGTCCATGATCCCGAACAGGGCGTGGAGTGCTTCGCGCTCCTCGGCGTCGATGGTGGCCATGGTGTCGGGCCCGCCGGTGATCGTGACCCAGGGGCGCCCGGTGTCGTGGGCGTCGCCGCCGGTGGGGGCTGCGACGAAGTAGCCGCCGGTGCCGCGGGTCTCGGCAATGGTGGGGTAGGTGCGCCGGCCGTTGACGAAGTGCGCCTCATCCTGGGCGAGTTTCGTGTTGCCGGGCACCTCCTGGCCGCGGACCCGGTATATCCAGTGCAGCCCGCCGGAGGGTGACTGCTGCAGCCAGCCGGCCGATACGCGGGCCCATACGTCAGCGAGCCCGGTCTCTGCTGCGCTGTTGGCGAGGTCGGGGGCCAGCTCGGCGTAGTCGCCTTCAATCTCGAGGAGTTCGATGTTGCCGCTGCGGGTGCCGGCGACGATGCCGAGCGCAGTGTGGCGGGGCCGGCCCGCGCTGTCGGTGGTGCCGAACCAGTGGTCGAGGTCGTCGAGGGTGGGGGTGGCGTCGGGCCAGGCGCTGATCGCTGGTCGTTTGGTTCCGTCGGCGTGGACGGGGATCACGTTGATGCCGTGGCGGTGTAGCTCGGTGGCCGCGGCGTGGAGGCTAGTACTCATGGTGTCCTGTCAGGTGCTCCTCGGTGGTCTGTGGTCGCGGGGCCCGGGGTTAGCGCAGCGGGGCTACGTCGAACATGACCTGATTGACGCTGGTGATCGTTTCTCCGCAGGGCCCGCACCTGAATGCGCCGTTGGTCTCTAGGAACTGCATCCATCCGGAGCGGGTGTAGAAGAGGTGCTTGCCGCACCAGATCGCGGGGGTTGGTTCGCTGGTGTCGCAGGTGTGGACGCGGAGGCTGTACTCGGCCGGCCGGGGGCAGGCCGGCTGCGTTCCCTGCCAGGGGCCGGGGTGGCCGACTTCGCACTGGGGGTTGATGCTGTCGAGGAGCTGCTGGGCGGTGTCAGCGGCTCCGGTGGCGTTGGTCATGGTGCGGCTCTCCTGGTGGCGCGGTGGTCTGGTGCGGGCCCGGTGCGCGGCTTGCACGCGCAGCCCAGCGTGGGTACTGGTCCGGGCCGTGGGGGTCAGGGAAGGTTGCGCAGGCTGGCGACGACCGTGGCGTCGATGCCGGTGGCGTTGGCGATCGTCATGTCGTCGAGCCCGAGGCCGACCATCTGCTTCGCCTTATCGACCGCGGCCGGGTCGACCTGCGGCTGCGCTGCGGGCTGGGCCTGCTGCTGGACCGCGGGCTGCTGCGCGACCTGCTGTGCCTGCTGCGCGGGCTGCTGCTGGCCGGTCACCTCACCGGTGGCGGTGTTGACCTGCTGCCCGCCGCCAAGGGCGAGGCCCGCGTCGGCGCTCGGCTGCCGGTAGTCATACGAGAAGAGCTTTTCGTCGTTGAGCCGGGGGTTATCCGAGGGCCGGTCGTGGGTGTGGGCAGCCTTGAACCAGCCGCCTTCCCGCACATCGGTGTCTCCCGCGGCGCGGACCGCTCCGATGAGGGCCTGCTTCTGCTCTCCCCACCACTTGACGTAGATCGCCCGCTCGGTGGTGCCTTTCCACTCCGGGTCCTGGTGGGGCTGCCCGGTGTCTACGACGATGCGCACCTGCTGCTTCGGGTTGCCGTCGTCCCAGGTCTCGAGCTTGTTCGGGTCCTCATAGTTGCGGCGCTGCTGGATATCGGCTGATACCACTCGGCCTTCCACGCTGGTGCCTGCCGGGGTTTCCTTCGTGAACGCGGAAGGGGTGCCGCCGGTCTGTGCGATAGCGTCTGCGAGGCTCATTCTGGGTGTTTCCTTTCGGGGTACTTATTGGGACCCCCGGCCGATGCCCGGGCCGGGTCGGGTGGTGTGTCTACGCGGTGGCGAAAAGCTCCGCGGTGGTGGAGGCCGGCGCCTGTTTCTCGAACCGGGTGCCGGTGTTGCACCAGTCGCAGAACCGGTAGTCGCAAGGGCTGTACAGCGCCAGCGCCGCCTCGATGCCGAGGCTGCGGCGCAGCTGCTCCAGCTGCTCGGTGCGCTGCAGCGTTTCCCACGCGACCCGCGGGTTATAGGGCTCCGACCAGAGGTAGGTGTCGGTGAGTTCCCCTTCCCGCGGGAGGAAGGCGATCATGACCATGTCGACCTGCCAGCCGTCCTCCGCCCAGCCCTTTCCGTAGAGGTGAGCCTGTTTGCGGTACTGCTCCGAGGGGCCGTGGGCCCGGTATTTCTTCATCGACGACTTTCCGATGATCTTGTGGTCGATCACCGCCTTCCCCCAGGTGTCGTAGAGGTCGGTGCTGCCGTCGATCTCCTGGAACCCGATCGTGCCTACGGTGACCCGCTCCTCGGTGAGGTAGCGGCCGGGCTGGGACCCGTCCTCGGCCGATACCGTGTTGAAGGTGCGTTCCAGGTAGTCGTGGACCGCGGTGCCGATCGTGGGCTTCCACGGAACGTCTGCCCGCTGCGGGGGCCGGTCTCCGTTGAGCCGGTGCAGGATCGCCCGGCGGCAGTCCTGGCCCATCTCGGAAGGCCCGATCCGTGTCTGCTGCGACCGGGGCTGGTTGACGATGCTGCCGATGATCACGTCGAGGTACGTCTCGCCGACCGCGGTAGCCTCATCGGCCATGCGGTGTGCTCCGCTGTTGGAGGAGTACAGGATCGGGTGATCGACCCCGGTGCTTGTCCTGGCGGTAACCGTCATGGGGTGCTCCGGGCCTCGTCGAGCGCGTTCCCGAAGGCGTGCAGCGCCTCGATGCGGTAGCCGTCGCCGGCGGTGTAGTCGCCGGGGTGCGGCAGGTTCGCTGCGGCGAGGAGGTTCCCTACTTTATGGAGCAGGTCGAGCGGGCGGCTGTAGTCCTCATCCTCGCCAAGGAGGACCGCTATCTCGACCGCCGCGTTGGCGAGATTGTCGAGGGCCCTGGTGGCCTGCTCCGGCTGTGTGGGGGAGGGCAGCTGGTCGTCCCGGGCCTCGGCCTCGGCTACGTCCTCCCGATACCAGCCGCGCAGGGTACTGATCACGTCCATAGGCTCGGCGCCGAGGTCCACGCTGCGGCGCGGTGCTGAGCCGGTGGCAGCTGCGCGACCTGTGGCCCGGGTGATATCTGCGTATCCCTCAATGGCGAACTGTGTGGGGCCCAGGATGGGGGTGGGGCGGTTGCTCATGCGTGCTGCTCCGTTCCTAGTGGGGTTTCGCGGGCGAGAGTGACGGTCGCGTAGATCGCTAGCCCTGCTGCGGCGAGCTGGGCGCCATTGATCGTGGGGGTGGCGAACCCGGCGACAATGAAGGCCGTGCTGGCCGCGAGGGCGAGGACCGCGAGCGCGGTGCGGCGCCGGTGCCTTACTGCCGGACTCACTTGATGCTCACTTTCTTGTCACCCTCGGTGGACAGGGCCTCGACCTCTTTGGGGGAGAGGTGGCGGCGAATCTCTTTGGTGTCGGGGGCGGTCTTGTAGAACTCCGGCCGCTGCGTCACCGGGTACTGCTCCGCGAAGCGCTTGGAGTCCAGCCGGCCGTTACGGCTGATCTGGACCTGCAGGCCGGCGAGGTCGTGTGTGCCGTAGTCCAGATCGCGCAGGACCTTCTTGATGTCGTCCATGCGGGCGAGGTCGGGCTCGACGTTGGCCTGGAGCGCGGCGTACTCGCGGACAAGCTCCTCATGTGTGCTGGTCATCGTGTGAGTCCTTTCCTGATGGGGTGTCGTGCTCCGGTGGTGGGCAGGAGGGGCTCGGCCTTCAACTCGGTGGCGAGCGTCTCCCAGACGCTCATGTCGTGCAGGACCGGCATCTGAACCAAACCGCCTGCCTGGTGAGCTGTATTTAGCTCACCTTGGTCAGGCGAAAGCCGCCGGGGGGTGCCGGTGCTTTCCTCCTGGACGGGTGCGGGTGTTTCTGGGAGCGCTGCGCTGGCGTTGCGCATGTACAGGCTGGCCATTCGCGGCTGCCCGGTGCGGAGGCAGTGCTGCGCTCGGTCGATCAGTTCCGCTGGCGTGCTGGGGATCATGCGGCAACCCTGCGGCTGCGGATGTAGGTGCTGAGGTCCTCTGGGAGGACTCTTGTCTTCGGTCGAAGGTTGCTGCCGATGTGAATGGCGGGGATGCTGCCGTCGGCGATCCGGGCGTACACAAAATCTTTGCCCGTGCCCAGCTGCTCGGCTACGTCTCGAACGGTGAGCAGTAGGCGGGGGGTGGGTGGGGTGGTGTCCCTGCTGAGTGGTGTTGCTGGTGCGGGGATCATGCGGGGGCTCCTTCCGGGGGTGCGTATAGGGCCTGCGGACTAAGTTCCAGGTACTCGCTGATGCGCTGAATTTCTGCGAGGGTGAAGTCGTGTTTTCCCGCAAGCCACCGATGCGCGGTCCGGGTGCTGATCTGTTGGCTACGCGCAAATTGGTAATGGTGGACGTTCTGCTCTGCCAGTGTTGCTCTAAGAAGCCCTGCTAGCCGTCGTGAACTTTCGGGGACCGTCTGGGGGGTTCGGTGTCTATCTGGCATATCTTTACGCTAAACCATATTTAGCTCAGCTCTCAACTTTATAGTTACACCCGTGTGTTTATAGCTCACAAGCTCGCCAAGCGGTCCTGTTTAGGACGCTATAAGGTTCACTGAGCTAAAAACTGGTGTTAGGATCACGCTCATGGTTAACGACAAAGAAATAGGGTCATTGGCCCGCGCCGCTGTGCGCGAGATCCGTGCCCACATGGCACGCCAGCAGCCCCCCATGACAGGACGTGACCTCGCCGACCGCACCGGTCTCAGCCAGAACTACGTCGCGCGCCGACTCCGCGAGGACATCAGTCTCACATTGAACGATATGGAAGTGATCTCGTCTGCCCTTGGCTTGGACCCTGGCCGACTGTTCGCCAACGCTGTCGAATCCGCTAAGGCCGACGAAGCCGACCGCATCAGGCGCACCGCCGAATAGATTGGGGGGAGCCCCGCATGGCTACTCGCAGGAATAACCGCGAGGGTACGAAGCCGTACAAGACCAAGGATGGCCGGTGGCGCGCGGACTTCACTATCGGCTACGACCCCACCACCGGGGCCCGGCAGCGGAAATCCGTATATGGCAAGACCCAGGCCCTCTGCTCCGCTCGGCTGCGCGAGGCGCTCCGGTTGGTAGAGGACGGTGTCGTCATCCCCGGTAAAGCACCGACCCTCTGGGAATGGCTGGAATTCTGGCTCTACAACATCGCAGAGGACAAAGTCCGGCACACCACGTTCCGCAGCTATGAGTCCATGCTGCGCAAATGGGTGCGCGATCGCCGCCTGGCTAGTATTCGCCTCGACAAGCTTCAGCCGGAGGACTTCGAGGTCCTCTATCGGCACATGCGCGATTGCGGGCTAAAGTCTGGTTCTATCGTGCGGCTGCACCGGGTCCTCGCCCGTGCATTGAAGGTCGCCGTGCAGCGTAAACGCCTCGGCCGGTCCCCGCTCGAGATGGTGGAATCCCCGAAGGGCAACGAGGACAAGCCCTTCGCCGCCGAGGTCCTCACTCCTGCCGAAGCGCGCGACCTCATTACCGCCGCAGGTGAGTTCGCCCTGGCCGACGGCGTGCGGTGGATGTACGGGCTGACCCATGGCCCTCGGCAGGGTGAAGCGCTGGCCCTCGGCTGGGACAAGGTCGACCTCGAAACAGGCCGCATCGAGACCGACCGCTCGCTCTACCGGCGCCGCTGGCAGCATGGCTGCTCCGACCCCGAGAACTGCCCAGGCCCGGGCGGCAAGGCCCGCTACTGCCCACAAGCCCACGGGGGTGGTCTGTACTTCGGCGTAGTGAAGTCCAGCGCCTCGACCCGGACGAACTATCTGCCGGCCCCGCTGTTGGAGAAGTTCCGTGCTCTGCATGCGCAGCATGTCGAGGCGGGCCGGCCCAGCTACACCGACCCCGCCGGGGCCTCCGTGGAGCTTGTGTTCCACCAGGGCGATGGTCGGCCGTGGACCTCCGAAGCCGACCTGGACCGGTGGCGTGCCTTCCTCGCCTCCGTAGGTGTCTCGCCTATGCGGGTCCACGATCAGCGGCATACGGCCGCGACGATGCTGCTGCTGCAGGGCGTGGACAAGCGGGTGGTCATGGAGATGATGGGCTGGTCGCAGATGTCAATGCTCAATCGCTACCAGCACGTCATGGAGGAGCTGCTGCGCGAGGCCAGCGGCAAGATGGGCGACGCGCTGTTCGGAGGCTCCTCGGCGCCCGAACCAGAGCCCACGCCGCCCCCTGAGCCCGAGCCCGAGACCGATTCCACGGTGGTCAGCTTCGCGGACTTCGCGGCCCGCCGTGCAGGCTAGCCCACTCCGCCATTGCCGCTTAGTCGGCCGAGGTGAGAGTCACGGTCTCGAGGCCGATGTCGTCCCCATACACTTCCAGAAATAGCTCTCCGCCTGGATCTGCGTTGGGGATGGACACCACGTAGTGGCTCATCGAATCTGGGGCGAGCGAGAAGCTGCCGATGTGACCGTCGGAGGACGACTGCCGCCCCTCGGCCCCCCTGTAGCTCGCCAGTGGCATCTCTAGCTCTCGGTCGCCACTGCGCATTTCGTATCCGACCAGGAGGTGGCTGTCGTTCGCGTTTCTGTATGCGGCCACGAGTTTGAATGTCGAACCCCCTGGTCCCTCCACTTCCTCGCCAGTTCCCATCTTCAAGCGGTCCGCTAGATTTCTGTCCTGAATCTGGAAGTTGGTGATTCGGCCCTCGTCACCCTCGAAGTCCGTGTACGTCGAGCATCGCTCCTCGCCGTCGGCCGTTGCGCACATCTCGAAGCCTCCATCGATGTCGTCGACTCTGTTGACATCGGCTGCGGGGAGTCCGCCGTCAATTGCAGCTTCTTCGGAGTGACGGAAGTAGGTCAGATAGTTGGCCGCAGGGGAGTCCTCGACGACTAGGTCGCGCGCATTCTCCAAGTCGGAAATTGTGGAGCTTGCTATGGCGCTGACGAACGACTCGATGTCGTCGTCGGAGGGGAGGTCTGGATCCGTAGGGGGCTCTGACTGCTCCGGGGTATCGCTGGCGGCGTCCTCGGTGGGAGGCTCTGTCTGAGTGTCGGGCGAGCCGCTCGCAGTCTCCTCCGGTGCGGGAGAGGCGAGTTGGTCGTCAGAACACGAAACCGCGAGAAGGGCTACGCCAATGAGGATTGCGGGCGCGGAACGTTTCATGGGCCTCTCCGAACTGTCGAGTGATTGCTCCCAATCTACTTGACCAGCGGGTTTGTGGATCTAGAACTTTTGGGTGCGAAACCAATAAAGGCCGTCAGAAAGGCCGTCAGGACGAAAAGGGCCCCTCTGGGAATCTTCCCGGAGGGGCCTACTTCGTTGATTTGGCGGGGTTTTTGTGGAGCCGCCTGCCGGAATCGAACCGGCGACCTATTCATTACGAGTGAATCGCTCTACCGACTGAGCTAAGGCGGCGTGGCGCCGCGGTGGGGCGCACGAGGATCTACTGTACTGTGGCACCCCACCGCGGTCAAAGCTCGCTCAGTCGTGGGCGGGGACCACCATCACGGGGGCCGTCGCGTGGTGCAGCAGCTCTCGGGAGACCGAGCCCAGCAGCGCGCTGCGCATGCCTCCGTAGCCGCGGGTGCCGACCACGGTCAGCTGTGCCCGGCCGCTCATCTCCTGGAGCACGTTGACCGGGAAGCCCTCCTCCACGGTCCCGATGACCGAGAGCTCAGGGAACTGTGCCTGGACCCAGCCGACCTCCACGTCGAGCTCCTTGTTCAGATCATCCACCCGGGTCTGGACCATCGCCCGCTCGCGTCCTGCAAGCTCCGGGTACCACATCGCGGCCGTGGTCAGTGGCGGCAAGGCCATCACCAGGTGCAGCCGGGTGCCGTGGCCGATGGCGGTCCGGGCGCCCTCCACCGCGGCTCGCCGGGAGTGCGGTGAGGCGTCGATGCCGACCACCACAGGCCGGGTGTCGGCGGTGCTGATCGCCTCGGCACCCTCGCCCACGCTGGCCTCATCGGTGTGCGGGACCACCACCGTGGGGGAGTGGGCATGGCCTGGCAGGGCCGCGGCCACCGATCCCAGGATCCGCCCGGTGAACCCGCCGCGGCCGCGGCTTCCGACCACGCACAGCTCCGCAGAGCCTGAGAGGTGGACCATCACACCGGCTGCGTCGCCGTGCTCCAGCCGGTAGGTGACCTGTCCGGGATGCCCGGCCAGTCGTTCCTTCGCCACGTTCAGGGTCTTCTCGGTCGCCTGCCGCGCCAGAGTCTGGCCTCCGGCATCCGGGAAGCTCTCAAGGTACCCGCTCACCGCCGGGGGGATGGTGAAGGAGCTCACCACGGTCAGAGGGAGGCCGCGGAAGTGTGCCTCTCGTGCCGCCCAGCGCAGTGCCGAGGTGGCGTTGGGTGAACCGTCGAACCCGACCAGGACCCCGAGCGGGCGTGGGGCTCGAGTCTGTTCATCGGCCGCCGTCGGCTCCGGCGCGAGGGTGGTGCGAGCATCGTGCGTTGGGGTGGAGTCGGGTGAGGTCGCTTCGGGAGTGACTGGAGCTTCTGAGTTCATGGCAGCGTCCTAACGCAGATCAGCTGAATAGGGCCGATGATTCAGAACTGCCGTATGGACGTCATCGTCACCGGTACTGAAGAGTCTACAAGGCCATTTCTACAAGCGGTAGAAAAAGTTCAGCAGTCGGTCCGGCCTTCGTCCAGCTCCCCGCCGATCAGGTAGCCGTCCACTGCCTCATCCACACAGCCGTTGCCCGCACGGTAGGCGAGGTGTCCCTCGCCCTCGCGGATGATCAACGAGGACTGCGGCACCTGCTCATGCATGTTCTCCGCCCATTCCACCGGGGTGGCCGGGTCACCGGTGGTGCCGATCATCAGCAGTTCGTCCACCTCGCCGAGCTCAGGGTCCCAGGGCTCGGACACGTTCTCCGAGGGCCATTCTCCGCAGATCACCGCGCGGTGCCCGAGGTAAGGCCCGAAGGTGGGCGCCTGCTCGGAGACCTCCTCGAACTCGGCGTCGATCTGGTCCTGGTCCTGCGGCATCGGGTAGTCCAGGCACATCACGGCATTGAAGGCGAAGCTGTTGATCCACTCGTAGCTGCCGTCGGGGCTGCGCCCGGCCTGCAGGTCCGCGAAGTACTGGAACATGGTGAAGTCCTCCTGGCCCAGGGCCGCGGACATCGCCTCAGAGAGCACCGGCCAGGCCTCGCGGCTGTACATCGGGGTGATGAATCCGCTCACCAGGGTGGAGACATTGATGGTGCGCCCGTCCGCTCCCTGCTCCGGGGTCTCGGCGACTCCAGCGAAGAGCTCCTGCACACCCTCGATGACCTCCTCCACGGTCTCACCCGCGGGACAGGTCTCCTGCTCGATGCACCACTGCGCGTAGTTCTCCAGCGCCACCTCGAAACCGAGGGCCTGGCCCCTGTTCAGCTCGTGGGCATCGATCGAGACATCGAGCATCCCATCCAGCACGAAGCGTCCGACCCGGTCGCCGTAGTGCTCGGCGTAGGTCATCCCCAGCTTGGTGCCGTAGGAGAAGCCCAGATAGTTCATCTCATCCTGATCCAGCACGGCCCGGATCACGTCCATGTCCCGGACCGCCGAGAGCGTGTCCACGTGCCCGAGCAGGGCGCCGCTCTCGGACTCGCACTGGGCGGCCAGCTCGGCGGCCGCCTCGCGGGCCTCGGAATAGGAGGAGGCGTCGTCGAGCTGCTCCTCGGTGACCTGCTCGCGGTATTCATCCATCTCGGCGTCGTCCAGGCAGGTCACCGGGGCTGACCGGTGCACCCCGCGCGGGTCGAAGCCGATGATGTTGTAGTGCTCGATGAGCTCCTCGCTGAAGGCCACCGAGAGTGAGTCTGCCACCGCGTCATAGCCGGAGGAGCCGGGTCCGCCGGGATTGGTGAGCAGATGCTCGGCGTCGTCCCCGCCGGTCTGGGAGCTGATGATCCGGATCTCGAGATCCTCCTGCGCCCCCGGCTCGTCCCAGTCCATCGGCACCGTGACATCTGCGCACATCATGGTCTCCTCGCAGGAGGTCCACTCGATGTCCTGGTCGTAGTACGCGGTGTAGTCCTCGGCCGCGCCGGGGGGCTCATCTGCGGGCACCGAGGTGGCGGTGACCGGCTGGTCCTGCTCCTGCGCCGCACCGGAGTCAGACTCCTCGCCGGAGTTCACGCAGCCCGAGAGCAGCAGCGCGGCGGCCGCGGTGAGGCCGACCAGCCGCAGCCTGCGGGGAAAGAGCACATTTTCAGGCACGGGACCTCCCGGGTAGGAACTGCATCATCAGGGCCTCCATGGCCAGGAGCGGGGGGACATTCTGGGTGATCCGGACCCGGGCGGCGTTGATCGCGTCGAGTCCGGCGAGGGTCTGCTCGGCGCTGAGCGACTCCGCATAGCGTTGCAGCTCCTCACGCAGGTGTTCATTGATCAGCTCCGCGCCGGTGCCCAGCTTCAGGCTCAGCACATCCCGGAAGACCGCGGTGAGATCGATCAGCGCGCGATCCAGGGAGTCCGCGACGGCGCGCTTGGCCCGCCGGGTGTTCTCCTCCTCCAGCTTCTTGAACTGGCTGCGCAGCTTGGGCGGGATCTTCTCCTCGGCGTCGAGCCCCAGCGACCGGCGCAGCGAGGCCTGCTCGGCCTCCAGCCGCGCCGCCGCGGTGCTGGCGGCATCCGCCTGGGTCATCTCCACCAGCGAACCCGCAGCCTTGATCGCAGCCGAGGACGAGGTCAGCCGCAGCGGCAGCGTGACCACCTGCTCACGACGACGACGCGCCTCCGGGTCCCGTGCCAGCCGGCGCGCCACCCCGATGTGGTTCTGCGAAACCCGGGCGGCGAAATGCGCCTGCTCCTCGTTCAGGCCGTCCCGGGTGGTCAGCAGCTGGGCCACCGCAGCGGTGGGCGGGATCCTCAGGCTCACCAGCCGGCAGCGCGAACGGATGGTCACCAGCACATCGGCCGGGCTCGGCGCGCAGAGCACCCAGAGGGTATGCGGCGGCGGCTCCTCGATGGCCTTGAGCAGCACATTGGTGGCGCGTTCGGTCATCCGGTCCGCGTCCTCGACCACGATCACCCGCCAGCGCGCGCCCTGCGGCTTCTCCTGCGCAGTGGTGATCAGCGCACGCACATCCTCGATCTTGTAGGTCACGTTCTCGGTGGAGACCAGCTTGACCGAGGGGTGGCTCTCCGCGGCGACCAGCCGGCAGGACCGGCACTCGCCGCAGCCCCGGGCCGCCGGTTCTTCCTGCTCACAGTTCAGCGCCGCCGCGAAGGCGCGCGCGGCGTTGGAGCGCCCCGAGCCCGGGGGACCGGTGAACAGCCAGGCGTGGGCCGGGGTGCCGGATCCGGCCGCGCGACGCAGCTGTTCGACGACGGCGTCCTGCCCGACCAGCTCGGTGTAGACGCTCATGAGTTCAGCAGCTCCTGACTCAGCAGCTCCTGGACCCGAGTGCGGATCGTGGCCTGCAACTGCTGCGCGGGTCCGGAGGCATCGAGCACCAGATAGCGGCCGGGGGCGTCCTCGGCGCGGGTGAGGAAGGCGTGGCGGAGCCGGTCATGAAAGGCGTCCTCGGCGGATTCGATCCGATCCGAGCGCCCCGCGCGGCCCTCACGGCGGGCCCGGGCGGCGGCCGGGTCCAGGTCCAGCAGCACGGTCAGGTCTGGCTGCAGCCCGCCGGTGGCGAAGCTGTTGATCGCCGCCACCGCCTCGGTTCCGAGCTCGCGGCCCTCACCTTGGTAGGCGACCGAGGAGTCCACGTAGCGGTCGCAGAGCACGAAGCGCCCGGCCTGCAGCGCGGGCTCGATCCGCTGGACCACGTGGGCGGCGCGTGAGGCGGCGAAGAGCAGCGCCTCGGTGCGTGGATCGATCTCGCCCTGATCGTGCTCCAGCACCAGCGAGCGGATGCGCTCGCCGATCGCGGTGCCGCCGGGCTCGCGGGTCCGCTCATAGGGCACCGCCTGCTCCTGGAACCAGGACTCGAGCAGGTCCAGTTGGGTGGTCTTGCCGGCGCCGTCGCCGCCTTCGAAGGCGACGAAGGCTCCGCGTCTGAGATGGGTCACGCGTCCAGCCTACCCAGCCCCAGGGACACAGAGAGGACACGCAGTTCTCTCGCGCAGTCCGCACACCCGGACCGTCACCGGCGCTGGGGTACCGTAACGGTGTGAACCAGCATGAACGCACCTTCGTGGTCAACGCGGGCCGCGGCCCTCATGGACCGAACCAGCCCGTCAACGTTCCCGTGGACTTCACCTCCACGTACTCCTACCGGCCCGGTGTGCATGCCGCGAAGGACTACGCCCGGGAGGGGATGCCCTCCTGGGAGCCGCTGGAGGAGCTGCTGGCCCAGCTCGAGGCCGGCACCCGCACGACCTCGCAGTCCCAGGGTCTGATCACCACCGCCGAGGAGCACCCGGTCCAGGTGCTGCCCGGCCTGCTGTTCTCCTCCGGGATGGCCGCCATCTCCGCCGTGGTGCACCTGCTTCCCCTCGGAAGCCACCTGATCATGCCGCGACACAGCTATATGGGCTTCTCCGCGCTGGCCCAGCAGATGGCGGACCAGGGTCTGCTCACGCTGCACCGGGTGGACATCGCCGACACCGAGCAGGTCACCAGCACGCTGCACGACGTCTCCACCCTGGCCAGCGCCCAGGACGCGTCGGTGATGCTCTGGGTCGAATCCCCGACCAACCCGATGCTGGAGATCGCGGATCTCCCCGCGGTGCTCTCAGCCGCGAAGAAGCGCGGGGTGCTCACCGCGGTGGACAACACCTTCGCGACTCCGCTGCGCCAGCGCCCACTCCTGCATGGAGCCGATGTGGTGGTCCACTCGGTCACCAAGTTCCTCTCCGGACACTCGGACCTGATCATGG
The DNA here is from genome assembly GCF_017347085.1 of Nesterenkonia sp. E16_10. Classification (GTDB taxonomy): domain Bacteria; phylum Actinomycetota; class Actinomycetes; order Actinomycetales; family Micrococcaceae; genus Nesterenkonia. The sequence continues at coordinate 17,530 of NZ_JADPSA010000038.1, forward strand.
GCGTCGCGATCACCGGCGACCCGGAGATCCACGCCCGGCTGCACCAGCACCGCACCCTGCATGGCGCGATCCCCGGCCCCATGGAGGTCTTCCTCGCGCTGCGCGGCGTGCGCACCCTCGCGGTGCGCCTCGACGCCTCAGAGTCCAGCGCCGGCGAGCTGGCCCGCCGGCTGGATGAGCTCAGCCAGGACGCCGGACTGCCGCTGCGCAAGGTCAACTACCCGGGGCTCGCGGCACACCCGCAGCACCAGCGCGCCGCCGAGCAGCTCGGCGGTTTCGGCGCGATCCTGACCATCGAGCTCGACGCCGACCAGCCAGATCCCGCCAATCCCGCCGGTCCCGCCGAGGCCTCCAGGCCCGCCGAGCAGCCCGATCCCGCCGGAGACCTCCGCGCTGCCGGCGCACCGGAGACCGGGCGGCGGATCTCCAACCAGCGCAGCGAGGCCGAGGTTGCCGACGCCGTGCTCAGCGCGCTCACGCTCTGGACCCCGGCCACCAGCCTGGGCGGCGTGGAGTCCCTGGCCGAGCGCCGTCGTCGTCATCCCGGTGAACCCGCCTCGGTCCCCGACGGGCTGATCCGCCTCTCGGTGGGCATCGAAGATGTGGAGGATCTCTTCGCCGATCTGCTCAACGCGTTGCGCACCGCCGCAACCGGGGAGCCCATCCGATAACATCGGGGTATGCAGTCTCCCCTCTCTGATATCTGGATCTTCGTCCTGCAGACCGAAGCCTGGATGCATCTGGCCTTCGCCCTGGTCTGCCTCGGGCTTGCCATCGTCGCGCTGGTCAAGTGCATCCCGAAGAACGCGCAGCGCTTCGACATCGCCTTCAAGCGGACCAAGGGGTTCTGGCTGGGCATGACCGGCGGTGCCGTGGTCCTCGCGCTGCTCGGCGCGGCCGGAGCCGGTCCCTTCGGTCTGATCTTCCCGGTGGCCGCGGCCTGCATGGCGATGGTCTACCTGACCGACGTCAACCCCGAAGTCTCCGACTGAGCTTTTCCGTGCGGCCTGTTCCGATCGTCCTGAACCGGGGCCGCTGACCGCACCCCTGTGCCGATTTCCATGTTCGACTCCGAAAGGGAGACCACTCCTATGGCCTATGACCTGATCCTGCTCCGCCACGGGCAGAGCGACTGGAACGAGAAGAACCTGTTCACCGGTTGGGTGGATGTGCCGCTGACCGCGCTGGGCCGTGAAGAGGCCGCGCGCGGCGGAGAGCTGCTCAAGGAGCACCAGCTGCTGCCCGACGTGGTGCACACCTCGCTGCTGCAGCGCGCCATCACCACCTCGCACCTGGCGCTGGAGACCGCGGACCGGCTCTGGATCCCGGTCAAGCGCGACTGGCGGCTCAACGAGCGCCACTACGGCGCGCTCCAGGGCAAGGACAAGGCCGAGACGCTGGCGCAGTACGGCGAGGAGCAGTTCATGATGTGGCGCCGCTCCTACGACACCCCGCCGCCGGAGATCGCGGCCGACGACGAGTTCTCCCAGCTGGGGGATCCGCGCTACGCCGATCTGGGTGACGCCGCGCCGCGCACCGAGTGCCTCAAGGACGTCGTGGACCGGATGCTGCCCTACTGGGAGTCCGCCGTGATCCCCGATCTGCGCGAGAACAAGACCGTGCTGCTCGCAGCCCACGGCAACTCGCTGCGCGCGCTGGTGAAGTACCTCGACGGCATCTCCGACGAAGACATCGCCGGGCTGAACATCCCCACCGGGATCCCGCTGCACTACCGGCTGGACGAGGACCTGAAGCCGCTGAACCCCGGCGGCACCTACCTCGACCCGGAGGCCGCCAAGGACGCGATCCAGGCCGTGGCCAACCAGGGCAAGAAGTAAGGGCAAGAATCAGCGGGCATAGAAGCAGCCTGTAGAGCAGAAAATCCCCTCAGACATCGGATGATGTCTGAGGGGATTTTTCGTGGGTCACCGCTCGCGGGAGTCCCAGGCGCCGGTGACCAGGTAGTCCACCTTGTTCGCCACCGAGACCCCGTGGTCTCCGAAGCGTTCGAAGAACCGGCTCACCAGGGTGGAGTCCACGCTGGTGGCCGCGCTTTCCTGCCAGTCCTGGGCGGCCACGGTGGTGAACACCGAGGCGTGGAGGTCATTGAGCTGTTCGTTGAGTGCATGGATCTCCGCGACCAGGTGCAGGTCGCGGGTCTCCAGCAGCGTGATCAGCCGCGAGGAGATCTGCGTGGTGAGCTTTGCCATCTTCTCGAAGACCGGGTGCAGCGCGTCCGGGGCCACCCGGTCGGGATAGCGCATCCGGGCGAGCTGGGCGATGTGCCGCGCGAGATCGCCCATGCGCTCCAGCGAGGTGCTCATCCGCAGCGCACCGACGATCATCCGCAGGTCCGAGGCCACCGGGCCCTGCAGCGCAAGCAGCTCGATGGCCTTCTCGTCGAGCTCCACCTGCAGCCGGTCGATCTGCGCGTCGGCGGCGATGACCTCCTCCGCCAGCTGGAGATCGGTGGTGTCGAAGGCGGTATAGGCCTTCTCCATCGCGGTGTGGACCAATGTTGTGATCTGGATCAGCTGCTCACCAAGGTTGATGAGGTCTGCCTGAAAGAGCTTTCGCACGTGTTTGCGTTCCTTTCCCGCCGTGGAGTATCCCGACATTGAATCCTTGCCGGTGCAGATGAACACCAACGAAGTCAGCAGTCGACGCGCAGGTGAACGCTGGTTGAACCCTGGGAGCCGTTGTCGCCATTTGGCTCCGCCCACCCGGCGTCGGGCCTAAGCTGTAGGACGTGGATCCCCTGCTCATCGCCGCACTGTCCGGCGTCGTCGGCCTGGCACTGGGCGTCGTCGGCATGTATGCCTTCCGTGTCAGCGAGAAGCAGCGCGGCGCGGGCATCGACGTGGACGAACCCTTGATGCCCGCCGGCGCCACCGAGGTGCTCGCCTCGCTGGGCCTGGCCTACATCGTCGTGGACACCGTGGACGGGGTGGTGCGCGCGAATCCCGCCGCCTACGCCTTCGGGCTGGTGCGCGGGCATACCGTGGTCCACCAGCAGCTGCTCAACCTCACCGCCCGGGTCCGCGGCGACGGGGTGATCATCGACCAGGAGCATGAGCTGGCGCGCGGACTGCAGGGGGAGACCTCCCTGGTGGTGCACCTGCGCGTGGCCCCGCTGGGCGATGAGTACATCCTGGTCCTCGCCGATGACCGCACCGAGTTCTCCCGGATCGAGGCGGTGCGCAACGACTTCGTCGCCAACGTCTCCCACGAGCTGAAGACCCCGGTCGGGGCGATCTCGCTGCTGGCCGAGACCATCGAGGACGCCGCCGACGACGACGTCGCGGTCCGTCGATTCACCCAGCGGCTGCACAAGGAGTCCCGCAGGCTCGCGGCGCTGGTCCAGGACATCATCGAGCTCTCCCGGGTCCAGGGCAAGAACGTGGTCCACGCCGGACGGCCGGTGGACCTCGAAGACGTCATCGCCGACGCCGCGGACCGTTCCCGGCTGCCGGCGGAGTCCAAGAACATCGAGCTCAAGATCGGCGGCACGCTGCCGCACCGGGTCCACGGCGACGCCGATCAGCTCGCGATGGCCTTCCGGAACCTGATCGACAACGCGGTGCGCTATTCCCCGGAGTCCACCCGGGTCGGCATCGGGCTCTCCAGCCGCGACGGGATCGCCCAGGTCACCGTCACCGATCAGGGGATCGGCATCGCGAAGGAGGACCAGGAGCGGATCTTCGAGCGCTTCTACCGGGTCGACGCCGCCCGTTCCCGGCAGACCGGGGGCACCGGGCTGGGCCTGAGCATCGTCAAGCACGTGATCACCAACCACGGCGGCGAGGTGGCACTGTGGTCCCAGCAGGGGAAGGGCTCCACGTTCACCGTGCGCCTGCCCGAGCTGGACGAAAGCCTCGACACCTTAGAAGGGCTCGTCCGCGGCGCGTCCGGGCTCGCCGAGACATCCGATCGCACCGCCCCACATGGTCCTGCATCGCGTCACAGTGCAGCGAATCCGGCCCCCACACGGGCCGGCGAAGGAGGAAACGCGTGACCAGAATTCTGCTCGTCGAGGATGAGCCCTCATTCTCGGAAGCCCTGTCCTACACCCTGGAGAAGGAGGGCTACGACGTCGTCGTCGCCGAGAACGGCCTCGACGCGGTCGAGATCTTCACCCGCGAGGGGGCAGACCTGGTCCTGCTGGACCTGATGCTGCCCGGCCAGTCCGGCACCGAGGTGTGCCGTCAGATCCGGCTGCAGTCCAATGTTCCGGTGATCATGCTCACCGCGAAGGACTCCGAGATCGACAAGGTCGTGGGCCTGGAGCTCGGAGCCGACGACTACGTCACCAAGCCCTATTCCTCCCGCGAGCTGCTCGCCCGGGTCCGTGCGGTGCTGCGCCGGAGGGTCGAGACCGAGATCGACGACGGCTCGATGGTCACCGCAGGACCGGTCAGCATGGACATCGAACGCCACACCGTGGAGGTCGCGGGCGCCCCGCTGAGCCTGCCGCTGAAGGAGTTCGAGCTGCTCGAGATGCTGCTGCGCAACGCCGGACGGGTGCTCACCCGCGGCCAGCTCATCGACCGGGTCTGGGGCTCGGACTACGTCGGAGACACCAAGACCCTCGACGTCCACGTCAAGCGGCTCCGGGCCAAGATCGAACCCGACCCGTCCCGCCCTGAGTTCCTGATCACAGTGCGCGGGCTGGGCTACAAGTTTGAGTCCTGAACCGGGTCGGTAGACTGGCCCAGGTCCCCAAGCGTCGTCCCCTCACAGGAGTGTGCATGAGCATCGTCAGCGATCCCGCAGCGCAGAACACCACCGCGGCTGCACCCTCTGCCACCTCCGGAGGCCCGTCGCGCCAGCCGATCCGACGCGCCCTGATCTCGGTCTATGACAAGACCGGGCTCGAGGACCTCGCCGCGGGACTGCATGCCGCCGGCGTCGAGATCGTCTCCACCGGCTCCACCGCCAAGCGCATCGCCGCCTCCGGCGTCCCGGTCATCGAGGTCTCCGAGGTCACCGGCTTCGCCGAATGCCTCGACGGCCGGGTCAAGACCCTGCACCCGAGGGTGCACGCCGGAATCCTGGCCGACCGCCGCCGCGAAGACCACCGCGCGCAGCTTCAGGAGCTTCAGATCGAGCCCTTCGACCTGGTCGTGGTGAACCTCTACCCCTTCGCCGACACCGTCGCCTCCGGCGCCGCCGAGGACCAGATCGTCGAGCAGATCGACATCGGCGGCCCCTCCATGGTCCGCGCCGCCGCCAAGAACCACGCCTCCGTCGCGGTGGTGGTGGACCCGCTGCGCTACCACGACGTCGTCACCGCAGCCGGCGCCGGCGGCTTCAGCCTCGCCGCCCGGCAGCGTCTGGCGGCCCTGGCCTTCGCGCACACCGCCGCCTACGACACCGCCGTGGCGCGCTGGACCTCCCAGCAGTTCGACGACGACTTCGACGCCGCCTCGGTGCCCGCCTCGCCGCTGAGCCGCACCGAGAAGAAGAAGCTGAACTTCCCGCCCTACGCCGGGCTCGCGCTGCAGCGCCTGGACACGCTGCGATACGGCGAGAACGCCCACCAGCCCGCGGCGCTCTATGCCGACTCCAGCGCCGGACCGGGCCTGGCGCAGGCCCAGACCCTGCACGGGAAGGCGATGAGCTACAACAACTATGTCGACGCCGACGCGGCGGTGCGCACGGCCTTCGACTTCGCCCAGCCGGCCGTGGCGATCATCAAGCACGCCAACCCCTGCGGGGTGGCCGTGGGCGCCACCGTGGCCGAGGCCCACCGGAGCGCGCATGCCTGCGACCCGCTCTCGGCCTTCGGCGGCGTGATCGCCGCCAACCGCACCATCACCGCGGAGATGGCCAAGACCGTCTCGGAGATCTTCACCGAGGTCGTCGTCGCCCCGGCCTTCGAGGAGGAGGCGCTGGCGATCCTGACCAAGAAGAAGAACATCCGGCTGCTGCGCCTGCCCGAGGGGCACCGGCGCGACCGGGTGGAATATAAGCAGATCTCCGGAGGCATGCTGCTGCAGGCCTCGGACGCCGTCGACGCCGAGGGTGACACCACCTCCGGCTGGAAGCTGGTCTCGGGCGAGGCCGCCGAGCCGGAGATGCTCGCCGACCTCGACTTCGCCTGGCGTGCGATCCGCTCGGTGAAGTCCAATGCGATCCTGCTGGCGAAGAACCAGGCCACCGTCGGGATCGGCATGGGCCAGGTCAACCGGCTGGACTCCTGCCGGCTGGCCGTGCAGCGGGCGAACACGCTCGCCGGTGACGGTGTGGAGCGCGCCCGCGGATCCGTCGCGGCCTCCGACGCGTTCTTCCCGTTCGCCGACGGGCTGCAGAGCCTGATCACCGCGGGCGTGCGCGCCGTCGTGCAGCCCGGCGGGTCCCAGCGTGACGAGGAGGTCATCTCGGCAGCCCGCGACGCCGGCCTGACCATGTACCTCACCGGGACCCGACACTTCTTCCACTGACCCTCTGATCCGCTGATCCTCTGACCTGCGGATCCACTGACCCGCGGATCCACTGATCCACGGGTCGACCACCATTGATCCACCACCACCGCTGATCTGATCCGCGGCCGCGGAGCACCCCGCCCTCGGCACCGGACCTGATCGCCCTATGCCTGCTCGGCACCCTCGAAAGGGTGGAACCTGTGAACGAAACGCTCGACGAGCTGGAAGACATGATTCGCGACGAGCGCCTCACGGAGCTGCGTCGCGCCCTGGACGAGCTCAACGTCGGCGACGTCGTCGACTTCCTGGAACGCCTGGGCGTGAAGGACCGTGCGGTGGTCTTCCGGCTGCTCTCCAAGGGTGTCGCGGTGGAGGCCTTCGACCTGCTGGACCAGTCGCTGCAGGGCGAGATCATCGAAGGCCTCAAGGACGCCGAGGTCGCGCACTACTTCGAGTCGCTGGACCCCGATGACCGGGTCCGGCTGATGGATGAGATGCCGGCCTCGGTGGCCCGCCGAATGATGCGGCATCTGGATCCGCGAGAGCGCAGCCTGACCAACATCGTGCTCGGCTACCCCAGCGGCACGATCGGGCGCCAGATGAGCCCGGAGTTCGTCGCAATCCCGGAGCACTGGACCGTCGCAGAGGCGATGGAGAAGGTCAGCAAGGCCGGGGAGGACGCCGAGACGCTCTATACCCTGCCCGTGGTGGACGCAGGACGGCTGCTCAAGGGCGTGGTCTCGCTGCGGGACCTGGTCAGCAGCAGCAGCGAGGTGCTCGTGGTGGACCTGATGCGCGAGGCGGATTCGGTGGACGCCGACCACGACGCCGAGGACGCCGCCCGCATGTGCGCCGACCGCAAACACCTGGCCGTGCCGGTCACCGACTCCGAGCACCGGGTGGTCGGGATCTTCACGGTCGACGACGCGCTGGACATCCTCGAGCGCGCGGAATCCGAGGACGCCGCCCGCCACGGCGGTGCCGAGCCGCTGAACCGGCCCTATCTCTCGACGCCGGTGCTGCAGATCATGCGCTCACGCGTGGTGTGGCTGCTGGTGCTGGCCCTGGGTGCCGCGCTGACCGTGCAGGTGCTCGACGTCTTCGAGGGGACCATCGAGGCGATGGTGGTGCTCAGCCTGTTCGTGCCGCTGCTGATCGGCACCGGAGGCAATACCGGAAACCAGGCCGCGACCACGGTCGTGCGCGCGCTGGCGCTGGGCGACGTGGGCACCCGCGACGTGTTCAAGGTGCTCTGGCGCGAGGTCCGCGTGGGCATGACGCTCGGCGCCACCATCGGCGTGCTGGGCTTTCTGGTCGCCGGCCTGTTCTACGGCTGGGACATCGGCACCGTGATCGGACTGACCCTGTTCGCGATCTGCACCCTCGCCGCATCGGCGGGCGGACTGATGCCGCTGCTGGGCAAGAAGCTCGGCGCAGACCCGGCGGTCTTCGCCAATCCGTTCATCTCCACCTTCGTGGACGCCACCGGGCTCATCGTGTACTTCATGATCGCCCGAGCCGTGCTGGGAATCTGAGCGCCCAGGCCGGAAGGGCCATCTGGGGTAGATTTGTGACCAGGGAAACACATAAAACCGAACTTGAGGAGATCCATGCCGCAGGCAAAGATCATCTATACCAACACTGACGAAGCGCCGATGCTGGCCACCTTCTCGCTGAAGCCCATCGTGGAGGGCTTCGCGGCCCCCGCCGGGGTGGAGGTCGAGACCCGCGACATCTCCCTCGCCGGACGCATCATCTCAGCCTTCCCGGAGTACCTGCGCGAGGACCAGCGCGAGAGCGACGCCCTCGCCGAGCTCGGCGCCCTGGCGAAGACGCCCGAGGCCAACATCGTGAAGCTGCCGAACATCTCCGCCTCCGGTCCGCAGCTGAAGGCCGCCATCGCCGAGCTGCAGTCCGCCGGCTACGCGCTGCCCGACTACCCCGAGTCGCCCTCCACCGAGGAGGAGCGCGAGGTGCGTGCCCGCTACGGCAAGGTCCAGGGCTCCGCCGTGAACCCGGTGCTGCGCGAGGGCAACTCGGACCGCCGCGCCCCCGCCTCGGTGAAGAACTACGTGCGCGCCAACCCGCACTCCATGGGTGACTGGAGCGCCGAGTCCAAGACCAACGTGGCCACCATGGACTCCGGCGACTTCGCCGCGAACGAGCAGTCGGTGGTGCTGGACTCCGAAGACACGCTGACCATCACCCATGTCTCCAGCGACGGCTCCACCACCGTGCTGAAGGAATCCCTGCCCGTCAAGGCCGGAGAGGTCGTCGACGCCACCGTGATGCGCGCCGCAGAGCTCGACGCGTTCCTCGCCGCCCAGGTGACCCGCGCCAAGCAGGAGAACGTGCTCTTCTCGGCCCACCTGAAGGCCACCATGATGAAGGTCTCGGACCCGATCATCTTCGGACACATCGTGCGCGCCTTCTTCCCGAACCTCTTCGAGAAGCACGGCACGACCCTCGCCGAGGCGGGGCTCTCCGCCAACGACGGACTGGCCTCCATCCTGGCCGGCGCCGAAAAGCTCGGCGAGGCCGGTGAGGCCATCAAGGCCGAGATCACCCAGGGCCTGGCCGACGGTCCGCGGATGTCGATGGTCGATGACTCCAAGGGCATCACCAACCTGCACGTGCCCTCCGACGTGATCGTGGACGCCTCCATGCCCGCGATGATCCGCAACGGCGGCAAGGCCTGGGGCCCCACCGGAGAGACCGACGACACCCTCGCGGTCATCCCCGACTCCTCCTACGCCGGGGTCTACCAGGCGGTCATCGAGGACTGCCGCGCCCACGGCGCCTACGACCCCACCACCATCGGCACCGTGCCCAACATCGGGCTGATGGCGCAGAAGGCCGAGGAGTACGGCTCCCACGACAAGACCTTCGAGATCGAGGCCGCCGGCACGGTGCAGGTCACCAACGCCGCCGGTGACGTGCTCCTGGAGCATGAGGTCTCCGCCGGGGACATCTGGCGCGCCTGCCAGACCAAGGACGCCCCCATCCAGGACTGGGTGAAGCTGGCCGTGACCCGCGCCCGCGAGTTCGACACCCCCGCGGTGTTCTGGCTCGACGAGAAGCGCTCCCACGACCGCACCATGATCGAGAAGGTCGACCACGCCCTGGCCGAGCTGGACACCGACGGGCTCGAGATCAAGATCCTCGACCCGGTGGCAGCCACGAAGTACACCGTGGAGCGTCTGCGCCGCGGCGAGGACACCATCTCGGTGACCGGCAACGTGCTGCGCGACTACCTCACCGACCTGTTCCCGATCCTGGAGCTGGGCACCTCGGCGAAGATGCTCTCCATCGTGCCGCTGATGGCCGGCGGCGGACTCTTCGAGACCGGAGCCGGAGGCTCCGCACCCAAGCACGTCCAGCAGCTGGCCGAGCAGAACTACCTGCGTTGGGACTCCCTCGGTGAGTTCTTCGCCCTGGTTCCCTCGCTGGAGAAGTACGCCGAGCAGGCACAGGCCCCCAAGGCCAAGGTGCTGGCCTCCGCGCTGGACCGCGCCACCGCCACCTTCCTGATGGAGAACCGCTCCCCAGGACGCAAGATCGGCACCATCGACAACCGCGGCTCGCACTTCTACCTGGCGATGTACTGGGCCCAGGAGCTGGCTGCGCAGACCGAGGACGCCGAGCTGGGGCAGCGCTTCGCCTCGGTGGCCGAGGCCCTGACCTCGAACGAGGAGCAGATCCTGAGCGAGCTCAACGGGGTCCAGGGTGAACCGGTGGATCTGGGCGGCTACTACCGTCCCGACGAGGCCAAGGCCTTCGCCGCGATGCGCCCCTCGGCGACGCTGAACTCCATCATCGACGGCCTCAAGGCCTGAGATGACCCGGCTCCACGTCAGGCCCGAGGCCGATGCCGCGCTCCGCGAGGGACTGCGAGAGCAGGGCGCCGAGCTGGTCGGGGAGGATGAACAGCCCGAGGGCATCATCGTCACCGGCATGTTCAAGACGCTGAACCTGGCCGAGGTGCTCGAGGCCAACCCACAGGTGCGCTGGGTGCAGCTGCCCAGCGCCGGCATCGAGCTCTACGCGGAGGTCCTCGCCCAGTTCCCCGAACTGACCTGGACCTCCGCGAAGGGCTCCTACGCCAAGCCGGTGGGGGAGCACGCGCTGGCGCTGACCCTTGCGGCGCTGCGCGGGCTCAAGGCCCGGGCCCTGGCCAGCAGCTGGGGCACCGAGGGCGGCATCTCGCTGAACGGGCTGCGCTGCGTCGTCGTCGGCGGCGGCGGGGTCGCGGCCGAGATCGTCCGGCTCTACAAGGCCTTCGACACCCACGTCACCGTGGTCCGGCGCACCGCCGAGCCGGTGGAGCATGCCGATGTCACCGTGGCCTTCGAGGGTCTCGATGAGGCGCTGAAGGGCGCAGAGGTGGTGGCGCTTGCCGCTGCCGCCACCCCGAGCACCCGGCACCTGCTCAACGCCGAGCGGCTGGCGCTGCTGGCCGAGGGTGCGGTGGTCGCCAATGTGGGCCGCGGCAGCCTGCTGGACCAGTCGGCGCTCGTCGAGGCGCTGAGCACCGGCACGCTGCGCGGCGCCGGTCTGGATGTCACCGATCCGGAGCCGCTTCCCGAGACCGATCCGCTCTGGTCCCTGCAGAACTGCCTGATCACCCCGCACACGGCGGATACCACCGAGATGGTGGTGCCGCTGCTGCGCGAGCGGATCCTGGCGAACCACCGACGCTTCCATGCCGGGGAGCCGATGCTGGGCCTGGTGGACCCCGCGCAGGGATACTGACCTCAGCACCAGCAGGACCAGAATCACCGCACGCCCCGACCCGGACCGGATCGAAGGAGTCAGCCCATGGCACATGTGCTCACCGTCAACGGACACGCGCCCCAGATCGGTGAGCGCGTGTTCCTGGCCCCGACCGCGGCGATCACCGGGCAGGTCACCATGGCCCGAGACTCCTCCGCCTTCTACGGCGTCTCGGTCCGCGGCGACTCCGCGCCGATCAGCGTGGGGGAGGGCGCCAACCTGCAGGACAATGCGGTGCTCCACGCCGACCCCGGTCACCCCTGCACGCTGGGTGCCGGGATCTCGGTGGGACACTCGGCCGTGGTGCATGGCTGCACGGTGGGCGACGGCTCGCTCGTCGGGATGAGCGCGACCATCATGAACGGCGCGGTGATCGGCGAGCAGAGTCTCATCGCCGCCGGGGCCGTGGTGCTGGAGGGCATGCAGGTTCCGCCGCGATCGCTGGTGGCCGGGGTGCCCGCGAAGGTCCGGCGCGAGCTGACCGAGGAGGAGATCCTCGGGCTGCGCAGCAACGCCGAGGTCTACCTGGGGCATAAGGACGCGCACATCGCCGCCCAGGAGACCGACGCCGCCTCCTAGCAGCGCCGCAGGCCAGCCCCGCCGGGTCAGCCCCGCCGGTCTGCCCCGCCCCGAGGTAACACTTCGCCCGCGTCCAGGTGAGCACCAGGGCACTCTCAGTAGCCTTTGGTCAGGGACACGAGACGAGAGGCAGTCACACATGACCATCTATGGCTTCCATGCATCACAGGAACAGATCGCCCCCTCCCAGCTGCTGCGCGATGTCCAGCACGCCGAGACGGTCGGCTTCCAGGCTGCGATGAGCTCGGACCACTTCATGCCCTGGTCGCACCGGCAGGGCCATTCAGGGTTCACCCTCTCCTGGCTCGGCGCCGCGCTCGCCACCACCTCCTTCCCCATCGGCTCGGTGATCGCGCCCGGCCAGCGCTACCACCCCGCCATCGTCGCCCAGGCCACCGCCACGCTCGGGGAGATGTTCCCCGGCCGCTACTGGGCCGCTCTGGGCGCGGGTCAGGCGATGAACGAACATGTCACCGGCGAGCTCTGGATGGACAAGGAGACCCGACGACGGCGGCTTCTCGAGTGCGCCGACATCATCTCCCGGCTGCACCGTGGGGAACGGATCATCAGCCACCGCGGATTCGTCAGCGTGGACGACGCCTACCTCTATGACCGTCCCGAGCAGCCGATACCGCTCTACGCGACCTGCATCACCCCCGAGGCCGCGCGGCTCGCGGCCACCTGGGCGCAGGGGATGATCACCCTGAACCAGCCCGAGGACGCACAGAACGAGGTGCTCACCGCCTACCGCGAGGCAGGAGGTGAAGGACCCGCCATGCTCCAGGTCCACCTCAGCTGGGCCCAGACCCGGGAAGAGGCCGAGGCGATCGCCCACGACCAATGGCGGACCAACGTCTTCGGCGCACCGCTGGACCAGGACCTGCCCACCCCGGAGCACTTCGACTCTGCCGCCGCCGAGGTCAGCCTCGAGACCGTGGCGAAGGCCGTCTGGATCTCCGAGGAGCCCGGCCAGCTCACCGAATGGCTGGGCGCAGCCGCCGAGCCAGGATTCGACCAGATCTACCTGCACCACGTGGGCCAGGAACAGCGACCCTGGCTCGACCTCGCCGGTGAGGCGATCCTTCCCGACCTGAAAGGTGCCTGATGCGCATCGCCGACACCGCCGACCTCTGGTACAAGAACGCCGTCATCTATTGCGTGGACCTCGAGACCTACCTGGACTCCAACGGCGACGGGATCGGTGACCTGCCGGGGCTCACCCAGCGCATCGACTACCTGGCCGACGTCGGCGTCAGCTGCCTGTGGCTGATGCCCTTCTACCCCTCGCCCCGCCGGGACAACGGCTACGACATCTCGGACATGTTCGGCGTCGATCCGCGCTATGGGGACCACGGGGACTTCGTCGAGCTGGTCCGGGTGGCCCATGACCGCGGGATCCGGGTCATCGTGGACCTGGTGATCAACCACACCTCGGATCAGCACCCCTGGTTCCGCAAGGCTCGCGCGTCCAAGGACAGCCCCTACCGGGACTTCTACGTCTGGCGCAGCGACACTCCGCCCGACACCTCCGAGGAGGCGATGTTCCCCGGCGCGGAGAACGGGATCTGGACCTACGAGGAGAAGACCGAGGAGTGGTACCTGCATCACTTCCTGCACACCCAGCCGGACCTGAACACCGGCAACCCACAGGTCCGCGATGCGATCGCGAAGACCATGGGCTTCTGGCTCCAGCTCGGCGTGGACGGATTCCGGGTGGACGCGGTTCCCTTCGCGATCAACCAGACCACGCTGCGCGGCACCTCAGAGGACGACTTCATGGCGCCGCATGACTACCTGCGCACGCTGCGGGCCTTCCTGCAGCGCCGCTCCAGCGGCACCAGCTCAGCGATGGTGCTGGGAGAGGTGAACCTGCCGCATCAGGAGCAGCTGGCGTTCTTCGGCGGCGCGGACGGCGATCAGCTCACCATGCAGTTCGACTTCACGGTGAACCAGAAGACCTTTCTCTCCTTCGCCCGTGAGGACGCCCGACCGCTCGCCGAGGCCCTCGCCGGGCGCCCGAAGAACCTCTCCGCCGAGACCCAGTACGCGAACTTCCTGCGCAACCACGACGAGCTCACCCTGGATCTGCTCTCCGCCCAGGAGCGTGAGGAGGTGCTCGACACCTTCGCCCCGGATGAGGACATGCGCTTCGCCGGACGGGGGCTGCGCCGCCGACTGCCCTCGATGTTCGACGGTGACCCGCGCCGGATCAAGATGGCCTACTCGCTGCTGTTCTCGCTGCCCGGCACCCCGGTGCTCTTCTACGGCGAGGAGATCGGCATGGGGGAGAACCTCGAGGTGCCAGGACGCGAGGCCGTGCGCACGCCCATGCAGTGGAGCCAGGACAAGAACGGCGGATTCTCCTCCGCCCGCCCCTCGAAGCTCGCCCGCAAGGTCGTGGAGGGACCGTTCGGCCCGGAGCACGTCAACGCGGCGCAGGCGCGCCGGGATGACGATTCGCTGTTGCACCACGTCAGCCGCCTCGCCCGGCGTTATCGTGACTGTCCTGAGCTGGGCTGGGGGGAGCTGGAGATCCTGGACCAGCCGCATCATGAGGTGCTGGCCCATCGAATGTCCAGCGGCGCAGAATCCATGATCCTGGTGCACAACCTCTCGCCGAAGTCCCTGGTGGTGCCGCTGACGCTGGAGGACGAGGATCGCGAGACGGAGCTGATCGACCTGCTCCAGGACGGAGTCTGCGCCATCGACGCGCAGCATCGCACAGAAGTGATGCTGGAGGGATACGGCTACCGATGGCTGCGAGTGAAGCGCCCCGGTGACCCGCGCCTGCTCTGACCATGAGGGTGCCGGTGGGCCGCGAGGCGCTACGCTGAGGAGTCTCACCAGCACCGCGGTCCCCGCGGTGCCTCTGCCCTGCACTCTGCCCGTCCTTCGAGGAGGCCCTATGAAGCGTCCGGCTCTGGCCGGCAGCGGTCTTGCCGCCGTCGTCCTGCTCACCGGCTGTGGCGGAAATCCCTTCCAGGGCGATGCCCAGGACGCGGAGCCGCAGGTCCCGAGCTTCGGGCAGATCCAGGACCGGATGTGGGACGCGATGTTGACTGCCGACACCGTGAGCATCGACGGTGAGATCGAAGCCGCCGAGGCCGACGTCGATCAGATGTTCGAAGACATCGACGAAGAGGACACCGGAGACCTGCTGATCACCGGCGCCGTGGACGGCGACGCCTCCGAGATGACCTTCACCGCCGGGGATGTCAGCTTCACCCAGCGCGCGATCGACGGGGTGGAGTACTTCCGCGGCGAGGACTTCGCCGCGCTGCTGATGAGCGAGATGGATCAGGAGATGACCGACCTGATCGAGGAGGACTTCATCGTCTCGGTGGTCGCCGAGCAGTGGGTCCAGTTCAGCACCGACGGCGCCGGCGCGGTCTTCTCCGCCCAGGACTTCATCAGCACCTGGCAGCGCGAGCTCGATGACGAGGAGCTCGCCGCCCTGGAGGGTGCGGCGGAGACCCGCGACGGCGCGGAGGTCTACGTCTACGCCACCGAGGACGGATCCACCGAGCTCGTGGTCGCCGCGACCGGGGCGCCCTACCTGCTCCAGATGCGCGATGAGGACTCCCGCTACGACTTCAGCGACTGGAACCAGACCCAGCGCCCCGAGGCTCCGGAGAACGTGATGACCCTGGACGAGATCTTCGAGGCCATCGCCGTCGAGCACGGCTGGTCCACCGGCGACGACGAGCAGGCGTCGGACGACGAGGCGGGGGAGCCCGAGGACGAGGCCTGAGCAGCACCAAGACCAGCACAACGGGGGGTTGTGGGGAACGGGACGCCTGGAGCTGAGTTCAGGGTCTCTGGAACAGATCTGAAGGGAAACACCATGAACAACGCAACGAAGAGGTCTCCGAGGGCGGTCACCCGGGCAGTACGCATGACGGGGGTGCTGGGCATCGCGGCACTGACGCTGGCGAGCTGCGGCGACGCGGACGAGGACCCGCGGGTGGACGAGAACCCCCAGGAGGAGATCGATCCCTCGGGCGCAGAGGACCAGGGCGTGACCTCGGATGAGATCGCCGAGAGCGAGGATGACCAGCAGGCCGCGGACCTCGCAGAGATCGAAGACGACGTCTGGGAGTCTTCCCTCGACCAGGAGAGCGCCACCATCACCATGACGGCCGGGCTCGCACGCGGCCAGGCGCTCTTCGGATATGCACCCGAGTTCTTCGAAGGCGAGGGTGAGAGCTTCGAGCTCTCGGTCACGGGCGAACTCGAGGGGGACTCCGCCACCGAGTTGAACTACACCCCCGATTTCCAGGTGCTGACCTTCGGCGAGGACACCTATCAGTCGGTGGAGGCATTCGCCTTCGACTACCAGGCACAGGTCCCGCCCGAGGTGGAACCCGAGGTCGACGGCGAAGAGCTGGGCGCGGCGCTGAGCGCCGAGGGCGAGTGGGTCGATGTCAGCGACGCTGAACCTTCTGTGCCGCGCACCCCTGCGGCCGTGCTGGAGATGCTCCGCGCGGAGGTCACAGAGACCCTGGACGTGGACTCGTTGGCCGAGCTTGAACTGGATTCTGCAGTGGACACTCGAGACGGACAGAACGTCTGGGTCTATTCCAACGAGGAGGTCGAGCTCGCGGTGCTCGCCGATGGCGGCTCCCCGCAGCTGATGGGTCTGCGCCTGCCCGGGGAGGAGGCAGACCTCGAGGTCACGGTCTCGGGATGGGACGAGGCAGATACACCTGAAGAGCCCGAGGACGAGACGATCATCGAGGACGAGCAGCTCCAGGGGATCCTCAACGAGCTGGTCTGATGCCTCCGTCGATGCCGATTCAGGACTATGGCCCCCGGGTTTCTCCCAGCTGACATGCAGGAAACGGACGTCAGAGCAACACCGGCTCCATATCTGGTGGGAGCTCTCCCTGAATCGGCTGAGAACGGCCGAATCGGCTTCCGCTGATGCTCTTCGTCGGTGCAGAATGAATGCAGGTCGTCACGGTGATCTCACACGGTCGCTCAATGATGACGGACCGCGGAAAGACCGCGCAGCATCCAAAGATGCAAATGACGGAGGTAAACGAATTATGGCTACCACCGAAACAAGCAAGCTTCGCACTCTGGCCGGCGTCGTCGGCATCGGCTCACTGGCACTCTTCGGTGCCACCGCCTGCGACGATGGCGGGGCCGAGACCGAAGATCCGGCAGTCGAGGATCCGGCGACCGAGGAAGAGCCCATGGAGGAAGACACCATGGAGGAAGACACCATGGAGGAAGACGAAGACATGTGATCAGTGTCTTTCTCTCAAAGATCCCCTGCGGGGAGCTCCGGCTCCCTGTGGGGGATCTTTGCGTCTGCAGGCTTCCGCCGGAGATGGGACGTCACCAGACTGCCCGGTGAACTCACCGGCGCAGTCGCCGTGAGAGTCACCGCCGAGTCGCCGGCCGAGTCACCGACCGAGTCGCCGCCGAGGAGGGCGGTCAGGCTTCGGTGGAGCCGGAACCGACCAGCTCATCGGAGCCTTCCTCGGTGTCCGCACAGGTGCGGCAGATGCCGCGGAAGACGACGTCGGCGATCTGGATCTGCATCTGCAGGCTGGGTGGCGCCTGCAGGCAGGGTGCCTCTCCGTGGACGCATTCCACATCTTCGATCCGACCGCAGCGGGTGCAGATCGCATGATGATGGTTGTCATGGGTGCGGGTCTCATAGCAGGCGGGCGACCCCGGAGGGTCGAACCTGCGCAGCAGCTCGCGTGCCGTGAGGTCATGCAACACCGTGTAGACCGACTGCACCGTGATCTCTGGCAGCTGCGCGCGGACCGCGGCATGCACCGCCTCGGCTGGCCTGTGCGGCGCGGCGGAGACCGCCTCCAGCACCGCCAGGCGCTGGCGCGTCACGCGGAGTCCGCGTTCGCGCAGCCGGGCAGGCCAATCGGTGGAGGTCATCCCCCCAGTGTGCCGTACATATGAGTCATTCACAATAAAGCCTGGCGTGTGTCACAGCCCGGCGTGACCGGCCCCGGCCCGCCCCGTGGTGCGCGAAGCCACGGACACGCGGCGTGGGAAGACAGGGCTGAGCGATAGACTGGCTCACGCTGCCCCGTATTCATCCGCAAGGAGAGCTTCAGAGCATGAGCACATCGGATATCAACAACGCCCCACTGGCCGAGGTCGATCCAGAGATCGCTCAGGCGATCTCGGACGAGCTTGGACGCCAGCGCGACACCCTCGAGATGATCGCCAGCGAGAACTTCGTCCCGCGCGCCGTCCTCGAGGCCCAGGGATCGGTGCTGACCAACAAGTATGCCGAGGGATACCCGGGGCGGCGCTACTACGGCGGCTGCGAATTCGTCGACGTCGCGGAGAACCTCGCCATCGAGCGCGCCAAGGCGCTCTTCGGCGCCGATCACGCCAATGTCCAGCCGCATGCCGGCGCGCAGGCCAACGTCGCGGTGATGACCGCCTTCCTGAAGCCCGGGGACAAGCTGATGGGGCTCTCGCTGGCCCACGGCGGGCACCTCACTCACGGCATGAAGCTGAACTTCTCCGGCAAGTTCTATGAGATCGCCGCCTATGAGGTCGACACCGAGACCGGCATCATCGACATGGACAAGGTCCGCGAGCAGGCCATCGCCGAACAGCCCGACATGATCGTCGCCGGCTGGTCCGCCTACCCGCGCCAGCTCGACTTCGCCCGGTTCCGCGAGATCGCCGACGAGGTCGGCGCGATCCTCTGGGTGGATATGGCCCACTTCGCCGGCCTGGTGGCCGCCGGGCTGCACCCGAACCCGGTGCCCTACGCCGACGTCGTGACCACCACGGTGCACAAGACCCTCGCCGGACCGCGCTCGGGCATCATCCTGACCAAGGAAGAGCACAAGAAGAAGATCAACTCCGCGGTCTTCCCCGGCCAGCAGGGCGGCCCGCTGATGCACGCGATCGCGGCCAAGGCCATCGCGTTCAAGATCGCCGGCTCCGAGGAGTTCGCCGAACGCCAGAAGCGCACCATCGAAGGCGCCCAGATCCTGGCCAAGCGGCTGATCGCACCAGATGTGACCGAACACGGCGTCTCGGTGCTCACCGGCGGCACCGATGTGCACATGGTCCTGGTGGACCTGCGCGGCTCCGAGCTCGACGGCAAACAGGCCGAGGACCGGCTCCACGAGGTCGGCATCACGGTCAACCGCAACGCCGTGCCCAATGACCCGCGTCCCCCGATGACCACCTCAGGACTGCGCATCGGCACCCCGGCCCTGGCCACCCGCGGATTCGCCGCCAAGGAGTTCAGCGAGGTGGCCGACATCATCGCCGAGGCGCTGAAGCCCGACTCAGACCTGCACGGGCTGAAGTCCCGGGTCGCCGCGCTGACCAAGGACTTCCCGCTGTATGAAGGCCTCGAGGACTGGTGAATCCGGCGATGACCGAGACCTCTCAGCAAGACGCCCAGCAGGCCCAGACTGCTGTGCAGGCGCAGATCCTCGACGGCAGGGCCACCGCCAAGGCGCTGAAGGCCGACCTGGCCGAACGCGTCGCGAAGCTGAAGGCCCGCGGGGTCACCCCGGGCCTGGGCACGGTGCTGGTCGGCGCCGATCCGGGCAGCCAGTCCTATGTGGCGGGCAAGCACCGCGACTGCGCCGAGGTCGGCATCAACTCCATCCAGGTGGAGCTCGGCGCCGACACCACCCAGGATGAGCTGCTCGCGGAGCTGGAGCGGCTCAACAACGACCCGGCCTGCACCGGCTACATCGTGCAGCTGCCGCTGCCCAAGCAGCTGAACACCCAACAGGTGCTCGAAGCGATCTCTCCCGAGAAGGACGCCGACGGGCTGCATCCGATGAACCTCGGCCGGCTGGTGGCCAACGTCAACGAGGAGATCAGCACTCCGCTGCCGTGCACGCCCAAGGGCTGCGTGGACCTTCTGGACCACTACGGCCTGGACCTGCGCGGCAAGCACGTCGTCGTCGTCGGACGCGGGGTCACCATCGGCCGCCCGATCGGGCTGCTGCTGACCCGGCGCGACGTCAACGCCACCGTGACCCTCTGCCACACCGGCACCAAGGATCTCCCGGCGCACCTGCGTAGCGCCGACGTCGTGGTCGCCGCCGCAGGGGTCAAGCACATGATCGACCCGGCAGACCTGAAGCCGGGCGTGATCGCGCTGGACGTGGGGGTCACCCGCGAGGTGAACCCGGAGACCGGCAAGGCCAAGATCTACGGCGACCTCGCTCCGGGCATCGAGTCGGTGGCCTCCTGGTATTCACCCAACCCCGGCGGGGTCGGACCGATGACCCGCGCCGAGCTGCTGGCCAACGTGGTGCTCACCGCGGAGCGGCAGCTCACGCAGTAGCGGCGCACGGAGCACCCCTGGATGGTCGAGGAATACCCTCACCGCCAGGGGTGTTCTTTCAAATGTGAAAAACCTTGGATTCCTCTCCTTCGGACATTGGACGCCCTCACCGCATTCGCAGACCCGCTCTGCCTCTGAGGTGCTGCTGCAGTCCATCGACCTCGCCGTGGCGGCCGAGGAGCTCGGTGTCGACGGCGCCTACTACCGGGTGCACCACTTCGCCCGGCAGCTCGCCTCGCCGTTCCCGCTGCTCGCCGCCGTCGGCGCCAAGACCTCGCGGATCGAGATCGGCACCGGCGTGATCGACATGCGCTACGAGAACCCGCTCTACTTCGCCGAGGACGCCGGCGCCGCGGACCTCATCGCCGAGGGCAGGCTGCAGCTCGGCATCTCCCGCGGCTCACCAGAACAGGCCGTGGAAGGCTGGCGGCACTTCGGCTACCAGCCCGCCGAGGGGGAGTCCGACGCTGACATGGGACGCCGGCACACCGAGGTGGCGCTGCAGGTGCTCTCCGGGCAGGGCTTCGCCGAGCCGAGCCCGCGCCCGATGTTCCCCAACCCGCCGGGGCTGCTGCGCCTGGAGCCGCACTCCGAGAGTCTGCGTCAGCGGATCTGGTGGGGCGCCGGATCCGACGCCACCGCGCGCTGGGCGGCCTCGCGCGGGATGAACCTGATGAGCTCCACACTGAAGGATGACGAGACCGGCGAGCCGTTCCACATCCAGCAGGCCAAGCAGATCCAGGCCTTCCGCGAGGAGTGGACCAAGCATGATCACGGCTTCGAGCCACGAGTCTCGGTCTCGCGCTCGATCCTGCCCATCGTCTCGGACCAGGACCGGGCCTACTTCCTGGGCCAGCGCGACTCCAAGGACCAGATCGGCATGATCGACGAGAAGACCCGGGCGATCTTCGGCCGCAGCTTCACCGCCGAGCCCGATGTGCTGGTCGAGGAGCTGGCCAAGGACGAGGCCGTGCAGGCCGCAGACACGGTGCTGGTCACCGTGCCCAACCAGCTGGGGGTGGACTACAACGCCCACATCCTCGAATCCCTGGTCGAGCACGTGGCCAAGCCCCTGGGCTGGAAATAGCCCACCCCCCTTTCGTTGAGGGGCGGATTCTCCGAGTATTTTGGGCCTTCTCGCCCATGAAATACCCGCAGAAACCGCCCCTCAACGTGGGGGCTGTTGGCTGGGGGAGGGGGATCAGGGGAAGTCGAGGGTCAGCGAGGGCCGTGAGTTCGCTGGCGGACGTGTGGCACCCGCCTGAGCATGGTCTGTCTGGGCTGAACCGGCGCAGGAGGCCACTCGGGAGACGCAGACGCAGAGCTTGGTATCGGCACTCTTCTCGGCCTCGTTGAAGAAGACGTCCCGGTGATCGATGACCCCGTTCAGCTGCTCGGCCTTGACCACGCAGAGCCCGCATTCGCCCTTGCGGCAGTCATACATCGGCTCCACGCCGACGCGCTCCAGCGCCTCCAGGATGGACTCGTCCGGGGAGACCACGGTGTGGCGCTCGGAGCCGCGGATGTGCAGCTCGAACTCCTCGGGATCGAACCAGCCGCTGTTGCCGAAGGTCTCATAGCGCAGGTTCGGCAGCGGCAGCTCGCGGTCGATCCAGGCCCGGCGCACCGCGTCCATCAGCCGGATGGGCCCGCACATGTAGAACTCGGTGGAGGCGTCCACCTGCCCGAGCAGCTCCTGGACGTCGAGCACGTCGCCCTCGTCATCCACCGAGAGTCGCAGCCGGGGGCCGTGCTCCTCGCGCAGCTCATCCAGGAAGGCCATGGCCGGGCGGGAGCGTCCGACGAAGATCAGCTGATAGTCCGCGCCGAGCCGCTTGAGCACCCGGGCCATCGAGTGGATCGCCGTGATGCCCACCCCTCCGGCGAGCAGCACGTAACGCGGCGCGCCCACGCGCAGCGGGAAGTTCTGCACCGGGGAGGTGACCTCCAGGGAATCTCCGGGTTCAAGAGCATGCATGAACCGGGAACCGCCGCGCGAGGTGGGGGAGCGGCGCACCCCGATCTTCACCCAGCTGCCGTCGGCTGCGCCTTCGACCACCGAGTAGGAGCGGACCGACTCAGAGTCGCGGCGACCCGGGGCGGTGCGCACGTCGATGTGCGCGCCGGGCTCGGTGAACAGCGGCCGTTCCCCGGCCAGGACGATCTCAGCGATCTCCGCGGCGGCGGCGCGGCGCGAGGTCACCTCGGCGCGCTGCCAGTGCAGCTGGGTTCCCTGTGACACGCGGGATCAGCCCTTGGCGTCGGTGAGGTCGGCGTCGGAGGCCATCATCGTGCGCTCGGCCTCCACGGCGCGCTGGATCAGCCGGCGCACCCACATGCCGCCGGCGTCGATGTTGAGGTTGTAGAACTCGTGGTCCGGGTTGTCCACGATGGCCTGCTGCTGCGCGGTGAGCATCTCCTCGTCCTCCGCGAAGACCCCGTGCACGCCGTCGCGCAGCTCGGTGGTGATCCGCTGGCTCTCCAGCCGGTAGTTGCGCATGAAGGCCCAGTAGTACATGGCATTGGCCTGATCCACCGGAGAGATCGTGTTCATCACGTACCCGTTGACGCCCTGGCTGCGATCCCCGGTGAGTCCACCGGTGCCCGCCTTGGCCACGCCCACATCGATGCAGATGGTCGAGGGCATCTGGAACTCGATGATCTGCCAGCGGTCCACCTTGCCCTCGAAGTCCGGGAACTTGTCCCGCATGTTCTTCAGCCAGAACGGCGGGGCGTCGATGTTCTCCATGAATCGGGAGACGGTCACCGTGCTGTCATCGTGGGTGACCTCGATGTCGGACTCGCTGAGCTCCTTCTGCCCGATCGAGGAGGAATGCAGGAACTCCTCATGGGTGAGATCCATCAGGTTGTCCAGCACCAGCTGGTAGTTCGCACGCACCTCGATGGTCTTGCCATCGCCGGCCCACTCGTCGGAGCCCATCTGGTGCATGTCCGGGATCAGCGCCGCGTCGGCGAGCATCGGATCTCCCGGCCAGACCCAGATGAAGCGGTGCCGCTCCACCACCGGGAAGGAGTTCACCATCGCCGAGGGGTTGATGGTCTTCTGCGCGGGCATGAAGGTGCAGCGACCGGCTGAGTTGTACTGCAGGCCGTGATACGGGCACTGGACCCCGTCCGGACCCACCAGGGACCCCATGGACAGCGGAGCGAGCCGGTGCCAGCAGGCGTCGGTCAACGCGACCGGGCGGCCCTCTTCGGTCCGGTACAGCGCCATCGGGCGGTCCGCGATCTTCCGGGAGAGGATCCTCTTGCGATTGACCTCGTGATCCCATCCGGCCACGTACCAGGCGTTGAGCGGGTAGGCCATGTTCTTCGCGGTGGCGCCGCTTGGGCTGAGATCGGTCATGTCCGCCTCCTGGGACTCAAGGACGCCGCGGAACCGATCGCGGTCCACTCAGCAACGCCACTAGCTATCTACATAGTTATTTGTGTTCTGGGTCACAGAATAGCTCTGGATATAGTGGAGGGCAAGCACCCGCCCCTTCTCGAGAGGTCCCGACACCGTGAGTCTGCGCTACGCCATTCTGGCGATCCTCACCGCGGCTCCGCTGACCGGATATGAGACCGCGAAGCGCTTCGAGGGTTCGGTCGGGCACGTCTGGCACGCCCCGGACTCCCAGATCTACCCCGAGCTGCGCCGGATGGAGGCCGAGGCCCTGGTCGAGGGCAGGGAGGAGCGCTGGGGCCCCAAGGGGACCAAGACGCGCTACTACATCACGGAGTCCGGGGAGGCGGCGTTCCGCAGCTGGATGGCGACCCCGCTGAAGTACGCTCCCTGGCGCGACGTGGCCCATATGCAGGCGGCATACTTCGAATGGGCAGAGCCCGCGAGCGTGCGCATGCACTTGGAACAGCACGCGGCGCACTACACCGAGCAGATCGAGCAGTGGAGCAGCCAGATCGAAGCGATCCGATCCCATGAACACCCGATGATCGCCGCCCGGCTCGAGCGCTATCCGGCTGAGCAGCACGAGCGCATCGTCGCGTTCAAAGCCTTCGCCTATGAGGGCCTGATCCGAACCGCCCAGGCCGAGGTGGACTGGGCGCACAGCGGCCTGGAGCTGCTGGAACAGCTCGACGGCGACGTGCCGGTCGCCGAGGCTGAAAACTAGGCGTACTGCCGGCGCAGGTCCGGCTTGCGGATCTTGCCCGAGGCGGTGCGCGGCATGGACTCCACGAAGACCACCGACTTCGGGATCTTATAGCGGGCCAGCTTCCCGTCCAGATGATGCAGCACCTGTTCCTCGGTGAGCTCGTGACCCTCGCGCACCACGATCACCGCCCGTGGGACCTCGCCCCAGCGGGCATCTTCGACCCCGATGACGGCCACGGCGGCCACCGCCTCCAGGGCGGCGATCTGCTGCTCCACCTGGGCGGGGTAGATGTTCTCTCCGCCGGAGATGATCATGTCCTTGAGCCGATCGGAGATGAACAGGAAACCATCCTCGTCGAGGTGGCCCATGTCCCCGGTCTTGAGCCAGAGGCCGTCTTCCTCCCGCACGAAGGAGGAGGCGGTGGCCTCGGGTCGGTTCCAGTACTCGGCGATCACATTGGGACCCTGCACCTGGATCTCACCGACCTCGCCCACGGCGCAGGGCTGATCCATCGGGTCCACCACCCGGACATCGGTGTGGAAATGGGCCAGCCCGCCGGAGCCCTGCTTCGGTCGGGAGTACGCCGGAGGCAGGGTGGTGGCACCCGGGGAGGTCTCGGTCATCCCGTAGCCCATGGTGAACGCGAGCCCGCGACTCTCGTAGGCGTCGAGCACCCGCAGCGGCACCGCGGAGCCGCCGCAGGTGAGGTTGCGCAGCGAGGTGATGTCGGTGTGCTCCCACTGCGGGTGCTCACAGATCAGCTGGAACGTGGTGGGTACCCCGGAGATATTGGTGACCCGGTGCTCCTCGATCAGCGCCAGCACCCGGCCCGGTTCGAAGCGCTGCTCCAGGATGATGCTGCCGCCCTTGAGCAGCACCGGCAGCGCCCCCTGACCCAGCGCCGCCACGTGGAACAGCGGCGCGATCATCAGCGCCACGTCCTTGCTGGAGAGATCGAAGTCGGTGAGCACATTGATCGCGTTCCAGGTCAGGTTCCCGTGGGTGAGCATCGCCCCCTTGGGGTTCCCGGTGGTCCCGGAGGTGTAGAGGATCACCGCGAGGTCTTCCAGGCCGACGGCGACGTCGGGGCGCTGCTCGTCCCCTGAGGTCAGCACCGCCTCGAACTCCTCCGTGGTCACCGGGAACACTGTGGTCGTCTCGGGTGGACGCGCTGCCTCGGCCACGGTGAGCACCAGTTCCACGGAGGTGTCCTGGCAGGCCGGTGCGGCCAGCGCCGCCAGCGGGGTCGAGGTGACCAATATCCGGGCGCCTGAGTCCTGCAGTGCGAACTGCACCTCCGGCGGGGCCAGGCGGGTGTTCAGCGGCACGAAGACCGCACCGAGGCTTCCGGTGGCGAAGAGCGTCTCGAGAAACGCCGCGGAGTTCTCGCCCAGATAGGCCACTCGGTCCCCGGGCCTGATCCCGCGGTCGGTGAGGGCGTTGGCGAGCTTGTCGATGCGCCGCGCCAGCTGATCGTAGGTCTGCTCTCCGGCCGCACTGATCAGCGCCGTCGCTCCGCGAGAGCGCACCCTGCGCCGATGGATCCAATCGCCGAGTCCGTGGTTCTTCATCGTGCGCCCTCCCAGACCAGGTCATCGACGTTCGGGACCTCGCCGATAAGCCCGTGGCGTTCCGAGATCTCCGCGACCTCACCGAGGGAATCAAGATTGACGTCCTCCGGGAACGCGGGAATGCTGATCTCTTCCAGCATGGACTCGTCGATGCTCGTGTACTCCAGCAGGACATCGCGCACCGCCTCCGGGTTCTCCCCGGCGTAGACCTGAGACTCCCCCACCGCGGTATGGAAGCTCTCGACCAGCTCGGGGTCCTCGTCGATCAGCTGCTGGGAGGTGAAGTAGGTGGCGACGCCCAGCTCGTCGACGACGTCGGCGTAGGGAGCGAAGATTCGATCCCAACCCTCGTCGTCGGCCATGCTCGCGAACGGGTCGACGGCGAAGATCGCGTCCACATTGTCAGCCTCGAGCTGGGCGAGCATGTCCGGGAAGCCCACTTCGACGAAGTCGACGGCGGCGGGGTCCCCTCCTGCCTCCAGGACGCCCTGGGAGATCATCGAGTCGGAGATGTTGTTGAGCGTGTTCACCGCCACCCGCTGGCCCTCGAGGTCCTCCGCGGATTCGATGCCCGAGTCCGGCTTGACCAGCACGGCGCCGAAGTCGTTCTCGGAATCGCCCGTGGTCTGCGGTCCTGCGGCCACGGTCTGCAGCGGCAGCCCGTTGTCGGCGGCGATGAGCAGGGAGGTCACGTTGGAGAACCCGAAGTCCATATCCCCGGAGGAGACCGCGGGGATGATCGCGGCGCCGCCCTGCGCGAGGGTCAGCGTCAGGTCGATGCCGTGCTCTTCAAAAATGCCTTCCTGCTGACCGAGGTAGATCGGGGCGACATCGACGATCGGGATGACCCCCACCTCCACCTCGGTGAGCTCGCCGTCTGCTGGGGCGGAGTCGTCCTCGGCCGGTTCCCCGTCGGCGTCGCCGGAGGGGGAGCCGCTGCCGCAGGCGGAAAGGGCAAGGACGGCGCAGAGAGCGAAGGCCCCGCGAGAGAGATGTTTCATGACGGTTCTCCGATGTGAGCAGTGGTGCGGTGTGAGAAGTGGTGGGATGAGAGCAGGTGGTGCTGGGTGGGTGGTGAGAGAGTTTCCCACCACCCACCCGGCAGGCGGCGTCTACTCGCCTTCGAAGTACAGCGTGGAGGTGTCCGGCTCGTCACTGATGAAGTCGAACTTCACCATGAGCGCCCCGGCCTCCTCGATCTGCTCTCTGCGGATCTCGCCGTCGAGCTCCTCCATGCGCAGATTCTCGGCTGCCTCCTCGGGCAGGTCGATGAACTCCGGAAGCATGGCGCGCACGCCCTCCTCGTCGGCCTCCGCGGCCTCCAGCGATTCGGTCATCGCATCGCTGAAGGCCTGGGCGACCTCAGGGTTCTCTTCGATGTACTCCCCGGAGCTGAAGCTCACCATGGTGGGCATGCCCGGGATCGAATCCTGGAAGGAGTAGCCGACCAGCTGATTGGCATCGTCGGCCAACGCGTTGCTCAAGAAGGGCTCGGGCACCCAGATCGCATCAGTATTGCCCTGTTCCAGCTGGGCC
Organism: Nesterenkonia sp. E16_10; assembly: GCF_017347085.1. Lineage (GTDB taxonomy): Bacteria > Actinomycetota > Actinomycetes > Actinomycetales > Micrococcaceae > Nesterenkonia. The sequence continues at coordinate 44,837 of NZ_JADPSA010000038.1, forward strand.
TGCATATCCGGGAACGGCATCTCGGAGAACTCCACGGCCGACGGGTCGCCGCCGGCCTGCTCCACGGATTCCATGATGGTCAGATCCCCCTGGGTCTGCAGCGCGTTGACCGAAACCGTGTTGCCCTCGAGATCGTCCCAGTCCTCGATCCCGCTCTCGGTGGTGGCGACCACGCCGGCGATGTCATCGCCCTCGGCCAAGGAGTTCGAGTAACCCGTGACGATCTTCATATCCAGTCCACGGCTGTTGGCGTTGAGCACCGAGTTGGGGTTGCCCACGCCAAACTGCAGCTGCTGGTTGCTCACGGCGGGCAGCATCGCGGCACCGGCGTTGGAGTCGGAGAGCTCGACGTCGAGCCCGTGCTCCTCGAAGATGCCGTTCTCGATGCCGTAATAGATCCCCACCGAGGGGGCGATGGGCAGCACGCCCACGGTGATCTCGGTCATCTCGCCGTTCTCGCTCGCGGTCTCGGCGCCATTGCCGTCCTCCTCTTCGTCCCCGGCCGGGGACCCCGAGCCGCAGGCGCTCAATGCCAGGATGCTGACCGCGGCGAGTCCGGTGATGGATGCGATGTTCTTCTTCATGACTGCTCCTTGAGGTGCGGGTCGCAGAACGGCGGCCCTCGATGGGTGTGACGTGTCGTTGAGCGGAGTGGGTGCAACAAAGATGCGCAGGTGCGGATCAGGGGTAGAAGCGCGCCAGGAAGGTCGCCACGACGGCGGGGCGCTCCTGGCCTTCGACCTCGAAGGTCGCGTCCACGACCAGGTGGAGGCCTCCGCCCTTGACCTCTTCGACGGCGCTGATGGTGCCGCGCATCCGCACCTTGGAGCCGACCTTCACCGGCGCGGTGAAGCGGACCTTGTCCAGTCCGTAGTTGAGCTTGGTGCTGACGTCGGCGACGTCGAAGAGCTCGCCCCAGAAGGGGATGATCAGGGACAGGGTGAGGAAGCCGTGGGCGATGGGCGCGCCGAACGGGCCGTCCTTGGCGCGCTCGGGATCCACGTGGATCCACTGGTGATCATCGGTGGCGTCGGCGAAGGTGTTGACCATCTCCTGGGTGATCTCGCGCCAGGCGGTCTCTCCCAGATCGGTGCCGGCCATCGTGCGGGCGTCCTCGAACGAGACGACGGTGCGGGCGGTGGGGGTGTCGGTCATGCTGCTCCTTGAGGTGGCGGGTGGTGGATTCACTGTGGGTACGGATGCGACTGTGAGAGTGCGTGTATGGGTGTGCTCTGGGTCACAATGGGTTGTGGATAGGCTTCGGCCCGGGCGAGAAGCCCCGGGCGGTCCCGGTCAGGTGAAGGCGCCCACCCCGGTCACGGCGCGCCCCACGATCAGCGCATTGATCTCGTGGGTGCCCTCGTAGGAGTAGATCGCCTCGGCGTCGGCGTGGAAGCGGGCGACGTCGGTGTCGAGCGTGATCCCGTTGCCGCCGCAGACCTCGCGGGCCAGTGCCACGGTCTCGCGCAGCCGCAGCGAGGTGTACATCTTGGCCAGCGCGGAGTTCTCGTCGCGGTAGATCCCGGCCGCCTGCTGCTCGGTGAGCTGGACGACCATGCCCAGCGCGGAGGTCAGGTTGCCCAGCATCACCGCGAGCTTCTCCTGGATCAGCTGGAATCCAGCGATGGGCCGGCCGAACTGCTCCCGGTGCGTGACATAGGCCAGGGCGGCCTCGTAGGCGCCGGCCATGGCCCCGGTGGCCATCCAGGCGACATCGGAGCGCATTCGGCGCAGGCATCCGGCGACGTCGGTGAAGCTGTTGATCTGCTGCAGCCGAGCGCTGTCCGGGACCCGGACCTGCCGGTAGCTGATGTCGGCGTTCTGCATGATCCGCAGCGAGGCCTTGCGCGGGATGACCTCCATGGAGACACCCGGTGCCGAGGTGGGCACCAGGAAGCACTTCACCTGCCCGTCCGCGGCGTCGCGGGCGAAGGTGGCGACGACGTCGGCGGCGATCGCTCCGCCGATCCAGCGTTTGGCGCCGTCGATGATCCAGTCCCCGGTCTCCGGGTCCTGGGTGGCGCTGGTGGCGAGACCGCCTGCGACATCGGAGCCGTGGTCGGGTTCGGTGAGCCCGAAGACCCCGGTCAGTTCATGGGAGACGATCTTGGCATCGAGCTCCCGCGCCTGCTGCGCGGAGCCGCCCATGGTGCAGACCGTCCGGAACAGACTGGCCTGCGCGTTGTAGTAGGTGGCGACATTGATGTCGCATCGGGTGAGCTCGAAGTTCCGGAAGCCCAGGAAGATGTCGCGGATTCCTTCTCCGGCCTCGCGCAGGGCGGGCGGGTCCATCAGCTCCAGGCCGCGCAGCGGGGCGATGATCTCGTCGGGGAAGCGCGCCTCGTCCCAGGCCGCGTTGAGGTGTGGATGGACCTGTTCGGCGAGCACCTCGCGCAGATCGGTGATCACGCGGCGCTCGGCGGTGCTGAGCCGTTCGGCGAAGCCATAGAGGTCCGACGGGATCACCGTGCCGGTGGCTCGGTCACGCATGGCTGGTTCACGCATCGCTGGCTCCCGCAGCATCGAGGCCGAGCAGCTTCACCGCATTGTCCTTCAGGATCTTGGGCCGGACCCCGTCCTTGATCGGCAGATCGGCGAAGGCGGCGAGCCACTTCTCCGGGGTGATCAACGGATAGTCGGTGCCGAAGAGCAGCTTCGCGGAGAGGATGTTGTTCGCGCTGCGGACCAGAGCCTCAGGGAAGTACTTCGGGGACCAGCCGGAGAGATCGATGTAGACATTGGACTTATGCGTCGCGATCGAGATCGCCTCGTCCTGCCAGGGCACCGAGGGGTGCGCCATGATGATCGGCAGCGCGGGGAAGTCCGCGGCGACGTCGTCGAGCAGCAGCGGGTTGGAGTACTTCAGCTTCAGCCCCGCCCCGCCGGGGGTGCCGGCGCCCATGCCGTTCTGTCCGGTGTGGAAGATCAGCGGCAGCCCGATCTCCTGCAGCGTCTCCCACAGCGGGTAGAACTGGCGGTCCGAGGGGTCGAATCCCTGCACCGTGGGATGGAATTTGAACCCGCGCACGCCCAGCTCCGCGGCCTGCCGCCGCGCCTCCTCGAGGGCCGCGGGGCCCGTGCGCGGGTCCACCGAGCCGAAGGGCAGCAGCACGTCGTTGTTGCGCAGGCACCCCGCCACCAGATCGTCGATGGAGTTCGGCGCGTGCTGCATCTGGGTGCGGGCGTCCACGGTGAAGACCACCGCCGCCATCCGGTGGGCCCGGTACACCTCCGCGATGCGATCGATCGACGGGGTCCGCTCGGCGGTCTTGAAGTACTTCGCCGAGGCCTCGAAGAACAGCTCGGGGAGGGCGCGATGCCCCTCGGCGTCCATCTCCAGGTGGACATGGGTGTCCACCGCCTCGATGGCCTGCACGTCGATGGCAGATCGGTAGCGCATCGGGGGGTTCCTCTCCTGTTCGGGCTGGGGCTGCGGTGCGGGCTGTTCCGGGTGTGTGTCCGGGGTGTGTGCCCCGGTGCGGACTAGCTGGTGGGCTGCAGCTCAGCGGGAAGCTCGGGCATGGACTCGCCCACGGACTGCAGGTGAGCGCCGAGGATCTCGCGGCCCTGGGCCTGCAGCGTCGCGTAGTCCCAGCCGCCGTCGTGGAACTCCTCGAGAACGGGCTCCGGGTGGCTCCAGACCTGCAGGCGGTCGCCGCCGGCGCCGATGACCTGTCCGGTGATGCCCTCCACGGCGTCGGAGGCCAGGAAGGCGACGACGCCGGCCGCGTCTTGGGCCGTGCCGAAGCCGAGACCCTTGCGGAAGAAGTCGGGCATGGGCTGGCCCTGCTCATCGGCCTCCACGGCCTTCTGGAAGTACGGCACGGTCTTGGTCATCGCGGTGGCGGCCACCGGGATCACGGCATTGACGCTGACTCCGGCGCGCTTGAACTCCAGCGCCCAGGTGCGCACCATGCCCACGATGCCGGCCTTGGCGGCGGCGTAGTTGGTCTGTCCGAAGTTTCCACGCTGACCGGTGGGGGAGCCGATGCACACGACCCTCCCGGCCACCCCCTCGGTCTTGAAGTGCTTGAACGCGGCCCGGACACAGGTGAAGGTGCCCTTAAGGTGAACGTTGATCACGGCGTCGAAGTCCTCATCGGACATCTTCAGCAACGACTTGTCGCGCAGGATCCCGGCGTTGGTGACCAGGATGTCGAGGCCGCCGAAGCTGGTCACCGCGGCGTCGACCAGCTCTTCGGCGGTCTCGGTGGAGCCCACCGGGGCCACCACGGCGACGGCGCGACCGCCGGCGGATTCGATTCCCGCCACGGCGGCGTCGGCAGTGGCCTGATCCACGTCGTTGATCACGACGGCGGCGCCCTGGGCGGCGAGTTCCTGGGCGTATGCGAGCCCCAGTCCGGCTCCGGACCCGGTCACGATGGCTACCTTGCCTTGTAACGACATAGTCTCTCCTTCTGTAAGGCCTCGCGGCCGCTGCTTACTGTGATCCATCTCACTTGCTAATATTGAGAAAGTCAATGATTTGTCTTCTCACCCGTTCAATCCCGCCCCCGGGAACCGCTGCTAGGAGAAACCATGCCCCCCTCGACCCCTGCCGACGCGGTGCGCGCATCGTCTCCGACCAAGCCGACGGCCGGAGGCGAGGAGCGTTTCCAGCGCTCCGACCTGGCCCAGGAGGTCGCCTTCCTCACCGCGCGTGCCCGGGGCCGGGGCAACGCCCTGGCCAATCGGCTGCTGGCCGACCTGGATCTGAAGGTGCGGCCGTTCTCCGTGTTGGCCATGGCGTGTTCTGGGACGAACCCCTCGCAGCGCGAGCTGGGCAGCTTCTTGGACCTCGACCCCAGCCAGGTGGTCGCGCTGGTCGACATGCTCGAGACGCGCGGCGCGATCCGCCGGGAGGCCGATCCGCGAGACCGGCGCTCCAAGATCCTGGTCGCCACCGAGGCCGGCCACGAGCTCTACGCCCAGGCGGTGCAGCGCACCCGCGAGGCCGAGGAGCAGACCCTGCACGCGCTGAGCCCGGCCGAGCGGGATCAGCTGCGCGAGCTGCTCTCACGAATCGTGTTCTGAGCCGCGCGGCTCGAGGGCGGCAGCTCCACGCCGTCGGGCCTATCGCATCGCGGCCGCCTCCTCGGGCCGGAAGCCCTTCTTCGCGAGCTGGATCTGCTCGTAGACGTGGTGGCGCAGCTCGGCGAAGCGCTGCGAGGATCTGGTCTCGAGCTGATCGCGCTCGGCCGGAAGGTCCACCAGCACGTCCTCCTGGATGATGGTGGGCGAGGAGGACAGGATGATGACCCGTTCGCCCAGGTAGACCGACTCGTCGATGTCGTGGGTCACGAAGAGCACCGAGACGCCGAGCTTCTTCCAGATGCCGCGGACCAGGTCCTCAAGGTCCGCGCGGGTCTGCGCATCCACTGCCGCGAAGGGCTCATCCATCAGCAGCACCTCCGGCTGATACGCCACCGCGCGGGCGATCGCCACGCGCTGCTGCATGCCGCCGGAGAGCTGCCAGGGGTAGGACTTCGGGACATGGGCCAGACCCACGGCCTCCAGGGCCTGTTCCACCGCCTCCTTCCGGGCGGCCTTCTCCATCCCCTGGTTCTTCAGCGGCAGCTCCACGTTCTCGGCCACCCGCAGCCACGGGAACAGGGATCGGCCGTATTCCTGGAAGACCACGGCCATCGACTTCGGCGGGCCGGTGACCTTCTGTCCGTGCAGGGTGACCTCGCCCGCGCTGGGGGCCATCAGCCCCGAGATGCACTTGAGCAGCGTGGTCTTGCCGGAGCCGGAGGGGCCCACCAGGCAGGCCAGCTGGCCCTTGGGCAGATCGAAGGTCAGGTTCCGCACCGCCTCGATGTCGCCGCCGTCGGTGTGGTAGACCTTCTTCAGGTTCTGCACCGAGAGCATCGGCTGCTCATCCGGCATGGTCCTGCCCACCGGGATCCTGCCGTCCGGGGTGTCTTGGATGCTGGACTGGCTGACCACGGGGTTCGTGGGCTGTGAGTGTTCGGAGGTCATCTCCGGGTCCCTTCTCTGGAAGTGCAGCGTGTGCATGGGTGCATCGTCTTTAGGAGTGCGTCGTCATGGGCGGCGTCGGCGCAGCCCGGGCGTGGCCGGCTCAGGCAGACTGCTCGATCTCGCGCAGCCCGTGGTACCAGCCCAGGATCCAGCGCTCGGCGAGCTGGAAGATGAACGAGAGCACCACCCCGATCAGTCCCAGCAGCACGATTCCGGACCACATCTCCGGGATGGCGAAGGAGCGCTGGAACTGCACGATGGCGAAGCCGAGCCCCTCGGTGGAGGCAAACATCTCCGAGATCACCATCAGGATCAGTGCGATCGAGAGCGACTGTCGGATGCCTGCCATGATCTGTGGCATGGCCGAGGGCAGGATCAGGTAGCGGACGGTGTTGACCCGGTTCATGCCATAGGTGCGGCTGGTATCTGCGAGCACCTCGTCCATGGACCGCACACCTTCGATCGTGTTGAGCAGGATCGGCCAGACCGCACCCAGCACGATCACCGAGACCTTCATCTCGTCGCCGATGCCGATCAGCAGCATGATTACCGGGATCAGCACCGGTGGTGGGATGGCTCGGAAGAACTCCAGCGTGGGTTCCAGCAGGGCGCGCAGCCAGCGGAAGGAGCCGATCAGCAGTCCGCCCACGATGCCGATCAGGATCGAGAGCGCGATGCCGATCATCAGTCTCCCCAGCGAGGGGAAGACGTCGCTGAGGAAGCGCTCGCTGGTCCAGGTCTCGAAAAAGGTCTCGATCAGCAGCTGCGGGGTAGGGACGAAGAAGCTGGCCTCGCCCAGCGTGGCGAGGAACCAGATGAAGATCAGGATCAGCGGAAGCGCCACGATGTGCAGCGAAGTACGGATATATGTCATGCCGCCACCTCCGTGCGGACCGAGGAATGCCAGGACAGGATCTTGCGCTCGATCATGCGCATGACCAGGTTGACCAGGACCCCGAGCAGGCCGGTTGCCAGCACGAGGGCGTACATGGAGACGTAGTTGCCTCCGGACTGGGCCCGGCTGATCTCAGCTCCCAGGCCTGGAGTGCCGATGATCAGTCCGGCGGTGATGGCCAGGATCAGCGCCACCGCGGCCGCGAGGCGAACACCGGTCATCACGTAGGGCAGTGCCGTCGGGAAGATCACGTAGCGTATCCGGGCGAGGGGCCCGAGGCCGTAGGAGCGGGCGGTGTTCATCGCGACCGAGTCGACATCGGCGACCCCGTAGAGCACCTGGATCAGCACCTGCCAGAAGCAGGCGTAGACGATCAGCATCAGGGCGGACTCGATGTCGGTGCCCAGGAGCAGCACCGCCAGCGGGATCAGCGCCACCGAGGGAACGGGGCGCAGGAACTCGATCGTGGAGTTCGTGAAGCGCCGCAGGAACGTCGGGGATCCGATGATGAAGCCCAGCACGGTGGCCAGCACCACCGCGATGATCATGCCCAGCGCCCAGGCCCGCATCGTGTCATACACCGAGACCCAGAAATCGGTCAGCCCGAAGTTGCTGATCAGTCCACCGATCGCCTCGGAGGCCGGGGGCATGAAGCGCGCATTGACCAATCCGGTCACCGGCAGGAGCTCCCAGGTCAGGAGCATGCCGACCACACCGGCAGCCCCGAGTGCCTTGGTGCTCCAGCCGCGTCGGCGTCGTCGTCGGGCGCGCCCTGGCCCGGAGGTCGTGGCGCGACCTGTGGCGCCGCTCTGCGCCACCGAGGTCAGTGGAGCGGCCGGGTCCGGACGCGTGGCGATGTCCAGCGCCGCCGAGGTCGAGACGTCGGTGTGCCGGCGGATGTCACCGCCTCGGCGGTCCGCGGCGGCAGAGGACTCCCAGCGGTGCAGCCGGTGGACCTCCTCCTCGCGGTTGCGTGGGGCGTCGCCACGAGGATCCAGCCCCGGGCTCGAGCTCTCATCAGTCATCTATGACTCCTTGTGCAAGGTTGCTCGGATCATCACAGTAAGGTCACCCAAACTGTGATGCAGAACACATCACCGCCAGAATAGGCCCCTGCGGCCAATAGTTCAAGAAGTCAATGATTGAGATTTTCAAGGACACGACCCCCCCCACCCACGCATTGAGGGGCGGATTCTCCGAGCATCTGAAGGGCCAGACGGCCTGAAACGCTCGTAGAATCCGCCCCTCAATGGGATGGGGTGGGGTGGGGCTCAGCGCAGGAAGAGCTTCTTCATCCGGTAGGTGGTCAGTGCGAGTCCGGCGACGATCATCACCAGGTAGTAGCCGATGTGCACCAGAGTCAGGCTGCTGAAGTCCCAGAACGCGATATCGCGCATGAGCTCCACGGCATGCCAGAGCGGCAGCGCCTGGATGAAGGCCTGGACTCCGGCGGGATAGACGCTGATCGGGAACAGCGTGGCCGAGAACAGGAACATCGGCATCAGCACCATCATCATCCAGTCCATCTGCTGGAACCGGGTCATGAACGAGGTCACCGCCATCCCGACCGAGGCGAAGCCCAGGGCGACGAAGAGCGCCGTGCACCACATCAGCACCGCTGCCAGCGGGTCGATCAGGCCGCCGACCAGCAGCACGCCGATGAAGCCCAGCGCATAGATCCCGCCGCGGAAGAGCGCCAGGCAGATCTCGCCGACCGCCACGTCTACAGGGCCCAGCGAGGTGGACATCATGGTCCGGTAGAGCTTGGTGATCTTGAGCTTGAAGAACACGTTCCAGGTGGAGTCGAAGATCGCGCCGTTCATCGCCGAGACCGCAAGCAGCGCCGGAGCGATGAATGCCGCGTAGCTGATCGTCCCGCCGCCGCCCAGGCCCACCTGTTCGGCGTCGACCCCGGCGATCATCGGGGAGATGCCCAGCCCGAAGGAGGTCAGGAACAGCACCGGCTCGAGCAGGCCGGAGAGGAAGATGACCCCGCGGTTGTTCCGGATCGCGGTCAGGCCGCGGCCGAACACCGCTCGGATGTTGCCGGAGTAGTAGTTCGCGCCGAACCCGCGGCGGAAGGCGATCCGGGGCAGCGCGGTGCTGGCCGGCGTGGTGCTGTCCGGCGTAGTGGCTGTCCCGGCGCCGGCCGATCGGTCGACGTCGGCCGCATCCTTCACCGCGAGCCGGTCCTGACGCTTGGCGTCGGCCTTGGCGCCCGGGGTGCGGCCCCGCCACTCTTCGAGTCCGAGCCGGCGGGTGAAGATCCGGACGGTGGCCAGCCAGGCCGCGACCGTGATCCCCAGCAGGTAGAGCACGTGGAGCAGGATCAGCCAGGCGGGGCTGGGCTGGCCGAAGGCGAGCACCCGGCCCAGCTCGTTGGCATGCCAGATGGGGGAGAACCAGCCCAGCACCTGCAGGAACCCGGGAAGGTTGGTGAGCGGGTAGAAGGTTCCGGAGAACAGGAACAGCGGCATGATGACGAAGCGCTGGATCAGCGACATCTGCCCCTTCTCATCGCGCAGCGTGGACACATACGCCATGATCGGCAGTCCGATCGCCAGCCCGCCCAGCATGGCGCTGGCGATCATCAGCACACCCAGCGGGGAGCTGATGGCGCCGAAGAGGTAGAGCACCACGGTGAAGATGGCCGCATGGATGCCGAAGCGCACGCTGACCGCGAGGATGTGCCCGGAGGCGATCTGGCCCGGACTCAGCGGCGAGGCCTGGGCGCCGTAGTAGAGTCGGCGCCACTTGAAGCCCTCCATCACCGGGAAGGTGAACTCGATGCCCGCGGCCATGGCCACGGTGGAGGCGAGGATCGCCGGAGCGATGTACATCAGGTAGCTGCTCGCGCCGTACTCGGCGAAGTCGCCGCCCTCGCCCACCAGCACGCCCAGCCCCAGGCCCATGGCCAGGATGTACATGATCGGCTGGCTCACCGAGGAGAACAGGATCACGGTGCCATAGGCCCGCATGCTGCGCAGCGTGCGCTCGGCCTGGTGCAGCGCGCCGAAGCGTCGGGCCCGGCCGGCCATGGTCTGCTTGTCCGCGGCAGGGCTCACCGGCTGCTGCAGCTCAGGCTCCGCGGTGAGTCGATCAGTCGACAAGGGTTCTCCCGGTCAGTCGCAGGAAGACGTCCTCCAGGGAGGAACGACGTACCAGGGAGGTCATCGGGCGCAGTCCGGCGGCGTGGATCTGCTCCAGCGCTGACTCTGCGGAGCCGGCGTAGACCAGCAGCCGGTCCGGCAGCACCTCGACGTGGCTGAACCCGACGCCGCCACCGCCGCCGACCCCGACGCCTCCGTCGCCTGTGGCGCGACCCTCGGCCGCAGCGCCGTCGGCGCTCGCTGCGCCGGAGGAGAGCAGCGCGGTCAGCTGCTGGGCCTGCTCCTGGTTGCGGTCCATCCCGAAGCGCAGCTCCAGCACCTCCCGGGTCGAATGGTCGCGGATGAGCCCGGCAGGGGAGCCTTCCGCCATGATCCGACCCTCATCGACCACGATCAGGCGCTCGCAGAGCTGCTCGGCCTCGTCCATGTGATGGGTGGTGAGCACCAGCGTGGTTCCGGATTCACGCAGCCGGAACAGCCTGTCCCAGAGGATGTGTCGGGCCTGCGGGTCCAGCCCGGTGGTGGGCTCATCGAGCAGCAGGATCTCCGGCTCGTTGACCAGCGCGCGGGCGATGGTCAGCCGGCGCTTCATGCCCCCGGAGAGGTCCTCCACCCGGGCCGTGGCCTTGTGGCTGAGCTGGGCGAACTCCAGCAGCTCTTCGGTCTTGGCGTTGAGCCAGCGGCGCGGCAGCCCGAAGTAGCGGCCATACATGATGATGTTCTCCCGGACGCTGAGCTCCTCGTCCAGGTTGTCCTGCTGCGGGATCACCCCGAGCCGGGCTCGGACCTCGGGGCCGTTCTGCTCCGGGTCGAGTCCGGCCACCGACATCGTGCCGGCGCTGCGCGAGGCCACGGCGGCGATCATCCGCATGGTGGTGGACTTGCCCGCACCGTTGGGTCCGAGCAGGCCGAAGGACTCACCTCGGTTCACCGTGAAGTCGATGCCGTCCACGGCGGTGAAATCTCCGTAGCGCTTGGTCAGTCCTGTGGCGCGGATCGCATGTTCAACGGGCATGAGTGGCAGTGTACTCGTGGTGATGTCCCCTGGTGAGAGCGGGATCGACGCATTCTCGAAGAGTCGGTGCTCCGGGGGAGTTCATCCTTTGGGCCGATGCCCTCGGCGCCCTCATCCGGGAGAATGAGCAGGTAGTTTCAACCTCTGGCTGCCGAGCGGCCTCGCAGCAGGTCTCCGCAGCACCTCTGAACACGATGAAAGGTCATCAATGTCCACTCCAGTTCTCGAGACCGAGAACCTGGTCAAGGTCTATGGCAAGGGCGCCACCCGTTTCGACGCGCTCAAAGGCCTGACCTTTGAGATCCACGAGGGCGAATCCGTCGCCATCGTGGGGAAATCAGGTTCCGGCAAGTCCACCCTCATGCATCTGCTGGCACTTCTGGATGAGCCGACCTCCGGCGTCGTCGCGCTGGGCGGCGAGCCGGTGACCGCGCTGAAGCCTAAGAAGGTCTCCCAGCTGCGCAATGACACCTTCGGCTTCGTCTTCCAGCAGTTCTTCCTGAACCCCAACCAGACGGTGCTGGAGAACATCACCCTGCCGCTGAAGATCGCGGGGATGGGCAAGTCGGAGCGCAACCGCCGCGGCATGGAGGTCCTGGAGCAGCTGGACATGGCCGACAAGGCCAAGAACAAGGCGACCAACCTCTCCGGCGGTCAGAAGCAGCGCGCCTGCATCGCCCGCGCGCTGGTCAACAAGCCCACGGTGCTCTTCGCCGATGAGCCCACCGGCAACCTCGACACGGTGACCTCAGAGATCGTCGAGGACATCCTCTTCGGGCTGCACCGGGACCATGGCATCACCCTGGTGGTGGTCACCCATGATGAGGACCTGGCCGCGAAATGCCAGCGCCGGCTGATGATGCAGGACGGCGAGATCGTCACCGAAGAGCACGGCGCCACGGGGGTGCACGCATGAGGTCAGTCGACGTCGCGCGCACCGCGCTGGGCAATACCTTCCGCTCCAAGCTGCGCACCGCCCTGACGGTGGTCGCCATCGTCATCGGTTCCTTCACGCTGACCCTGACCTCAGGGCTCGGCGCCGGTGTCAACAAGTATGTCGACACCGTCGTCGCCGGCTTCGGCGGGTCCTCGCAGATGTTCGTGATGAGCACCGGAGCCTCCGACGCCGAGCCCACCGATGGTCCGGCCGAATACGACCCGGAGGCCGCAGCGAGCACCGGTGGGATGTTCGGACCCGGCTCCGGCGGCGGAGTGCTCACCGACTCGGACATCGAGGAGATCGAGCAGATCGAGAACGTCTCCTCCGTGGACCCGATGGTCTTCGTCTCACCCGATTTCATCGAGACCCCCGACGGCGCGCAGTACGACATGGAGCTCGACGTGCCGGCCAACGCGCTGGGACTCGAGCTCGAGGCTGGAGAGGCCCCCGGCGAAGACGGCATGGAGCTCAGCATCCCGGCGGACTGGCTCACCATCTTCGACACCGAAGATGCCGAGCAGGTCATCGGGGAGACCGTCGAGATCGGCATCAGCAACGTGACCGGCGAACAGTCCACGGTGGAGGCCGAGATCGTCGGCGTCTCCGAGGAGGCGCTCTCCGGCATCGGCGCCACCCCCATGCCCTCCCGTGAGCTGAATCAGCAGCTCAACGACCTCTCCATGGAGGGCTACGAGGGCCAGGCGCAGAACGCCTACACCATGGCGGTGGTCGATGTGGAGAACATCGAGGCCAACGAGCAGGGCGTCAAGGACGCCCTGATCGATCAGGACCTCCTCGGGCTGACCGTGGAGGACCAGATCGGTGCCGTCCAGGGCGTCATCGACGCGGTCTCCTGGGTGCTCTCCGGCTTCGGGCTGATCGCGCTGCTCGCGGCAAGCTTCGGCATCGTGAACACGCTGCTGATGTCGGTGCAGGAACGCACCCGAGAGATCGGCCTGATGAAGGCGCTGGGCATGTCCAGCGGGAAGGTCTTCGGACTCTTCTCCATGGAGGCCGTGGTCATCGGCATCCTGGGCTCGGTCATCGGTGTGGTGCTCGGGCTCGGAGCCGGGCTCGTCGGCAACGCCTGGCTCACCGGGGAAGGCGGGCCGCTGGGCGCGGTGGCCGGACTGACGCTCTTCGCGGTCGATCCGCTGGCGATCGCCGGGATCACCGCGCTGATCGTGTTCATCGCCTTCCTCGCCGGCACGCTGCCGGCGGCCCGAGCAGCGAAGAAGGACCCGATCGAGGCGCTTCGCTACGAGTGAGACCGTCCAACCGGGCCTAGAGTGATTCGTGAACACAACCAATGAACAAGGAGTCCACATGAGCAATCCTCCCTACGGAGACCAGCCCGGGGTCCCTGGCGGCCAGCCCGGCCAGCCCGGCCAGCCCGGCGGCTACGGCAACAACCCGTCGGGTGCTGAGCCGGGCGGCTTCCCCGGTGGCAGCCCCGGTGGCAACCCCGGTGGCAACCCCGCCGGCGGCTACGGCGGCCAGCCCGGCCAGCCCGGCGGCTACGGCCAGCCCGGCGGCTACGGCGAGGCCGCATCGAAGTACGGCACCGATCCGTATGCGCCGGGCAGCTACGGCGGACCGGTCGCAGAGCCCAAGAAGTACAGCCTGCTCAAGACGCTGACCCTGGTCTCGCTGGCGATCTACGTGCTGAGCTCGCTGCCGGGGCTGTTCCTCAGCGATGAGGCCACCCGGCAAGAGATGATCACCGGCATGGAGCAGCAGGGGATGACCGCGACCGAGGCGGCCGAGGCTGCGGACCTGTTCGGGGGGCTGCTGACCGGCTTCATCTGGGTCAGCCTCCTCGTGGGCATCGGGCTGTACCTGCTGGTGTTCTTCGGGCTCAAGAAGAACAAGAACTGGGCACGGATCACCGGCATCGTCTTCGCGATCCTGGGCATCCTGTTCACGCTGATCGGCGTCATCGGCGCCGACCCGCTGACCCTGGTGCTCGCGCTGGCCCACGTGGGCATCGCGGCCTATTGGCTGGTGCTGGCGTTCAGCACCGAGGTCAAGAGCTACCTGGCCCAGTTCCGCCGCTAGTCACAGTTCCGCCGTTAGTCACAGCTACGGCGTTAGTCACAGTCCGGCGGTGGTCACCGCCCGGTCCTACGGGGGCGCTCCTTCACGGGGCGCCCCCGTTGTGCGTCATGAGGGCGCCGTCAGTGTCTCGAGGGCGTCGTAAGTGTCTCGAGGGCGCCCCATGGCGGCATCACGTGGCCGGTCACAGGGCGCGCCGAGGTGGGGTGACGGGGATAAGGTGAGCTGGTGAACCAGACTTCGCCCACGGGCAGCTCGCGGCGGATGATGACGGCGATGTTCCTGCCGCTGTTCGCGGCGCTGCTGAGCATCAGCATCGTCAACGTCGCTCTTCCTGCCATCGAGGAGAGCCTCAGCGCCACCTCCGCGGATCTCCAATGGGTGCTCTCCGGATACGCGCTGGCCTTCGGCATGGCCCTGGTGCCTGCCGGCCGCGCAGGGGACCTCTGGGGCCGACGCGGTCTCTTCATGTTCGGGGTGGCGCTCTTCGGGATCGCCTCCCTGGGGGCCGCGCTGGCGATGAACCCGCTGGTGCTCAACATTGCACGGGTCTTCATGGGGCTCGCCGCCGGCGTCCTGACCCCACAGATCATCGGCATGATCCAACGGCTGTTCGCCGGACCCGCACGCGGGCGGGCCTACGGGATGATGGGCACCATCATCGGGGTCGCCGTGGCTGCCGGGCCCGCGCTGGGCGGGCTGATCATCGACACCACCGGATCGGACCTCGGCTGGCGGATGACCTTCCTGATCAACGTCCCGGTCACCACCGTCGCGCTGATCGCCATCGTGCGGTGGCTGCCGAAGAACCTGGACGACGCCGAGCCGGCCGGCCCGGCGGATCCCGAGCGCCTGCCCGAGGTCACCGCGTCGGCGGCGCCGGCCCGTGGCATCGCCCGGCTGGACCCGCTGGGTGTGGTGCTGCTCAGCATCGCGGTGCTGCTGCTGATGCTTCCCTTCATCGCTTTCCGCAGCCTGCTCGGCGGGCTTCTCGCCGTCGCCGGTCTGGGCGTTCTGGTGCTGTGGGCGCTCTGGGAGCGCCGGCTCGGGCGCCGCGATGCGGCGGCCCCGATGGTCAATCTGGCGCTGTTCACGCTGCCCAGCTACACGCTGAACTCGCTGGTGCTGGGCCTCTATTTCGCAGGCATGCCGGCCACCTGGGCGGTGGTGGCGGTCTACGTGCAGCAGGGCCGCGGCGAGGGCGCGCTGATCGCGGGGCTGGTCACGCTGCCCAGCGCGGCGATGGTCATGCTGCTCTCCTCACGGGTGGGACGCGCGGTGGAGCGCAAGGGTCCCCGGATGCTGGTCAGCGGGACCATCGCCGGGGTCCTCTCGATGCTCGCCCTGGCCGGTGCCGCCGCACTGATGGTGACCGACTACGGGTCGCTGTGGCTGATCGGAGCCGCGCTCGCAGTGGTCGGGCTCTCCCAGGCGCTGATCATTCCCAGCGCCCAGACGCTCTCGATGCGCGAGGTCCCCGAGTCGATGGCGGGCGCCGCCGGGGGAGTGGCGCAGACGGCCCAGCGGGTGTTCACCGCGATCGGGATCGCCGTGGTCACCGGGATCTACTTCTCGATCAGCGCCGAACAGGGCCACCAGGCAGCGATCGTGACCAGCTCGCTGGTGATCGCCGGACTGATGCTCACCTCGGTGGCGGCGGCGCTCTTCGCCGCCCGACGCGCCCGGCAGGCGCTTCAGTCGCAGGTCAGCGCAGGCGAGTGACCGCCCGAAGGTCCTTGCCGGTCACGTACGCGGGGGCGTCGGTGAAGATCTCGGCGCGCTCGGGGGAGTCCTCCCAGGCCCGCTCCGCCTCCGCGAACTCCTCACGATCGCCGAAACGGCTGACGAACCAGGTCAGCTCGTCCTTGCCGTCGGAGAGCCAGATCGACTCCACCGTGAATCCGCGCTCCTCCCGGGCCGGGATGACCCGCTTGGTCAAGAAGCTGACGAACTCATCCGCCAGCGCCGGGTCCAGCGTGTAGCGCCGCATGAACGTGGTGCGCTCAGGGGCATCCGCGGTGCGGGGAGTCTCGGGTAATGCGGCCATCAGGTCCTCCTGGATCGTCGGGACAGCTCGGGACACGTTCCCTGCCATCCTAAGAGACCCTGCCCTCACCTGGTGGGGCAGGTTTCATGCGGCCTCGGGCACCCGGCCCGTTCGGCACAGGGCGCGATTCGCCATCCGAGCCTGATCACAGGGATAATCAGGCGCATGAGTTCTCAGCAGTCACTGCCCACAGGTGGCGCATCTGGTGCGCAGGAAACCCTCAGGAACTTCGGCCGGAGGACCTCCGGCATCAGCTTCGCGGTGATGATCACCGTGCTGCTGGTGGCGCTGATCTTCGCCGCCAACCAGAACGACGTGATCGGCTGGATCATCGCCGTCGTCGCCGGCGGCTGGCTGCTGCTGGCCACCGTGCTGGTGATCTCGGTGCGCTCCGGGGCCAAGAAGTTCGGCCAGACCCTGGACTCCGCGCGCGCCGACGCCGCCTCCCGGCGTGCCGACACGCTCGGGGGCACCGCGGTGGTCGACGAGGACACCCACGCGCGGAACCTGAAGCTCGACCACTCCTTCAAGATCGTCCAGGTGCAGAAACGGGTGATCACCCAGGAGCTCGCCAAAGCCGAAGAGGCGGACCTGGCCATGGTGGAGCGGGCGCTCGACACCATCGAGATGACCGCCGGCAACGGTCGCGACATGCTCGCCGAGCACGTCGGGCGCGGCAGTCGCGACGCCGGGCAGGATTCCGGCGGCGAATCGGGCGAGCAGCGTGGCGACCAGTCGCGCCGCGCGAAGAAGCGCAACAACAACGACGATGAGCCGATCACCGGCGAGATCGTCAACTGAGAGGACCCGACGTGACCGAGACTTCCACAGGTACAGCCACGACCGCAGCGACTTCACCCGGCGCAGCGACTTCACCCGGCGCGGAGACCGCGGCGGAGGCACCAGACTTCGGCGAGCACCCGCACCGCATCATCGACCCCAAGCCTGCCGGGAAGACCCGGATCGCCTCGGTCAATGTCAACGGGATCCGCGCCGCGCACCGCAAGGGTATGGGCGAATGGCTGGCCGAGCGCGAGATCGACATCCTCGCGCTCCAAGAGGTCCGCGCCAACGAGGAGATCCTCACCAAGCTGGTCACCGACATGACCGAGCCCATGGGCGAGACCTGGCACGTCCACGAGTACGAGGCCGCCGACAAGGGCCGGGCCGGCGTCGCGATCATCTCGCGCAGCGCCCCCATCGCCACCCGCAACGGGATCGGCGACGGCCACCCCGAGGACGAGGGCCGCTGGATCGAAGCAGACTACGCCCTCGAAGACGGTTCCACGCTGACCGTGGTCAGCGTCTACGTGCACTCCGGCGAGGTGGGAACGCCCAAGCAGGAGCACAAGATGCGGTTCCTGCAGTACATGAGCGAGTACCTCCCGAGGCTTGCCGGGCGCACCGATCATCTGCTGGTCATGGGTGATCTCAACGTGGGTCACCGGGAGCTCGACATCAAGAACTGGAAGGGCAATGTGAAGAACTCCGGCTTCCTGCCCGAGGAGCGCGCCTATTTCGACCAGTACTTCCAGGACCTCGGCTACGTGGACGTCGCGCGTTCCCTGGCCGGCGAGGTCGAGGGGCCCTACACCTGGTGGTCCTACCGCGGGAAGGCCTTCGACAACGACACCGGCTGGCGGATCGACTACCATATGGCAACCCCGGGCCTGGCTGAGCTGGCCGGCAACCTGCGCGTGGACCGGGCGCAGGACTATTCGCTGCGCTGGTCCGATCACGCCCCGCTCGTCGTGGACTACCAGCTGCCCTGAGCCCGGCTTCACACCTGACGCTTCACGACTGGCGCCTGACCCTGACCCTGACGCACGACCCTGAACCCTGCCCGACGACACGAAGGAACTGCTGTGACTGAGCGCGTACTCTCCGGGATGCAGCCCTCGGCTGACTCCCTGCACCTGGGCAACTACCTTGGAGCGCTGGTCAACTGGGTGAAGATGCAGGAACGCTACGACGCCTTCTTCTTCATCCCGGACATGCACGCGATCACCGTCCCGCAGGATCCGGCCGAGCTGCGCACCCGGGTGCGCCGGACCGCCGCGCAGTATCTCGCGGGGGGCCTCGACGTCGAGCGCTCCACAGTGTTCGTGCAGTCCCACGTGCCGGAGCACGCGCAGCTGGGCTGGATCATGACCTGCCTGACCGGGATGGGCGAAGCCGCGCGGATGACCCAGTTCAAGGACAAGTCCGCCCGGCAGGGAGCCGACGCGGCCGGCGTCGGACTCTTCACCTACCCGATGCTGCAGGCGGCCGACATCCTGCTCTACCAGCCGCACGGGGTGCCGGTGGGGCACGATCAGAAGCAGCATGTGGAGCTCTCCCGCAACCTGGCTCAGCGCTTCAACCACCGCTATGGAGAGACCTTCCGAGTCCCCGAGCCGCTGATCCCGGAGACCGGCGCCCGGATCTATGACCTGCAGAACCCAACCGCGAAGATGTCCAAGTCCGCCGCCTCCCCGGCCGGGCTGCTGAACCTGATGGACACCGATAAGCAGATCGCGAAGAAGATCAAGTCTGCCGTGACCGACGACGGCGCCGAGATCCGGTTCGACCAGACCGAGAAGCCGGGGATCTCAAACCTGCTGAGCATTTACTCCGCGCTCACCGACCGGCCGGTGCAGCAGATCGTCGAGGAGTATCAGGGCCGAATGTATGGCCATCTGAAGGTGGAGCTGGCCGAGGTGGTCGTGGCGAGGCTCGGCCCGATCCGCGACCGCACCGAGGAGCTGCTCGAGGACCCGGCGCAGCTCGACGCGCTGCTGGCCACCGGTGCCGCGAAGGCCCGGGCCGTGGCGGGGGAGACCCTCGCGCAGGTCTATGACAGGATCGGCTTCCTCCCAGCGAGCCCGCAGTGAGCCTGCGCCGCAGCCGCGCGGGGAGCCCCGGGTGAGCGAGAACCCCTCCAGACTGCGCCCGCGGACCGGCGGTCACGGACTCATCGCCGGTCACGCGCGGGCCGCCGCGAAGGCGATGAATGACCGCGAGGAAGTCTCCGGGATGGTCAACCCGCTTGACCTGGAGGGGCTGCGCCGCCGCGAGGTCAAGGCCCGGCGTGCCTGGGGCCACGCCCGGCGGGAGGGTCGCGGCCGGGCTTCCATGTTCGGGCTGACCCTGTTCTGGGGGCTCACCCGCCTCGACACCACCCGCGGGATGCGGATCCTGAACCTCTTCCTGTTCCACTACGGCACGGTGATGGCCGCCGGCGCGGCCTACATGATGTTCTTCTCCGTCTCCGCCGCCCTGGTGGCGGGATTCTCCGTGGCAGGCCTGGTGATCGGCGGAGACCAGCAGCTGCAGGACACCATCGTGGAGCTGACCAACGACGCGCTGCCCGGGGTGATCGGCGAGGACGGGCTGGCCACGCAGGAACAGCTCTTCGACACCGATGGGTTCACACTCACCCTCGTGGTCTCACTTCTGGTCGCCGCGGTGGCCTCGCTGAGCTGGATCAACGGGCTCCGCGCCGGGATCCGGAGCATCTTCGACCGTCCGCTCATGGATGAGAACGTGCTGCTGGTGAAGTCCCGGGACCTCGGGGTGATGCTGCTGCTGGGCACGATGCTGCTGGCCGCCACGGCCACCAGCCTGCTCTCGGAGTCCGTGCTGAACTTCAGCGAAGAAGTGCTGAGCTGGAACCTGAACGTGCTTCAGGGACTGGTCGGCACCCTGATCACGCTCGCCGTGCCGCTGATCCTCGATGTGCTGGTCGCGGTCCTGATCTTCCGGGTCGCCTCACGTGTGGTGATGCCGGTCTCGGTGTTGTGGCGGGCGGCGCTGCTCGCCGCCGTCGGCTCCTCGGTGCTGCGCCAGCTCTCCACCTTCCTGCTCAGCGGGGTCGAGGGCGGAAACCTGATCGTGTCCTCCTTTGCCACGGTGCTGGGCTTCTTCGTCTACTTCTTCCTGCTCAGCCTGATCTACCTGCTCTGCGCAGCCTGGGCGGCGCTGGCCACCGACGCCCGCAGCCGCCGCCTGGGACCCGTGGCAGCCGCCCGCTGAGCAGGCGCTGAGCAGCAACTGGGACGAGTCAGCGCCGGACGGTGCGGGGGAAGAGCGAATCGACCACGTGGCGCGCCGCATCACGGGGCTGGCCGGACCAGGGGAAGTGGTGCATCGAGACCATCGGGCTGGCGTTGATCTCGAGCACCGAGGCAGGGTGGACGTCGTTCTCGCCGCGGGGCAGGAGCACATCGAATCCGACGATCCTCAGGCCGCGCAGCGCCTGGGAGGCCCGTTCCACGAGTTCTCGCTCCTCGTCTCGGATCTCCTCGGTGGCATCCACCGCATCGCCTCCGGTGTGCAGGTTCGACGTGCTCCGCAGGTAGATGCGCTGCTCCGCCTCCGGGACCGAGTCGGGCCGGTAGCCGTGGCACTGAAGATACTCCCGAGCGACCGCGTCGAGGATCAGATCCTTATGGATCGGGCCGCGGTCCCGGTTCTTCGCCGCGACCAGGTCACTGATGCTGGTCCTGCCGTCGCCCAACACGCTGGCCGGCCGGCGGCGTGTGACCGCGACCAGGGTGCCCTCCACGACCAGGCAACGGTGCTCCACCCCGGTGTAGAACTCCTCCACCAGGACCTGGCTGTTCGCAGCGGCGACGCGACGGAAGGCGCGGTGGAATTCGTCCTCGGTCTGCAGGCCGGCATGGACGTTCTCTCCCTGCCGGCCATTGTGCGGCTTGACCACGCTCTGGCCGAAGGAAGAGGCCCAGGCCCAGGCGCGGGACGATTCGGCGCCGGTGAAGACCGCGTTCTCCGGGGCGCTGATCTTGAGGTCGCGGAAGAGCCTGCTCGCCACGTCCTTATAGGAGGCGATCTTCTTGACCAGGTCGTCGTTGTGGTTCGTGCTTCCGCCTGCCCAGGTGCGCGAGCGGCCCTGGTGTTCGAGCACCATCCGGCGGCTCGTCGCGGCCTTGCGCACGGTGATGCCGCGGTCCAGCGCCTCCGCGGCGACCACGAGGTTCGTGAGGTTCCTGCCCCCTCCCACCCCGACGTCGCTCAGATGTCGGGCTGCCCGGTCGTATCTGTCCATGACCTCACCTAACCGCTTCCCGGCGTGGGATGCAAAAGAGGTGGGGCGGCGGGCGCCGCGATCGCGCCCGCCGCCCCACCTCGTGACCAGCGGGACTACATGCTGCGGCTCAGCACCGCACGCTTGACCTCTTGGATGGCCTTGGTGACCTCGATGCCGCGCGGGCAGGCGTCGGTGCAGTTGAAGGTGGTGCGGCAGCGCCACACGCCCTCTTTGTCGTTGAGGACCTCCAGGCGCATGTCGCCGGCGTCGTCGCGGGAGTCGAAGATGAACCGGTGCGCATTGACGATCGCTGCCGGACCGAAGTACTGCCCGTCGGTCCAGAAGACCGGGCAGGAGGAGGTGCAGGCGGCGCAGAGGATGCATTTGGTGGTGTCGTCGAAGCGCTCGCGCTCCTCGGGTGACTGGATCCGCTCCCCGGTCGGGGCCGGGGAATTGTTGACCATGAAGGGCATGATCTCGCGGTAGGACTGGAAGAACGGCTCCATGTCCACGATCAGGTCCTTCTCCACGGGCAGACCCTTGATCGGCTCGACCAGGACCGGCTTGGAGAGGTCCAGGTCCTTGAGCAGCACCTTGCAGGCCAGGCGGTTGCGACCGTTGATGCGCATGGCATCCGAGCCGCAGACGCCGTGGGCGCAGGAGCGGCGGAACGTGAGCGAGCCGTCGATCTCCCACTTGACCTTATGCAGCGCGTCGAGCACACGGTCGGTGCCGTACATGGTGACCGTCCACTCATCCCAGCGCGCCTCGTCGGAGAACTCCGGGTCATAGCGGCGCACCTGAAGGGTCACGTCGAAGCTGGGGACCTCGCCCCCGCCCCCGCTCTCCTTCATGTCGATCTTGGACGCAGGCTCTGCGGCTTCTTTGGTGGGAGTGCTCATCAGTACTTACGCTCCATCGGCTCGTAACGGGTGAAGACGACCGGCTTGGTGTCGGCGCGGATGCCGTTCGTGCCATCGGTCGAGGACTCAGGGTCCAGATACATCATCGAGTGGAGCATGAAGTTCTCATCATCACGCTCCGGGAAGTCCTCGCGGTAGTGTCCGCCGCGGGACTCCTTGCGGTGCAGGGCCGCCACCGTCATGACCTCGGCCATGTCGAGCAGGAATCCGAGCTCCACCGCCTCGAGCAGGTCCAGGTTGAAGCGCTTGCCCTTGTCCTGGATCTGCACGTTCTTATAGCGCAGGCGCAGGTCGGCGATGACCGCCAGGGCCTCCTTGATGGTCTCCTCGGAGCGGAACACCTGCATGTTCGCGTCCATGGTCTCCTGCAGCTCGGTACGCAGCGTCGACGTGCGCTCACCACCGGTGGAGGCGCGCATCGCGTTGAGCTGGTTCTCGGTGAACGCCGTCGGGTTCTCCGGGATGTCCACGAACTCTGCGGTGGAGGCGTACTCGGCGGCGGCCAGGCCGGCGCGCTTGCCGAACACGTTGATGTCCAGCAACGAGTTGGTGCCCAGGCGGTTGGATCCGTGGACCGAGACGCAGGCGACCTCGCCGGCGGCGTAGAGACCCGGAACCACGGTGTCGTTGTCCTGCAGCACCTCGGCGTTGACGTTGGTCGGCACCCCGCCCATGGCGTAGTGGCAGGTCGGGAAGACCGGCACCGGCTCGGTGTAGGGCTCCACACCGAGGTAGGTGCGGGCGAACTCGGTGATGTCGGGCAGCTTCGCATCGATGTGCGCCGGCTCCAGGTGGGTCAGGTCCAGGAGCACGTAGCCCTTGTTCGGACCCGCGCCGCGGCCTTCGCGCACCTCATTGGCCATCGACCGGGCGACGATGTCACGCGGGGCGAGGTCCTTGATCGTGGGGGCGTAGCGCTCCATGAAGCGTTCACCCTCGGAGTTGCGCAGGATCGCGCCCTCGCCGCGAGCGGCCTCGGAGAGCAGGATCCCCAGACCCGCCAGACCGGTGGGGTGGAACTGCACGAACTCCATGTCCTCCAGCGGGATGCCGGCCCGGTAGGCCAGCGCCATGCCATCGGCGGTCAGGGTGTGTGCGTTGGAGGTGGTCTTGAAGATCTTTCCGAGACCGCCGGTGGCGAAGACCACGGACTTGGCCTGGAAGACGTGGATCTCGCCGTTGGCCAGGTCATAGGAGACGACGCCGGCCGTCTTCTTCTGCATGTAGGTGGTGCCGTCTTCACGGGTCACCTCTTCATCCACGGTGAGCAGATCCAGCACGTAGTACTCGTTGTAGAACTCGACGTTGTGCTTCACGCAGTTCTGGTAGAGCGTCTGCAGGATCATGTGGCCGGTGCGGTCTGCGGCGTAGCAGGCGCGGCGCACGGCGGCCTTGCCGTGATCACGGGTGTGTCCGCCGAAGCGACGCTGATCGATCTTGCCCTCGGGGGTGCGGTTAAAGGGCAGCCCCATCTTCTCCAGGTCCAGCACGGCGTCGATGGCCTCCTTGGCCATGACCTCCGCTGCGTCCTGGTCCACCAGGTAGTCCCCACCCTTGACCGTGTCAAAGGTGTGCCACTCCCAGTTGTCCTCTTCGACGTTGGCCAGTGCGGCGCACATGCCGCCCTGGGCCGCGCCGGTGTGGGACCGGGTGGGGTAGAGCTTGGTCAGCACGGCGGTGTGCGCGCGCTGGCCGGACTCGATGGCCGCGCGCATTCCCGCGCCGCCGGCGCCGACGATGACGACGTCGTACTTGTGAACCTGCATCAGCTTGTGGCTCTCTTTTCTTGTTCGGAAGCATGAGAACGCGCAGATGTGCGCACCGGGTCATCCCCGGCGGGCATCAGACGTTCTGGCAGAAGGAGGGTGAGGACTCGAGCAGCTGGCCGGAGCCATCGAGCAGGCAGGGCTCGAAGGTGAAGATGACCATGGTGCCCAGCACGATGATCACGATCACCGAGAGGTACAGGATGGACTTCAGCCACATCCGCGTGGAGTCCTTCTCCGCGTAGTCGTTGATGATCGTGCGCATGCCGTTGCCGCCATGCAGCATCGCCAGCCAGAGCATCGTCAGGTCCCAGAACTGCCAGACCGGGTTCGCCCACTTGCCGGCCACGAAGCCGAAGTCGATCTGGTGGATGCCCTCACCCACCAGCAGGTTCACCGTGAGGTGAACGAAGATCAGGACGACCAGGGCGGCGCCGGAGACGCGCATGAAGACCCAGGCCGCCATCTCGAAGCTGCCGGACTTCGAGGAGCCGCTGCGCAGGTACTTCGGATCGATCCGCCCCGAGCGGGGGGCCTCGATGCCCTGGGCGGGCAGGAGGGCGTCAGATTTTGTGGTGGTCATTTTCAGAACCCTCCCCAGCCGTCAAGGAACAGCATCAAGTGGCGGACGGTGAAGCCGATCATGGTGATGACCCAGAGGCCCATCACGGTCCACAGCATCTGGCGGTGGTAGCGGGTGCCCTGGGACCAGAAGTCCACCAGGATGATCCGCAGGCCGTTGAACGCGTGGAAGACGATCGCGCCGACCAGGCCGATCTCACCGACGATCATGATCGGGTTCTTATACGCGCCGATCACCGCGTCATAGGCCTCTGGCGAGACTCGCACGAGAGATGTGTCGAGTACGTGGACCAGGAGGAAGAAGAAGATCCCGACACCTGTGATTCGGTGTCCTACCCAGGACCACATACCTTCCCGGCCCTTATAGAGGGTGCCTTTTGTCTGCGTCACCTGTTGTTACCTCCCTGCATCGTTGCATGGCGTTCCGCGCCGCACAGTTACGTACGTTTCTACTTCGCTGCGGCGGTGCGGAATCCGTGACGCCGGCGCGAGTCTGTTGTCAGATACCAGACTAGAGCACCGCGGGGGCCGATGCGGCTCGTGGTGCCTGCCGGGAGGCATTGTTGCGCCGCCGGGCAGGGACCTGATCCAGGCTCGGCGGCGAAATGACAGTCCGCGCCAAATGACTTCTACAGCGTGTAGAAAAGTCGCAATGTGGGGACGCAATTCCGAAATGGCGCGGCGGTCCGCCGGAGTGGACTCTGTGAGCGTCCTGAAGTGGCTCGCGGGCCGGTGCGCCGCGCGCGCTGCGCGGGTGATCGGGTCGGGCGGCGGATGGGTCTACCCTGGTGAAGTGACTTCACAGGCAGCCTTGGACAAGTTCTATACCGTGATCCCCGCCGGCGGGGTGGGCACGCGGCTCTGGCCGCTCTCCCGAGCCAGCGCCCCGAAATTCCTTCACGACCTCACCGGCTCCGGCACCACCCTGATCCGTGGCACCTATGAGCGGCTCGCCCCATTGACCGGCCGACGCGTGATGGTGGTCACCGGCGAGTCCCACCGCGAGGCTGTGCGGGTACAGATCCCCGAGCTCGATGCCAGCGACCTCGTGCTGGAGTCCGAGCCCAAGGATTCGGCGGCCGCCATCGGCCTGGCCGCCGCCATCCTGCACCGACGTGACCCCGAGATCATCATGGGCTCCTTCGCCGCCGACCAGGTCATCGCCCCGGTGGAGATCTTCCAGGAGGCGGTGCGCGAGGCCGTGGCCACGGCCTCGACCGGCAAGATCGTCACCATCGGCATCGCGCCGACCCACCCCTCCATGGGCTTCGGCTACATCCGCCGCGGCGCCCCGCTGCAGTTCGATGGCGCACCGATCGAGGGCGCCCCGAATGCACGGGAGGTCGCAGAGTTCGTCGAGAAGCCGGGCCAGGAGCTCGCCGAGCAGTACGTCGCCTCCGGGGAGTACCTCTGGAACGCTGGCATGTTCGTGGCCCCGGTCGCGCTGCTGCTGGAGCACCTGGCGCGCGCAGAGCCGGTGCTGCATGCGGGGCTCACCGAGATTGCGGCCGCCTGGGGAACCCCCGAGCAGGCTGAGGTCACCGCGCGGGTCTGGCCCGAGCTTCCCAAGATCGCCATCGACTACGCGGTGGCCGAGCCCGCCGCGGCCGCCGGGGACGTCGCCGTGATTCCCGGGAACTTCACCTGGGACGACGTCGGAGACTTCGCCGCGATCGCCCGGCTGAACCCGGCGCGCGAGCAGGAGTCGATGACCGTGCTGGGGGAGAAGGCCCGGGTGTACTCGGACCAGTCCTCCGGCGTCGTCGTCTCGGACACCCAGCGGGTGGTCGCGCTGATCGGGGTCGAGAACATCGTGGTGGTCGACACCCCGGATGCGCTGCTGGTCACCACCACCGATCACGCACAGTCGGTGAAGCAGGCCGTCGAGGCGCTGAGGGCACAGGGAGAATCCGATGTCCTCTGAGCCGGATCGCCCCGCGGTGATGCTCAAGGCCGCCCATGCCTCGGCCGCCGAGGTGGTCGAGGACCTGGAGGCCACGCTCATCGAGATGCGCCGGGACCTTCACGCCCACCCGGAGCTCTCCTGGAAGGAAGAGCGCACCACGGAGCGGCTCGCCGCCGCCCTGCGCGCGGCCGGGCTGGAGCCGGAGCTCATGCCCGAGACCACCGGGCTCTACGTGGACATCGGCGCCGGGGAGTTCGCCGCCGGCTTCCGCGGGGACATCGACGCGCTGCCGGTGAGCGAGCTCACCGAGCTGCCCTTCGCCTCCACCCACTCAGGCGTCACCCATGCCTGCGGCCACGACATCCACACCACGATCGCGCTCGGAGTCGCACTGAGCCTCCAGCGGCTGCACCAGCAGCGAATCACCGACGGCGACCCGGCGGGCCTGGGTGCCAGGGTCCGGGTGATCTTCCAGCCGGCCGAGGAGACCATGCCTGGAGGCGCCCTGGAGATGGTGCGCCAGAACGTGCTCGCACCGCTGCCCCGGATCTTCGCGCTGCACTGCGACCCGCGCATCGAGGTCGGACTGATCGGGACCCGCATCGGGGCCATCACTTCCGCCGCCGACGTGGTGCGGATCAATGTCACCGGACGCGGCGGACACACCTCCCGGCCGCACCTGACCGAGGACATGGTCTCCGCCCTGGCCCACATCGCCTCCACGGTCCCGGCGGTGCTCTCCCGCAGGGTGGACGTGCGCTCCGCGGTCTCGCTGGTCTGGGGCCAGATCGAGGCCGGCAGCGCGCACAACGCCATCCCCGCCCACGGCACACTGGTCGGGACCATGCGGATCCTCGACGCCGACGCCTGGCGCGACGCCGGGGCGCTGCTGGATGAGATCGTTGAGCAGGTCGCCGCCCCATGGGGCGTGGATGTGGAGCTCGAGCACATCCGCGGGGTGCCCCCGGTGATCAACAACGAGCGCGAGACCGCCCTGCTGGAGCGTGCAGGCCGAGAGGTGCTCGGTTCCGAGGGCCTGGAGCTGGCCCCGCAGTCCATGGGCGGGGAGGACTTCGCCTGGATGACCCAGGAGCTTCCCGGCGCGATGTTCCGGCTCGGGACCAAGACCCCGGGCGGCATCGACTTCGACCTGCACCGCGGAGACTACGTCCCCGACGAGCGGTGCATCGGCTACGGCACCAAGATCATGGTGACCACGGCACTCGGAGCGATCAACGAGCTTCGCCGGAAGTAGCGCCCACCGGCCGGGGCCCGACGCGCCTGCCGCCGGGAGATTGGCACCCGGGCCCCTCCGTGTCCTCGTAGGATGTCCCCTATGACTCAGGACGATGACTTTCTGACCGGACGCATCGCACGGATCCCCGCGCCGGACCACGCCGCCGACTGGGAGCGCCTCACCACTCAGGCCAGGATCGCGATGACCCGGGCCTACGTGCCCTATTCGGACTATCCGGTGGGCGCTGCGGCGCTGCTCGAGGACGGAACGGTCATCTCCGGCTGCAATGTGGAGAACGCCTCCTATGGGCTCACCCTCTGCGCCGAGTGCACCATGATCGGTGCCCTGCAGATGTCCGGCGGCGGAAAGATCGTGGCATTCACCTGCGTCAACCGGCAGGGCGAATACATCACGCCCTGCGGACGCTGCCGGCAGCTGCTGCTGGAGTTCTCCGCCCCCACCATGCACGTGCGCACCGCGCGGGGCACCACCACACTGGACGCGCTGCTGCCGGAATCTTTCGGTCCCCGCGATCTTGAGACCAACGACTTGGAGATGCGATGACCGCTGCCGGTATGACCTATGACCGCTCGGCCCACGATGCCGTGGAGCTGATCCGGCTCAAGCGTGACCACGGACGGCTCTCCCAGGACCAGATCCAATGGATCATCGCCGCCTACACGGATGGGTTCGTCGGCGATGAGCAGATGTCGGCGCTGGCCATGGCGATCCTGCTCAACGGGATGACCCGGCAGGAGATCGGGCACTGGACCGCCGCGATGATCGCCTCGGGCGAGCGGATGGACTTCTCCTCGCTGCGCACACCCGAGGGCACGCGTCGGCTCACCGCCGATAAGCACTCCACCGGGGGAGTCGGCGACAAGATCACGCTCCCGCTGGCCCCGCTGGTCGCCAGCTTCGGCGTGCCCGTCCCGCAGCTCTCCGGCCGCGGACTCGGCCACACCGGTGGAACCCTGGACAAGCTCGAAGCCATCGCCGGCTGGCAGGCGGATCTGAGCAATGAGGCTCTGCTGCGTCAGCTCGACGAGGTCAACGCCGTGATCTGCGCGGCGGGCCCAGGGCTGGCCCCGGCGGACAAGAAGCTCTACGCGCTGCGCGACGTCACCGGCACGGTGGAGGCGATCCCGCTGATCGCCTCCTCGATCATGTCCAAGAAGATCGCCGAGGGCACCGACGCCCTGGTGCTCGATGTGAAGGCCGGCTCGGGTGCGTTCATGAAGTCCCGCGCCGAGGCCGAGGAGCTGGCCCGCACCATGGTCGCGCTGGGCACCGATGCCGGCGTGAAGACCTCCGCGCTGCTCACCGACATGGACACCCCGCTGGGGCTCACCGCAGGCAACGCCATCGAGATCGAAGAGTCGGTGGAGGTGCTCGCCGGAGGTGGGCCCGGCGACGTCGTCGAGCTCACCGTGGCGCTGGCGCAGGAGATGCTCACCGCCGTGGGCATCACCGGGGTGGACCCGGCGGAGAACCTGCGCAACGGACGCGCGATGGATTCCTGGCGCCGGATGATCTCCGCACAGAGCGGCGACCCCGATGCGGCCCTGCCGCAGGCGGTGCACAGTCACACGATCCACGCCGGGGTCTCCGGCACCGTCACCCGGATGGACGCGATGGCCGTGGGGCTCGCCGCCTGGCGGCTCGGCGCCGGCCGGGCGCGGAAGCAGGACTCCGTCCAGGCCGGGGCCGGGGTGCGGATGCACGCCAAGCCCGGGGACCGCATCACCGAAGGCCAGCCGCTGTTCACCCTGCTCACCGATGACGAGCACCGGATCGCCCGGGCGCAGCAGTCGCTGGAGCGCGCCGTGGACGTCGACGTCGAGTCCGGTCCGCACGAGACGCCCGATCTGGTCTTCGGCCGCATCAGCGCGGCAGACCTGACCGACTGAGGCCGCGCGGATGCGCCCCGGGGAGCTCCTCGACGTCATCAACCAGACCATCCTGGAGGCCGCTTCCGGATGGTGGACTCTGGTGGGCCTGTTCGTGCTCTGCGTGGTCGACGGGTTCTTCCCGGTGGTGCCCTCAGACTCGCTGGTGGTCGGGCTGGGCTCGCTCGCCGATGAGCCCGGCACCCCGTTCCTGCTCTGGGTGATCCTGGTGGCCGCCTCCGGAGCCCTGCTCGGAGACTTCATCGCCTACCGGATCGGTCGCGCGATCGGCCCGATGCGCTTCGGCTGGATGCGCCGCCCCACCCCCCAGCGCACCCTGATCTGGGCGCGCCATGAGCTGGACAAGCGTGGAGTGCTGCTGATCTTCGTGGGCCGGTTCATCCCCGGAGCACGGGTGGCGATCAACTTCGTCGCCGGCACCACCGGGTTCTCGCTCCGCAGGTTCCTGGTGATCGATGCGATCGCCTCGCTGGTCTGGGCCTCCTACTCGGTGGGGATCGGCGCGATCAGCGCGAACATCTTCGACTCGGTGCTGGTGGCGATGACGGTCTCGATCTCCGGCGCGGTGCTGCTGGGCTGGATCTTCGACCGGCTCTTCCGGCTGCTGACCCGCTGGCTGGACCGCAAGGGCGTCCACCTGGACCCCGAGGGCTACTTCGACACCGCGGCGCTGCCCGTGGAGCCCCCGCTGCGGCTGCACCGCGACCGGGAGGACCATGACCGCGACCATGACGAGGGTCAGGACAGCGACCATGACCGGGGCCGTGACGGGGGTCAGGACGAGGACCGCGACGCCGACCAGGAGCATCCCCGCCGCTGAGCTGCCCGCCCAAGACCGCCCGGGCGACTTCCGTCCGCGTCCTCGATAGACTCGGCGTCATGACTTCTACCGCCGCTGATCTCCGCACCGCCGCCGCCAAGCTCGAAGAGCAGCTGCGCAACCTGCCCAAGGTCTCCCTGCACGATCACCTCGACGGCTCGCTGCGCCCAGCGACGTTGATCGAGCTGGCCGCCGAGATCGGCCACGACCTGCCCAGCCAGGACGCCGAGGAGCTCGCCGAGCGCTTCCGGCAGAACGCGAACTCCGGCTCGCTGGAGAAGTACCTGGAGGCCTT
Organism: Nesterenkonia sp. E16_10; assembly: GCF_017347085.1. Taxonomy (GTDB): domain Bacteria; phylum Actinomycetota; class Actinomycetes; order Actinomycetales; family Micrococcaceae; genus Nesterenkonia. Next base: position 75,349 of record NZ_JADPSA010000038.1, read on the forward strand.
CGCGCACACCACCGCCGTGATGCAGACCGCGCCGAACCTGCGCCGGGTCGCGAAGGAGTACGTTGAAGACCTGGCCGCGGACGGCGTCGTCTACTCCGAGGTCCGCTGGGCCCCCGAGCAGCACCAGACGCAGGGCCTGAGCCTGGATGAGGCCGTCGAAGCGGTCCAGGAGGGGCTGAACCAGGGCATGGAGACCGTCGCCGAGCAGGACGGCGTCATCGTCGTCGGCCAGCTGGTCTCCGCGATGCGCCAGTCCGACCGTGCCGATGAGATCGTCGAGGTCGCGCTGCGTCACCGGGACAAGGGTGTGGTCGGCTTCGACATCGCCGGGCCCGAGGCGGGCTTCCCGCCCAGCCGCTTCGCCGACGCCTTCACCCGGCTCGCGACCGAGATGCTTCCCACCACGGTCCACGCCGGCGAGGGCGACGGCATCGAGTCCGTGCGCGACGCGCTGGTCTCGGGCCGCGCGCAGCGCCTGGGCCACGGCGTCCGCGTCGCCGAGGACATCAGCGTGATCGAGGGCGAGTCCGACTCCGAGGCCGGAGAAGAGGTCTTCCAGGTCGAGCTCGGCCCGGTGGCCCGCTGGGTCCGCGACCGCCAGGTCCACCTCGAGGTCAGCCCCACCTCCAACCTGCAGACCGGCGCCATCGCCGGCTTCGCCGAGGGCGAGTCGCCGGAGCTCAGCGATCACCCCTTCGACATGCTCTACCAGCTGGGCTTCAACGTCGGGGTCAACACCGATAACCGCCTGGTCTCCGGGGTGACCCTCTCCGGAGAGCTCGCGCTGATCGCCAGCACCTTCGACTACGGCCTGGGTGAGCTCGCCGATTTCCAGATCAACGCGCTGGAGTCCTCCTTCCTGGGTCACGAGGAGCGCGAGGCACTGGCCGGCATGATCCTCGAAGCCTGGCAGTGAGCCCCAGTCCCAGCGATGAGTCCGGCAGCGACGCGTCCGGGCCCCGCAGCGACGCGTCCGGCACCGGCCGCAGCGACCAGCCTGAGCCCGGTGACCGGTCCGAGCCTCGCCCCGCGGCGGAGGACCAGATCGCGATGCTTCGCTGGGTCATCGCCCGGCTGCGCGAACACTGCCCCTGGACCTCCCAGCTGACCCACGAGGATCTCACCGAGTACCTCGTGGAGGAGGCCTACGAGGTGCTCGAGGAGATCGAGGCCGGCAGCCTCGGCGAGGGCCTGCGCAAGGAGATGGGGGACCTGCTGTTCCAGATCGCGCTGCATGCCCAGCTGGCCCAGGAGCGCGGCAGCTTCGACCTCGACGGGGTGGCCCAGGCGATCACCGCGAAGCTGGTCCGGCGCAGCCCGCATGTCTTCACCGCGGAGGGCCGCCTGGACGTGGACCCCCACGCGAGCATCGAGCAGGTCGAAGCCGCCTGGACCCGGATCAAGGCCCAGGAGAAGGCTCTCGAGGACCAGACGCCGGCAGGCGCAGCACCAGCGGCACCGGTCCAGGGCGGCGGCCTCACCGCCGTCGTCGACTCGCTGCCGGTGCACCTGCCAGCACTGGCCAGGGCCGCGAAACTCATCGACCGGCTCGGTCGGGAGCCCGATGAACATCTCCCCAACTCTGAATCGGCCACGCTGGCGGCGGCTGACGAGGCGGAGCTCGGTGAACTACTGTTTGCTGTGGTGCGGACCGCACGCGCGAACGGCCAGGACCCGGAGCGAGCGCTGCGCAGCCACCTGAACCGCATGGCCTGAGCGAGAAGCTCAACAGCTCGATCCCCAAGGCACCGGCGCAAGGGCGCGCTCGGCACATCCGAAAAGTTTCCCACTGAATGAACAACAAGGAGCCGACAGAATATGTCTCTTATCGTCAGCGTGTACGGCCGCGAAATCCTCGACTCACGAGGCAACCCGACCGTGGAGGTCGATGTCCTGCTCGAGGACGGCAGCTTCGGCCAGGCCGCAGTCCCCTCCGGCGCCTCTACCGGTGCCTTCGAAGCGGCCGAACGCCGCGACGGTGACAAGGACCGTTACCTCGGCAAGGGCGTCACCGCCGCCGTGGGCGCCGTGAACGACGTCATCGCCGCCGCGCTGGAAGGACAGGACGCCACCGAGCAGCGGATCATCGACCAGATCCTGCTGGACCTCGACGGCACCGAGAACAAGAGCTCGCTCGGCGCCAACGCGATTCTCGGCGTCTCCCTGGCAGTGGCCAAGGCCGCCGCCGACGCCTCGGATCTGCCGCTGTACAATTACCTCGGCGGCCCCAACGCGCACCTGCTGCCCGTGCCGATGATGAACATCCTCAACGGCGGCTCCCACGCGGACTCCAACGTCGACATCCAGGAGTTTATGATCGCCCCGATCGGCGCGGCCACCTTCTCCGAGGCGCTGCGCTCGGGCGTGGAGGTCTACCACTCGTTGAAGGCGCTGCTGAAGGAGAAGGGTCTGGCCACCGGGCTGGGCGACGAGGGCGGCTTCGCGCCGAGCCTGTCCTCCAACCGAGAAGCACTGGACCTGATCACCGAGGCGATCCAGCGCGCCGGCTACACCCCCGGCAAGGACATCGCGCTGGCCCTGGACGTGGCGGCCACCGAGTTCTACTCCGACGGCGCCTACACCTTCGAAGGTGAGTCCAAGACCCCCGAGCAGATGAGCGCCTACTACGGCGAGCTCGTCGACGCCTACCCGCTGGTCTCCATCGAGGACCCGCTGGACGAGGACGACTGGGCCGGCTGGAAGACCCTCACCGAACAGATCGGTCACAAGGTGCAGCTGGTCGGCGACGACCTCTTCGTCACCAACCCGGATCGCCTCGCCAAGGGCATCGCCGCAGACACGGCGAACTCGCTGCTGGTGAAGGTCAACCAGATCGGTTCGCTCACCGAGACCCTCGACGCGGTCTCGCTGGCTCAGCGCAGCCGCTACACCACGATGATCTCCCACCGCTCCGGGGAGACCGAGGACACCACCATCGCTGACATCGCGGTGGCGACCAACTCGGGACAGATCAAGACCGGTGCCCCGGCTCGCTCCGAGCGCGTGGCCAAGTACAACCAGCTGCTGCGCATCGAAGAGGAGCTCGGCGACGCCGCGCGCTACGCCGGAGCCTCGGTGTTCCCGCGCTTCACCGCGTAGCCCGCACTGCTCCTCGGCATCGCTGAGGCCCGAACACGACGGGGCGCCTGGCCCTGGGTCCTGGTTCCGACCAGAGCCCCGAGGCCCAGGCGCCCCGTCGTGTTCCGGATCATCCTCCCGCGCCCGAGCCGCTCGCGTGTCAGATCCGAGCCCCGAGGCGCGCTGCCGATATCCTGGGAGACCACGCCTACCTCTCTGCTTCCCCCTTCAAGGCGGTGACAACTCTTGCCCAACAGACGTGCCTCGTCAGCCGAGGCCAAAGCGCGCGCGGCACAGGCGCGTCGACTCGCCGAACGCGAGCAGGTCTCCGGTGAGATCCGGACCCCCGCAGACATCACCGCCCGCCGCAAGACACGCTCCACAGCCTCCGCCGGGTCGGTGAAGACCCCGGTCAGCGCTGCCACGACGGTCCCCGAGCGGACCTTTCCGGGTCGGATGATCCTGTTGAGCATCGTGGTGCTGGTCGTGATCTCCTTCCTGGTCCCCACCGTGAACAGCTTCTTCCAGCAGCGCTCGGAACTGAACGAGCTGGAGTCTCAGATCGCCGCTGAGCAGCAGGAACAGGCCGAGCTGCAGTCGGAGCTGGTGCGCTGGGACGATCCGGACTTCGTCCGCCAGCAGGCCCGGGAGCGGATCAACCTGGTCATGCCGGGGGAGCGCCGCTACCAGGTCATGGGTGAGCCCGGAGCGAGCACCGAGGACATCGAGCAGCTGGACTCCACCGAGGTCCGCCACGACCTTCCCTGGGCCGAGGCGCTCTGGGACTCCCTGGTCCGCTCCGCCGCAGAGGACTGAGCCGACCCGCCGCAGACCGCTCCGCCGCTGCCCGGGCCGACCCGCCGCGGCGGTGGAGTAAACTCGGCTCCCGTGAACTCGACTACCCCGCACCCCAGCGATCTGGACACCCTGAGCCTGCAGCTGAGCAGGCCAGTGCGCGACGTCGTCGAGATCCCCGCCCGCTGCACCTGCGGAAACCCCCTGGTGGCAGCCACGGCGCCACGGCTGAGCAACGGGATTCCGTTCCCGACCACCTTCTATCTGACCCATCCGGCTGCCACCGCCGCCGTCTCCCGGCTCGAGGCCTCAGGGCTCATGGCCGAGATGAGTCAGCGCCTGAGCACCGACGCCGACCTCGCCGCAGCCCACCGGGCAGCTCACGAGAACTACCTTGCCGAGCGGGAACGGCTGCGCAGAGTCGCCGGACTGGACCCGGTCTGGGAGATCGAGGGGATCAGCGCGGGCGGGATGCCTGATCGGGTCAAGTGTCTGCATGTGCTCGTCGGGCACTCGCTGGCGGTCGGCCCCGGCATCAACCCGCTCGGTGATGAGGCGTTGGAACGCATCGCCGAGGAGTTCACCCCGCAGATCTGCATCTGTGCCACCTCCTGGGATCACGAGGCTGCGGTCCCGCAGCGTGATCTGAGCCGACACGTGCGCCGCAGGAACCAGGGATTCGCCCGCACACAGGACGCGGACGCGCAGGACCGGGTCTCGCAGGACCCCGAAGAGACCGCATAGAGTGCTGGCAAGGACCCCCGCGGTTCGGCCAGCCCGTCGACCGCTCACCCATACCGGCGAGGAGAAGGACACCCCCATGAGAGTTGCTGCCATCGACTGCGGAACCAACTCCATCCGGCTGCTGATCGCCGATGTCGAGGCCAGCGGCCGGGTCAAGGATGTGGTGCGGCAGATGACCGTGGTCCGCCTGGGGGAGGGCGTGGACGAGACCGGGGAGTTCTCCGCCGGCGCCCTGGAACGCACCTTCGCGGCGGTAGACAGCTACGGGGCACTCATCCGCAGGCACCACGTGGAGGCGGTGCGCTTCGTCGCCACCTCGGCCTCCCGCGACGTGACCAACCGGGACGAATTCGTCGCCGGGGTCAAGCACCGGCTCGGCGTGGAGCCCGAGGTCATCCGCGGCAGCGAGGAGGCCGGTCTGTCCTTCGCCGGCGCCGCCTCGGTGCTGGACTGGGACGCCGAGCGCAAGATCCTGGTCGTCGATCTCGGCGGAGGCTCCACCGAGTTCGTGCTCGGCACCTCGGCCGGGGTCGAGCACGCCATCTCCACCGACATGGGCTGCGTGCGCTTCACCGAGCGTCATATGCGCAGCGACCCGCCCACCGACACCGAGACCTCGATGACCAGCTTCGAGACGCTCTCCTTCTTGGAGAACGTCTCCGAGGTGATGCCGCTGCACGAGACCGAGGTGGTCATCGGGGTGGCCGGCACCGTCACCACCGTGGCGGCCCACGCGCTGAAGCTCGAGGACTACGAGCCGGACCTGATCCACGGCGCCGAGATCGACCTGGACACCCTGCACCAGTCGGTGGAGCAGCTGGTGCACTCGACCCGTGACGTGCGGGCCCAGATGCCGATCATGCACCCCGGACGGATCGACGTGATCGGCGCCGGCGCGCTGATCTGGGGCACGATCCTGGACTACCTGAACAAGGTCACCCACGGGCGGATCGTCTCAGCGGTCGCCTCCGAGCACGACATCCTCGACGGCATCGCGATGTCCCTGGCGCACTCTCAGGCGCGCGCTCCCTCCGCGGCTTCAGCGGAGCCCCGGGGATGACAGCCGGTTCCCGTGCCCTCGGTGCTGCACTCGCCCTCGGCCTGGGGCTCAGCGGCATGATCCTGACCGCTCCGGCCTCCCACGCCGATCAGTGGCGCGACCAGCAGTACTGGCTCGAGGACTACGGCATCACCGAGGCCTGGGAGACCACCCGCGGGGAGGGCATGACCATCGCCGTGATCGACACCGGGGTGGACTCCGGGCACCCCACCCTCTCTGGCGCCGTGGTCGGCGGCACCGACGTCTCGGGCGCCGGCGACGGCGGAGCCCCGGTGGATCAGGTCGCCACCGAGCACGGCACGCTGGTGGCGTCCCTGGCGGCCGGCCGCGGCGCCTCTATAGAGGCTGAGGCCGTCGCCAGACTGGTGGACGAGGACTTCGAGGACCTCGACGCAGAGGAATGGGAAGACTGGTGGGAGGTCTTCGAGGCCTCGCTCGAGGGCATCTATGGCGAGGACTGGCAGGACGAGGTCGACGCCGATGCGCTGGAGGAGTTCGAAGAGACCCGCACGGCGCCCCGTGAGCTGACCCAGGACGAGGACCTCGACGACGGCGTGATCGGCGTCGCTCCGGAGGCCTCCCTGCTCTCGGTCTCGCTGCTGCTCCAGGACCCCAACCCCTACGGCGGTGGCACCGAGGAACAGATCGCCGAGGCCGTGACCTGGGCCGTGGACAACGGCGCCGATATCATCAACATGTCCCTGGGCTCAGGCTTCCAGGAATGGCCCGAGGCCTGGGATGAGGCCTTCCTCTACGCCGAGGAGAACGACGTGCTCGTCGTCGCAGCCTCCGGCAACCGTGCCTCCGGACACCTCTCGGTCGGTGCCCCCGCCACCATCCCGGGGGTGCTCGCCGTGGCCGGGGTCGATGAGTCCCGTCAGATCAGCGCGGACTCCTCCTCCCAGGGCATCGCGATCGGCATCGCCGCCGCCTCCGAACCTCTGGTCGGAGCAATGCCGGGGGACGCCTACATGCAATGGAACGGCACCTCAGGCGCCTCTCCCATCGTCGCCGGAGCCGCCGCCCTGGTCTGGGCCGCCAACCCGGAGCTCAGCGCCCAGGAGGTCAAGCACCGGATGCTCTCCACCGCAGACTCCGAGGGGGCCGAGGGAGTGGACCCGGAGTATGGACATGGAGTCCTCGACGTGGCCGAGGCGGTCTCCGGCGACGTCCCGGCCTTCGAGGCGGCCCAGTATCCGACCCTGGCCGAATGGGTGCGCGTGCATCGCCGGGGCGAGGTCGAGCCGACCGAGACCAACGAGATCCCGGAGGACGCCGGCGTCGTGGCCGGACCCGACGGTGAGCCGCGCGCGATGCCGGAGCCGGGGCAGCCCAGCACCGCGCAGGACTGGGCCGGGCCCGTGGCGGTCGGTGCCGCCGCGATGCTGGTGGCGGCGGTGCTGACCATGGCCGTGATCCACTATCGTCTGGTCCGCCGCCAGGACCACAGCTGAGCGACGCGCCCGGCCGCTGCGGCCTGAGCTGACCTCACCACCCACCATCGAGCTACGTATATGATGAGGCATATGGCTATTCCACAGACGCTTTCTGCGAAACCTCGTGTCCTCATCGTCGGCGGCGGCTATGTCGGTCTCACCACCGCACAGCTGCTTCAGAAGAAGGTGAAGGCCGCCGGCGGGATCGTGACCGTCGTCGACCCGATGCCGTACATGACCTACCAGCCGTTCCTTCCCGAGGTCGTCGGCGGCCACATCGAGGCCCGCCACGCGGTCGTCTCCCACCGCCGCCACCTCAAGGACTCCGAGATCATCACGGGCAAGGTCACCGCCGTGGATCACGACGGCCGCACCGCCACCGTGGAGCTCTCCCAGGGCGAGACCGTCGAGCTGCCGTACCAGGACATCGTCATGGCCGCCGGTGCGACCACCAAGACCTTCCCGATCGAGGGTCTTGCCGAGCACGGCATCGGTCTGAAGACCATCGAAGAGGCGCTGACTCTGCGCAACCACATCCTGGAGCGCATCGAGGCCGCCTCGGTGATGACCGATGAGGTGGCAAAGTCCCGCGCCCTGACCTTCACCGTGGTCGGCGGCGGCTTCGCCGGCATCGAGACCGTCGCCGAGATGGAAGACATCATCCGTGCGGCCGTGGCCGTGAACCCGCGCATCGGGCAGACCGATGTGCGCATCGTCATGGTCGAGGCCATGGGCCGGGTCATGCCCGAGGTCACCGAGGATCAGGCGATCGGCGTCGTGGAGCACCTGCGCGGCCGCGGCATCGAGGTCCTGCTCAACACTTCGCTGGGCTCCGTGGTGGACGGCGAGATGCGCCTGGTCAACATGAAGGACAAGTCCGAGGCCGATCGCTTCGAATCCGACACTCTGGTCTGGACCGCCGGCGTCGCGGCCAACGTCGTCGCCAAGAAGTCCGGCTTCCCGGTGGATCCGCGCGGCCGGGTCACCGGTGCCGCCACGCTGCAGATCGCCGACGAAGACGGCAAGGTCCTGCAGAACGCCTGGACCGCCGGTGACATCTCCGCGATCCCCGACCTCAGCGGCGGCGGCCTGCCCGACGGCACCTGCGTGCCCAACGCGCAGCACGCCTCCCGCCAGGCCAAGGTGCTGGCGAAGAACCTGCTGGCCGCGAGCTACGGCCAGGGGCAGCTCAACGAGTACAAGCACGATTCCCTCGGCGCTGTCGCCGGTCTGGGCATGTTCCAGGGCGTCGGCAACCCGCTGAAGGTCAAGATCAGCGGATTCCCCGCCTGGATGGCCCACCGCGGCTACCACGCCCTGGCGATCCCCACCGTGGAGCGCAAGGTGCGCGTGATCGGCGGCTGGGTCAACGAGCTGGTGCTGGGCCGGGACTACACCCCGGTGCGCGATCTCGAGAGCCCCTACCGGCAGTTCCAGGAAGCTGCCGGAGGCGTGAAGTCCAAGGAAGCCGCGAAGGGCTGACCCTGAGTCATCCTTGACGGAGCACGAGAAGGCGGGCTGTCCCTGACAGCCCGCCTTCTGCCCCTATAGCCCAATCGGCAGAGGCAACCGACTTAAAATCGGTCCAGTGTGGGTTCGAGTCCCACTGGGGGCACCTTGCTGCGGAGTTCATCGATGCTGGCGCGCTCCCTCGGATCACCCGGGCCCCAGACCGTGTAGCCGGACGCCGCCACCCGCGGTGCGAGGCTGCCGGAGCCTCACTCAGGCGCAGAGCCCACTCTCACCCACGCCACGGGAACAGAGCAGGGTATGCTCCACCCGGGTGAGCTCGTATCCTTCTTCGGCCTGAGCCACGTGCACGAAGAGGCGCTGGCCGGCCACCGAGTCATCCAGGGCGCCGGTCACATCGATCCGGTAGAAGTCTTCGTCGAAATCCGCCGGTTCGCTCACCAGCACCCATGAGGGCCCCATCTCGGAGTCCAACCCCGGCTCCTGGCGGCTCTCGGTGGCGCGGACGCCCACCGACTCTGCGATCTCGTTCGGGTCCTGGGCTGGGGACACCTCGGCGAAGTCCTCGCTGACCTCCGTGGTCTCGCCGAACCAGTAGAGTCCGCCGTCCTGCGCCGAGCGATGGAGCCACCCGTAGCCGTCGGCGAGCTCGAGCTCGCTCCAGAAGCCCTCATCCTCCGCGGCGCCGTCCGGCGTCTGTTCCTGGTCGTCCTCGGAGTCCTCGACGAGGTCACGCCCATCGGTTTCGCTGGGGTGGTGCCGGTCTCGACCGCCCAGGTTCACGGCATCGAGTGATTCGAGCTCCGCCGTGACCTCGCTTGACCGGGTGGGTTCTACATAGACCGGGATTGGATCCTTCGAGGGGTCGAGCCCGGCCACCCCGACCTCCTCGCCCTCGCCAGCGGCGGAGAACATCTCGGCATCCTCTCCGTGGAGATCCTCATCGAAGTCATCAGCCGCGAGCCGTTCCACACCGCCCGGCGGGAGTCCGCTGCCAGGACCCCGCCGATCCTCGGATTCGGCATCCTCGGCACTCTCTGGATCCTCGTCGGTCTCAGACGCTGAGTCATCGTGCGCCTGCTGCTCGGATGAGTCCCCGTCCTCAACCGGGGCCGAGGAGTCTCCTGAGGGGCCTGAGGTCTCCGACGTCTCCGGAGCAGAGCTGGGGGAAAGTTCCGATGAGGTCGACTCGGAGCTGCTGCAGCTCACCAGCGCCAGAGCTGCCAGGGAAGCCACCGCCGAGAGCGAAGCGGTCTGAGGTGCGGTTCTGTGTCTCATGTGTCTCCCGTGAAGATTTTTTCTTCTGTCCCACGGTACACAACAGGGCCCGGCGGGACGGGGAGTCAGCGACGGCCCACTCCGCCGGCGTCTCGCAGATCCACCGTGGTCAGGGAGCCGTCGCGTCAGTTCAGCTCGTTCTGGATCTTGCCGCAGAGCAGAGCGACGGCCCTCTCGGGTGCTGGCCGTCTGAGTCCCGTCGGTGGATGCTCGGTTCGACCTCGCCGTCCTCGCTGGTCGCGCAGACGCAGCCCGTCATGCCTCACAGTAATCCCTGCCACATTGCCGGGTCCTGGTTCTTCGCGTCCGACCACGCCGATCGGCTGAACGCGCTGATACTCGGTGTGCGAGGTCCCAGGACGCTTTTGTGAACGTTCACGTTGAGTTTCGGAGTCGGTTGCTCGCCCCGGTTCAGCGTTGGACCTCGGATGGCTCCGGCTCCGGCGCGGGACCGGTGGATTCGCGCAGGATCAGTCGACTCACCGGGATCGTTGAATCCGGTGCCGGCTCGTTGCGGACCAGGGCGATGAGCCGCTCCATGGCCGAGCGGCCCTGCGACCTCTGATCCACCGCGACGGTGGACAGTGCTGGAACGGCGTAGCGCGCGGTCGGCAGGTCGTCCCAGCCGGTGATGCTCAGCCGCCTGGGGACCGGCCACCCCCGGTCGTGGGCCGCGCGGAGCGCACCCAGTGCGAGGTAGTCGTTGGCCGCTATCACCGCGGTTACCCCGGAGTCCTCCTCGAGGCCGCTGACCGCTGCGTAGCCGGACTCGAGGGTCCAGTCGCCGCCCCGGATACCATGGGAGTCAAGCCCCAGGTCCTCGATGCTGCGCAGGTACTCTTCGCGTCGGGCCCGCGCCGAGGACCAGTCCTGAGGTCCCTGGATGTGCAGGAAGCGGCGGTGCCCCATTCCTGCGAGGGTCTCGATGATCTCGCGCAGCGCGGAGGCGTCGGCCAGCGGGCCGATGCCGCGCAGTCGGTCATCGTACTGGTCGAGGATCGCGAGCGCCGTAGTGCCTGGGCCGCGGGGCTGCTCACTCATGCCGGGCAGCGCGCCCAGGGCAAGGACGCCCTCGAGGCGTCCGGAGTCCAGCAGCTCCTGGGTGCGCTTGGCGCGATCCTGTGCGGGCCCCTCGATCACCGAGATCTCCATGAAGTAGCCGCTCTGCCGGGCGAGCTCGGCGGCCGCGGCGAGGGTGGGTGTCGGCATCGCCGTGACCGGGGAGGGCAGGATCGCGGCCAGGATCCCGGTCTCCCGGGTGCGCATGGATCGCGCGATCATGTTCGGGCGGTAGTTCAGCTCCTGGATCGCCGCCTCGACCCGTTCGATGGTGGCCGGCTTGAACGGCCCCTTATTGTGCAGAAACCGCGAGACGGTCTGGTGCGAGACCCCGGCCAGGGCGGCCACCTCGTGCAGGGTGGCGGCGCGCGGGGGTGTGCTGGCCATGTGCTTGCTCCTCGGCGGGCTGCGGGGCCGGATCTCGGCCGCCAGGACGATCCTCGCACATAGGTTCAGCACTCGGACCGTGTCAATGTGTTGACAGTCACACCACAGAGTCAATAACCTCAGGTGGAACACTCAGAGTGATCGTTCACATTCGGGGATGAATCACCTGCCACAGTCACCGAGGAGACCGCATGTCTGAGACCGTACACTCCGGCCGCCGCGCCAAGATCCGAGCCGGGCTCATCGGCGCCGGCGGGATCGCGACCATCGCCCACCTGCCCACCTTGAAGGCCCACGCGGATCGCGTGGAGGTCGTGGGCATCGCCGACCTCGATCCTGATCGGGTCAGCCAGGTCGCCGATGAGTGGGGGATCGCAGGCCGATATCGCTCCGCGCAGGAGCTGCTCGATGCGGAGTCTCCGGATCTGCTGATCATCTGCACCCCGCCCTCGGCGCATAAGGACGCGGCCATCCAAGGTCTGCAGGCCGGCGCCTGGGTCTGGTGCGAGAAGCCGCCGGTGCTGACCCTGGCTGAGTACGATGCGGTCGCCGCCGAGGAGATCGAAGGGGGACCCTATGCGTCCTACGTCTACCAGCACCGCTTCGGCTCCGGCGCGAAGACGCTGAAGAAGCAGGTCGCCGAGTCGACCCTGGGCCGCCCGCTGGTCGCGCTGTGCAACACCCTCTGGTACCGGCCACACGCCTACTATGACGTGCCCTGGCGGGGGAAGTGGGCCACCGAAGGCGGGGGCCCCGCGATGGGTCACGGGATCCACCAGATCGATCTGCTCCTGGAGGTCCTCGGGGAGTGGACCGAGATCACCGCGGTGGCCGAGCAGCTGGACCGCGACATCGAGACCGAGGACTTCTCCTCCGCCATCGTGCGCTTCGCCAACGGTGCCATCGCCACCGTGGTGACTTCCGTGATCTCCCCGCGGGAGGTCTCCTACCTGCGCTTCGACTTCCAGGACGCCACCGTGGAGGTGGAACACCTCTACGGCTACGACAACAGCTCCTGGACCTGGACCCCGGCGCCGCATGCCGCCGAGGACCTCGCGGCCGTGGAGGCGTGGTCGCCGCAGGAGAACGTGCCCTCCTCACACCGACAGCAGCTTGCCGAGCTGCTGGACTCCATGGAGGCCAAGGTCCGGCCGCGCGCCTCCGGGGAGGAAGGCCGCCGCACCCTGGAGTTCATCGCCGCGCTGTATCAGTCGGCGGAGACCGGAAGGTCCGTGAAGCGCGCAGACCTGCGCCAGGAGGGCGCCTATTACACCGCGATGCACGACGAGTCCTATATCTACGGAGATCTACGGAAAGCAGAACTGACCCGATGAGCACCGATCAGCAGCACACCGAGTCCGCGCCCGTCAGCCCCGCCGCCCACGCCACCTCCAGATCAGCCGCCTCCGCTCCGAGCCGGGTCGCCCAGTTCGAGGTCAGCCCCAGGTTCGAAGTGACCCCGGGGGAGAAGCAGATCGCGGTGACCGCCGCCGGGACCGAGATCCTGCGCTATGTCACTCACCCCGACTCCCCGCAGGAGGAGGCTCCCAAGCCCTACCTCTACCCGTTGCGGTTCCTCGACGGCGGCGAGGCCTCGGTCCGCCGCCCCTGGGACCACCGCTGGCACACCGGCCTGCAGTTCACCTGGTCCCACGTCGCGGACCAGAACTTCTGGGGCGGCCCGACCTTCGCCGCCGAGGACGGCTACAAGATGCGCGGGAACCTCGGGAGGATGAACCACACCGGGTTCAGCACGCAGCCCTCCGGCGGAGACGAGGTCAGCTTCGATGAGACCTTGGAATGGATCACCTCTCGCGGCGAGCACTGGTTCGACGAGCACCGGGTCCAGCGCGTGCACTCCCTGGACCCCGCCCGTGGCATCTGGGCCATCGACCTGACCACCGAGCTCACCAACGTCTCCGGTGAGACCCTGCCGCTGGGAAGCCCGACGACGGCGGGGCGCCCCAATGCCGGATACACCGGCTGGTTCTGGCGCGGGCCTCGGTCCTGGAGCGGCTGCCAGGTGGTGAACTCCAATGGGGCCGAAGGGGAGGAGAACACCATGGGCCAGGTGGCCGACTGGGTCGCCTTCTCCTCGGAGCACGACGACCTCGACGGCGGCGGCACCATCATGGCCTTCGCCGGCACCTCCGAGTGCGCCGGGACCCGGCTGCCGCCGATCAAGTGGTTCACTCGCACCTCGATCTTCGCGGTGGCGAGCCAGTCGCCGGCCTTCGACGAAGAGATCCACCTCGAGGCAGGCGCCACCCTGCGGCTGCACCACCGCTTCGTCTTCATCGCACGGGTGCTGGAGCCGGAGGAGCGGACCCAGATCGGACAGGAGTTCGCGCTCTGATGAACAACCAGACGCCGGCACATGGACCGGGGCAGACGCCCGCACGGACACCGGGATCGAGCCCGGGGCAGGCCCGGGGCTCGATCCCGCCGGCCCGCTCGCTGCCGCGGTTCCCCGGTGGGACCTCGTTGAGTCAGCTGTGCGTCTATGACTGGGAGACCTCCGACGGGCTCCACGGCGGATCCCCGCATCTGCACACGCTCTCCACCGAGGCCTATGTGGTGACCTCCGGTCGCGGCGAGGTCCACACCATCAGCTCAGCCGGTCCGGCCGTGGATGCGCTCGCCGCCGGGTCGCTGCTCTGGTTCACCCCGGGCACGGTGCATCGGCTGGTCAACCACGACCAGCTTCAGCTGCAGGTCATCATGTCCAATGCCGGTCTGCCCGAGGCCGGGGATGCGGTGCTGACCTTCCCCGAGGAGATCCTCGCCGATCCGCAGCGCTACCGCGACGCCGTCGCGCTGCCCGCCGAGGGTGATGAAGCCGCCAGTGCCGAGGCGGCTCGGGCCCGGAGGGATCTGGCCATCGAAGGTTATGAGCAGCTGCTGGGCAGGATGGAGGCTCAGGGGCAGGAGGCCATGCAGCGCTTCCATGGGCTTGCTGTGGACCTGGTCCGTCCGCGGGTGGGGGACTGGCAGCGGATCTGGGAGCACAGTGTGGAGGCCGAGACCGAGCGCACCCGGGCTCAGCTGCTCGCGCTGGGTGCTGGGGACGGCGCGCATCTGCAGGAGGCTGCGGTCATCCGCGGCGAACCCCGTCCGGAGCCGCGGCTGTGGGGAATGTGCGGGCGCCTGCAGACCTGGACCGGGGAGGATCTCGAGCAGCACTGACCCAGACTCATCCGGATTCAGCCGGACCCAGCCGGACCTAGCCGGAATGAATGGAATTCAGCGCTGCACCCAGCAGGCCCGGGGTCAGCGGACTCCGCGCGCAGCCAGTGCTTCGGCGGTCTCCTCGGCATGGCGCAGGCTCATCACCAGCAGCGGCAGCACCGTGGCGCGCGGGGTGGGGCGCATTCCACGCGCCCGCTGCGCCTCGCGGATCTCGGCGTAGAAGGAAAGGATCAGCGGCACCGAGCGGATGGTCAGGGACAGTGCCAGGGAGATCCGCTCCGCGCTGAGCCCCAGCCGCAGCAGCAGCGGGTCTACCGGTCGCAGGAGGCGCTCGAAGCTGGAGAGGATGTCCGAGGTGGCGGTGGTCAGCGTGAACAGGGCGGCCATCAGCACCACGGCAAGCACCCGCGCCACGTTGAATCCCGTCTCGGCGGGGGTCAGGAAGATCAGCTGGGGGATGATCAGCACCAGAGCCAACCACTTGAGCCGCCAGAGCTGGGCCAGCAGGCCGCGGAGTCCGACCCCGGAGAGCAGGAAGCCGGTGAGGGTGAGCGCCCAGACTCCCAGCAGCACCGCGAGGTTCTCACGAAAGATCGAGGCGATGAGCGCGGCCAGGAAGATCCCGAGGAACTTCGCCCCCACCGGCAGCCGGTGCAGGTACGAGGTGCCCGGCTGGTAGAGCGGGATCACCGGTGCGCCCCCACGGCTGGTGTTGTCCTCGACGGTGGTGTTCGCGAGGGTGGTGTTCGCGACGGTGGTGTCACCGCCGGCGCCTGCGCGCGTAGGTGAACGGTGCCGGGTAGGCGCGGGCCAGGGAGTGGGTCAGCGTCACCGCGATCGCCGCCTTGATGGCGTCACCGGGCAGGAATGCGAGGTTGATCAGCGCGGCCTGTTCCAGGCTGAGTCCCATCTGGAATGCCATGACCGGAAGGCCGCAGGCGTAGACGACCACGATCCCGCCGAGCGCCGTGCCCACGATGGTGCGCCAGACGCGCAGCGGCCAGGAGGCCTGGGTGATCAGTCCCACCAGGAAGGCCCCGGGGATCCAGCCCAGCGCGAAGCCGGCGCTGGGTCCGGCGAAGGCGCCCAGGCCGCCGGAGCCGTGAGCCAGCAGCGGCAGTCCCGCCGCGACCAGCACATGGAGCAGAACGATGGCGCCGGCTCCGCGCCACGGTCCCAGCACGGCGCCGGCGAGCATCACGCCGAGCGTCTGCAGCGTGATCGGGACCCCGCCGGCCAAGGGGATGGCGGGGAGCTGGCCCAGCACCGCGACCAGGGCCGCGAACATCGCCATCTGGGCGATGCTGCGCACCCCGGTGCTGGGCGCGGCGGGGGCAGCGGCACCGGAAGACCCCGGGGCGGAGGGTGAGGCGGCTGATGCGGAAGGCGCAGAAGATCTGTTGAACACCGTTCAAATATAGCGTCTCCGATCGACTGTCGTCCGCTGGCGGCAGATTCCCGGGTAATCTCCAGCTGAGCCGGGGCCATGGCGCTAGAATATGGAGGGACTCGTCTCTCGTGGGACCGGCCGGATAGCCGTGACCTGCGGGGACAGACGATGAGACATCCACCCGAGCACCGATAGGAGTGCGGTCACACATGTCCAATCCCATCTTCAACACCGGTGCCTTCCCTGACCAGTTCAGCGAGAAGAAGCGCGAGCGGCGCCGGTTCTATATGAATGACCAGGGCGTGACGGAGCAGTCGCGCCAGAGTTCCTCCCAGGGCCAGCCCTTCGCCGCCCAGTACGGCATGCCCGGCCAGCAGACCGGCGGTGCCGGTGCGGATCAGCTGAACCGTCAGTACAACCTGCCCGACGCCGCGGGCTCTCAGGGCGCGGCGATGACCTATGACGACGTCATCCGCAAGACCGTCACCAGCTTCGCCGTCGTGCTGCTCGGCGCGGCCGGAGCGGTGGCGCTCGGTCTGGTGATGCCCGGCGCGATCATGGGGCTGGCGCTGGTCGCCGCCCTGGCCGGCTTCGGCCTCGGCCTGGCCAACGCGTTCAAGAAGGAGCCGAACCCGGCCCTGATCCTGGCCTACTCGGCCACCCAGGGCTTCTTCCTGGGCGCCTTCACCATGGTCATGGAGACCATGTTCCCCGGAATCGCCGTGCAGGCGGTCATGGCCACGCTCGCGGTCTTCGGCACCGTGCTGGCGCTGTTCAAGTCCGGCAAGGTCCGCGCCACCCCGAAGCTGAACAAGATGTTCTTCGTCGCGATCATCGGCTACGCGGTGTTCTCGCTGATGAACTTCGGTCTCGTGATGTTCACCGATATCGGCATGTTCGGCCTGCGCGCGGGCTGGATGGGTGTCGCCATCGGTGCCTTCGCCATCCTGCTGGCCACCTACTCCCTGGTCA
This sequence comes from Nesterenkonia sp. E16_10, assembly GCF_017347085.1. Lineage (GTDB taxonomy): Bacteria > Actinomycetota > Actinomycetes > Actinomycetales > Micrococcaceae > Nesterenkonia. Next base: position 92,207 of record NZ_JADPSA010000038.1, read on the forward strand.
TGGACTTCACCAACATCCAGGAAGGCGTGGAGGCCGGTGTGTCGCAGAAGTACGGCTGGGCCGCAGCCTTCGGACTCACCGTGTCCCTGGTGTGGCTCTACATCGAGATCCTGCGCGTGATCGCGATCCTGCGGTCGATGGCTGAATAGGAACGCCCGAGAACCGAGTCCGTTCACACGCCGCACAGCGCCGAGGAACTGACTCCCCGCAATAGATGACGGGCCCGCCCGATGCCGCGAGCATCCGGCGGGCCCGTCGTCGTTTCACCCCCTGGTTGCCATGGCAGGATGTAGCAATGAACACTGTTGAAAAGCTCGAGCTGATGGAAGAGGACGTGCCTCCCCGGATGGCCGAGGAGCAGCGGATCCAGGACGATGTGCCCTGGGGCATCCGGATCGCTGCCGCCTGGTCCTGGCGCGTCATCATCATCCTGCTCTTCGTGGGCGTGCTGATCTGGCTGCTCAGCCACATCTCGCTGCTGCTGATCCCGCTGCTGGTCGCCGCCCTGCTGGCCACGCTGCTGCGCCCGCTGCACAACCTCTTCGTGAAGTGGAAGTTCCCGCGCGTGGTCGCGGCGATCACCACGCTGCTGGTGCTGATCGGCTTTGTCGCCGGACTCCTCACCCTCGTCGGACAGCAGCTGGTCACCGGTTTCGCCGAGATGGCCACCCAGGTCCAGGAGGGCCTCTTCGAGCTGGTCACTCTCGCCGAGGAGACCGCGGCAGGCTTTGGCATCGAGATCTCGACCGATCAGATCAACCAGGGTCTGGAAGAGGGCCTGACCTACCTGCAGGACAACTCCGACGCGATCCTCGGCGGAGCCATGGCGCTGGGCTCCACCGCAGGCAACATCGTGGTCGGCGGCATCCTGGCCCTGTTCACCCTGATCTTCTTCCTGGCCGATGGCCGCAAGATCTGGGATTTCCTGGTCTTCTTCGCCCCCGGCAAGCACCGCCCCGCCATCCACGGCGCCGGCCGTCGCGGCTGGACCGCGCTGGGCTCCTATATGCGCGTGCAGGTCTTCGTGGCCGGCGTCGACGCCGTCGGCATCGGCGTCGGTGCGGCACTGCTGGGCGTGCCGCTGGCGCTGCCGGTGGCCGTGCTGGTCTTCTTGGGCTCGTTCATCCCGATCGTCGGTGCCGTGGTCACCGGCGCCGTCGCCGTGATCCTGGCACTGGTGGCCAACGGACTGGGCAACGCGCTGCTGATGGTCGGCGTGGTGCTGCTGGTCCAGCAGATCGAGTCCAACATCCTGCAGCCCATCGTGATGGGCAAGGCTGTGCGGCTGCACCCGCTGGCAGTGATCCTCGCCGTGACCGCCGGCACCACCCTGCTGGGCATCGTCGGGGCACTCTTCGCGGTGCCGGTGCTGGCCTTCGTCACCCGAGCCGCGCGCTACCTCGTCAAGGAGGAATGGCGCGGCGACCCCGAGGCCAAGGAGATGGAGAAGCTGGAGAAGGAAGAGGCGATCAAACGCGCCGCCCAGAAGGAGGTGCAGGAGGCCGAGGAACAGGCCTCGCTGGCGAACATCACCCGCAGACTCAAGGAGACCATCCCAGGGCTCGACCCCGAGAAGCGCGGCTTCGGACGCCGGGGAGAGTCCTCCGAGGGGCAGGTGACCCGCACCGAGACGCACACGGCTGCCGGCACCCGGCCGCGTCCCGACGCCGAGGAGACCGACCACGGCACAGCAGCGCCGTCGGGAACCGAGACTCGAACCCAGACCCGAGACGACACCCGGTCTGAGGAGGGGGGTACAAGAGCATGACACGGATCCAGCACCATCCCGAGGCCCAGGACCGCCCGGGCGCCCAGCTGAGCGTCCAGATCGAGGACATCGAAGCCGCCCAGAAGCTGCTCGCCGACATCATCGTGCGCACCCCGATGGAACATTCCCGGGCGCTGGGGCGCATGGTGGACGCCACGGTGCACCTGAAGGCGGAGAACCTCCAGCGCGCCGGCTCCTTCAAGGTGCGCGGGGCCTATGTGCGCATGGCGCGGCTCTCCGAGGAGGAGAAGTCTCGCGGCGTCGTCGCGGCCTCGGCGGGCAATCACGCCCAGGGCGTGGCCCTGGCGGCGAAGAAGCTGGGCATCACCGCCAAGATCTACATGCCGCACGGTGTGGCGCTGCCGAAGCTGGCCGCCACCCGGGACCACGGCGCCGAGGTCATCCTGCACGGCTCCAACGTGGACGAGGCGCTGGCCGAGGCGCAGCGACACTCGGATGAGACCGGCTCGGTCTTCATCCACCCGTTCAACAACACCGACGTCGTCGCCGGACAGGGGACCATCGGCCTGGAGATCCTGGAGCAGGAGCCCGAGGTCGACACCGTGATCATGGGCATCGGCGGTGGCGGCCTGCTGGCCGGCTCGGCCGTGGCGATCAAGCAGCAGGCCGCGAGGCTGGGGCGAGAGGTCAAGATCATCGGCGTCCAGGCCGAGAACGCCGCCGCCTACCCGCCCTCACTTGCCGCCGACGCGCTGGTCCCGATCAAGGGGGTGCGCACCATCGCCGATGGGATCGCCGTGGGCCGTCCCGGTGAGATCCCGTTCGAGATCATCAAGGACCTGGTCGATGAGGTCGTGACGGTCAGCGAGGACGCGATCGCCCGCGCGCTGATCTTCCTGCTGGAGCGCTCCAAGATGGTCGTGGAGCCCGCAGGCGCCGTGCCGGTGGCCGCGCTGATGGAGGGCAAGCTCGCCGAGCTGGGCATCAGGTCCAAGAACGTGGTGGCCGTGCTCTCCGGCGGAAACATCGACCCGATGCTGATGCTGCGCGTGATCCAGCACGGTCTCTCCGCGGCCGACCGGTTCCTCACCGTGAAGCTGATGCTCAAAGACCTTCCCGGTGAACTGGCCACGATCTCTCAGATCATCGCAGATGCCGACGCAAACGTCACCGGGGTCGACCACAGTCGGATCGGAGGTGCGCTCTCCATGGGTGAGGTCTCGATCGTGATCAACATGGAGACCAAGGGTGCCGAGCACTCCGAGCGCGTGCTCAACCGGCTGCGCGCCCAGGGCTACGAGCCCATGGTCCCGCAGCACTGAGGTCAGCGCCCGGCCGCCTGGCCGGCCCCGGCCCGGAGGCGCCCCGCACGACGACGGCGGCGGCCCCCTCCCTGAGAAGTCTCAAGGTTCGGGGGCCGCCGCCGTCGTGTTGCTGGGTGTGGGTCTCAGCCGCCGAAGGGCTCGGCGGAGAGGATCTCCACCGGGATGTCCTTGCCGTTGGGCGCTGAATAGCTGAGCTTGTCTCCGGGCTTGGCGCCGTTGATCGCCTCGCCGATGGGGGAGCGCTCGGAGTAGACCTCGAGGTCGGTGTCTCCGGCGATCTCGCGATTTCCGAAGAGGAACTTCATGGTGTTGCCAGCGATCTTGGCCTCCACGAGCATTCCGGGCACCACGGTGTCGCCGGTGGGAGCCTCGCCGACGTAGGCGTTCTCCAGCAGGTCCTTGAGGTAGCGGATGCGTGCCTCAGCCTTGCCCTGCTCTTCCTTCGCGGCGTGGTAGCCGCCGTTCTCCTTGAGGTCTCCCTCTTCGCGAGCAGACTCGATGCGGTCAACGATCTCCTGGCGACCGGGTCCGCTGAGGTGCTTGAGCTCGCCTTCCAGCCGGTCGTAGGCCTCCTGGGTCAGCCACTGAGCGTTCTCGTCGATCTCGGGGGTGTGCGTTGACACGGTTCATCTCTCCTTATTCATGCAAAGACCCCGCCGGAGGTCGGCATGGTGCTTCGGCCCTTCAGCCCGGAACATGCCTCGGCGGGGTGTTGATGCGTTCCCCACATGCTAGTGGGGGCGCTCCGGATTCTCAATCAGGACCGTGACTATTCTTCGGAACTGGCCCCAGCTTCCGCGACAGGGGCGGGAAGGAAGCCTGCTCCGCTGAAGGCTGAACGTGCCTGTTCCCCGGAGAGGATCCCGAAGAACTCATCGGCAGCTCCGGAGTTCTGTGGATCGGCGAGCACCCCCGCCCAGACCTGCGTGGTGTGGTGCTGGAACTGCGGGATCTCGAAGGTCTGCAGCGCTGCGTCCTGGGCGAGCACGTCGGTGACGTAGGCCAGAGCAACATCGCTCTCGCCCCGAATGAGGTTCTGCAGGGGGTTCTCCGGCTCAGCGGAGAAGCCTGCGCGGGAGACAGGGGGATCTTCGTGCTTCAGGTCCAGATCGAAGGCGCCGGAGAGTTCGGTGATCTGCTCGGTGCAGGGTGCGTCCCCGGTGCAGGTGCTCACCCTCAGCTCGGAGGATCGGGCGGAGAAGTCCTCGAAGTCCACTATGTCTGAGGGGTTCTCCGCCGTGGCGACCAGCACCAGGCGGTTGCTCGCCATCGGGAGCGGGTCGCCTTCGATGCTGCCCTGACGCCTGAGCGCCTGCATCTGCTCGCGTGAGGCGGTGAGCACGAGGTCGGCCTCGGGCCCGGAATCGATCTCGCGCTGCAGCGCCTCGGCGTCGAGGTATTCCACCTGGGTGGAGATGCCGCTCTGGCGTTCCTGAAGGTCAGTCGCGAGCCCCTCGAGCGCGGGTTCCGTGGAGGGTGCCGCGAGCACGTTCACGCTGCGGCCCTGCTCTGCGTTGATCCCTGCCGCAGGGCTGCAGGCGCTGAGCACGAAGGCGGCGACGAAGCAGAGCAGCAGCACGAGCGCGATCACGCCGCGAAGTCGGAAGAAGAGAGAGTCGGGTTTCATGGACAGGTCCCTATAAGGGTGTGGAGCCCGTCTGCTAGAGCTCTATGGGTGATGCAAGTCGTGCGCGGCGGTCATTCGACCTGCCAGCATGAGTCCACCACTCCGGTGACTCCGCGGGACTCGGTCCGCAGATCGGTGCGGTAATACTCGCTGCGGTCTCCTGCGCTCGACCCCTCGTGGGGACCGATGGTGACCACCCGCGCTCCGACGACCGCGTAGCTGTTGTCCAGCACGTGGATCATGCATTGAACCGTAGCATCCTGGTCCTTGGAGACTTCGAAGTCCACCGAGGCCTCGGTGTCGGAGGTGATCGTGTAGCCGACGTCGTTGTGGGTGAGCTGGCCGACCGCGTTGCCTACGGTGAAGTAGAGGATCGCCCCGAAGGCCAGAACCAGCGCGCCCAGGATCATCCAGCGCTGAGACTTCCCCGACGCGCTGCGCCTCGGGGCGCCGTAGCGGGACTCCAGCTCGGTGGAGGCCGCGGCGTCGGTGGTGCTGGACTCAGTCATCAGGACTATTCTAGGTGCTTATGCAGAGCTCACACCGCACCTTCACCCAGAAGTCCTCGACGGACCGCGCCCCCCGCTCCTCGGGTCCGCTGAATTCCCGCACCGGGCACGCCGGCGGCGCCCATCATGGCGACGGCGGCAGCCCCGAGGTCGGGGCCGGGATCAGCACCGAGGTGGTGGCGGCGGCGGTGGACGGGGCCAAGGCGCAGGGCCTTCCGCGATCCTCTGGTCTGCGCATGCTGGCCGTGCATGCCCACCCCGACGACGAGTCCTCCAAGGGTGCTGCCATGATGGCCGCCTATGCGGCCGCCGGGGCTGAGGTCATGGTGGCCACCGCCACCGGTGGCGAGCAGGGCGACCTGCTGAACCCCGAGGCCGGCGAGATCCTGCAGACCCACCGCGACCTCCCCGGCGTGCGCCGGATGGAGATGGCCGAGGCCGCCAAGGCGCTGGACATCTCCCATGTCTGGCTGGGCTTCGCCGACTCCGGGCTGCCCGAGGGCGACCCGACGCCGCCGCTGCCCTTCGGCAGCTTCGCGACCCTGCCGCTGGAGCAGGCCGCCGCTCCGCTGGTGCGCCTGATCCGACGCTTCCGGCCGCATGTGATCCTCTCCTACGACGAGGTCGGCGGGTACCCGCACCCGGATCACATCATGAGCCACAAGATCACCGTGGAGGCCTACCGGGCCGCAGGAGACCCCACGCAGTACCAGGGCCTCGGCGAGGCCTGGGAACCGCAGAAGCTCTACTACGACCGGGCCTTCAATCCAGGCCGGTTCGAGGCGATCCATAAGGCCCTGATCGAGGCCGGGCACACGTCCCCCTATGAGGACCGGCTGCTGCGCTTCCGGGATGGGTCGCTGCCCTGGATGACCGAGCATGAGGTCACCACCCAGATCCCGGTGGGCACCTTCCTGGAGCATCGCGACCGCGCGCTGCGCGCCCACCGGACCCAGGTCGAGCCCGACGGCTTCTTCTTCGCCACCCCGAACGACTTCCTGCGCGAGGTCTGGCCCTATGACGACTACGTCCTGGTCGATTCCCGGGTGGAGACGGAGCTGCCGGAGCATGACCTCTTCAGCGGTCTGCGCTGAGGCCTTGGTTCCTCGCCGGATTTCTACAACGCGTAGACTTGACTCACCGGTCGCCCTCGGCGGCGCCCGGATAAGCCCGGTCCACCAGGACTGACGACGTTCAAAGGCAGAGACACCTGTGGTTCTAATTCCCTCGGTCAACAATCCGTGGCCAGGTGGGGGCGGCGGTGACGCCCCCGAGCTCCGTCCTGGGTTGGAAGAGGCTGACATCACCCCGGGGATCGAGGGCTTCCTCTTCACCGCCCTGGTCGTGGTGCTGCTCATCGTGGTGGTCCGTGACCTGGTCAAGCGCATGCGTCGGATGAAGTACAGGGCGCAGGTGGAGGCCGAGTACGGCGAGGACGAGGCGGAGTTCCCCGGTGAGATCACCGAGGCCGAGATCTCAGCCTCCCAGCAGCGCTCCCGCGACGCCGCGGCCGAGGCCCGCTTCGGCCCGACGCCGACCGCCCCGCCCACCGAGAACGAGCCCCAGCCCCCCGCCCGCTGACCCGGAGCCCTTCCCCCCCCTCGTCGAGGGGCTGATTTCGCGAGCAGTTGAGTGGGTTTCGGGGCCTGAATGCCCGGAGATTCCGCCCCTCAACGCCGGGGTGGGGTGTCCTACACTGGCGCCATGGTGACAACCCTTCCTCATGGATCCTGGCCCTCGACGATCTCTGCCGAACAGCTGGCGGTGGGCGGCAACCGACTGGGCTCCCCACAGTGGGTCGGCGCCCAGCTCTGGTGGAGCGAGTCCCTCGCCGCCGAGGGCGGCCGACAGAGCATCGTGCGCACCGATTCGGACCCGCTGGCGGCGGCACAGCACGACGACGACGCGGCTCGCCGGGGCCCTGCCGCGCGCCCCCGCACCGTGAGCGTGCTGCCGGCCCCGTTCAACGCCCGGTCCCGGGTCCACGAATACGGCGGCTCCTCGTGGATCGCGCTGCCCGCCGACCCTCCGGCCCCGGCCGCCCTGCCCGAAGGCGCCGTGCCCGAGAGTGCCGTCCCGGCGCAGGATGGTTCCGGGGATCCGCTGGTGTTGTTCGTGAACTTCACCGACCAGAGGGTCTACGCCTTCGTCGAGGGCGCAACCCCGCAGCCGATCAGCCCGGTGGGTGCCGAGATTGCCGCCGCCGGCGGACCCTCGCTGCGCTGGGCACAGCCCACCGCGGTCTCCCTCGCCGAGGGCACCACGGAGGTGTGGTGGATCTGCGAGGAGCACCTCGGGGGTGAAGACTCAGCGGGTGCTGCGCGCATCGAACGCTATATTGCGGCGCTTCCCCTGGACGGCTCGGCCGCCGAGGACCAGACTGCGGTGCGCAAGGTGACCCCGTCCTCGCGGTTCGTCGCGCACCCGCAGCTCTCACCGGATGGGACCCAGCTGGCCTGGATCTCCTGGGAACACCCGCAGATGCCCTGGGACGGCACCGCGCTGCACGTGGGCCGAGTCGCCGGCGGGATCGTGGTCGAGGATCAGGTCCTCGACGGCGGCCCCGAGGTCTCGGTGCTGCAGCCGCAGTGGCGTCGCGACGGGGAGCTGCTCTACCTCAGCGACCGTTCCGGGTGGTGGAACCCCTGGACGGTGCAGACCGCCCCGGCAGAGCCGCCGCGCCAGCTGCTGGTCGATGAGCAGGAGTACGCCGGGCCGCTCTGGCAGCTGGGCCAGCGCTGGGTCACCCCGATCGACGCCGATCACGCCCTGTGCATCCACGGAACCGCCACCGACTCGTTGGGCGTGCTGGACCTGCGTGACGGCACGGTCTCGCCGGTGGCGCTGCCGCATACCGCCATCTCCGGGGTGAGCCTGCGCGAGGACGGTGCACTCGCGCTGCATGGCTCTTCAAGGACCGAATTCCCTGCGATCAGCGTGGGCCAGCTCGTGGTGACCGAGGGGCAGTGGACGGTGGAGAGCCTCGACGTCGTACGCTCCTCCCGGCAGGACGCCCCCGACCCCGGGCTGCTGCCGGTGCCCGAGCCGATCACGGTGCGCGACGCCTCGGGGCAGGAGATCCATGCGGTGCTCTACCGGCCGCACCAGGAGGGATTCGCCGCTCCGGAGGGTGAGCTGCCACCGTTCATCGCCCAGGTGCACGGCGGGCCCACCGGCCAGGCCGCCGTCGGACTCTCCCTGGGGATCGCTTATTACACCTCGCGCGGACTCGGCGTGGTGGACATCAACTATGGCGGATCCACCGGTTTCGGCCGGGCCTACCGGGAACGGCTCAAGGGTCAATGGGGCGTGGTGGACGTGGAGGACACCGTCGCGGTCATGGAACACCTGGTACGGGAGGGGATCGCCGATCCTCGTCGGCTGGGGATCGAGGGCGGCAGCGCCGGGGGATGGACCACCCTGGCCTGCCTGACCCGCACCGAGACCTTTGCCGCAGGAGTCTCCAGCTTCGGAGTGGCCGATCTGGTGGCGCTGGCCGAGGACACCCACGACTTCGAGTCCCGCTACCTGGACGGGCTCGTCGGCCCGTACCCGGAGGCCGCAGAGATCTACCGCGAGCGGGCACCGCTGAACCATGTGGACACCCTGAGCTGCCCTGTGCTTCTGCTTCAGGGCGACGAGGACCCAATCGTCCCGCCGAACCAGGCCGAGATGTTCCGCGATGCGCTCGCGGCGAAGTCGATCCCGCATGCGTATCTGCTCTTCGCCGGGGAGCAGCACGGATTCCGGAAGGCCGAGAACATCATCACCAGCTTCGAGGCTGCGCTGAGCTTCTACGGCCAGATCTTCGGCTTCGAACCCGAGGGGATCCCACACCTGCAGCTGAGCCGCTGACCGGCTGACCCGCCCGCCCTCCCTGACGTTGAGGGGCGGATTCTACGAGCAGTTGAGCGGGATCGGGGCCTCAGATGCACGGAGATTCCGCCCCTCAACGCGGGTGGGATGGGGTGCTCGACGCCGGGTCGCGGGTGCGCGAGACTGGGCGGATGGGACATCGCATTGCTGAGAGCTCTTCGCTGTACCTCCGATCCCACGCCGAGAACCCCGTGGACTGGCACCCCTGGGGGGCTGCGGCCTTCGCCGAGGCGCGCCGCCGCGACGTCCCGGTCTTCGTCTCGATCGGCTACGCGGCCTGCCACTGGTGCCACGTGATGGCGCGCGAGTCCTTCGCGGACCCGGTGCTCGCGGCGACGCTGAACGAACGGTTCGTCGCGATCAAGGTCGACCGCGAGGAGCACCCCGATGTGGATGACACCTATATGGCCGCCACCCAGGCGATGACCAAGCAGGGCGGCTGGCCCATGAGCGTATTCACTCTCCCCGATGCCCGGGTCTTCCACGCCGGCACCTACTTCCCTCCCCGCCGGGTGGGGCAGGTCCCTTCCTTCGCCGAGGTCCTCGATGCCGTCCACCAGGCCTGGACCGAGCGCCGCAGCGAGGTCGAGACCTCCGCGGGCAAGATCGCCGAGTCCCTCGGGGTTCAGCGTCGGCAGCAGGCGGGACTGGCCACGACGGTCCATGCCCTGGACGATGGCGCACCCATCGACGGCGCAGACGCCGGCCCCTCGCGCACCGGCCCCTCGCGCATAGAACCCGCGGAGCTGGACGGACTGGTCGACGACGCGCTGCGGGTGCTGAGTGAGCAGGAGGACCCGGTCCACGGCGGCTTCGGTTCCGCGCCGAAGTTCCCGCCCTCCCCGCTGCTGGGCTTCCTGCTCGAGGAGGCCGTCTGGGACCCCGGCTCCGAGGCGGCCGGGTTGGCGCTGCGGACACTGGAGACCCTGGGTCGTTCTGCGCTCTTCGACCAGGTCGAAGGCGGATTCGCGCGATACGCCACCGACCTCGCCTGGGCGCTGCCGCACTTCGAGAAGATGCTCTACGACAACGCTCAGCTCATCGGGCATTACGCCCGGCTCAGCAGGCACCCCGCCGTCGACGAGGTCTCTCGCGCACGCGCCGAACGGCAGGCCCGGCTCAGCCTGGACTGGCTCACCGAGCGCATGCTGCTGCCGGACTCAGGACTGCTGGCCTCCTCGCTCGACGCCGACACGGTGGACGCCGACGGTCGGCACAGTGAGGGCGCCACCTACCTGTTCTCCGACGAAGAGCTGGACGAGGCCGCTGGGGCTGCCGGCCTGGGGGAGGAGCAGGCCCAGGAGCTGGTGGCGCTGAACCACGGCGTCCCCGCCGATGAGCAGTCGATCACGCAGGGCGCCCCGCTGCACATCAGCGCGCAGACTCCGCGCACCCTGCACTTCGATGCGCCGCTGACCGGGGAACAGACTCAGCTCATGGAGCAGGTGGCACCGGAGCTGCGCCGTCGTCGGCTGCTGCGGGATCAGCCGGCCCGGGACGAGAAGGTCGTCGCGGCCTGGAACGCCCAGGCGATCACCTCCATGGCCACGGCCGCGGCGCTCTGGGACGATTCCGCGCTGCTGGCCCAGGCCGAGGCGCTCGCCGAACGGCTCTGGCAGACCCACGTGAGGCATGAACCCGGCGAAGACCCCGCGGACGAGTCCGCTGCTCTCCACCGGGCTGGTCGGGTGCGCCTGCACCGGATCTCCTACGCCGGCATTCCCGCCGCCGAGCTCGGCGGGCTTGCCGATCATGCGCATCTGGCGGTGGCCTGCTTCCAGCTCGGCTCGGCCGGCGCCGACGCCGAGTGGATGCGCCGCGGCGCCGCCGTGCTGGGTCAGATCCTGCAAAGCTTCGTGATCCGCGAGGGCGGGGAGATCCAGCTCTTGGAGAGCTCGGATGCCGAGGGGCTGCTCACCGCCGCGCAGCAGGGCCCGCTGCTGGCCACCCCGCTGGACGGACCCGAGCCCAGCAGCGTCGCCGCCCTGGCCCAGGCGCTGCAGATGGCCGAGGCGCTGGAGCTGCTCGGTGCCGAGGACCTCAGACCAGGGCAGATCCTGCAGCACGTGAAGCTCGCCGCCGCCAAGGCACCCACCGTGATCGGAGCCTCCCTGCTGGTGGCGCGCCGGGCGGCACGGCAGTCCCCGGCGTTCCGGTTCCTCGCCGGCACCGCGGCGGACCTGGCTCAGGTGCGCCGGGCCGGTGCGCTTCACGGGGTGCCGGTGGAGCCGGTTGCCGCCGAGACCGTGGCGCCGGAGGCCGGGCTGCAGCTCAGCGTATGCCTCAACGCCGTGGGCGCGATGGTCTGCCTGCCTCCGGTGGGTTCACCGGATCAGGCGCTGGCCGCGCTGCGCGGGTGAAGCCCCCGGCTGTGCAGCGCAGGCCTCAGTCCAGCAGCGCGAACATGATCGCGATGTAGTGGCAGATGAATCCGATCAGCGTGCAGGCGTGGAAGAGCTCATGGAACCCGAACCAGTGCAGCGAGATGTTCGGCCGCTTCAGCGCATAGAAGACCGCACCGACGATGTAGAACAGCCCGCCCACGCAGATCAGCGTGGCTGCGGCGACGTCGGCGGCGAAGAAGTCACCCAGGAACACCAGCGCCGCGAGGCCCAGGAGGACGTAGACCGGGGTGTAGAGCCAGCGCGGCGCGTCGGTCCAGAAGACCCGGAAGGCGACCCCGCCCAGGGCCCCGGTCCAGACCGCCACCAGCAGGATCAGGTCGCGCGGCTCCGGGAGCAGCGCCAGGGTCAGCGGGGTGTAGGTCCCCGCGATGATCAGCATGATGTTGGTGTGGTCCAGGCGCTTGAGCACTCGTGCGGTGCGCGGTGACCAGGTGCCCAGGTGATAGGTCGCGGAGACGGCGAACAGCAGCAGCCCGGTGATCACATAGACCACCGAGGCCACGCGCAGGGTGCCTGGGGGAGCCAGAACGATCAGCACGATGCCCGCGCTCAGAGCCAGCGGCACCATCGCGGCGTGCAGCCAGCCGCGCATCCGCGGCTTCAGCGGCACCTCGGAGTCGAAGAGTCGCTCCGCCGGGGCGGTGCTGCGGTGAGGAAGCTCGGTCTTCTGCTCATGCGTAGCCACGGCACCAGTGTAGAGCCACAGGTGACCAGCCAGTAACATACTGTGTCACACGCCGCATCTGGACGCGCGCCGCCCCCGGGCTCAGATCTCCGGGCCGTCCCTTAGGGTGGGAATGCGCCAACATTGCAGGAGGTCCCATGGGGCTGCGTTCTCTCGCCTATGCCGTCTATGAGCGGCAGATCAGCCGCGCGCTGCCGCAGGACCGGATCCCGCAGCACATCGGCGTGGTGGTGGACGGCAACCGTCGTTGGGCGAAGCTGGCCGGCACCCCCACCGCAGACGGCCACCTGGCGGGCGCGAACAAGATCGTGGAGTTCATCGACTGGTGCGCCGAGCTCGGCGTGCCCACGGTGACCCTCTACATGCTCTCCACGGACAATATGAGCCGCTCCGCCGAGGAGCTGGACCAGCTCATGGAGATCATCGCCGACACCCTCGAGCGGCTGTGCGAATCCCGGCCCGGCGGGCGCCCGGTGCGGGTCCACCCGGTCGGGCAGCCCGAGCTGCTTCCCGCGCCGCTGGCCGAGCGGCTGCGTTGCGTGGATGCGGAGCTTGCCCGGGCCGAGGAGGAGCCGGCCGTGCATGTCAACGTTGCGGTGGGCTACGGCGGACGTCAGGAGATCGTGGACGCGGTCAAGGATCTGCTGCGTCACGCCGAGTCCCAGGGGCGAAGCATCAGCGAAGTGGCCGAGGAGCTCACCCCAGGCTCGATCGCCGACTGGCTCTACACCCGCGGCCAGCCCGACCCGGAGCTGATCATCCGGACCTCGGGGGAGCAGCGGCTCTCCGGATTTCTGATGTGGCAGTCGGCCTACTCGGAGTTCTACTTCTGCGAGGCGCTGTGGCCCGACTTCCGCCGCGTGGACTTCATCCGCGCGCTGCGTGACTACGCACAGCGGCAACGGCGCTTCGGAAACTGACGCCGGCACCCGCCGCGCCGCGCCGGCGTCATGAGCGTCCGGTCTCGAAGTGTTTACCGGTTCGTCACGCCGAACTCATCGAAAACTACTGCCATGTAGTTCGATGCGGAGTACGCTTTGAAGTGTCAGAACACTGACCGGAGAGGCCCGATCGCGTATGCCGCAGGCATCACGGAGAAGGGGTCGGACCGGCCCCGCAGGGCCGAACCGACCACCCCTGAGAATCACAACGGGGACAGTTCAAGGTTCCGCCGCGAGTCGGAGACGTCACCAGGCGTCCGCCGTCGAGACTCACGGACGGGACCTTCTGTGTTTCCGGATATGGAGAAACCGTGGCCTCCTCGCACCTGAACCAAGCAAACGCTGACTCCGTCGACAAGGAGGAGTTCGAGAAGGAGATCGCCGGCGCACTCGCCCAGAAGTCCTACGTGATAGACACCTCGGTGCTGCTTTCGGATCCGAAGGCCTTCCTGAGGTTCGCCGAGCATGAGGTGATCCTCCCCGTCGTCGTCATCTCCGAGCTGGAGAAGAAGCGCCACGATGCTGAGCTGGGCTATTTCGCCCGCTCGGCGCTGCGCCTCCTCGATGAGCTGCGCGTGAAGCACGGGGCGCTGAATCGACCCATCCCGCTCAACGACCAGGGCGGACGGTTGCTGGTGGAGCTCAACCACATCTCCTTGGAGGTGCTGCCGCAGGGCTTCCGCGGTTCCGACAACGACGCGCGAATCCTGGCGGTGGCGAAGAGCTTCGCCGACGAGGGCCGTGAGGTCACCGTGGTCACCAAGGACCTGCCGATGCGGGTGAAGGCCTCGGCGATGGGGCTCGCGGCCGATGAGTACCGCAACGAATGGGTCGCCGATTCCGGCTGGACCGGCCTGGCCGAGGTCAGCGCGAGCTCGGAACAGATCGCCCAGCTCTACGAGGGCGAGAAGATCGACCTCGAGGACGCCGAGGAGCTGCCGGTGAACACCGGGCTGGTGATCTCCTCGGACCGCGGCTCCGCCCTGGGCCGGGTCAAGCAGAACGCGGCCTCACAGAAATACGTCCAGGTGGTCCGGGGAGATCGCGAGGTCTTCGGGCTGCACGGACGCTCCGCCGAGCAGCGCCTGGCCATCGACATGCTGATGGACCCGGAGCTGGGCATCGTCTCGATGGGAGGTCGAGCCGGAACGGGGAAGTCCGCGCTGGCCCTCTGCGCCGGGCTCGAAGCCGTGCTGGAGCGTGGAGAGCACAAGAAGATCATCGTGTTCCGCCCGCTCTACGCGGTGGGCGGCCAGGAGCTGGGATACCTGCCCGGCTCCGAGGCCGAGAAGATGAACCCTTGGGGCCAGGCGGTCTACGACACGCTCGGCGCGCTGGTCTCGGAGAACGCGCTGGACGAGGTGCTGCACCGCGGACTGCTCGAGGTGCTGCCGCTGACCCACATCCGCGGGCGCTCGCTGCATGATGCCTGGGTGATCGTCGACGAGGCGCAGTCGCTGGAGAAGAACGTGCTGCTCACCGTGATGTCGCGGATGGGGCAGAACTCGAAGATCGTGCTCACCCACGACGTCGCCCAGCGCGACAACCTTCGGGTCGGCCGACACGACGGCATCGCTGCGGTGGTCGAGATCCTCAAGGGCAACCCGCTCTTCGGGCATGTCACGCTGACCCGCTCGGAGCGTTCCCGGATCGCCGCGCTGGTCACGGAGCTGCTCGAGGACGTCTAGATCCCTGCGCTGCTGAGCATGCCCCGTCCGGCTCGGCCGGCCGGGGCATGCTCAGCACGGATGGCCGGGGCATGCTCGGCACGGATGGCCGGGGCGAGCTCGGCACGCCGGCCGATCAGTTCGGCTCAGCCTCGCGCGATCCTCCTGCTGGCACGCTCGGCGCGCGCAGACCTGGTGAAGATGAAGGCGACGACGACGCCGGCCGCGGCTCCGGCCAGATGCCCGGACCATGACACCCCGCCCGGGCTGATCGGGGTCATCCCGACGAGCATGCTCAGCCCATAGAGGAAGAGCACGGCCAGTGAGAAGACCACCGCGAGGATCCGCCGCGTGATGAAGCCGAAGGCGACCAGGAAGGTCGCGAAACCATAGATCACCGCGGAGGCCCCGATGTGCAGCCGGCCGCAGCCGAAGCCTTCCGGGGCGTGGCAGATCCAGGGCGTGCCGCCGAGCCAGAGCAGCACCCCTGAGAGCAGCCAGATCACGGCGGTGATGCTGACGAACCGCCGGGTCAGCAGCGAGACCATGCCGCCCAGGACCAGCCAGGACATCGAGTTGCTCAGGATATGCCCGAGGCTGCCGTGCAGCAGCGGCATGAACAGGATCCCGAGCAGGCCGTCCACGTCGCGCGCCTGCAGACCCAGCGCCCGGTTGAGCCAGTTCCCGGTGAAGACCATCACCAGATACACCGCCCACATCCCGACCAGCGGGACCACGACCGGCAGGAAGGTCCGACCGAAGGTGGATCTCAGGTCGGAGCTCAGAGATCCCCAGGAATCCTCGGACGTGCTGCCGATCTGATCGCCCGCGCCGGATCGTTGGAATGCTCTGCTCATCACTCCATGCTACGCAGAGGCCGGGGGTCGGCGTGCACCCCCGGTGGCCGGGATTTCGGCGGTGTCCTACCATTGGCTAGAAGGGCTAACACTTAGCCCATGCAACTATCGAGAGACAGCGGCGTGACGGCCACTGCGAGGCGGGGATGTTGAAGGAAGAACACGGACATCAGGAAGATTCCCCCGGTCTCCGGCCCGGGGGCTACTGGTACCAGGACACTGCGCATGCGCCGAGCTCCGTGGAGGTGCTGAACCTGCTGCGCAGGTACCGCGAGTCGGAACGGAAGATGCGCTCGCGCACCCGGGATTCGATGAGCATGGGAGAGACGGATCTCCTCGCGCTGCGCCACGTGCTGCGCGCCCAGGCAGCCGGAGAGCTGCTGCGCCAACGGGATCTGGCCCGCGAACTGGACATCAGCGCCGCCTCGGTCAGCGTCCTGGTGGACCGACTGATCCGTGACGAATATGTCCGACGCGTGCCGTTCCCCAGCGACCGCCGCTCGGTGGCGATCCAACCCACCATCGCAGGAGACCACGAGGTGCGCGAGACGCTCAGCGAGATGCACCGCCGGATGCTCGCCGCCGTGGAGACGCTCACCGAGGCTGAACGCGCGGCCGCCGCGAAGTTCCTCAACGGGCTCATCGCCAGCGTCGACTGAGCTCGGTCGGTGCGCCCCGCCGCGCAGCGTCCCTGGTGCGCCCGCAGCGTCCACGGGTCAGCCCGGGGGCTCGGGCTGCGCGTCACTGTCTCGGTCCCCGGAGATCGGTTATTAGACTGAGGCTATGACCGAGAACACTGCTGAGACCGAATACCGTATCGAGCGCGACACCATGGGTGAGGTGAAGGTGCCCGCCCAGGCCCTGTATCGCGCACAGACCCAGCGCGCCGTGGAGAACTTCCCGATCTCGGGACGCACCCTGGAGCGCGCCCACATCGAGGCGCTGGCGCGGGTGAAGAAGGCCGCCGCCCGGGCGAACAAGGATCTCGGGGTGCTCGACGCCGAGCTCGCCGAGGCGATCGTCCACGCCGCCGAGCTGGTCGAGACCGGAGACCTCGACGAGCACTTCCCGATCGACGTGTTCCAGACCGGCTCCGGGACCTCCTCGAACATGAACACCAACGAGGTGCTGGCCACCCTGGCCAACCGCTACCTGGCAGAGAAGGGCTCGGACAAAGAGGTCCACCCCAACGACCACGTCAACGCCTCGCAGTCCTCCAACGACGTCTTCCCCACCTCCGTGCACGTGGCCGCCACCTCCGCGCTGGTCAACGATCTGCAGCCGGCCCTGGCCTACCTCGCCGAGGCGCTGGAGGCCAAGTCCGAAGAGTTCGCCTCCGTGGTGAAGTCCGGCCGCACCCACCTGATGGACGCCACCCCGGTCACCCTGGGCCAGGAGTTCGGCGGCTACGCCGCACAGGTGCGCTACGGCGTCGAACGCATCGATTCCGCCCTGCCGCGCGTGGCCGAGGTGCCCCTGGGCGGAACCGCCGTGGGCACCGGGATCAACACCCCGCTGGGCTTCGCCGAGAAGGCCATCGCCAGCCTCGCCCAGGACACCGGGCTGCCGCTGACCGAGGCCCGGGACCACTTCGAGGCCCAGGCCAACCGAGACGGGCTGGTGGAGGCCTCCGGGCAGCTGCGCAACATCGCCTACTCCCTGATGAAGATCAACAACGACCTGCGCTGGATGGGGTCGGGTCCCAACACCGGTCTCGGTGAGATCGCGATCCCGGACCTGCAGCCGGGCTCCTCGATCATGCCCGGCAAGGTCAACCCGGTGATCTGCGAATCCGCGATCCAGGTCTGCGCCCAGGTGATCGGCAACGACACCACCGTCGCGCTGTCCTCCACCAACGGCGCCTTCGAGCTCAACGTGGGCATCCCGGTGATGGCCGCGAACCTCCTGGAGTCCATCCGGCTGCTGAAGAACACCAGCTATGTGATGGCCGACAAGATGATCAAGGGCTTGACCGCCAACGAGGAGCGCGCCGCGTTCCTCGCCGCCGCGTCCCCCTCGGTGGTGACCCCGCTGAACAAGCACATCGGCTACGAGGCCGCCGCCGAGATCGCGAAGCACGCGGTGAAGAACAAGCTCACCGTGCGCGACGCCGTGATCGAGCTGGGCTACGTCGAGCGCGGCGAACTCACCGAGGCGCAGCTCGATGAGTCCCTGGACCTGATGAGCATGACCCGCCCCGGCTGATCCCGGCCCCGTTCAGCCCCGCGCCTTCCCGCCCCGTGCAGTTGAGTTCTCCGGTCGCTACACAGCGACCGGAGAACTCAACCAGCGGGTGGGGTGGACTCAGCTGCGGAATCGGGCGGGGGCCTCGGCATCCAACGCCCAGTCGATGACCATCCGCTGGTCCTCGCTGATCGGCTCCGGGAGCCTCGAGACGCGGAACCAGCCGACCTCGACGGACTCGTCATCGTTGACCCGGGCCTGCCCCGAGACGGGCTCCATCTCCAGCACCGTGTCCAGGTACCGGCACGCGTCCCCATTGGGGTAGCGCACCAGCCCGGTCGCGAAGACCCCGGCCACCCGCACCGGACGGGCGATGACCCCGGTCTCCTCCTCGACCTCGCGGACGGCGCCCAGGGCCGGGTCCTCGCCTGGATCCAGGATCCCCGAGGTCACCGTCCAGGCGCCGTTGTCGGCCCGACGCACCAGCAGCACCTCGGTCTCTTGGTCCCCGGTGGCTCGGCGCAGTACCACGCCCCGGGTGGCCGGGATCCAGAGCTCCTTGGTGCCGATGTCTTGACGCAGTTCCTTGATGAAGTCAGGGGTGGGCATGGGTTCAGCCTAGCGAGTCACCGCCGCTGAGCATCAGCGCAACAGCGGTGCCCACCAGGAGAAACGGCCCGAAGGGGACCGCGGTCCTGGCCGTGCCTTGCCCGGAGATCAGCAGTCCCGCCGAGACCAGTCCGCCGAGCAGGAAGGACGCCACGACGGCGGCCAGCACGGTGTTCCAGCCGAGGAGGCCGGTGTAGAGCCCCAGCACCACGGCGAGCTTCACGTCTCCCATGCCCAGTGCCGGCGGAGCGATCAGCCGCACGAGCAGGAAGAGCCCGCCCCAGATGAGTGCGGCAGCGAGGGCACGCAGCGCAGCGAGCGGGTCCCCCAGCAGCAGCGCCGTGGGCAGCAGGAGGCCCAGTGCGACTGCGGCCCAGGGGTAGATGATGCGGTTCGGGAGCCGGTGTTCCCGCAGATCGATGAAGCTCAAAGAGATGGCGCAGACCGCGAAGACGACCCCGCCGACCAGCAGCAACAGCCCGGCAAGGGCCTGGTCCAGCGATCCGGAACTCAGAAGCTCGGTGATGAACGCGATCACGGACCCACCCTAGGCGTCAGCCCCTCCGGAGGGAATGGGGCTGACCGTCCTGGGGAGATTCAGCCGGCTGGGCCGAAGGTCAGACCTCGCCGATGCTGGTGACGACGTCGGCCCGCCCCTCCGAGAGCCGGTAGGTCACCCCCATGACCGCGGTGCGACCCTCGGCCACGGCCGCGTGGAGCACCCGGGAGTGATCCACGATCCGGTGCGCGGTCTGCTTCACATGCTCTTCCACGGTCTCATTGACGCTGGTGATCCCCGCGCGCTGCGCGGCCATCACCGAGGGAGTGATGCGCTCCACCAGGCTGCGCACGAAGCCGGTGGGGGTGACCCCGGACTCGGTGGCCTGCAGCGCGGCCGAGACCGCGCCGCAGGAGTCGTGGCCCAGCACCACGATCAGCGGGACCTTGAGCTCGGCGACGCTGAACTCCAGGGAGCCGAGCACGGCGTCGTCGGTGACCTGACCTGCGGTGCGCACGACGAAGATGTCGCCGAGGCCGACGTCGAAGATGATCTCGGCAGCCAGACGGGAGTCCGAGCAGCCGAAGATCGTGGCCACCGGGTGCTGGGACTCGGTGAGCGAGGAGCGGCGTGCGGCGTTCTGGTTCGGGTGCTTGGAATCGCCGGCGACGAAGCGGTCATTTCCGGCCTTGAGCAGCTCCCAGACCTCCGCGGGAAGCGGCTGTGCGGGCGTGGTTGAAGCGGTCATCCTGTGGAACCTCCGTTGTCGTCCTCTGTTTCTACCTCAACATCGATCGATGCCGCGACAGCTGCGAGGAAGGTCTCAAACTGCTCGGCGGTGGCATCGCCGCCGAGCACGATCGCGGTGCCGTCGACCGGGTTCTCCTCGGCCTCCAGGACGTAGTACTTCCACTGGTCATCTTCGCGGACCTCGAAGGTCAGCCCCTCGATGGTCTCCTCTCCGGTGGGCCCGATCTGCCGGGTCGCGTCGTAGACCCACGCCGGGTTGGGCTCGTCGGTCTGAGCGAAGCTCAGGAAGCTCTGCTCGTCCACGGAGTACCCGACCTCCCAGGCGGTGACGCCGAGCTCGACGCGGTTCTCCCAGCGGGCGTAGTTCGCCGTCCAACCCTCGGGCACCTCGGGGGAGATGGCGGTGAAGTTCGAGACGTCGCTGGTCCAGCCCGCCGCCTCCTCGACATCGACGTCCGGGGTGAAGGCGACGTCGCGCTCGGGACGCAGTCCTATCACGGCGAAGACCGCCAGCAGGGTGATGGCCACCGTGATCACCACGCCGATCAGAGGCTGGCGAAGGCGCTTCGCCTGGGACTGCGTCAGCTGCGGAGTGGGGGTGTCTTCTGGCTCGGTCACCTCTCTATTGTGTCACCGTGGACTGACATGCCCGGGTCCGTGACTCGATGCCGCGTCCGTGCTCGCGGCTATGATGGCGGCAGAGCCGGCGACGAGGCCGGTCAGAAGCCGAGACGACAAGGTGGCCCAAGCCCATGAACGATTCTTCGCAGCACCGCGGGACACGCTCCGACGACGGCTCGTCCCAGGACTTCTCCCATCTTTCGGCACGACTGGCCGTGGGGGACTCCGAGCCGGACCGCCACCTGGCCATGGAGCTGGTCCGGGTCACCGAGGCCGCAGCCATCGCCGGCGGCGCCTGGGTGGGCATGGGTGACAAGCTCACCGCCGACGGTGCCGCCGTGGACGCCATGCGCTCCCTGCTCGACACCGTGAACCTCAACGGGGTCGTGGTCATCGGCGAGGGCGAGAAGGATGAGGCTCCGATGCTCTATAACGGTGAGCGAGTCGGCAACGGTGCCGGGCCCGAGGCCGACGTGGCGGTCGATCCGATCGACGGCACCCGACTCACCGCACTGGGCTACAACAACGCACTCGCGGTGCTCGCCGTGGCCGAGCGCGGCACCATGTTCGACCCCTCCGCGGTGTTCTACATGGACAAGCTGATCACCGGGCCCGAAGCCGCCGACATGGTGGACCTTCGCCTGCCGGTGAAGCAGAACCTGCACCTGATCGCCAAGGCCAAGAACAAGCGGATCAGCCAGCTCAACGTCTGCGTGCTGGACCGCCCGCGGCACTCCAAGCTGGTCACCGAGATCCGCGAGGCCGGAGCCCGGGTCCGGTTCATCATGGACGGTGACGTGGCCGGCGGCATCGCCGCGGCTCGTGAAGGCTCCGGGATCGATGTGCTCATGGGCGTTGGGGGCACCCCCGAGGGCATCATCACCGCCTGCGCGATCAAGGCCGTGGGCGGCGTCATCCAGGGCCGCCTCGCCCCGGTCGACGACGAGGAGGCGCAGAAGGCGCTCGACGCCGGCCACGACGTCAGCCGGGTGCTGACCACCGACGAGCTGGTCACCGGGGACAACTGCTACTTCGCCGCCACCGGGATCACCGACGGCGACCTGCTGCGCGGCGTGCGGTACCAGGGCGACAAGGTCTCCACCCAGTCCATCGTGATGCGCTCGAAGTCCGGCACCGTTCGGATCATCGACGCGGAGCACCAGGCCCGCAAGTGGGAGTCCTACACCCGGCAGTAGTCATCGCCCCAGGTCAACAGACTAAGCGCCCTGCTTTCCCGTCACAATCCCAACATCGGAGTCCATGGCCTGCTTCATCATGGCCTCTACGGCAGTCCGCGTGACCTCTTGATGGGTGTTCCACAGGTGTGAGTAGCGGTTCAGCGTCACAGTGGCCGACTGGTGGCCGAGCTGGCGCTGAACCGTCACTACATCTGTACCGGCTGCGATGAGCCCAGAGGCGAAGAAGTGGCGCAGATCGTGGACCCGGTACGGACCCACCTTGGCGGCATCCAGCGCCTCGGCCCAGCGCGGGGCATACCCGTGATGAGTCGGCGGGTTCCCAGACGAGCCCATGAACAGCCAGTCCCCGTTAGTGCCCTCCTCGACATGCTGCGCGAGGATCTTCACCAGCCGCTCCGGGATGTACACAGTGCGCCGTGAACCGAACTTTGGTTCCTTCACATCCACCGTGCCCCGCCCCAGCGGCTGCACCTGCCGTTCTACTCGCAGTTCGCGTTGCAACCAACGGATGTCCTCGACCTTCAACCCGGCAGCCTCTCCCGGTCGCAGTCCAGCGAAAGCACACACCGACCAGAATGCCCGGTAATGCGGGTGAGAGTTCTCGAGGAGTTTCCCGACCTCGCCCGGCAGCGGGATGTTCATCTCGTCCTTGCTCAGCCGGGGGAGCGGCACCCCTTTCATCGGATCCCTGACAAGGTACTGATCTCGGATCGCCCCGTTGACCACCATCGTCACGTAGCTGACCCGCGTGCGGATCGTAGAGGGCTTCAACGTCTCAGACATCGTCTTCACCCACTGCTCCACATGGGAGCGTCTCACCTTGCCCAGCGGCACGTCGGCGAAGGTGCAGCTCTTGACCGCGATGTCGCAGAGCTTGAACGTGCCTGACTCCCACACCTGACGCTCACGAAAGCTGCGGTAATACTCGGTGAGGGTGAGCTTCCCGTCGGAGGAGTCCACATGTGTCCCGGCCTTGACCTCGGAATGAGATCGGCGCTTGAAGTCCCTCGCAGCGTTGAAGTTCCGGAACGTCTCTTGCCGGCGCTTTCCCTCAGAGTTCCGGTAGGCCACTTCATAGGACTTCCCGCCGTCGGCGCGCTCTACCGAGTAGATCCCCGGCTCGCGGGTCTTAGTCCTCTTCGTCATGCTCAGGCCGTTCTTGGGGATTCTCCTGAGCCCACTGGGTGTCCCTAGCCAACTGACCGATGTCTCGCTGGGTCAGTCGCCTAGCACTGGCCACTGCGGCCTCGAACGCTAACTGGTTCTCCCTGGGCAACAGGGATTGCACCGCGTCCAAGTCCATGACCGACAGGAGATATCGGAGACGTGCAACTGAATCAGACCAACTTCGGACGGCGGCTTGCATATAGCTCTGATGGTTCAAGGCTTCGCGGTACACGTCCCAAAACTCAGTCAAGAATCTCGACGGCCCAGAGTCCGACAGCATGTAGCCAACCTCGGTGCCGAGCACGCGTGCCAAAGCTCGCGCTTCCCCAAGACGAACTGGTCGGGTGCCCTTCTCAATCCTGGACACGGTCGCCTGATTGAACTGCTCCCACCCCTCTTCCACCATTCGGCGCGCTAGTTCACCCTGCGACATGTCCTGTTCTCTTCGCAGTGAGTTCAGGGCTTCACGGAAGCGCAGCTCTTCTAGATGGTCGCGTGAGAGAGAGTGGCGCAGCGTTCTCGCTGACTCAAGTTCGTCGGTCATGCCACAAGTATGCACTCTGAGATGCAATCTTTTCAATCCTGAGTGTATTAAACCGGCGAATGTCGTGTAGGATTGGAATTACCCAATCACAGGAGGATGGAATGAGTGCCACCAAGGCCGCAACGGACGACATTAGAGTCAAGGCTCCGCAGGACCAGCTGCTCACCATCGAGGAAGCGGCGCAGTATCTCCGCACAACGCCGAGCACGCTGCGCTACTGGCAGGGAATCTCGAAAGGTCCCAAGAGCTTCAAGCTTGGCGTCCGGCGTCTCTACCGAAAGAGCAGCTTGGACGAGTTCATTGCTCAGGCTGAATCCGAGCAGTACGAGGTGAGCGCATGAGCATCACCCAGAAGACAAAAGAACGACCTGGTACCCGTCGCCAAACAGATCACCAGGTCGCTCTCAACTCAGACACTCAACAAGGAGCATCCGCTATGAATCAGTCTACAACCAAAGCCCCTCCCAGAGCCGAAGAACTCTGCAACATCATGAGCGACCTCGCCGGGCGGATCATCCACACGGTGAGCGACATGGGGCGATTCGCCGATGAAGTTGGCATCTACCCCAGCGATCTCCTTAAGGCCGCTGACACCATCGCCCGGATCGAGGCGCATCAGCTCCAGGCAGGGAACTGATGCCACATGGAACAGACATGGGCAGCCCTCCCCGCATGTGACTGCCGGGATTGGTTTGAAGGGTACACAGCAGGACTGATTCAGGGTCGGAACGAAGGTAGGGAACAACTGGTCACAGAACAGCTCGCAGAACAGGCCCGGTGGGCAGACATGAACCGACGGTTCGTTGACACGGGTCTGCTGACGGTTCAGTTGACTTCCCGACTGCTAAGAAAGCAGAGAGGATAGTCCCATGCCGAAGATCTACTCCGAGGAGTTCAAGGCCTCCGCGTTGGAGCTGCTCGATTCCGGGATGACCCAG
>NZ_JADPSA010000039.1 GCF_017347085.1 Nesterenkonia sp. E16_10
AGCGCTCGGGTACCGCAGCCCGGCTGAGTATGCTGAAATCTGTACCCATTGAAGAAACCGCGGCCCGCATAACGCGTGGACCTACTTCCGGGGGCAACCCAACCTGCCGCGGTCCTCGAAGGCGCGATGGGCGAAAGAACACCGTTCGAGGCCAGACGCCTGACGCTGCAGAGCTCAGCGCAGAGAAGTGCCCCCGGGATGGCCGTGAGTATAGGGATTTGAGCTCTCCGAGAAGATCGCCACGAGCCGTGGAATACTCTCCACGTGGAAACCATCTTCAGCCACAAACCCACGCTGGACGGGCACCTGGTGCGACTGCGCCCAATCCAGGGCCACGACGCCGAGGTCATCCACCGACTGTTCCAAGATCCTGAAATCGCGGTCCTGACGGGCTCCGTTCACACCAGCGCACCCCAGCCCTCACCGTGGTCTCTGGAGACCCTTCGCGGGACCTACCGGCAGTGGAGCACCGCAGATGACCGCCTCGTGCTCGCGGTGATCGATCAGAACACCGATGCCATGGTCGGTGAAGTAGTGCTCAACGACTGGGACGAGGGAAACCGTTCCTGCGGGTTCCGAACGCTCATCGGCCCACAGGGGCGCGGGAGGGGTCTAGGCACCGAGGCGACTCGGATGACCATCCGATACGCCTTGAAATCACTAGGTCTGCATCGAATCTCGCTCGAAGTCTATGATTTCAACCCACGTGCTCGACACGTCTACGAAAAAGTCGGCTTCACTCACGAGGGCACCGGGCGGGACGCGTTGTGGTTCGAGGATCAGTGGGTGGACGTGCATTACATGTCGATCCTCGAGTCCGATATCTCGTGAGGCCGCCAACCCCGCACTAGTGTGCTGGTGCCCGCAGACGCTTCTGCTCCGCAGTCTCGCGTCCAACGAAGAACCACACGACCGGTCCTGCAAGAGGTATGACGACGGCGAACACCGCCCAGAGCATCTTGGCCTTAACACTGTGAACCGGAGACCTGACAACAGAGATCACCGCGACCAGCGAAAGCACCAATAGGAGAGCACCACCGCCGTACTCGATGGCGCTCCCTATGGAATTCCGATCCACTCCTGGCACCTCCCCGTCCTCGTCCGCCGTCACTCATCGAGTGCTCGTGACCATACCGCGTGGTGGTTCCGGACATAGTCGGTGACGGCGCCCCAGTGGTCTCCGTGACCCTCTTCGAACATCGATCCCCACGGTTCGATGCCCACCTCATTCGAGCTCCTCAAGAGGTGAAACATCGCGGCAGTCCGTTGGCTCATGGCCGCGGGCAGCGCGGCACGCAGCTCCTCGTCGGCGTCGTAGCCACCGACGAGTGCGGCCAGCCTCCGGGCGGCGTCCTCTGGTGGCTGCTCTGGATCGGAGAGCGTGAACGTCTGGGCCGCATACGCAAGGTCCCAAAGACGAGTGCTCGGTGCAGATGCATCCCAGTCGATGAAGGTCCATCGCGGCCCGAGGATGAGATTCCACGGCGCCAGGTCGTTGTGACAGACCAACTCATCTCCTGGAGACGCGATCCCGGTGTGCCACACAGCAGACGGCGCAGGCGTGTAGGTCTGGCTGGCGTCGTGGATCGCTCGCACAATTCCACCGACTCGGGCCAGCTCCGCGTCCGTCAGCGGATCGGAGTCGATCGCGGGTTCTCCCGGAACGAACTCCGTCATCTGCCTGCCTCGGCTATCTCTTCCGAGGGCCGCGGGAACATCCACTCCGGCGTCCTTGACGGCCGCCATGAAGTCCAACACGCTCGAGCTGGCCTCCGTCCATGGCTTCCGCACCGTCGACCCCACGCGGTAGACCGGGCCACTGGCGTTTCCGCCAGCAAGAGGCTGCTCATGATCCATGTGACGACGCTATCCCGCGATCGTCCCGGCTCTCTCCCATCGCCGTTCGACGATTGCCATTCCCTGCTCGCGTCATTACCTTGGAGGAATGCACATGGACCCGCGATTTATCAGCCCTCGGCCGGCAACCGGCCGTCTTGGGCTGAGCGCACACATGTAGCCAGGTCCTTGACGACAGGTCGGCTGAGGGAATCTCCCCACCCCACCTGAGCTCTAAGGACCCGCTATGCCCTCCTACCTCTCCCCCGAACAACTTACTTCGGCGCTCCAGATTCGCGACCTCACCGATCCCACCGCGGGGCTTCATGCCATGCAGGAACTCCTGGACGGCATCGTTGAGGCGCTCCGCGACACGTGGAAGATCCCCGCGCAGCGGCTGCGAGTCAGCCCCCTGGTGCCGGTGGAAGACAACTACGACCGGCTGGGTTTCGACGCGGGCGCGATCACCCGCGAGACCCGGTACTCCCGATACGTCAGTTCCACGGTGATGCTGCGCAGCCACACCTCCGCCTCGATCCCACCCTTGCTGCGGTCACTGGACACCACTGCCAGCCTCGATGAATTGTTGGTTCTTCCGGGGCTGGTGTATCGACGCGACGCGATCGACCGCACCCACGTGGGAGAACCCCATCAGGTCGACCTCTGGCGCATCTCCTCCGGAGGCCGGCTCACCCCGGAGGACATCGATCACATGCTCGGCACCATCGTCGAGGCGGTGCTGCCAGGAACACCGTGGCGCGCGGTTCCCGCCGTTCACCCTTACACCCAGGCTGGGCAGCAGCTCGATGTACTGGTCAACGGCGAGTGGCTCGAACTCGCAGAGTGCGGGCTCATCGACCCCGTTCTCCTGGCCTCCTCGGGGCTTGATCCGACTCGCTGGGGCGGCTTGGCACTAGGAATGGGTCTGGACCGGGCGTTGATGCTCCGGAAGGGAATCGACGACATCCGGGTGCTGCGCTCTGCGGATCCGCGCATCCAGGATCAGATGACCAACCTCGAACCGTGGAGACCGATCTCGACCCTGCCTGCGATGAGTCGGGATATCTCAATCGTCATCGGCGCGGATGATGACGACGAGACGATCGGTGATCGCATCCGCCAGGCAATGGCGGAGAGGGTCGACGACGTCGAAGCCGTCACGGTCACGGCGCGCACCGGCTACGAAGCGCTCCCCGAGTCGGCCAGGACGCGGCTTGGCCTCAGGCGGGACCAGGTCAACGCACTAGTACGAATCGTGCTGCGCCCATTGCACCGCACCATGACCGACTCCGAGGCGAATCTCCTCCGTGATCGTATATACCTGGCGGTGCATCAGGGCCCGCGCCTGGAGCTGATTGCCACCGGTTCATCGTGACGCCTCAAAGAGGAACCCACTGCAGACCCCTTGACTCAGCCGCTAGCGTTGACTCGATGACGACGAATCACGCCTCGGACCTCTACGACGCGGTCAATGACTGGGGTCCGAGTGACGACTTCTTCCTCCGATTCCTCACCTCGATGCCCGGTGCCCGTGCCCTTGACCTGGGATGTGGAACCGGTGGGATCACTCGCGCTGCGGCAGAAGCAGGATGCGACATGGTGGGCATCGACCCAGACCGATCCTCCCTCGAGGCGGCTCGGTCGAAGCCCGGCGCTCACCGGGTGTGCTGGATCGAGGGCACCTCACATTCCATTCCAACTGGAACCAGCTTCGACGTCGCGATCATGTCGGCCAACGTGGTCCAAGCGATCCTCGACGACACCGAGCTGGCCCAGTCCTTGCGCGACATCGCCGCACACCTGACACCCGGGGGTCGCCTGGCGTTCGATACCCGCGACCCGGACGCCCGCGGCTGGGAAGCATGGACCAAAGAGCGTTCTCGCCGAACCGTCCGTCTCCCCGAGGGGGAGGTTCAGCACTGGTACCAGACGACACATGTCGACGAAGAGCTGGGTCTTGTGGATTTCGGCGCCCACGAGGTGGCGCCGGATGGCACAGAGAACATTGAACGCTCGCGAATCCGTTTCCGCTCACACGATCGGGTCCGCGCCCTGCTGGTGGGTGCTGGTCTAGTCGTCCAGGACGTGTTTGGCGGATTTCACTCCGAGCCCGTGGGCCAGGGGGCTGGGGTGCTGGTGGTCATCGCCCGTCTCCCATGACGATGCACCACGGCGAGATCCAGATCAGTGTGCCGACGGTCCAGCAGCTGATCCTGGATCAGTTCCCGGATTGGAGTGGCGAAACCGTCGAGCCACTCCCCGGAGCTGGGACAGAGAACGCGATCTTCCGGATAGGAGCCACCCGGGCGGCGCGATTTCGACGTCGAGCCTCAAGCGCGACAGACCTCGTTGCAGAGCTTGAACGGGAGACACTTTCGATGTGGGAGCTTGCTGAGCTCTCCCCCGCCCCAGCGCCCATGCCGATAGCGACTGGTCGTCCCAGCCGTGAGTATCCGTTTCCGTGGAGCATACACTCCTGGCTTCCCGGCGACGTCGCAACACCTCGAATCTCTGCCGACTCTTCTGGGCTTGCCCAGGAGGTGGCCAACCTTGTCCACGCTTTCCGATCGGCTCCTTTGAAGGGTCGACGCTTCGAGGGGACAGGACGCGGCGGAGAGCTGGCCAATTCCGACCAGTGGATGGAGAGGTGCTTCTTCAAGAGCTCGACAGTACTCGACGTACCTCGCTTGAGAACCTTATGGGCTGGTTTCCGGAGGCTTTCTCGAGAACAACCAGATGCCATGACGCATGGAGACCTCACTCCGGCGAACATCCTGCTGCACGAGGGCCAACTCGCCGGAGTTCTGGATACCGGCGGTTTCTCCGCCGCGGATCCATCGCTGGACCTGATCGTGGCGTGGCATCTCTTCGACGCTGAGGCGCGATACGTCTTCCGTGAAGCCCTTGGTATTGGTCATCTCGAGTGGCAGCGAGGCGCTGCTTGGGCCTTTCAGCAGGCCATGGGATTGGTCTGGTACTACGAAGCCTCGAATCCCAGCATGGCGCAGCTTGGCCGCAGCACCCTGACGCGCATATGCGCTGATCCTGAGCTTTCCTGTTCACTTGAGGCTCTCTGACGGGGACCCCTTTGCGCCTTCCCACCTGGAACGCAGGGCCCGCATCCCCCACTGACCTAGAACCGGGCTGGGGCCCCTGCCTCGAGCGCCCATTCGATCCGCTCCCGGTGACTTTCGACAAACGGCTCGGGAAGTGCGCTCGCGGGGAACCACCCAACCTTCATCGATTCATCATCACCCACGTACGGAGTTCCCGAGATCCACTCCAGTTCGAACGCGATGTCCACGAATCGACACCGGTCCCCGTTGGGGTAGACCGACGGCGCGGCCGCCGATACTCCCGCAACCCTGACTATTCGCGCGTGGACTCCGGTCTCTTCCTGAACCTCGCGCAACGCGCCTGACGCCGGAGAGTCGCCGGGTTCGAGAATGCCGGAGATGGCACTCCACCACCCATTGTCTGATCGCTGGACCACCAGCACCTCCGGTTCATCGAGAGCCAGCCCGTTCGCATCCTGCCGGCGAACCACCACGCTTGTCACTCCGGGCAGGAAGAGCTCCTTGTGCCCCACGTCTTCACGCAGCTCGAGGACAAAGTCGGGAGTACCCATAAACTCACCCTACGACGTTCCTGCTGGCAGTCTTGTGCCAGACCAGAGGGCTTGAAGAGCCGAGTCCAAGGATCAAAACAAGCTCCTGAGACAGCACGTCTCAGGCGGAGTCGGTCGGGAGGGAGCGCCCGGGAGCGCGGAGCGCGGACCGCCGTTCCCACAAGGCGCCGGTGACCCGCCACAGGACATCGGTCGCAGTCGCCACATCCTCCTGCGAGAGCCCCTGAGTAGCTCGATCGACCATGGCGACGAAGTCGGCGTGGATCGCCGAGATGGTCCGGTGCCCTTCGCCGGTCAGCTGCAGTCGCACACTGCGCCGATCCTCCGGGTGCGTGACGCGCTGCAGCAACCCTGCGGCGATGAGGCGTCTTGAGATGCCGGTGGCTGCCCCGCCGGTCAAAGCGAGATGGCCAGCCAGCTCCTTAGGAGTCAGATCTCCCGACTCGGCGATGCGGAAGAGGCCTCGGAGGTCGGTCGTCGAGAGGGCATGCTCCTCAGCGAGGCGCTGCCTCTCTTCCTCGAGAGCCCTGAGGAGGTGGATGGCAGCATCAGGGAAGCCTGTCAGTAAGTGCCTGTCGTGCTGATTCTGGGCCATCTGTCCTCCTGTCGAGACCAGGGCAGGTGCGCTGTCGGCTCGGTCATCTTCTTCTGCCTGATCCTACGACAGGCCGTTGTCGGATCACCCTCATATAGTTTAGTATCTAATATACCCACTAAAGCACTGCCGCGGCTTGCAGAGTGGAGCGCGGCCTTCCGGATGGAGAACCCGTGATACCCGAATCTCTGACCCAGGGACAGTTCGACACCGTCTATAACTTCCTGTCCCTGGTCATCGCCTCGCAGCTCTTCACCGCCCTGTTCCTGCTCATCTGCCTGCCCCGGATCCTTCCCCGCTACCGGCAGGCCATCACCGTGGCCATCGTGGTCTGCGGAATCGCGGCCTACCATTACTTCCGCATCTTCGACTCCTTCAAGGAAGCGTTCGTCACGGACGCCGTCGGTGGCGATGGGATCTACACCCAAGCCGCGGGCGCCTCGTTCAACGAGGGCTACCGGTACGTGGACTGGCTGCTGACGGTGCCGCTGCTTCTGGTCGAACTGATCGCGGTCCTAGCACTGGCCAGCGCCTTGCAGTCCAGGCTGCTGTGGCGACTGGTCCCGGCAGCGATACTGATGATCGCGCTGGGTTACCCGGGCGAGATCAGCGACGACAATCTGGTCCGGGGAGTCTTCTTCGGACTCTCGATGATCCCCTTCCTCTACATCCTCTACGTGCTCTTCATCGAGCTGACGGCCTCGCTCGACCTGCAGCCGGCGGGCGTACGTCGCTCGCTGAGCAACCTGCGCTGGCTCCTGCTGGGCAGCTGGGCGGTCTATCCCGTGGCCTACCTGCTGCCGATGCTCGACGTCTCCGGAGCGGACGCCTGGGTCGGCAAACAGATCGGCTACTCCTTGGCTGACATCACCGCCAAGGCGATCTATGCGCTCATCATCTACCGGGTGGCCCGGATCAAGTCCTTCACGGACGACCCCGCGTTCGCAGAACGTGAGAGCTCCCACGGCGCCCGCGCGAGGGAGACCCTCTGACACCGTCATCGTTGGCCTCGTGGCACCCCTCCAGCAAGCCGGACAGCAATGCAGAACATGCTGGAGGGTGCCCGCCTGGCGAATCCATCCAGGACGTAGTCGATATCCGAGGCAGGCTGCCCGACATCCTCCAGCCTGGCGCCCGGAGGATTCAGGCCCAGAAGGATCTCCGGAACATCGCAGACAACCGCCTCAACACGACCCGTCATGCGGGACTTCTTGCCCAGGGGCGTCAGACCCGTCAGGTCGCTAAATACTGTCCGCAGGGCAGGCGTCCGGGTTGCTGCCGCCGGGCCAGGCAGCAGAGAGCGGATCGACCCAGCGGGTGACTGGCGCGGGTGTGGGCGCGGGTCGACCTGCGCAGGACCAATGGCCCTGCACAGCTCGTCGAAATCGTACGACGGTGGAGCCAGAGAACCAGAAGCGGGCCATGGCTGAGGGCTTCAACTATGAGGATCACAGGTCAGGCACGACGTCCATCACCGCCTCGAGATTCGCCGGCACTGAACCACTCAGGCACCACACGGACAGGAGCTCCCTGTGACACCTTCCTCCCTGCACCTCGACCTCATCCCCCTCCTGAGCAGGCCGCCGATGAGTCCGGCGTTCGAGTGCTGCCAAAGACGCTCCCCCCGTTCCCCCGCGCCCTTGGTCCCGAGCCGTGCCTGAGGGTTTCGCCCGTCGCTCCCCCGCGGTGTCCATGGGGATCGAGGAAGAGTTCTTGCTCATCGATCGGGAGCTGATGCTGCCCGCCACCCCGACCGTGCACCAGTCCAACGCGTTGCAGGGCATCAGGCCCGGCCGGGGCGTGACCTCCCAGGAGTGGCTCTCCTGTCAGGTCGAGCACGCCTCTGCGGTGCTGCGGGACGCCCCAGCTGCCACCACGGCTCTGCTGAGGTTCAGACAGAACCTCGCATCCGTGGCGGAAGGGTTCGGACTGATCGCCGCGCCCATCGGAACCGCCCCCACCATTGCGGAATTCGGCGCCGCGGTCAGCAATGACCCCCGGTACCTCCAGATGACGGAGCTGGCACCAGGGATTGCTGCGGATCAATACATCAATGGGATGCACGTCCACGTCAGCGTCCCAGACCCCGAGACCGGGATCCGAGCACTGAACGGGATTCGCCGGTGGCTTCCGCTGCTGACCGCACTGGGCGCCAACTCGCCCTTCTGGCGGGGCCTCGACTCCGGCTTCGCCAGCTGGCGATCCATCCATTACCGGCGCTGGA
Organism: Nesterenkonia sp. E16_10; assembly: GCF_017347085.1. Lineage (GTDB taxonomy): Bacteria > Actinomycetota > Actinomycetes > Actinomycetales > Micrococcaceae > Nesterenkonia. The sequence goes on from NZ_JADPSA010000039.1 coordinate 8,284, forward strand.
TGGTCAACGGAGTGCCACCGGCCTTCCGAGATTTCACCGACTACCAGAACCGGATCGATGCTCTGGTGAGCTCCGATGTGGTGGCCGACCGCGGTGGCATCAGTTGGCTGGCCCGGCTCTCGCAGCTTCATCCGACGATCGAGATTCGAGCCTGCGACGTGCAGCTGCAGACGCTCGATGCCGTGGTGCTTGCGACGTTGATCCGAGCGCTGGTCTGCGCCGCGATCGACCAGCCTTCTCGGGTTCAACCTGAACCTGAGCTCCTGGACGTCGCTCACTGGCAGGCCGCGAAGTTCGGTCTCACCACTCGGCTGCTCGACCCGTTCACCGGCGCTCCGGTCCCCGCCGAGGTGGTGGTGTGGCAGGCGTTCAATCAGGCGTGGCCCTACCTGGTCGAATTCGGCGACGAAGAACTGGTCCGCTCCGGGCTGGAGCTTTTCCTGACCCAGGGCACTGGAGCCACTCGGCAGCGCAAGATGGCGCAGCTCGCAGGTCTCACCGGCGTCATCCATCACTCAGGAGGTGCGATCGCCGATCTCGAACGCCCGCCCCTGGCGGGCAGTCATCGACCGGACCACATGCGGCACTGAATCAGCTAGATGTTGCGCACCCAGCGCGACAGCGATGGTAAATCAGCCGCCCTCGGAGCCCTCTCCCAGCTCGCGTTCCGGATGGGGGCCGAACTGGAAGTGTCGGCCGCTGACTTCCGTAGGAGTGATGCTCACGTAGTGATCCTTCACGGTGGGCACCCACGGCCGCAGACCCAACGCCTCTGCCTGTTCGATGTTCGCCGAATTCTGAAGCCAATGCGCTTCTCCGCGGACCGTCACGGACCAAGCCTCGTCCGAGAAGATCTGATCCGCTTCGAACAGCACCTTTTCATTGATCGCCAGCTCGGCCAGCTTGGTCCCCGGCGCGGTCCGGAAGATCAGGGTGCGGTCGGGGGCCACCGCATAGTTGATCGGGAAGATGTCTGGCCTCCACCCCACCACCAGGACAAGCCTCCCGTGACCGGCGGTCTTCAGAAGACTCCAGATCTGGTCAGCATCGAGGGTGAGCACAGGCTCGTTCTCCGCATGTTCAAACAGCATCATCCGATCTCTCTTTCTACAGCCTTCACATCTCCAGGGGCGCGCAGCGGGCGGCTCTTGACCTCGAGCCCGCCGTCGAGCAGAGCTCCATCTTGTGGACCGAGGCGCTCATGCACCGGCCTGGGTGGCCCCGACTCGTGGCTTCCTGCGTGAGCCTTCGACCTTTGAGGTCGGAACGACCAGGACGGGACAGGCCGCACGGTTCAGGACTGCCTGGCTCACCGAGCCCAGCAGCAGGCCCGCAAATCCGCCATGACCTCGGGTGCCGATCACCACGAGCTCGGCGGTCCTGGACGCCTCGGAGAGCACCCCTGCTGGTGAGCCATCGAAGAACTGCCACCGCACGCTCAGCGCCGGGAACTTCTCCGCCACGTCGAGCACCAGCTTCTGGAGGTTCTCGATATAGGGCCGACGCAGATTCGGGAGCTCGAGATTATGTTCGACGGTGTTGGGGTACCAATGACCCTTGGCATTCAGCGGAGCCGCCGACACCAGGGTCAGGGGCCGCTCCAACAGCTGCGCGGTCTGCGCCGCCAGGTCCACCACCTGGCCCGAGGAGCTGTCCACGCCGACGACGACCTCGGAGTCGAAGTTGAGCTCCTGCGCCACGTTGGCGAACTCTCGACGGGAATGCTCTCGCGGGGCGGACTCCTCCACCTGAGTCACGGGCTCGGCCGCCACCCCATCTCCGAGCGGGTGCTCCTGCGATGGGGCAAGCAGCTCCTCGGTGGACTCGCTCTCCCATTGGGCCGGGATGACCAGGGTCGGGCAGCTCCCGTGCGCGGACAGCTTGGCAGACACGCTGCCCAGAACACGACCTGCGAATCTGTTCCGCCCACGCTTGCCCACGACCGCCAGCTCGGCGAAGCGACTCTCATCGACCAATGTCGCACCCGGGTCGCCTTCGACCGCGTGGGTGCTGACCTCAACCCCCGACTGTTCCGCCTGTGAGGCATAACCGTCGAGCATCTTCTGGGTCTCTTTGAGCGCCGTCTCGACGAACTCACCCATCATCGGGACGGCGTAGGCGTCACTCATCACCGGGCGGGCGAAGGTGCCCACCAACCTCAGCGACAGCCCACGGCGCTGCGCCATCCGCAGCCCTGCTCGAAAAGCTCGCTCGCTGTCTTCCGAACCATCGATCCCGACCAGAACAGCCGGCGTGCGGGTCTCACTTGCTTCGCGTGAAGGAGTCATAAGCGGACCGTATGCGTTTGCGCACCAGTCGAAGTAGAGTCTAAGGACCCTAGTGAAGTCTTCTCGATCAATACAGCGCGTGATTTCGAAGACTCTCCGGAGGGTCCGCCAGACATAATGGGACCACGATCGAGATGGCAGCCCCGGCTGGAATCTCGAACCAGCACCTGAACCCCCAGGGAGCAATCCCGTGAACTACCCGCATCACAATTCCAAAATTCTGAATTCTTCCTTAAATACCCAAAATACACCGTATGGCTATTTGGTATAATGAAGGGTTTAACTGTGTCCGCTCCACGTTCAAATTCAGCACCCAGGCCGGAAGCTGACCGCCGAAACTCGCATCCGCAGGTGGACGCGCAAGATCACCGGATGGCAGAAGCGCAGCCCGGCCTGCGCAGCCTCTGGGAGGCAAGCCTCCTGGTCACCGGCGAACTGGACCTCTCGAACGTGCTGCGTCAGATCGCCGAATCCGCACTCACCCTGGTGGATGCACAGTACGGCGCACTGGGAGTCATCGATCCCGAAGGTCAGCTGGAGCAGTTCATCCACGTGGGGATGCCGGACGAGCTGGTGGCGCAGATCGGTCATCTTCCCGAGGGCCACGGGGTCCTTGGCGCCGTCATCGACACCTCATGCCCGATCAGACTCACGGACCTCAACAAAGACCCTCGAGCAGTCGGCTTTCCCAAGCATCACCCGCCGATGGACACCTTCCTGGGCGTGCCCATCGAGATCCGCGGTGAGACCTTCGGAAATCTCTACCTCACGAACCGATCAGGAGGCCCCTTCACCCAAGAGGACGAGGAACTGGTCAAGGAGCTCGCGACGGCCGCGGCGACGGCGATCAACAATGCACGGCTCTATGGCGAGGCGCGACGTGCTCAGCAGCTCAGCGCCGCACTGGGTGAGGTCAGCTCCGCACTGCTGGCATCACCCGATACCGACGCCTTCGGCGTGCTTGCCCAGAGCGTTGCGTCCCTGACCGGGGCACAACTGGTCAGCGTCGTGGTCTCCGAGGCCGTGGGCAGCAAACTCCATGTCGAGACGGCTCGAGGAGAGGGCGCCTCCACGATCGAAGGCACCACCATGCCGTGGACCGACTCCGTCGTCTCCCGCGCGATGAAGGGACAGCCCGGCATCACGCCGATGGACGGGAAGGCGCCGGCTCCCTTCATCGGTGATGTCCCAAGCGCCTCCATCATGGCAGTGCCTCTGGTCATCTCCGGAGACCGGGTCGGCGCCCTGTGCGCCACCCGTTCCGCAGGGGAATCCCTCTTCACCAAGGGTGACCTTGAGCTGCTCACAGAGTTCGCCACCCAGGCCGGTCTCGCTGTGGCGCTTGCCTGGTCCCAAGTGGACCGGCAGCGACTGGAGATGGTCGAAGAACGAGCCCGCATCGCCCGGGACCTTCACGACAACGTCATCCAGCGGCTCTTCGGCACCGGACTGGGGCTGCAGGCCCTGGCATCAGCGCGGCCCGCCCAGGCAGCCAGCCTCGAAACACACGTCACCCAGATCGACGCCGCGATCGCTGACATCCGCACCGCGATCTTCGCGCTCCAGACTCAGGCAGCCACGCAGAATGTCAGGCATCGTCTCCTGGAGGTGGTGTCTGAACTCTCTCCCAGGCTTTCCACGATTCCCCGTCTGATCTTCATCGGTCCCGTCGACCTGATCCTTGAAGGCGCCCTCGCCGACGACGCCGTCGCCGTGCTTCGAGAGTCACTGACCAATGTCGCACGCCACGCCCATGCTGAGACCGTCTCGGTGGAGATCAACGCCGCAGAAACCCAGGTCTCCATCACCGTCGAGGACGACGGCCTGGGACTCTCCTCCTCCTTGTCCCGCCGCAGCGGGACCAAGAACCTGAGCGCCAGGGCCCGCGCTCATGGCGGCGACTTCCAGCTGACCTCGCGCAGCTCCGGAGGCACGCGAGCCCACTGGTATGCCCCGGTGAATGCCCAGAGGCTCGCATGACCCGGGTCTTCCTCGTCGATGACCACGAGATCGTGCGTCGCGGCATCACCCAGCTCATCAACGCCGAACCAGGTCTGGAAGTGGTCGGCGAATCCGCCACCGCACGCGGAGCCCTCGCACGGATCACCGCCACACTGCCCGACGTCGCGGTGCTGGATGTCCATCTGCCCGACGGCAACGGGATAGAGCTCTGCCGGCAGATCCGCTCGGCGCACCCGGAGATCCCCTGCCTGATCCTCACCGCATACGACGACGACGCGGCCAGCATCGCCGCCGTGGTCGCCGGCGCCTCGGGCTACGTGCTGAAGAATGTGCAGGGCAGACACCTGGTCGAGTCCATCCTCCAGGTCTCCCAAGGCAAGACCCTGGTCACCCGCGAACTGTCCAACCGGGTGCGTTCCTCCCTGACCAAGCAGACCCAGGCGGCATCGCAGGAACACTCGAGTCGGGACCCGCAGGTGAAGCTGACCCTGCGTGAGACCCAGGTCCTGGCACTGATCACGGAAGGTCTCACCAACCGTCAGATCGGGCAGCGGCTGAACCTGAAGGAGAAGACCGTCAAGAACTACGTCTCTGGACTGCTGGCGAAGCTGGGCATGACATGCCGCACCCAGGTTGCTGTCTACGGCGCAAGGCTGAGCACCTAGGACCCCAGTCGGCCCCAGACGCTTCCCTTCAGCAGCGGTTCAGTGCTGTAGTCGAGGGGCACCGTCCCGCAAAGTCATGGATCGAAAAATCGCCCTCAGGGCGACCTCGCACCGGATACGCCCTGATGGCAGTAACGAGGCCGTCTCCCATGTTCGATCACCCTCCCGTTCCAGAGTTCCCTGATCGGCCGGTCGACGAGGCGAGCACGACGAACCACGCTGACGCGGCCCGAAGTGACCGCTTCCTGACGGACCATCACGGCCTGTTGGGCCTGCTCGAGGCGAGCCAGCTCGTGACAGAGGACCTGGACCTCGACCAGGTTCTCCACCATCTCGCAGAGTCGGCGCGAACCCTCGTGGACGCCCGGTTCGCTGCCCTCGGCGTGGTCGACGACGATGGGACATTAGAGCGGTTCTTCCACGTGGGCATGTCCCCAGAGCTCGTCGAACGCATTGGCGCCCCGCCACGCGGACTGGGTGTTCTCGGCGCCGTCCTGACCGGGAGCGAGCCCATCAGGATCGGGAACCTGTCTGAGGACCCTCGCTCCGTGGGCCCGCCGCTGGGACACCCTGAGATGCAGGCGTTCCTCGGTGTGCCCATCATGATCCGCGGCGGCACCTATGGCGCCCTCTATCTCACCAATTCTACTGAGAAGTCATTCACCGCCGACGATGAGGCTCTGGTCCAGGCGCTGGCGGCGACGGCTGCCACAGCGATCAACAATGCACGGCTGTACGAACGAGCATGCCGGGCGCAGGAGCTCAGTGCCGCGCTGGGCGAGGTCGCGGCGAAGCTGTTGAACGCGGATGGCGACGAGGCGTTCGGGGTCCTCGCCGAGAGCGTGGTCTCGCTCACCGGTGCGCAGCTGGTCAGCGTCGTGGTCTCCGAAGCTGTGGGCCAGGCGCTCTACGTCGATACCGCGCGGGGAGTGCGCGCGGCTCGGCTTGAGGGCGCCTCGGTTCCGTGGATGGACTGTGTCCTCTCACGCGCGATGAATGGAGAGCCAGGAATCACTCCCCTGGAGGCAGACGAACCGGTTCCGTTTGCCGAGGATATCCCCAGTGCGTCGATGATCGCGGTGCCCCTCGTCGTCGCCGGGGACCGGGTGGCCGCCCTGTGCGCCACCCGCTCCGCGAGCGAACCGCGCTTCAGCACAGATGATCTCGAGCTGCTCACAGAGTTCGCCACCCAGGCCGGTCTCGCCGTCGCCCTGGCCTGGGCGCGGGTGGACCGACAGCACCTGGAGATGGTCGAAGAGCGCGCCCGCATCGCGCGAGACCTTCACGACAATGTGATCCAGAGGCTCTTCGGGGCCGGGATGGGGCTGCAGGCGCTGGCATCAGCACATCCGCAGCAGGCAGCCCGACTGGAACCCCACGTGGCACAGATCGACGCGGCGATCGCCGATATCCGCACCGCGATCTTCGCGCTGCAGACTCAAGCGCCGGAGAAGAACGTCAGACACCGGCTCCTCGAGGTCGTCTCCGAACTGGCACCCACGCTTTCCACGGTTCCGCGTCTGACGTTCACCGGACCCGTGGACCTGATCCTGGAGGATTCCCTCGCCGATGACGCCGTCGCTGTCCTTCGTGAGTCACTGAGCAATGTCGCGCGCCATGCCCACGCCGAGGCCGTCTGGATCGAGGTCAGCGCCACAGAGAGCCAGATCACGATCACCATCGACGACGACGGGGCAGGAATCTCCCCGGACGCGGTGCTCAACAGCGGCACCAGGAACCTCAGGGCCAGGGCGCAGGCCCACGGAGGGGATTACGAACTCTCTCCCCGCAGCTCCGGAGGAACCCGGAGCCGCTGGCACGCCCCGGTCAACTCTCCGAGGCTCACATGACCCGATCAACGCGTGTCTTCCTCGTCGATGACCATGAGATCGTTCGCAACGGCATCGCCGGGCTCATCGACGCCGAACCAGGCCTGGAGGTCGTGGGGGAATCCGCCACCGCACGCGGAACGCTCGCCCGAGTCAAAGCCACCCTGCCCGACGTCGCCGTGCTGGATGTCCATCTGCCCGACGGCAACGGCATAGAGCTGTGCCGCCGGATCCGCTCGGCCCACCCGGAGATCCACTGCCTGATCCTCACCGCCTACGACGACGACGCCGCCAGCATCGCTGCCGTGGTCGCCGGCGCCTCGGGCTACGTGCTCAAGAACATCCAAGGCCGGCATCTGATCGAGTCGATCCTTCGAGTCTCTCAGGGCGAGAACCTGGTGACCCGCGACCTGGCCCAGCGGGTGCATTCCTCCCTCACCAAGCAGGCGCAGGCGGCGGCTCGGGAGAAGTCCACGCGCGCCCCGTTGGTTGACCTGACCCTGCGGGAGAACCAGGTTCTGGGGCTCATCACAGAGGGACTCACCAACCGGCAGATCGGACACCGCCTGGGCCTGAAGGAGAAGACCGTGAAGAACTACGTCTCAGGGCTGCTGGCGAAGCTCGGGATGGACCGCCGCACCCAGGTCGCCGTCTACGGCGCCACGATGGGCGTCGGAGACTCCGCAGGTTAGACCCCCACCCTCGGGCTCTTCCCCGCCCCACGGCTGGTGAGACTAAAGGCCCTACACAGGCTTTGCTCTCCACCACAGAATGAGGTCGGAGAAGGTCGACGAGGATGCTCCGTTCCGTGGCCTTCCCGCAGCACCGTGGTGTCTCAAGCGCACGGGCCTCTCAAGGTCCGCGCAATGACTCACCCCAATGGCCTGAGAGAGGCACCAACCATGAGCGCACCTACCAAGCCCGGTCGCCTGATCGCCAGCACCTTGATGGCAGGAGTCCTGCTCCTCGGGTCTGCGGCAGGGGCCTTCGGTGCAGCGTCGACCCCGATCAGCTCACCCTCGACACCCAGTTCGACCTCCAGCGCGGCGCCAGAAAACGATGGCGAGGGACCACAGTTCTACAGCGGTTCCGTCATCGACGTCTCGGACACGATCCAGGGTGATGTCTACGTCGCCGGACAGAACGTCACGATCAGCGGTGATGTCACCGGCGACGTCATCGTGGCGGCACAGACGATCACCATCACCGGCACAGTCGATGGCAACCTGCGTCTTGCAGCCCAGGATGTGGTCATCAGCGGTGAGGTGGAACGCAGCGGCACGGTGTTCGCCGCCAGTGTGAATCTCACCGAGGAGGGGTCCCTCGGAGCCGATCTCGTCGGTGCTGCCGGGGAGGTCAGCATCGACGGAAGCATCGAGCGAGACTTGGTGATCAGCGCCGAAGGCTTCTCCATCGATGGGTCCGTCGGTGGAGACGTGACCTATTACAGCGACCGGAGCGCCTCGATCGCTGACGGCGCGGTGGCTGGTTCGATCGAGCGCATCGCCCCCGATCCGGCCCCTGAGCCAGAGCCCTCGCCCTGGGGCGTCTTCCTCGGTTGGGCGCTCGGACTGCTCTACGCTCTGGTCGCGTTGAGCCTCATCACGTTGGTCGCCACGTTGGTGTTCCCGCGCCGACTCACGGAGGTGACGAACCAGCTGAGGCATTCTCCGTGGAAGGCGCTCCTGGTGGGATTCGTGGCGGCGGTCGCGGTACCGGTGGCGCTCCTGCTTCTCATGATCACCATCATCGGGGCCCCGCTGGCCCTGGCTGGGATCTTGGTCTGGGTGCTGATGACTCTGGCGACCTTCGTCTACGGCTCCTACGCCATCGGGCGACTGGTGTTCCGGGACTCTCAGCGCCCTGTGGTCATGGCACTGGTGGGCGGGCTGATCCTGATCGTCGCGCTGCATGTTCCGTGGCTCAACATCGTCGTGTGGCTGGCGATGGTGTTCTTCGGCCTTGGCGCGCAGCTCCTGGACTTCTACGAGAAGCGACCCAGGCGGGCCCCTCCCGAGCCGTACGCCGAACCGGCTGCAGCAACGACGGTTCCCTGAGCAGCCTCCACCCCGGCGTCCACGACGCAGCGCTGTCCCCGAAGAAGCAGTTCAGAGCTGGCTTCGGGCCGTGTCACCAGACTCGACGATCCACGGAACCGGCGAGCCCTTCCCTGACAACAACCTTCTCCCCCTCACGGAGGCAAGAGATGAACATCGATACTCACTCAGCTCCCCGACCCCGCGCCTTCCACCTCGCGTCCCAGGACCTAGGTGTGCTGGTCGGCTTCGACGGCTCCACCCAGTCCCTTCTGGCCCTGCACTACGGGGCGCTGGAAGCCCAACGCAGCCGACGCGAGCTGACCGTGATCACCGCCGTCAGCGGCCCCATCCCCGTCTACACCACCCTGGGTGCGCTGCCGCAGAAGTCCGAGACCCAGGCCGCCGTCGACGCGGCAGGAATAGTCCTCAATGATGCCCGGAGATACCTGCAGGCCTACCCCGGCAGGGTCACCTACCGAGTCGAACAGGGCAACACCGCCGCCGTGCTCGCGGAACTCTCCACCGCCGCAGAGCTTGCGATTCTCGGAGCCAGGGGACGCGGCGGACTCCTCGGGACGATCCTGGGATCGGTGGCCTCCACTCTGCCGGTCCACTCGCACTGCCCCACCGTCGTGGTGCCACGGCAGTACGCGATCCACGTCGCGGAAGGATCTGCCCGTTTCGCCCCTCAGGCAGACCCGCGTCCAGTGACCGTGGGGATCGACGGCTCTTCCCACAGCCGCGTCGCCGCGCTGCATGCGGCCCGAGCGGCCCAAGACCGTGGCGTGCCGCTGCACCTCCTGATGACGCTGCCCTCGCTGGAGGGATGGTTGGACTGGTACCCGGATCTGGACCCACTCGACCAAGACACCATCAGCCGGAGACAGTCACAGCTGGAGAGCTCGCTTCAGGCAGAGGCGGCATGGCTGAGAAGCCACTTTCCCGGGCTAGCCACCACCACCTCGGTCAAGCCAGGGGATCCTGTGGCCCGACTGAGCACGTCCACCCATGAGGCACAGCTGACGGTGGTCGGCACTCGAGGCAGGGGACCACTGAGCGGCAAGCTTCTGGGATCGGTGTCCCGCGGGGTGCTCCTGCGGGCGGCCGGTCCAGTCATGGTTGTCCCAGACCTCCAGGATGAGCGGCTCAGTGATCAGCCGGGGCCCATCCGCTAGAACAACCCTGACCCCGTCCCAGAGCCCTGGCGGCAAGGTCCCAGGCACGGCCGGTACGGGACCAAGGTCCCTTCACGGAGGAACGAAATCACAGTTGACTGTTCAAGTACTGCCTATCCAAAGCTGAATCACCAAGTCGCCCTCAGAGAGTCTCTTTGCACCGGACACGACCCTGAGAGCAGCGAGGAACCGTTTCTATGCTTGTTGCACCCACCGCGAAGAGCAGCTTGGGCGTGGACGCCGCCTGTGCGCTGGATCCACTGGCCCCTCGAGGAGGCGCTCCTCATGCGTGCAGAGACTGAGATGACGTTCAATGCTGAAGAAGCCTATGCCGCGCACGGCAGAGTGCTGTTCTCCTTCGCGCTCAACGCCCTGGGGGATCGAGTCGAGGCCGAAGACTGCGTGCAGGAGACCTTCATTCGTGCCTGGCGCAGCCGAGAGCGGTACAGCAGCTCGCGCGGCTCGGTGCGGACCTGGCTGTTCGCGATCGCACGAAACCTCGTCATCGATGCGCTGAGATCTCGCGCCCGGCGCCCCGAGCCCTCTGATGCGGGGAAGATCGAGCGGGCCAGTGAGCCTGTCACGGAGGACCTTCAGATAGTCGAGCGGTTGGCCCTTTATGAGTCTCTCGCTACGCTGACCTTTGAACACCGTCAGGTGATCGCCGCCGTACAGCTGCACGGTGGAAGCTACCAGGACCTGTCGGAACAGACCGGGGTCCCGGTCGCGACATTGCGTACGCGGATGTATTACGGGTTGAGATCTATGCGGACAGCATTGGGAAGTAGTGGCGCACGATGACAGAAACGCCTTCACGTCGCGAGGAGCTCCTCGCCGGGGCGCTGGCAGGGGATCTCAGTGACGAGGAGAGGCGCGAGTTCGACCGCGCCCGGGCAGCAGACCCTTCGATCGATGCAGAGCTCGCAGAGCTGCGTGCCACCGCCGCGCGCATGAAGGCGACGGGGGTCGCCTGGCGGGAGGAGCCCCCACCTCCGGGCCTTGAAGAGCGCATACTCGCCGAAACCTCCGAAGCCGACCGACTGACCCGCTCGGACGAGAACGGGAAGCCGGCCCCCTAGCTGCACCCCACCCCGGTGGGGGCGCCTCCCGCGGCCTTGCCCTTGACTCACTCTCCCAGGGAGAGGAGTGTTGCGATCAGGCCTCGGGAACGAGCGGCACTGCACCAGCAACACCTCAATGCCGAGGCACTGAGCTTCAGGAGCACCCCCATGGACGCGGACACCGGATACCCACCGGCACATCGGCCCCCTACAAGACCCCACCTGCGAGGGCCGCGCTGACCTGATCCACAACGGATCATAGTAAGGAACGCTGACTCATGATTCGACTGATAGCACCCTTCGCCAGGATCCGCTGGACCGATCAGTTCCCGGAGCGCTTTCTGGGTGCGAAGGACCCCGCTGAGGTAGAAGGCCTCCGATGGCAGGATGAGCACCAGCTGAAGATGAGTGAAGGATTGCTGGAACTCGCTCTGCGGCGCGGCGTCCCGTGTCGGCAGGGTCTGCTGCTCACCAGAAGCTCCCTGCTGCCGCTGCAGCGGTACATGGATGCACGCGCGGCGCATGTCAATGCGTTGGAGTCAGATCGGGCACACGGTCCGCAGTTCGTCGCAGGGAGGCGTTTCACCGAGTCGACGAATGATGCCTTCTCGAGCGCACGAAGCGCCGTGGAGCTGGTGCTGCGCCACCCACGGGACCGGAGGATCGAGGCCCACTGGCTGGCACTCGGCGGTTCTGCCCCAGCAACCGGTTCCCCCGAATCCCTGGAACCGGCCGCGGCGACAGACCATCTTTGGAAGCAGACGCCCGGGATGCGCGGGAAGGCGAACTCCCGATAGCTCGCTGTCCCACACGGCCGGCCACGGCCCGAGAAAACGACGCCCTCTCGACCCGCTCGCGTGTCGCCTGGGAGTGAACCAGACCGGTCCAGCGTGAGGTCACCCGGTCGTGACACGCGCGAAACACCAGCTCCGTAACGTCTCGGGGATGGTCGCAACAGATACGCCGGCACGCACCGTCAGACGCGGTTTCCAGATGCCTCACGTCTATGTCATTCTCTTCGTCCTCTCCGCGCTGGCCGCCCTGGCGACCTACGTCATCCCCGCGAACCAGTTCGAGCGCGTGGAAGGTCCAGACGGGCGAGAGGTCATCGATGCGGACTCCTATGGACCGGCAGAGGCGACGCCGACGTCGTTCCTTGATTTCGCGACCGCGGTCCCCCGCGGTCTCGTCGATGCCGGGGAGGTGGTGTTCTTCACCTTCATCATCGGTGGCGTGTTCATGGTCATCCGGCGCACCGGGATCATCGAGAACGCGCTGGACCGGCTGCTTCGGGCCTTCGCCAATCGCCGACTGCTGCTGATCCCGGTACTTGATCACGGTCTTCGCCGCCCTGGCCTCCCTCATCGGCACTCAGGAACTGGCGCTGGTCTACATTCCGGTGCTCATTCCGGTCATCATCGCTCTGGGGTACGACTCGATGGTGGCGGTGGCCATCGCGCTCGTCGGCACCACGGCGGGCTTCACCTCTGGTGTGCTCAATCCCATCAACACCGGCCTGGCCCAGCAGATCGCTGGCATCGAAACCTTCTCCGGTGCGGGGCTGCGCGGGGCGCTCTTCCTGGTGATGATCACCCTGGGTTCGTTCTGGGTCATCCGCTACGCCCGTCGCGTGGAGCAGGACCCCGCGAAGAGCCTGGTGTACGGGGAGCAGGAGGAGCTGGAGAAGCAGCGCCTCTATGCCTCCGGAGCCGAAGGTGAGGCGAAGCGGATGAACGGGCGGCAGAAGGTGTCGCTGCTGCTTTCGGTGCCAGTCCTCGGCGTCACGATCTGGGGCGTCTCCTCGCAGGGATGGTTCATGATCGAGATGGCCGGGATGTTCCTGCTGATGATGCTGATCATAGGCCTGGTCAGCGGGCTGAACCCCTCGGCGATCTCCGCCTCCTTCTCCGAGGGCATGCGCAGCGTGCTCGAAGCCGCCATCATCGTCGGCGTCGCCCGTTCCGTGGCCGTGGTCCTGGAAGACGGCCAGATCCTCGACACGATCGTGCACTCTCTGGGAACCGCGGTCAGCGGGATGCCCGGTGAACTCGCCGCCGTCGGCATGTTCGCCGTGCAGACCGGCTTCAACTTCGTGGTGCCCTCAGGCTCGGGCCAGGCGGTGGTCACGATGCCGATCATGGCCCCGCTCGCAGATCTGCTGGAGGTCACCCGGCAGACCGCCGTGCTGGCCTTCCAGCTCGGGGATGGTCTCACCAATATCCTCTACCCCACCTCGGGGTACTTCATGGCCGCCCTGGCCATCGGTGGTGTCCGCTGGGAGAAGTGGCTGCGGTTCTACCTGCCGCTGTTCGGCCTCTGGACCTTGACGGCCATCTTGTTCCTGGTCTTCGCTCAGGTGACCGGCTGGAGCTGACGCTCTGCGGCGCGGGTCCGCGCTCCACCGAAGCCTAGATCCTGCCTCGCCGGGACGGGGAGACCGCATGCAGGAGCGGGATCAGGGATGCCGCCATGATCACAGAGCCCAGGACGCCGTCCTCGGATCGCAGCAGGGTCCCTGTGACCAGCAGCCCGGTGAACAGCACCGCTGAGACGAGCCGCCGGCCCACGCGCTCCAGAGCCGCGGTGCGCCGATCGAGATCCGGGGTGCGCACCGCGATCCGGCCGTCCTCGATGCGGTCGACGACGTCGGAGAGCCGGCCGGGAAGCCGGAGCGCCGTGGTCACGGTGGCTGCCGCCTGACGGGCGGCGTCCTGGACCGCGGGCCTGCCCTGGTCGCGGATCAGCTGCTCGGCATAGGGCTCGATGGCGTCCCAGAGGTTGAATCTGGAATCCAAGGTGCTGCAGACACCTGAGATCAGCGAGACCGTGCGCAGCATCAGCAGAAAGTTCTCCGGCAGCTGGAAGGGCAGGGAACGGACCAGATCGCCGAACTCCTTGGCGAAGTCCCGGAATTCCCGCGGGTCGACCTCCTTGAGCTCGGCGAACCCCATCCCGCCGAATCGGGCGAAGAGCTGGGTCATCGCGCGTTCGAGCTCGGCGGTGTCCGCCGAGGGGAGCAGCACCCCCACCTCTTGGATCGCGTCCACGAGGCCTTTGCCGTCACGCGAGGCGGCGGCGATGAAGACCCGGCGCAGGCCGTCGCGCAGAGTGTCCGGTATCTCGCCCATCATGCCGAAGTCGATGAAGGTCAGGTGCCACCGGGCTGGTTGCTCCTCGGCCGGGAGCTGCTGCTCCCGGGGCGCCGGCGTGACGAAGATGTTCCCGGGATGCGGGTCGGCGTGGAAGAAGCCGTGGACGAAGATCTGGTCGAACATCACGTTCGCGAACTCCGTGGCGACCGTCGTCGGGTCGATCCCCTCCGCCCTGAGCCGCTCGACGTCGTTGATCTTGATCGCGGTCACGTCCTCCAAGGTGAGCACCCGTCGCGTGGTCCGTTCCCACATCACGTCGGGAACAGTGACACGAGGATCTTCGCCGAAGTTCGCGGCAAAGCGTTCGGCGTTGGCAGCCTCGTTGAGGTAGTCGATCTCTTCCATGCTGGTGGTGGCGAACTCCTCCACCAGGGCTGGGGCATCCACCCGGTTGCTCACCAGGCGGATGCGAGCCAGCCATCGACTCACTCGGCGCAGTGCGGCCAGATCGACGTCGACGATCTCACCGATCCCGGGACGCTGGATCTTCACGACCGCTGCATCGAAACCGGCGACCTCAGCATCCTCGGCCGAAGGCACCGCGCGGTGCGCCTGGCCCAGCGAGGCGGCAGCGAGCGGATCCGGGTCCACGGACGCATAGGCGCGCTCCAGCGGGACCTCGAGCTCCTCCTCGGCGGCGGCCCGAATCTCCGCGAAGGCGACAGGACTGACCTCGTCCTGCAGCCCTTCCAGCTCCTTGGTGATCTCGGGGGGCAGCACGTCGAGTCGCGAGGAGAGGAACTGGCCGACCTTGATCATCAACCCGCCGAGATCCACCGCGAGGCGGTGGAAGCGCTGAGCAAGCCGCCGCATGCGCCTGGCTCGGCCCATCGCGGCGAGCCGAGCCAGACCGATTCGCGGCAGGAACAGTTCGAACCACCACACCTGGACCAGATGCAGAGCCGCGAACCGCAGAATTCGACGGTACCGATTGCGCAGCGATTTAGCCGTTGGGCTCACTCGATGCCCTGACGGCTGCGGCCCCACGCGTCACCTGCCTTGAGCACGCGGTTCAGTCCTGCGCGAGGATGGCGTAGAGCTTCCGGCGCACCTGGTCGATCTCCTGCTCCGCCTGGTGGATCTGTTCCGGCGTTCCGGATCGGCCCACCTGCGCGGCTGCCTGCGCCAGTTCCATGCCCGCCTTGGAGAGGGTCCGTACCGCATGGCCGCGATGCTCAGCACCCTGCCACTGCGCAGGCCACTGATCGGCTGCGGCGGCGGCCTCACGGCCTTCATCGGTGAGCGAATACGTCTTGCGCCCGCCCTCTGCCTCAGCGTGGATCAGGCCTTCATCGGCCAGAAGCTGAAGTGTGGGATAGACCGAGCCTGGGCTGGGCTTCCACGCGCCACCGCTGCGCTGTTCGATCTCGTGGATGATCTGATACCCGTGCATCGAACGCTCCGAGAGCAGCGCAAGCACCGCCGCACGTACATCACCACGGCTGGCTCGCGGAGCCGATTTGTCCTTGAAGGCACCGCGCAGCTGGTCCAGGGCATCCCAGAGATCAGCCGGTGGGCCTCCTGCAGCGGGCCGGCGGTCTCCGAAGATGCCCCGGGCATGTGAGTCGCCTGAAAATGATCCAGTCATGACAGCCTCCTAAGCGCCGCACCCACGATGGGTCCGATCGAGCTTAACGATATATCGCCCACTGTGAGGGCGTGAAGATGTGACGCGGCAAGCTCAGGCGCCCTCACCCTTCGCCCAGGCGACATCGTCTAGGGAGAGCTGCTGTGTCATGTCTTGGAGAAAACCGATGACCACCTCTCGCTCGCGGGCACTCAGCGCAGCGGCAGAGTGGAACCGCTTGGCCTGCTGCCGCCCGACGGTCTCCATCGCGGCCTCCGCCGTCTCCGGCGTGACCCGTACGACGAAGGCCCGACGATCGGCCGGGTGCACTTCGCGAGTGATGTGGCCACCCTGTTCCAGGCGGTTCAACAGCTTGGTGGTCGATGCCGCGGAGATCTCCAGACTTGCTGCGAGCATCCCGGGCGTCACCGTCGCCCCGCGATTGCCCGCCACGATCAGGTAGTGGATCGCGCCCATGTCCAGCTGACTGAGCTTCATGTACTGCTGCGAGGCCTCGGACAGGCGCTGCTCCGCCGTGCGCAGGTCGGAGAGTGCTCGCATGAGCCGACCGATCTGGGCAACGTCCTCGGCAGACGCGTCGGATCGATCCACGAGTCGCTGAAGGGGATCCGTGGCATCAAGCTCATACAGGCTCTCTGATACGGGATCCGACTCGGTCTCTCCTGCTGCCATGCTGACCACCTTACGATGCGGCACCGGACCTTGCGGCGTTTACTATCCCTTGGTGTACTTTATCCCTCAGGACAGTATATTCTTCCATCAAGAAGATCGCCCCGTCAGGAGACATGAACATGCCGCGCACCGTCACGGATACCCGCACCTCACCCACGCCAAGCGCGGGCCTCCCGACCGACGGCGGCGGTGATGACGTCCGCGGGGGTCACGGCGGCCGCCCACACCGGGGCGGCGCTCCGCGATGGCTGAGGGTGTTCCTCCCCGCCGTCCTGATTCTGATCTGGCTCACCGGCACCGCCATCGGCGGGCCCTTCTTCGGAAGGGTCGCGGAGGTCTCTTCCAACGATCAGACCACCTACCTGCCAGAGTCTGCGGATGCGACCGCGGTGCAGGAGCTGCTGGGTGAGTTCAATGATTCAGAGACCATCCCCGCCGTCGTCGTCGTCACCTCCGACACCGAGCTCGGCGATTCACAGGTCACCGCGATCGACGAGGCGGTCGCAGAGCTGCCCGAGATCCCCGGGGTGCAGGAGGATCTCTCCCCGATCATCCTGTCCGAGGACGGACTGGCCGTGCAGGCGTTCGTGCCGATCGGGTCGGAGGAGGAGCTCGACGACGTCGTCAGCGAGATCTCCGAGAGTCTGCGTGCCGAACTTCCCGACCTCGAGGTCTTCGTCACCGGGCCGGCCGGGTTCACGGCGGACCTCGCCGCCGGATTCTCCGGCATCGACGGGATCCTTCTCGCCGTCTCACTGGCCGCCGTGTTTCTGATCCTGATCGTGGTGTACCGGTCGCTGCTGCTGCCCATCGCCGTGCTGGCGACCAGCGTCTTCGCGCTCACGGTCTCACTGCTGAGCGTCTGGTGGCTGGCCTACGCGGACATCCTGCTGCTCAGCGGGCAGACCCAGGGCATCCTGTTCATCCTCGTGATCGGCGCGGCCACCGACTATTCGCTGCTCTACGTCGCGCGCTATCGGGAGGCGCTGCGGGCCCACCAGGACAAGTGGACCGCGACCTGGAAGGGACTCCGTGGATCCTTCGAGCCGATCCTGGCCTCCGGTGGCACCGTCATCGCGGGCCTGTTGTGCCTGCTGCTCAGCGACCTGAAGTCCAACAGCACCTTGGGCCCGGTAGCCTCGATCGGCATCTTCTTCGCCATGGCCTCCGCGCTCACCTTCCTCCCCGCGGTCCTCTACGTCTTCGGCCGTGCCGCCTTCTGGCCCCGCCGCCCGCGGTTCGAGCCCGAGGTCGTCGCCGCCGAGGACGGGATCCCCAGCCGCGGGATCTGGGCCCGCACCGGGCGAGTCGTGGAGCGCAGGCCGCGCCGCATCTGGATCGCCACGACCCTGGTGCTGTTCCTGGGCGCCGTGGGCGTCACGCAGCTGGATGCCCAGGGAGTGCCGCAGTCTGAGCTGGTGCTGGGAGAGTCCGAGGCACGCGACGGCCAGGTCGCCCTGGGCGAGCATTTCCCGGGCGGCTCCGGCAGCCCCGCCTACGTGGTCACCGATCAGGACTCGCTCCAGACCGCGGCGGATGTCCTGCTGGACAACAGCGGGGTCGACGGGGTCACCGTGATGACCGAGGACGAGGCCGGCTCCGCCCCGGTGGACTCCGACGGGGTCAGCGCCTTCGGCCCTCCCGGGACACCCGCCCCGGAGCCCCTCGTGATCGACGGGGCGATCATGCTTCAGGCCACGTTGACCGATCCTGCGGACTCTGCCGCCGCACAGGACACCGTCCGCGAGCTGCGAGCCACCTATGCCGAGGCCGACTCCGAGGTGCTGGTGGGTGGCGTGACCGCCACGGCCATCGATACCAACGACGCCGCGATCGACGACCGCAACCTCATCATCCCGATCGTGCTGGTCGTCATCCTGCTGATCCTCATGCTCCTGCTGCGCTCGATCCTCGCTCCGGTGCTGCTGGTGCTCACGACGGTGTTGTCCTTCGCCACGGCGCTGGGGGTCTCCGCGCTGGTGTTCAACGGCGTCTTCGAATTCCCGGGCGCCGATCCCACCGTGCCGCTGTATGGCTTCGTGTTCCTCGTGGCGCTGGGCATCGATTACAACATCTTCCTGATGACCCGAGTCAGGGAGGAGTCGCTGACCCACGGCACGCGGCGCGGCGTGATCCGCGGGCTGACCGTCACGGGAGGCGTGATCACCTCTGCCGGCATCGTGCTCGCGGCGACGTTCGCGGCGCTCTCGGTGATCCCGATCCTGTTCCTGGTGCAGATCGCGTTCATCGTGGCCTTTGGCGTGCTGCTGGACACGTTCCTGGTGCGAGCTCTGCTGGTCCCGGCGCTGGTGCGCGATATCGGGCCTGCGGTCTGGTGGCCCTCGAAGCTGGCGAAGCGTGACGGGTCAGGCGCTGGTCAGACGCTGAGCTCCGCGACCGACGGGAAGTGATCGATCGCCTCGTCTCCGTGGGGCGCCAGCTCGAGGTAGCTGAGCCGGTCGGCGTCGATGAACAGCAGCACCGAGGCCTTCGGGTGTTCGGCGCTCAGCACGACGCTTCTTCCGCCCTTTGACGTCCGAGCACGCTCGTCGACCAGATCGATCGACGGGCACGCGCCGCACTCGCAGCCCCGGCCCGCCGTGGTGGTCGGGATTGACCGGCGCCAGCGTTCGCGCGCGGCGGCGGGCACGGGTCGGTCACCTGCGGAGGGAACGGCGTTGTCGACCATGAAGGCCAGTACGTCTCGTTCGCGCGCGGTGAGGGGTCGTCCCATAGACGAATCATAGGGTGCTCTTGGGTCCGGCTGGTCAGCCACACCGGGCCACAGCTGACGTGGGTGAACTCGACCGTGATGTGTCAGACTCACGGTCGGCCCTGAACCCGGTTCGGGGAGCATCAGACGAATCAGCACGGGATGAGCACCAGGAGGGCGTTGACTGTGCCACGCGTGAGTCCCGAGGCCGACCACGATTCCGCTCTCGGGGCTCAGGACGGGCAGACCACCCTGGGCCGCGCGGCCTGGGTCGGGTCCGAGATCTTCTCTCCACCCGTGCTGATCGCCCTGATGCTGGTCTCGCTGGCAGTGGTCACAGACCCCAACTGGGTGGGGACCACGGTCATCTCGGTGATCGCGTTCGCCGTGATCCCCCAGGCTGTCGCGATCGCGATGACCCTGCGCGGCCGGGCCACGGATAAGTTCATCGTCAACAGGGCACAGCGCCACCTGTTCTACGCCATCGTCATGGCCTCGACCGTGTTGGGAGCCGCGGCAACGCTGTTCGTGACCGAGAGCGCCTGGGTCAGCTGGGCCTGTTTCATCGCCGTCGGCCTGGTTGCCGCGGTGGCGGTGATCAACACCGTCTTCAAGATCAGCCTGCATGCGCTGATCTCCGCGCTCACCGCCGTGGTCATCGCCAGCGCGTTCTCCTGGTGGGTGCTGCTCGCGACGGTTCCGGTCTGGGCGCTGGTGATCTGGTCGCGGGTGCATCTGGGCCGGCATTCCCGGAGCGAGGTCATCGCCGGCTCGATGCTCGGCTTCCTCGCTGCAGGAGTGCTGCTCCTCGGGGCGGGCGTTCCGATGGGTTGAGGGCAGCTGCGCGGCGCGGTGCCTAACGGGGAGGTTCGCAGTCGTGGACCGTCACGAATCACCAGCTCCCCCGCCCCTCCTGGCTGGTTGAGTTCTCCGGTCGATACATAGCCGCCGGAGAACTCAACTGCGCAGGACAAACAGTCGGCTGTGGCGAGGATTCTCACTATCCTGGTGCCATGACCTCAGAACAGACCTGGCTCATCACCGGCGCCGGCCGCGGCCTGGGCCGGGCTCTCGCGGTGGCGGCCCTGGATGCGGGGCACGCCGTCGTCGCCACCGTCCGCGGCGCGCACGACCTTCCCTTTTCTGATCGGCTCCTGGTGCGGGAACTTGATGTCCGGGATCGGGCCGCCGCCCTCCAGGTCGTGGCGGACGCCGTCGAGCGGTTCGGCGGCCTCGACGTCGTGGTGAACAACGCCGGCTATGGACTGATCGGCGCCATCGAGGAGGTCAGCGAGGCGGAGGCCCGCGAGATCGTGGAGACCGACCTTATGGGACCCCTGTGGCTGTGCCAGGCCGCGATCCCGGTGATGCGTGAACAAGGCCGCGGGCACATCGTCCAGATCTCGACGGTGGGCGCCGTCGGGACCATGCCCACGCTGGGGCTCTATAACGCGGCGAAGTGGGGACTTGAGGGCTTCAGTGAGGCGATGGCGGCCGAGGTCTCGCAGTTCGGGATCCGGGTGACGATCGCGGAGCCTGGCGCCATCGCCACCGATTGGGCCGGGGCGAGCATGCGCTTCAGCGCCCCGGTCGCGGCCTATGACGATCTGCGCGAGTCCCTTTTCGGCAGCCCGACCGTGCCGTGGCCCGTCAGCGAGACCGACGACGGCACACCGGCCTCCGAGATCGCCGCCGCACTGCTGGCCCACGTGAAAGATCCCGACGACGCCCGGCTGCGGCTGCTCCTCGGAGACGATGCCCCCGAACAGGTCCGGGCGGCGCTGAACCTGCGGTTTCAGGACTACGGCCGAGACCCGCGGTTCGACTGACACGCTGCGGAGACAACCCCGGGTGGTTGAGTTCTCCGGTCGATACGTCACCGCCGGAAAACTCAACCACGGGGGTGGGGCAGCCGTTGCCGCCGCGATCAGCTCTTCGGCAGCGGCGCCTCCGGGGAGATCAGACCTTCCTGGACCAGCTCGTCCCAGAAGGCGCCGGGGATCGCCGCCGAGAGCGCGGCGAGGTCCTCCGAGATCCGGCCGGGCCGGCTGGAACCGGGGATCACCGCGACGGTCGCCGGGTGGGCGGTGGAGAACTGCAGGGCGGCGGCCTTCAGGTCGACCTCGTGGCGGGCCGCCACGGCAGACAGTGCCGCCACCTGATCCTTCACCGTCTGTGGAGCCTCGGCGTAGTCGAAGTAGTCCCCACCCAGGAGTGCTCCGGAGTTGTAGGGTCCGCCGACGATGATTCCCACGCCCTGCGCCTGAGCGTTCGGCATCATCCGCTCCAACGCCTTCTCGTGCTGCAGGATCGTGTACTGGGTGGCCGAGAGACTCAGGTCAGGCGGGGTCTCCTGAAGCTGCATGGCCAGCTCGATCGGCTCGGTGGTGTTCACTCCGAGTCCCCAGCCCTTGATCAGCCCCTGCTCGCGCATCTCGGTGAGGACGCGGAAGGCGCCGGTGCGGGCCTCTTCGAACTTCGCGATCCACTCATCGCCGTGGAAGTCCCGGGAGATGTCGTGGACGAAGACGAAGTCGATCCGGTCGGTGCCCAGCCGCTGCATGGACTGCTCCAACGACTTCCGTGTGGCCTCGGCGGTGTAGTCCGTGATGACCTTGTTGCTCCGGCCATCGGCGAAGAGTCCCTCTTTCTCCTCGGTCTCCTCGGACATGTAGCGCCCGACCTTGGTGCTCAGCAGGAACTCATCGCGCGGTTTCTTCCCCAGAACGGTGCCGAGGCGCTTCTCGGCGAGACCGGCGCCGTAGAACGGGGCGGTGTCGAAGTAGCGGATGCCGGCGTCCCAGGCGGCTTCGACCGTGGAAAGCGCCTCGTCCTCGGGGATCTCACGGAACATGTTGCCCAGGGGTGCCGTGCCGAAGCCGATGGTGTTGTTCAGCAGCTGGTGAAGGTCGCGCATAAGGTCAGAAATCCTCAAGATCGTGGGTGTTCTCATCCGGGGGAACACCGCCTGGGTCGAGGTTTATTTCTCGACATGTTCGAACCGCCGAGTCATGAGACTCCGTGGAACTGCGGCGGCAGAGCGTGGACTGGGCTGCTGGAGGCTCCAGTGCTGACTCGACTACCGGTCGAGAAACTCGTCAATCGTCTCCCTGAAACTGATTGGCTGTTCGACCCAGGGGTAATGCCCGCTGTCCTCGATCACCGTGGACTTCCCCGAGGGGAAGAGTTGGGCCATCGCAGCAGCAGGCGCAACGCCGGTGAGACTGTCTTGCGCCCCGGCGATGACCAAGACAGGTGCCTCAACCTTTCCGAGCCGGGCCACAAGGTCAGCGGGAGTTGGCACAGTGAAGAACGCTTCGGCCCCAGCCAGACTCCACCGCCCAGTTCTGGCGTGGGTCTTCTCTGTGACACCCCAGTTCGCATAGCCGACTGCAGCCGACTCGCTCTGCCAGGCATTGAACGCGTACTCGTCAGTTCCCGCGGGTCCAGCTGCCAGGGCGGCGAGCGCAAGCTCAAAGGCCTCATCTCCCCGCCTGCGTCGCCTGATCACGGCCGTGTCGGAAGCCTGGTCGACGAGGTACGCAGCCGGAGGCGTGATGAGGACCAGCTTCGCCACACATTCAGGGAACTGCGCGGCATAGGCGACCGCCACGCGCGTGCCCGCAGAATGGGCGACAAGCACGATACGGCCACCACCTAGATGCAGGCGCAGACGCTCGAGGTCTTCGGCCTGAGACCAGAATGACCCACGCTCGGGATGCTCAGGCATGGGGGTACGTCCCACGCCTCGCAGATGCGGCACGACTAAGCGCTGGGCGTCGGCGAGACCGGCCAGGTCACCGAGATAGGTCGGGTGGCGGGCCGCTCCCCCAGCAAGCACGATCACCGGCGTCCTCCGCTCAGCGTTGGCGCCTTTGGCGATGTCCTCGTAGTGCAGGGGCATCCCATCTGAGCCTTCATAGCGTGGCATGAGACCAAGCTACACGCCAGGTTCATTCACCGGCCTGGAAGGAGCGGCCCCAGTTGATGCCGGCCAGGACCCTTTGACTTCTGAACCGCCGGTACCCAAAACTGCTTCTCAGGAGCCTCAGGACCAGTGCCGCTGCTGAGTGTTCACCGATGCGGGCCGTCCCCCGCCGAACCAAGGATTTCCGATGCACCCCAGCGCAACACCGGGCGCCGGCTCCCGCATGGTTCTGGGGGCAGCGACGTTCCTCGTCACCGTCGCCCTGTTGGGCTGCGCCGGTGAGCGTCCCCCGGCCGAGGAAGGCCCCGCGGGGCAGGATGCAGCAATCGCCACAGCCGCGGACTTCGGGCATGAGCTCGGGCCCCGCGTGCGCGTCAATCAGCTCGGCTACCTGCCCGACGGCCCAAAGCGCGCCACGATGGTCACCGAGCAGCGCGAGGCCGTGAGCTGGCAGCTGCTCGACGACGCCGGCGAGCTCGTCGCGCAGGGGACCTCCTCCCCGCAAGGATTCGACCCCTCCGCGGGGCTGACCGTGCACACCATCGACTTCACCGGGCACACCGACCCCGGGTCTGGCTACACGCTGAGCGCCGAGGGCGAACCGAGCTACCCCTTCGACATCGCGGAGGACCTCTACAGCTCGCTGCGCCATGATGCGCTCAACGTCTATTACACCCAGCGCTCCGGCATCGCGATCGAACCGATCGAGGTCGAGGGCGTCGCGCATCGGCAGGAGTATGAGCGTCCCGCCGGGCACCTCTCGGAGTTCCTTCCACCCGAGACGGAGCTGCCAGAGGCCGGGGCGCCCAACCGAGGCGATCTGCAGGTGCCCTGCCTGCCGGTGGAGCGCTTCGAGTGGAACGGAGCGCATCAGCGCGCCAGCGCGGAGGTCTACGGCGGTCCCAGTGCCTGGCGCTGCCCCGAGGGCTACGCCCTGGACGTGACCGGCGGCTGGTACGACGCGGGCGACCAGGGCAAGTACGTGGTGAACTCCGGCATCTCGGTGTGGCAGCTGCTCTCCACCTATGAACGCAGCCGGAACGCGGAGGCCACCGTGGACCAGGCCCTGGGTGATGAGACCCTGCTGATCCCCGAGCGGGGCAACGGGGTGCCCGACATCCTCGACGAGGTCCGCTGGAACCTCGAATGGATGCTCACCATGCAGGTCCCCGCGGACACCCGGATGACCATCGACGGCGTCGAGATCGACGCCGGCGGGATGGCCCACCATAAGATGCACGACATCGCCTGGACCGGGACGGACACCCTCCCGCACGAGGACCCGATGCCGCGCTATCTGCACCGGCCCTCCACCGCCGCGACGCTGAACCTCGCAGCCGCCGCCGCACACGGGGCCCGCATCTATGAGCAGTACGACGCCGAGTTCGCCGAGGCGCTGCTCGAGGCTGCAGAATCCGCCTGGGCCGCCGCCCTCGCGCACCCCAGCATCTACCGCAGCACCGACGCTGCGGACCCGGACCCCGGCGGAGGTCCGTACAACGATCATGAGTTCACCGATGAGTTCTACTGGGCAGCCGCCCAGCTGTATCTGAGCACCGGCTCCCAGGACTACGAGGACGCGGTGCTGCGCAGCGAGCATCATGTCGGCGGCGCCGAGGACCAGGTCTTCGGCACCCCGGCCTTCGACTGGCAGAACACTGCCGCCGCCGCACGATTGGACCTGGCCACCGTGGAGAGTGATCTGGTGGACCGCGAGGCCGTCGTCGAGTCGGTGATCCAGGCCGCCGAGGGCTACCGCAGGGTCCAGACGGATCAGCCCTTCGGGCACCCTTACGGACCGGAGGACTACGACTGGGGGTCCAATCACATGGTGCTCAACAACGCCGCGGTGATCGCCACCGCCTTCGACCTCACCGGCGAGACCCGGTTCCGCGACGCGGGGATCGAGGCCATCGACTACGTCCTGGGCCGCAATGCGATCAACAACTCCTACGTCTCCGGCTACGGCACGCATTTCTCCGAGAACATGCACAGCCGCTGGTACGCGGCCGATCACGAGCGGCTGCCACCGTTCCCGGCGGGCAAGCTCGCCGGCGGAGCCAACTCCACCCTCGAAGACCCCACGGCCCAGGCTGACCTCGAGGGCTGCCCGCCGCAGTTCTGCTACCTCGACGCCCCGGACTCCTGGTCCACCAACGAGACCACGATCAACTGGAACGCCGCTCTGGCCTGGCACGCGAGCTGGCTCGACGATATGGGCCGGGCCAGGCTCTCAAACGACCCCTAGCTGAGGAGCTCACGATCATGGCATCGCGCACCCTCTGGTCCTCCGAGACCGGCGTGGGCGAGGAGCTGCTGCTCCTGCACCCCGGAGGAACCGATTCCACCGCGATGGCCTCGCTCAGCGCCCAGCTGCCCGACTACCGGAGGCTGTTGGTGGATCGCCCGGGCCATGGCCGCTCCCCCGACGTCGACGGCGCCTGGTCCTTCCCGCAGATGGCCGAGGCGGTGGCGCAGGTGCTTGAGACCCATACGGCACCCGCGCACATCGTGGGGTGGAGCGACGGCGCGATCGTCGGCCTGCACCTTGCGCTGCGGCGACCTGAGCTGGTGCGCAGCCTGGTCTTCGGCGGTGCCGCCTTCCACCGGTCCGGCTGGCTCGAGGGAGTGCTGGAGGAGGAACCGCCGGGGTTCATGCGCGAGGCCTACGCCGCGGCATCCCCCGACGGCGGGCAGCACTGGCCGCTCGTCGTGCAGAAGGCTCAGGCGCTGCACCGCAGGGAGCCTGCTCTGAGCACACAGGACCTCCGCCGGCTGCGCCTGCCGGTGCTGATCGTGGTCGGCGACGACGATCACGTGCGCTGGCCACACCTGATCGAGATGCTCGAGGCGCTGCCTGACGGCGAGCTCGCCGTCATCCCGCGCGCCACGCACGGGGCGATCGTGGAGAAGCCCGCCCTGCTGGCCCGGCTGATCCGGCAGTTCCATCAGCCAGACCCCGAGAACGGACTCGCCCCGATCCGTCGTCGCAGCTGAGGCAGCGCAACCCGGACCAGGGCCCGACGTCGATACGATGGTTCCCCTGGGGCCCGCGGCGCAGTGCTAGCCCCAGGGTTCATTCATCGGCTCGAGAAGAGGCTCATGGTCCAGAGAGACGCACCTGGTGTGGGGCCGCACACCCGGCGGCTGCAGGTCGGCGAGCACGCCGTGGACGTGCGTGGCACCTTCACCGCCCAGCGCCCACCGATCCTGCTGGTGCACGGACTGGGGATGTCTGGCGAGTACTTCCTGCCGCTTGCCGAGGTGCTCAGAGCCACCCACGATGTCTACGCGGTGGATCTGCCCGGCTATGGCAAGACCCCCAACCCGGACCGCGCACTGAGCATCTCGGAGCTCAGCGAGGTGGTCGCCGGGGTGGCCATCACCCTGGAGCTGGACCGCCCCGTCGTCGTCGGGCATTCGATGGGGTGCCAGATCACCGCTGAGACCGTCGCCACGCACCCCGAGCTGTATGCCGGATTTGTGCTGATCGGACCCACCACGGATCCGGCCGCACGCAGCTTCCTGGGCCAGAGCTCACGGCTGATGCGAGACACCCTGCGCGAACCTCCGCGCAACAACGTGATCGTGTTCCGCAACTACCTGCGGATGGGCCCGCTGCGCTACCTCGACACCGTGCGGCACATGCTCAGCCACCGGATCGAGGAGACCATCCAACACTGCACGGTCCCCGGGCTCGTGGTCCGTGGCAAGCGGGATCCCATCGCCACGGTCCAGTGGGCGCAACAGCTGGCGGAGCTCGCCCCGGACGCGAGCCTGGTGGAGATCCCCGATGCTCCGCACGCGCTGCAGATCAACCGGGCGCAGGAGCTCGCCTCGGCGTGCGCCCCGTTCTTGGCAGCGCTCGACGGCGAGCGCCCGGACCCGCGGTCGATGCCCGCATGATGCGAGGC
Organism: Nesterenkonia sp. E16_10; assembly: GCF_017347085.1. Classification (GTDB taxonomy): domain Bacteria; phylum Actinomycetota; class Actinomycetes; order Actinomycetales; family Micrococcaceae; genus Nesterenkonia. Next base: position 35,270 of record NZ_JADPSA010000039.1, read on the forward strand.
CCGGGCATGGAGATGGCTACTTCCGGCACACAGGGCCGCCTGCGGGTGGCCTCGGAGCTCGGCCTCAACCTCGCCGCCTGGGGCCGTGACTACATCTATGCGCTGCGTCGGCAGGCTTCCGGGCTGCGGGGCGGGCCGGATCCGCAGGCCTACCGTCAGCCCGAGTCGCAGAAGCCCGCGGTGCTGCTGCTGCCGGGGATCTATGAGACCTGGTCCTTCATGCTCCCGGTGGCCGATGTGCTGCGCGAAGCGGGCTACGACGTGCACGCCGTGGTGGACCTGGGCTACAACGGCGGCACCATCGAAGACATGGCGGGCCTGGTGGAGGGACACATCCGGCGGGAAGGCATCGGACGCTGCGTGCTGGTGGCGCACAGCAAGGGCGGACTCATCGGGAAGCTGCTGCTCACCCGGCACATCGACACCGACCTGATCCTCGGACTGGTCACCCTGAACACCCCCTTCGAGGGGTCCCCGCTGGCCCGGCTGCTGCCGCTTCCGGCGCTCCGGCTCTTCCTGCCGCGTTCCCCGGAACTCGCCGAGCTCGGTGCCAGCCTGGAGGTGAACCGCCGGATCGTGTCCATCTACGGTCGATTCGATCCGCATATCCCCGGTGGAAGCCACCTCGAGGCCGCGCATAATGTGCAGCTGGGCAGTCGCGGGCACTTTCTGCCCCTGGGCAAGGCCCAGGTGCATGAGGCGATCCTCGAGGGAGTCGAGCAGCTCGGGGACTGAGCTCCCCGAGGCCAGCGCTCCGAGGCCAGCACCCCGAGGCCACCCGCCCTGCAGAGTGGTCGCGGTGACCCTCGACAGCTGTGAGGCCGGCACGGTTGCGGCACCCGATCGGACTAGACCGGCTGGGGCTGTCCGTCCTCTGCGGCCCGGTGCGCGGCCAGCGCCTCTCGGCGCTGCTTCTGCTCCACCGGGTCCGGCACCGGCACCGAGGCCAGCAGCCGCTGGGTGTAGGGATGCTGTGGATCGGTCAGCACCTGCTCCCCGGTGCCATGCTCGACGAGCTCGCCGCGGTAGAGCACCCCGATGTGATCGGCGAGCATGCCCACCACTGCCAGGTCGTGGCTGATGAACAGGGTCGCGAAGCCGAGGCGCTCCTGCAGCTCGCTGAAGACCTCCAGGACCCGGGCCTGCACCGAGACGTCCAGGGCCGAGGTGGGCTCATCGGCCACCAGCAGCTCAGGGTCCAGGGCCAGTGCTCGCGCCAGGCTGGCGCGCTGACGCTGCCCGCCGGAGAGCTCGTGCGGGTAGCGCTGGCCGTAGTGGGTGGGTAGGTGGACGGCGTCGAGCAGCGCCTGCACCTTCGCCTTCGCGCCCGCGGCGTCCTGGGCCTGGTCATGGATCAGCAGCGGCTCGGCGATCGCCTCGCCCACCGTGAGCAGCGGGTTGAAGCTCGTGGCGGGGTCTTGAAACACGAACCCCACGCGGGAGCGCAGCGGCCGGAAGGCACGCTCCTTGAAGCCGACCATCTCGTGCCCGAGCACGCTGAGCGAGCCACCGGTGGCGCGCGTCAATCCCACGATGGCGCGGCCGATGGTGGTCTTGCCGGACCCGGACTCCCCCACCAGTCCGAGCACCTCACCCGGGGCGATGGTGAAGTTCACGTTCTTGACCGCGTGGAAACCGGGGCGGCCCAGTCGACCTGGATAGACGATCTGCAGGTCCCGCGCCTGGACCACCGCGGCAGCCGGCGCCTCCGAGGGCGCCCCCGCCGCACCAGCCGACAGCTCCTCCGCCGTCGTCCTGGTCGACCTGGCCCCCGGCTTCCGGTAGCTGGTGAGGGCGCCGAGCCGCGGCACCGCACCCAGCAGGTGCTGGGTGTACTCGTGCTGAGGGTCTGCGAACAGCTCCCTGGCGTCGGCCTCCTCGACCACCTCGCCGCGATACATGACCGCGACGCGGTCGGCGAGGTCCGCCACGACTCCCATGTTGTGGGTGATCAGCACGATGGCGCAGCCGAAGTCGTCGCGCACCCGGCGCAGCAGATCCAGGATCTCGGCTTGCACGGTGACATCGAGCGCGGTGGTGGGCTCATCGGCGACGATGACCTTCGATCCCAGGGCCAGCGCCATGGCGATCACGATGCGCTGCTTCTGTCCGCCGGAGAACTGATGCGGGTACTGGTTCACCCGGCTCTGGGGATCGGGTATCCCGACGGTGCCGAGGATCTCGATGGCCCGGGCTCGGGCCTTTTTCCGGGAGTATTCGCCGTGGGCCCGCAGACCTTCAGCGATCTGCCACCCCACGGTGAACACCGGGTTCAGCGCCGTGGAGGGCTCCTGGAAGACCATGGCGACGTCGCGGCCGCGGACCTGACGCAGCTCCGCGGCAGAGAGTTGGACGACGTCGTGGCCTGCGAGCACCACGGCGCCCGAGACGGTCGCGTTGTCCGGCAGCAGACCCAGGATGGACTTGGCGGTGACGGTCTTGCCCGAGCCGGACTCTCCCACGATCGCGAGCACCTCGCCGGGCTGCACATGAAGGTTGACCCCCTCCACGGCGCGGACGGGTTCGGCGTCGGTGGTGAAGCTGATCCGCAGGTCACGGATCTCCACGGCTGGCTGCACCGCGGCGTCGGGCTGGGTGTGGTTCTGCACAACAGTCATCACGCAGCTCCCTTCATGGCTGTGGCGGTCTTGCGGGGAAGCCGGGCGGGCCGGCGACGCATCCGCAGCCGTGGGTCGGAGAGGTCGTTGAGCGACTCCCCGACCAGAGTGATGCCCAGCACCAGCAGCACGATGGCGGCACCGGGGAACACCCCGGTCCACCAGATCCCTCCGGCGACGTCGGAGATGGCGCGGTTGAGGTCATAGCCCCATTCCGCGGCCGCGGTGGGGTTGATGCCGAAGCCGAGGAAGCCCAGCCCGGCCAGGGTCAGGATCGCCTCGGAGGCGTTGAGCGTGATGATCAGCGGCAGCGACCGGGTGGCGTTGCGCAGCACATGCCGCGAGAGGATCCGCGGGGTGGAGGCACCGAGCACCCTCGCCGATTCTACGAAGGGTTCAGACTTCAGCCGCACCGTCTCGGCGCGGACCACCCGGAAGTACTGCGGCACGAAGACCACGGTGATCGAGAGCGCGGCCGCCAGGATCCCGCTGAGGAATCCCGACTCCCCGCCGGAGATCACGATGGACACCACGATCGCCAGCAGCAGCGAGGGGAAGGCGTAGATGGCGTCGGCGATGGTCACCAGGATTCGGTCGAGCCAGCCGCCGAGGTAGCCCGAGATCAGGCCGAGCCCGATGCCGAGGAAGATCGAGGCCAGAACCGCGAGCAGCACGGTCAGCACCGCGGTCTGCGCTCCCCAGACCACCCGGGAGAACACGTCGTAGCCGCCCACCGTGGTGCCCCACCAGAACTGCGCCGAGGGGGCGCCCTGGCGGGGGAAGTTGCCCTCGGCGTCGGAGAGCTGGTTGAAGCCGTAGGGCGCGATCAGCGGCGCGAACACCGCCATGAGGATGAACATGGCGCAGAGCACCAGCCCGGCGATCAGCATGCCGCGCTGCAGCCCGACGCTGCGGCGCAGCTGCCAGATCACCGGCAGTCGCTTCCAGCGCGGCTCACGCTGCGCGGCCTCGCCGTGGGCCACGGGGTCGGCCACCGGCTCCGGAGTGGAGACCGCAGGGGCGCCGTTGGTGGGGACGCTCATTCTCAGTACCTCACTCTCGGGTCGATCAGGGCCGCGATGACGTCCACCGCGAAGTTCGTGAGGGCCACGATCACGGCGAGCAGCGCCACGATTCCCTGGACCGCCACGAAGTCGCGGGCACCGAGGTACTGGGCCAGCTGGAATCCCAGTCCGCGCCAGCCGAAGGCGGTCTCGGTGAGGATCGCGCCGCCGAGCATCAGCGCGATCTGCATGCCCATCACCGTGATGATCGGGATCAGCGCCGGCTTATAGGCGTGCTTGCGCAGCAGCCGGCCTTCCCGCACCCCGCGGGAGCGCGCGGCGTCGACGTAGTCCATCGAGAGTGTGCCGATGAGGTTGGTCCGGACCAGCCGCAGGAAGACCCCTGCGGTGAGCAGCCCCAGGGCCACGGCGGGCAGCACGGCGTGGGAGAGCACGTCGGAGATGAGGTCCCAGCGTCCGGTGCGCAGCGCATCGATGATGTTGATCCCTGAGGAGCCGGAGATCCGGTCCAGCACCAGCTGGGTGTCGGTGCTGGCTCGGCCTCCCAGCGGGAACCAGCCCAGCCAGACCGAGAACACCAGCTTCAGCAGCAGCGCGGCGAAGAACACCGGGGTGGCGTAGCAGAGGATCGCGAAGATGCGCAGCGCGGCATCCGGGATCTGGTCGCGGTGGTAGGCGGCGAAGCGGCCCAGCGGGATGCCCACCACCAGGGCCACCACCAGGGCGTAGAAGACCAGCTCCAGGGTGCCCGTGCCGTAGGTGACCAGGATTTCGCTGATCTCGCGATTATCGGTCAGGGTGCGGCCGAAGTCTCCGGTGAAGATCTGACCGATGTATTCGAAGTACTGCACCAGCACCGGCCGGTCGTAGCCGGCTTCGGCCAGCCGAGCCGCGAGCTGATCCGGGGTCAGTCGTCCGCCGACCGAGGCGGAGATCGGGTCCCCGACCACCCGCATGAGGAAGAAGACCAGCGTCACCAGGATGAACACGGTGGGGATGATCAACAGGAATCGCACCAGGATATAGCGGCCCAGACCGCCGCCGCCGGAGCTCTTTCCGGCAGCGGCGATCGGGGCGGTTCGTTCAGCGATGGTCACGCTGGTCCTCTTCTCTCAGGCTCTCTCGATGGTCCGGGGACTCAGCGGGACAGCGGGGCGTAGCGGAATTTGAACGAGGCATCCAAGGTGACGCCGTTGATGTCATTGCCCGAGACCGCGACCTGGGCGCCCTGGAGGTAGGGCAGCGTGGAGAGATCCTCCGCCACCAGCTCCTGAGCCTCTTCGATCAGCGCGGTGCGCTCCGCCTCATCCGCGGTGCTGGTCTGCTCCAGGATCGTGTCCTGGACCTCGGTGTTGGAGTACCCGTTGACCAGGAAGTTGTCCTCCTGGAAGAACGGGGAGAGGTAGTTGTCGGCATCCGAGTAGTCCGGGAACCAGCCCAGCTGGTAGGCCGGGTAGACGCCTTCGACGCGCTCGGCGTTATAGGTGTCCCAAAGGGTGGACTGCAGGTTCACCTCGAAGAGACCGTCGGCCTCGAGCTGGCTCTCGATCATGGCGTACTCCTCATCGGAGGAGTTGCCATAGTGGTCCGGGCTGTACTGCAGGTTCAGCTCCACGGGGGTCTCGACCCCGGCGTCTTCCAGCACCGAGGCTGCGGCCTCGGCGTCCGGACCGCCCTCGCCGTCGCCGTACATCTCCAGCAGCGGCTCGACGGCGCCGGTCAGTCCCTCGGGCACGTAGGAGTACAGCGGGGTGTAGGTGCCCTGATAGATCTCCTCGCTCAAGGCTTCGCGGTCCAGCAGGTTCGCCGCGGCCTGGCGGACGGCCAGGGCCTGCGCCTCGTCGGCGTCCTCGGTCTCGGCGCCGAACGGCTGGGTGTTGAAGTCGAAGACGATGTAGCGGATCTCCCCGCCTGGGCCGTCATGGACGGTGACGTTCTCGTCCTCACGCAGGTCCCCGAGGTCCGTGGGGCTCAGGTTGCGGAAGGCGAGGTCGATGTCGCCCTGCTGCACGGCGAGCTTCAGCTGAGTCTCCTCCGTGAAGTACTGAGCGGTGACGACGTCGGTCTCTGCCGGTTCCAGCAGGCCGTCATAGTCCTCGAATGCCTGGTATCGGATCAGCTCGTTCTCGGTGTAATCCGTGATCGTGTACTGCCCGGCGAACGCGTTGCCCTCCACGATGTCCTCGGAGGAGCTGAGCTCGGTGGCGGAGAAGACCTCCTCATCCACGATCGGCCCCACGGGGGAGGAGAGGATCTGCGGGAAGGTCTGATCGTCTTCGCTGTTGAGCGTGAAGACGACGGTCAGGTCGTCGGGCGCCTCGACGCTGTCGAGGTTATAGAGCAGCGAGGAGGGACCGTTGGGATCAGCGATCTCCAGCTGGCGGTCGAAGCTGAACTTCACGTCCGAAGAGGTCAGCTCATTGCCGTTGGCGAAGGTCAGGCCCTCCTTCAGCGTCACCGTGTACTCGGTGGGGCCGGTGAACTCGGCGGACTCGGCGATATCCGGCTCGACGTCCGGGCTGCCGTAGGGGGTGTTCAGCAGGAAGGGATAGACCTGGTTCTGGACCGAGAAGGAGCCGTTGTCATAGGACCCGGCCGGATCGAGGGAGGTCACGACGTCGGTGGTGCCGACAGAGATGCTGCCGCCCCCGCCGTCCTCCTCGGAGTTTCCTCCGCCATCGATGTTCTCGGTGTCTGCGCATGATGCCAGCACCAGCGCGAGGGATGCGGTGAGGCCGACCGCGCTGAAGGCGCGGCGCCGCTGTCCGGTTAATGCCATGTGTTCACGTCCTTGACAGAGGGACGGTCAACGGCAGGGCTGCCGCGACCGGGGTCGCGGCGAATCGTCGTGCCCGAGGGACAGTGAAGCACAGAACGATCACGAATCCTGTGAGGAGCTGCACTTTCTTTTCCGATGCAGAAGAGTTTTCCTGCGCGAAACCTGGTGCTCTGCCAGGGTCTGAGGAGTAGTCTTCGAGAGTCTCGACCCCGCTCGGCTCAGCCCTCAGGAGACCCTCGCCATGCGCGCAGCACGCTACTACGACCGCAAAGACATCCGCATCGAGGAGATCGAGGAGCCCACGCTGAAGCCAGGACACGTGGCCATCGACGTCGCCTGGTGCGGCATCTGCGGCACCGATCTCCACGAGTACCTCGAAGGCCCGATCTTCATCCCGGCCCACGGACACCCGCACCCGATCTCGGGCGAGTCCGCCCCGGTCACGCTCGGACATGAGTTCTCCGGAACCGTCACCGAGGTCGCCGAGGACGTGACGGACCTCGCCCCCGGCCAGAAGGTGGTGGTCGAGCCTTACATCATCCGCGAGGACGTCGAGGCCAGGCCCGGGGTCGACTATCAGCTCTCTAAGGATATGAACTTCATCGGCCTCGGCGGCCGAGGCGGCGGGCTCAGCGAGAAGATCGTGGTCGAGCGGCGCTGGGTCCACCCCATCGCGGACCATGTCGCGCTCGATCACGCCGCGCTGATCGAGCCTCTGGCCGTGGGCCACCACGCCTTCGTCCGGTCCGGCGCCAAGACTGGTGACATCGCGATCGTCGGCGGTGCGGGCCCCATCGGGCTGCTCACCGCCGCGGTGCTCAAGGCCGAAGGGCTCACGGTCTTCATCTCCGAGCTCTCCGAGGCTCGCAAGGCCAAGGCCCGGGAGACCGGCGTCGCCGATGAGGTCTTCGACCCCCGCGAGGTCGACGTCGCCGAAGAGGTGCGCCGCCGCACCGACGGCCGGGGCGCCGACGTCGGCTTCGAATGCTCCTCGGTCCCGGTGGTCCTGGACATGCTCCTGGATGCGGTGCGGCCCGCCGGAGTCATCGTCAACGTCTCGATCTGGGGGCACAAGCCCGAGGTCGACATGCCGAAGCTGGTGCTCAAGGAAATCGCGCTGGTGGGCACCATCGGCTACTCCAACGACCACCAACGCGTGATCAAACTGGTGGAGGAGGGCAAGATCGACCTCGGTCCGTTCATCACCGGCAGGATCGGCCTCGACGGACTGGTCTCCGAAGGTTTCGAGCAGCTGATCACCAACAACGAGGCCCACGTCAAGATCATCGTCGACCCGCGGGCCTGACCCCGGAGGCTCGGCCTGGAGGCCGGGCACTGGGAGCACCGCCCGTGGTAGGAAGAGAGCCATGACGACTCCGCCGCCCGTGGTGCTCTTCGATGTCAACGAGACGCTCTCCGACATGGGCCCGCTCGCCGCCGCGTTCGACGCCTCGGGACTGCCTGCCACGGTCGCCCCATTGTGGTTCGCGGAGGTGCTCCGTGACGGATTCGCGCTGACCGCCACCGGAGAGAATCCGGATTTCGGGGCGCTCGCTGGGGACACCCTGAGGCGCCACCTGGCGGCGACCCCTGGAGCGCGAGACCAGGACGAGGCGGTGGAGCGCATTCTGGGGGTCTTCACCAGCCTTGAGCTTCACCCCGACGTCGCGCCGGGCGTTGCCGCGCTGAGCCGGACCGCCGAGCTGGTCACGCTGAGCAACGGCTCGGCGGCTATCGCGGAATCGCTGCTCGCTCGCGGCGGCGTGCGCGAGCACTTCTCAAGGTGCCTCAGCGTCGCCGAGGCACCGCTGTGGAAGCCCGCCGGGGAGGCCTACGAGTACGCCGCCCAGCAGACCGGGCGACGCGTCGATGAGCTGATGCTGGTCGCAGTGCACCCCTGGGACATCCACGGCGCCGCCACAGCGGGGCTTCGCACCGCATGGATCAACCGGACCGGGGCCGCGTACCCGAGCTATTTCAGGACTGCGGAGATCGAGGTCGAGCACCTGGTGGGTCTCGCAGAGATCCTCGCGGGCGTCGAAGGGTAAGCGCCGAGACCCCGCCCCGAGCCGCTAAGTTCGAGCCCCTGAATACGAGCCCTCGGTCGGTGCCTGGAGCACGAAGAACATGAAACAGATGAAGGACCGTCCGACCAGCGGTGGCGGAATCAGCTCGAGCGGCGTGTCGGGATCATAGGGTGGCTCGGACACCGAGGCGATGTCGAAGCCGGCTTCTGTGAAGGCGGACGTGATGGCGGGCAGGGGTCGGTGCCAGTACGTCAGCGTCGCCTCCTGGCCTGCGAAGGTGAACTCATCAGAGAACTGGGTGGTCGCGAAGTAGTCGGCCTTCGGGTGGTTGAGCATATAGGCGTAGGGGTGGTTGACCGAGAGGATCAGCCGCCCTCCGGGCTTGAGCACGCGGTGCAGCTCCGCCAGGGGCGCCGCCCAGTCCTCGAGGTAGTGCAGCACCAGGGAGCCGACCACGTCGTCGAAGGAGTCGTCCGGGTCGGGCAGGGGCTCGCCGAGGTCTGCCACACGCAGGTCGACGTCGTCCCCCAGACGCTGCCTCGCGATCTCCACCATCTCCGGGCTCAGATCGAACCCGACGACGTCGGCGCCACCCTCGATCAGCGCGGCGGCGAGCGGCCCGGATCCACAGCCGGCGTCGAGCACTCGGCGCCCCTTGACGTCACCGGCCAGATCGATCATCGCGGGGCGCTCGTAGTGCCCGTTCACGAAATTGGATTCATTGTCCGCCGCATAGGCTGCGGCGAAGCTGTCGTAGGGCGCTGTCTGCATTGCACGGACTCCATTCATAGGCACGGCATTCGAAATCCCTGCTTCGCCCATTCCAGCACGTTCAACACTAGATTCCACGCAAAAACACTCATTCGTGTTTCAAATAATGGCACGACCAATCCCGCAGTGAATGGTCGGATACGCTGACGGAATGGCTCACACTTTGAAGGACATCGAGCAGGCGTTCCGAGCATCCTGGGGCGCCGACACGACGTGCCTGGCCCCCAGCAGTCTCCCCGCGTGGGGCCCCGACAACCCTGCGCATGGGCAGTGTGGACCTACGGCTCTTGTCCTCCAGGACCTCCTCGGTGGCGAACTGCTGATCGCCGATGTCAGCGCAGGCGACGGATCAGGCGCCGGATCAGGCGCCGTCCACTACTGGAACAAGCTGCTGGGCGGACTTGAGGTTGACCTCACCTGCGAACAGTTCTCGAGCCACCACATCGTGGGGGAACCGCGCGTCGTCGTCCGGCCCCCGGAGGGCCCGCGTGCCCACATCGGCGAATACCAGCTGCTTCGCCGACGGGTGTTTTCGGCGCTCAACCTGGGCTGAAACCTCGAACTGGGCGGACCGCACCGGAACGAGTATGTGCGAGAGGGCGGGAAATCTGAATCTTCGGCACCTAGCTGGATCAATCGGTGAGCGGCCTACTCGGAATGCGGGGCCGCCCGAGAAGTACACCCGAGGGAGACGCGTGATCACCGCCGAGCGTCTCAGAGTCGCGCTCGATGGCGTCGAGCTGCGCGCTGCGGTGAGCTTCGGTGTCGGCTCAGGGGATGCGCTGGCGGTGACCGGGCCCAATGATTCAGGAAAGACCCCGCTGCCGAGCGTCCTCGCGTGGCCTCCCCGGCCTGAGCCGGGGTCGCTGACCAGCACCGCCTCCTTGGGTGTCCTCCTGGTCGTGATGCGGGCCTACGACATCGCCAAGGGCTTCATCCCCCTCTTGATGAACCCCGCTCCAAGCCCCGCCGGAGATCCTTCTGGACTGTTCGTCCTCACCCGCACGAGACGCAGAGCCCGCGTCCTCGAAGCTGGAACCCCGGGCGTTGAAACCGTGGAGCACCAGCAATAGCCTCAATGACATGAAGCCACGCAGAGGAAATCTCAGGCACATGCTCTTCGGGGATCGCCGTGATCAGCGGATCGCGATCCGGGAGGCAGGTTTCACCGACGACGCCGAGGCTGCAACCTGGGCAGGTGGGGTGCTCCACCAGGCGCAGATCAGCCCCTCGGAGAAGCTGCACGCGATGGCCGCGCTGCGTCGTCGGCGCCCCGATCTGACGCTGGCGACCACGAAGTACATCTTGCATCAGGCACAGCTGCGCTCAATCGACTGAACCGAGAAGGTGCCGTGCCGCAAAGGCCCGAGCACTGTCCGGACTTTCCCCGCCTTCAAGGATCTCTTCCCGGGTGAACCAGCGGGCGACGTCGACCTCGGTCTCATGTGGCTGCAAGGGACCCGAGTCGGCGGCGATCAGCAGGTACATGAGGTCCATGTGGATGTGCTCGATGTCCTTGGCGGAGGCCGGGATCAGCTGCGCAGCCGTGGCGAACGGAGTGGGCAGCTGGGCTTCCGTCGTACCGTTGAGCCCCAGGTCCAGGTCAGGCTCCCCGGCGTGGTGAGCGTGCGCACCGGTCTCCTCCCGAACCTCCCGCAGGACGGTGTCTCCGGGGAACTCGTCCGGGTCCACATGGCCTCCGGGCGGCAGCCAACGGCCCAGGCCGCGGTGATAGATCATCAGCAGGCGCGTACGGCTGGAGTTCACCACATACCCCGTTGCGGTGAACTGCTTCTTCATTCCGACCGCATGGCTGATCAGTCCCACAGTGCCCCTTCCTCTGACGGCATCCTCCGAATCAGCCTATCGACGGCAGGCGAGCCCGTGAATGCCTACACATGGGGCCTCACTGAAAGCGGCCCGGCACAGGGACTTCAGGGCCGTTGTCGGGAAGCGATCACCTCCCCGCACGGTTGACCCAGGCAGGCACCACCATGGCGCCCAGACCTGGAGGAGAAGTCATGAGCATCGTCGTCACCGGAGCCACCGGACACCTGGGCCGCCAGGTCGTCGAGCAGCTGCTGGCCCGCGGAGCCACCCCCGCCGGCATCCTCGCCGGAGGCCGCAACCCCGAGGCGCTCCACGAGCTCGCCGCCCTGGGGGTGCGCACCGCACGCATCGATTACAACGACCCGGCCACCCTCGAGGCCGCGTTCGCTGACGCGGAGAAGGTCCTGCTGATCTCAGGCACCGAGGTCGGCCAGCGCGTCCCGCAGCACCATGCGGTCATCGAGGCCGCCCAGCGGGTCAATGCCACTGTGGTCTACACCAGCGCCCCGAAGGCCTCCACCTCCGCCCTGGTACTCGCGCCCGAGCACAAGGCCACCGAGGAGCTCCTCGAAGCCTCCGGGCTGACCCACACGGTGCTGCGCAACAGCTGGTACACCGAGAACTACGACGAGACCATCCACCAGGGCGTCGCCACCGGCGCCCTGCTCACCAGCACCGGGACGGGCCGGATCGCGAGCGCCCCACGCCGGGACTACGCCGAGGCCGCCGCCGTCGTGCTGCTCTCCAAGGAGCACGACGGCGCCGTCCTTGAACTCGCCGGAGATGCGCCGTGGACCTTTGAGGAGCTGGCCGCGACCATCACGGAGGTCTCCGGACGCGAGGTGCGCGTGGAGCAGCTCTCCACCGAGGAGCACCTCGCCGCGCTGACCAGCTTCGGCCTGGACGCGGGCACCGCAGGGTTCATCACGGCCCTGGACGCGAACATCGCCGAAGGGCTGCTCGCCGACTCCGACGGCACGCTCGCCCGCCTCATCGGCCGTCCGACGACGACGCTCACCGAACACGTCCGCACCCTCCTCGCCGAATAGCCCTTCCGCCCTCGAAGAACAGGTGATCACCATGAGCAGCATCGAGATTCTCCAAGACATCGCGCGCCGCCCCCTCGAGGAGGCACAGGCGCTGCGCCCCGCACTGACGCCCGGGCTGCTCAACGCGCACCCGCAGCACCACAACTCCATCGCCTGGCTGCTCTGGCACTCGGCCCGAGAGATCGATGAACAGCTCGCCAGCCTCTCCGGAGCAGAGACGGTGTGGACGGCGCAGGGCTTCGCGGAGCGGTTCGGCCTGAACCTGACGGACCACGAGATGGGATTCGGCCACACCGGCACCGAGGCGCGGCGGATCCGGGCCGATGACCCGGAACTGCTGCTGGAGCATCTGCGCGCCGTCGGCGAGGCTCAGCTGTCCTACCTGGAGTCGCTGGACGACGCGGACCTCGAGCAGATCGTCGATCCCCAGTGGGACCCGCCGGTGACCCGGGCGGCGCGGCTCATCAGCATCTCGCTGGACGCGGTGGCGCATATCGCCCAGGCCACCTACATCATCGGGATGGATCCTGTCGCGTTCGAGGAGCCCCTGACACAAGAGGATCATCAGGATCAGGCCCAAGAGCCCCGGTGAGTCCTCGTCCGGCCAACGGCGCCGGGCGGAGACTTCCTGGTCTTCTGCGCGGCCTCTGCGGCGGAGAGGCTCGTCACCATGGTTTAGTGGTGACATGCCCGCGCGCATCCTCTCCATCGGCACGGCACTTCCGGCAACCTCGGTGCCCCAGCAAGATCTGCGCGCCTTCTTCGCAGACCAGCCCGACGCCACCCGGTTGACCCGCCGGCTCATCGGGGCCGCCTTCGACGCCGCCGGCATCGAGACCAGGCACTCGGCGCTCACCGGCCTGGGCGGCACCCCGGACGGGGTCTTCGTCGGGGAAGGCAACACGCTGCTCTCGCCCACCACCGGGACCCGCAACGAGCTCTACCGGCAGAGCGCCCCAGAACTGGCGACCGAGGCCGGGCGCCGCGCCCTGACCGAGGCGGAACTGGCACCGAGCCAGGTGACCCATGTCGTGACCGTCTCCTGCACCGGGTTCTTCGCACCGGGCCTGGACTTCCGGCTGATCCGTGACCTCGGCCTGCCACCGACCGTGGAACGCAGCCACCTGGGATTCATGGGCTGCGCGGCCGCACTGCCGGCGCTGCGCACCGCCTCCCAGATCACCGCCGCGCAGCCCGAGGCCGTGGTGCTGGTGGTCTGCGTGGAGCTGTGCTCGCTGCATATCCGCGAGGCCTCGGACGCCGAACAGATCGTCGCCGCCTCGGTCTTCGCCGACGGCGCCGCCGCGGCAGTGGTCACCGCCGACGAGAACCTCGGCACCCCCGGTGGGATCACCCTGGAACGGTTCGGCACCGCCCTGACCAATGAGGGCGAATCGGACATGGTCTGGACCATCGGGGACCACGGGTTCAACATGCGGCTCTCCGCCGAGGTGCCCAGGATCATCGGCCGGGAGATCCGCGCCGCCGTCGACCGCTTCCTCGGGGATCAGCCGGCGCCCGCCCGGTGGGCGGTCCACCCGGGGGGCCGCAGCGTCCTGGACCGGGTGGAGGCGGGACTTCGGCTTGAGCCCACCGCCCTGGACGCCTCCCGCGCGGTGCTGCGCGATCACGGCAACATGTCCAGCGCCACCATCCTGTTCATCCTGCGCCAGCTCCTCACCGACCCCACGGTCAGCGGCCGCATCGCCGCGCTGGCCTTCGGGCCCGGGCTGACGGTGGAATCCGCGCTGCTGCACAAGACCCGGTGACCCGTGAGCCCGGTCAACCTCTCCGCCCGCGATGAGCAGCTCCGCGAGCTCATGGACGACCCCGACTGCGACCCGGTCCGCCTGGACGCCACCCTGCGCCGCTTCCACCTGGTCAACCGGCTGATCTCCGGCTGGGACCAGGTCTACCGGACCCGGCTGCGCCCGGCGCTGCTGGACCGGCAGCGGCCCGCCCGAGTGCTGGACCTGGGCTCCGGGGGCGGGGATGTGGTCACCCGCCTGGCGCAGCTGGCCGCCCGCGACGGGCTGCGCGTGGAGTGGACCGGGGCAGATCCAGATCCGCGTGCCCACGAGGCCGCCCAGAACACTCAGAACACCCAGAACGACCGGAAGCACCGCACCGGCGCTCGCCAGCCTCCCCCGGTCAGGTTCCTCTGCGCCGATGCCGGCGCCCTGCTGGAGGCGGGCGAGAGCTTCGACGTCGTGCTGTCCAACCACGTGCTCCACCACCTGGACGCCCCCGGCCTGCTCGACTTCACCGAATCCTCCCGGCGGCTCTGCACCGGCACCGTGCTGCACAGCGACATCGCCCGAGGCCGGCTCGCCTACGGCCTCTACGCCGTCGGGATCACCCCGCTGGCGCCCGGGACCTTCCTGCGCACCGACGGACTGCGCTCGATCCGGCGCAGCTACCAGCAGGAGGAGCTCGCCACCGCCCTGGGCGACGGCTGGACCGTGACCTCCCCCGCACCGTTCCGGCTGATCGCGGAAGCGCCCGGCCGTGGCTGAGGTGATCGTGATCGGCGCCGGCCCGGTGGGACTGCTGCTGGGCGGCCTGCTCCGCCGTGCCGGTGTGGATGTGGAGATCCTGGAACAGCGCGAACACGGCAGCGCAGACAGCCGTGCCATCGGGATCCACGCCCCGGTGCTCGCCGCCCTGGAGGACTCCGGGCTGACCGCGCGGCTGCTGGAGCAGGCGGTGCAGGTGACCCGTGGGGAAGCCCGCGCGCAGGGGAATCTGCTCGGCGTCGTGCGCTTTGATCGGCTCAGCACCCGTTTCCCCTTCGTCGCGACGCTGCCGCAGTCCGGCACCGAGGCCGCGCTCGCCCACCACGCCCCGGCTCCGCAGCGCGGCATCGCCGTCAGCGCGCTGCGCCCCGAGTCTGACCACGTCGAGCTCGACACCAGCTCCGGAACCCGCCGGGCCCCGCTGGTGGTGCTGGCCGGAGGCCCGCGCTCCCGCGAGCTGGTCTACCGGTCCCCGGTGGCGCACAGCTACCCGGACCGGTACCTGATGACCGACGTCGAGGCGCCGGGTGCCCAGGGCCGGGGGACGCAGATGCCGGCCCGGCAGGACGCGCACACCGCCCTGGTCCACCTCGAGCCCTCCGGAGTGGTCGAGTCCTTCCCGCTTCCCGGGGGACGACGCCGGTTCGTCGCCTGGGACTCCGGGGTCACCTCCGAAGATCCGGCATCCCAGCGTGACCGGATGGCACGCACCCTGGCCGCACACGGCCAGCCGCTCACCGGGGCGGTCAGCGGCTTCGGGGTGCGCCGATTCGTCGCCCCGGCGCTGCGCCGTCACCGGCTGCTGGTCATCGGAGACGCCGCCCACGAGGTCAGTCCGATCGGGGGCCAGGGCATGAACCTGGGACTGCTCGACGCCGCGACCCTGGCCCCGCTGCTCACCGACTGGGTGACCACCGGCACCGAACCGGAGGCGCAGCTGCGGCATTGGGAGCGCACCCGGCTGGGCTCGGCCCGCCGGGCCGCGCAGCTGGCGGCGCTGAACACTCGGCTCGGCCGGCCGCTCCCACCCGCGAGGGACTCCGCCCGCCGGAACGGGGTGCGGCTGATGCTCGGTCCGGGGTCGGGAAGGCTCTTCGCCCACGCCTATGCCATGGGTCTCGACGCCGAGGCTTGAGCCTCACCTCAGCCGGCCAGGGAGCCTCCGGCGACCACCAGCTGCGCGGCGAGCAGCAGCGCCGCCAACATCACCAGCCGGAAGAGCACCCGCCCAGATCGGGCCCGGATCGAGAGGACCAGAGCGAGCAGCGCCACGGCGCTGACCAGGACGAAGAACACCCAGGAGACCGCCGGGACCGCCTCGAATCGCCACCCGGCGGCACCGGCGGTGACCGCGATCCCGCCGCTGAGCACCGCCGCGGCGGCCAGCGCCGCCGCGGGCCGGGCACCGAGCCGGTGCGGCAGGCCGGTGATGCCGGTGCGGGCGTCGTCGTCGAGGTCCGGCAAGACATTGGTGAGATGGATCGCGGCGCCCAGGGCGGCGCCGGCGAACCAGGCCCAGGGGGCGGCAACCCCCGGATCCGTGCCCGCCAGGGTCGCGAAGGAGGGGAACAGTCCGAAGGCGAGCAGGAACGGGGCCAGCGAGAACACGGTGGCCTTGAGCCCCGCGTTATAGATCCAGGACGCCGCCAGGAACACCGCATGCGCGCCGAGCAGTCCGAGCCCCAGCGGGGCGGAGAGCGCCAGTGCGAGCACCAGAGCACCGATCGCGGCGATCCAGGCGGTGCGCAGGCTGAGATCGCCGCGCGCGATCGGCTTGTCGCGGCGCCCGACGGCGCGGTCGCGCTCGGCGTCGAAGGCGTCGTTGGAGATGCCCACCGAGAGCTGGCCGAGGAACACCGCGAACCCCAGCAGTGCGATCCGCTCCACGCCGAGTCCGGCCGAGACCGCGAGCGCTGCGGTGAGAACGGTCACCACGACGGTGGGTCCGGGATGAGAGGATCCCCACAGGCCTCGAGTCACGCTCAGGATCGTCATCACGCCAGTCTCTCACCTCGATATCCCACCCCGGAGGACCCATGAACAGCACCTCGCGCGCAGCGTCGATGGCCACACTGCTCGGTGTCGCCGGGACCATGCATTTCCTGCGACCGGCGCCCTTCGACGCCATCGTGCCGCCCCAGCTGGGCAACCGCCGGCGGATCACCTACGCCAGCGGTGTGGCCGAGCTGGGCTGCGCGGCCCTGCTGGCGGTCCCGGCGACCCGGCGAACCTCTATTCGGTGAAGCGATACTGGCACCGGCCCACGGTGCGCAACATCGCGCTCGCGCGGCTCCCGCTGCAGCTGCCGCTCATCCGCGGCGGCTTCAGGATCGCGCGAGGCGGGTAG
>NZ_JADPSA010000040.1 GCF_017347085.1 Nesterenkonia sp. E16_10
CCGCAGCGCGTGCGCGTCCACCGTGGCGGCGAAGCCAGCGGCGAAGCGTTGGAACGCCGCCGGGACATGGACGTAGCGCGGGTCCACCGCCGGCAGCACCGCGAGGTGTCCCAGGAAGCAGGCGAGGTCATCCACCCGGTACCCCGGGCCCAGGGAATCCACATCCAGCAGCGCCGAGACCTCCCCGCCGCGCATCAGCAGATTGGCCTCGTAGAAGTCCCCATGGGTGGGCACCACCGGACCACGGTCGGTCAGCGGAAGCACCGCGCTGATATGGTCCACCAGCGCCGTGATGCGTTCGGCGGCCCCGGGCAGCGCCGAGGTCGCCGCCGAGGCATAGGCCGAAAGCCGGTCGGTCCAGGCCTCCCGTGCCGGGAGCGCCATCACCTCGGCCGGGAGCTTCTCCAGCAGATCGATGAACCGCTCCGGCCCAGCTGCGGCGGCGCCGTCCGCGAGGAAATACTCGGCCAGGGACTCCCCCGGACCTTCTCGCAGCGCGACCACGTCGAGCACCGGCTCCCGGATCGGCACGGCGGCCGGGACCCCGGCGTCGAGCAGCAGCTGGTGCCGGGTGTGCAGGTGCTGGGCGCGCCGAGCGCGCAGCACCTTCAGGAACAGGCGGGTGCCGTCGTCGAACTCTGCGGCGATCACCGCGCGGCGCAGCGGACGGTAGCTGATGGTCTCCAGGCTGACCAGGTCGCGGCCGGCCCCCCAGATATTGCGGACCGAATCTGGGTCGGTGGCGATGCGCAGACCCGGAAGCGCGGGGTCCAGCGGATGCTGCCAGATCGAGAGTCGACCGTAGGGGCTGTGGGACTGCACGACCCCGTCGGCTTCTGCGGACACCGGCTCGGTGGTCATGCCCACGTAGAGCTCGTCCACGTGGTCGGAGGTCTCGGTATAGGCCCCTGCCGGTCCGCCGCGCGGCATCACGGGACGTCCGGTCGCGACCCGGTAGACCCCGGTCACCCCGGCCCCAGGGCGGTGCTGCAGGGATTCCAGGTGCACGCTGGTCGCGTAGACCCCGGTGTGCTGGATGGCCTCGGCGATCGGCGGGTGCGCGTCGAAGGACTCCATGAACGCCAGCTGCCTGGCTTCCAGCTCTGCCGGGGTCATGCCGCGAGACATCAGGCGCGCCGGCGCTTCAGCACTTCATCGAGGTTCATCGAGTCCTGTTTCGGCGCCTCGACCTGGGACCGCACAGCGGCGGGGTGCTGCGCGGGGGCCTCTTCGGCTGCCGGGGTCTGCTCCTCAGGGGTCTGCTCCTCGGCGGGTGTGGTGTCCAGGAACCTACGCTGGGTGAGCTTGACGTCGCTGCGCGGGGCCGGGGTCTGCACCGCGAGCGCCTCCGGTTCGATCCGCTGCGCCTTGTCCAGGTCAAGGTACTTCGGGCGCGGCACGGCGCGCGGCTGCCAGGGCCCGACCGGTTCAGCGGCCTCGCCGAGGACCGGGCCCGAGGCCTGCACCTCGGCGTCGAAGGTGCGTTCTAAACCCACGGGCAGTCCGTCCTCGTCGGTCGGCTGTAGCGAGTCCGGGCCTCCGGCGCCGCGGCCGTCTGCGCTCAGCGCGTCGAAGAGCCCCGCCTCGGTCGGGTTCACCCAGTCGGTGCCCTGCAGCGGGTTCATCGCCTCTTCGATGGCGGACTGCACCCGGGCCCGGCGGAGGCCGCGTCGGCGCAGCACCGCCATGGTCCGCAGGGCCACCAGTGCGAGCAGGAAGACGCCGGCGGCACCCAGCGGCACCGCGGCCGGGACTGCGGTCAGCGGAGCCAGGATCCCGGTGACGACGGCGCTCAGCGCGGCGATCACGCCCAGGAGTGCGACCAGGGTGCGTCCCCAGTGCATGTGAAACCCGGAGCCGGGCCGGGCAGAAGACCCCTCACGTGGGGAAGCGGCACGCGCCGAATCCGAACGTGTGAAAGCGGCACGCGCCGAATCCGAACGTGTGGAATCGGTGCGCTGGGATGAGCTCGCGCTGCTGGGCAGGTCGGTGCTGGAGGACATGGTCGCCCCTCGGTGGGTGTCGGGGTGGGCGGTGGGGCCGATCGTCGGCTCCGTGGAGGCCGGCGTCGCCGTCAGAAAGGACGCTGCGGCGCTGCTCGGCGCCGGAAGCGCGACGGGCGCGGCGTCCGCGAGGCTGGTCGCCTGGCGTCGTCCGCGCAGGACCAGGGTGCCCAGAAAGAGCACGGCGATCAGTGTCATGAGCGCGGAGGAGGGGATAGACAGGCCCTGCACCGTGGAGAGGAACGCGCTCTCGGTGTGTTCCATGCCCAGCATCCCTGACCCCCTCGCCCTTCATGAAGTACAGGCTGAGCCTATCCGATACCGGATTGTGATCCGCGGCAACGCGCCACAAGACCCTCACCGATCTCTTCGCGGGTCAGCGCGAAGCATCGGTGGTCCCGCCAGGCACCATGGATGTGCAGGAACCGCAGACGGACTCCTTCCTCGCGGAAGCCCAGCTTCTCCACCACGCGCAGGCTTGCCGCGTTCTCCGGACGAACGGCGACCTCGACCCGATGCAGTCCGCGTTCGAAGAACAGGTGATCCACGGCCAGTGCGACCGCGAAGGGGGTGATCCCGCGCCCGGCGTGGCCCTCGTCGAGCCAGTAGCCCAGGGAGGTGCTCCGGGCGGAGCCGCCGATGATCGGTCCCACGGTCAGCTGCCCCACCATCCGGGGCTCACCGCCCTGGGCGGTGAACCAGATCAGCCAGGGCAGGTGGGTGCCGGACCGGGCGCTGCGGCCCAGGCCGCGGGCCATCTGCCGGAAGCTGGCCGAGGAGTCCCGGGGATCCGGATTCTCGGGAGTGGTGGCATCCCAGGGCTGGAGCCAGGCGCTGTTGAGCACGCGCAGCGCCATATAGCGATGCTCATCCTCGGCTCCAAGCGGGCGCAGCTCGACCCGTCCGGCGGGGATCTGCCCGGCGGGACTCACCGGCCAGTCTCGGCTCCGACCGGGGAGCAGCCTCATGGGCGCATCGCGAAGCGCAGTGTGTCCAGCCCGATCATGCCGAGTCCGAGCAGCTCGGTATGGAAGGCCCGCAGATCGAAGGGCTCCCCGGCTTCGCGAGCGGACGCCTCGCATTCGGCCCGGAGCTCCTCGAAGACGCGCTGCCCGACCTTGTAGGACGGCGCCTGCCCGGGCCAGCCCAGATACCTGGTGAACTCGAAGTCCAGCTGTGCTGAGGAGATCGGAAGGTGAGCGCGCAGGAACTCCTTGCCCTGCTCGGGGGTCCAGGTCTGTCCGCCCCACTCCGGCGGGGCCTCGAAGCCGCAATGGACCCCGATGTCGAAGACCACCCGGGCCGCGCGCATCCGCTGCATGTCATACATCCCCATCAGATCTCCGGGGTCCGCGAGGAAGCCCAGCTCCGCCATGAGCTGCTCGGCGTAGAGCGCCCACCCCTCGGCGAAGCCGGAGACGAAGCTGCCGTGACGGCGCCAGGAGTTCAACCGGTCCTTGACCAGGGTCGCGGTGGCGATCTGCAGGTGATGCCCCGGGACCCCCTCGTGGTACACGGTGGTGGTCTCGGTCCAGGTGGTGAAGTGTTCATCGTCTTCAGGAACCGACCACCACATCCGACCCGGCCGGGAGAAGTCATCGCTGGGTCCGGTGTAGTAGACCCCGCCGTCCTGGGTGGGCGCAATCATGCATTCCAGGACGTCCATCGGGGCCGGGATGTCGAAGTGCACGTCTTTGAGCGCCGCGAGCGCGTCGTCGGAGAGTCGCTGCATCCATTCCTGCAGCGCAGCGGTCCCGGAGAGCTGCCGTGCGGGATCCGCGTCCAGGATCGCCTTGGCCTCCTCCACGGAGGCGCCCGGGCTGATCTGCTCGGCGACCACTTCCTGCGCCGCGACCAGTCGGGCCAGCTCTTCGATCCCCCACCGGTAGGTCTCCTCGAGGTCCAGCACGGTGCCGGTGAAGAACTGGCTGTGCAGCCGGTACGCCTCGGTGCCCACCGCGTCGGTGGCCGGCGCCTGCGGCAGCAGCTCTGTTTCCAAGCGCTGCGCCAGGCGCTGGTAGGCCTGCTGCGCGGCGTGGGTCCCGGCGGCGAGCGCCTCCTGTGTGGCGGAGCTGACCTGCGCCTGCCTCCCGCTGCGCGTGTACCCGGCGAGCGCGCCCGCGGGCAGGGCGTAGCTGCGGCATTGCTCCGCCACCGCCTGAACCTGTCGCTGGGCCGGCACCTGGCCGGCCTGGGCGGAGTTCACCAGCGAGGCCCAGTAGCCGTCCAGCGCGGCCGGGAGATTATGCAGCCGCCCGGCGATGTGCACGAAGTCCTGTTCACTCTGCGCGGGCATCAGCTCCAGCACCATCCGCACCGTCTGGGGCGCCGAGGCCAGGTTGTTCAGCTCGGTCCGCCCGGACTCGTGCAGCGCCACGTCGAGTCCGATCCGCTCGGCCATCGCGTGCAGGGTCACCGCGTCGATGCGGTCTTCCGGTGTCATCCCAGCCAGCTGGGCGAGGGTCTCTCGCTGCAGCGCGGCGATCTCTTCACGTCCGGCCGGAGAGTAGTCCGCGTACTCGGTCTCGACTCCGGGGCGGCCCAGCACCGTGGCCTCCTCCGGGGCCAGGGCGAGCAGCCGCTCGAAGTAGTCCTCGGCAAAGGCATCCACAGCCGTCGGGGTGCGGGGCGCGGGGTCGGACGGCGTGGGTTCGAGCCCAGCGGAGGCGGGCGCCACAGGTTCGCTCCCGGCGGGGTCGGACGGTGTGGCCGGCGTCGAGCTGCTCATGCGGATCAGTCCTCCGGATCGGTGACGTGAAGGTGGAGTCGGCGGGCGGCCTCGGAGATCGAACCGGTCAGCGAGGGGTAGACGGTGAAGGTGGTGGCCACGTCGTCGACGTGCAGCTTGTGCGTGACCGCCAGCGCGAGCGGGAAGATCAGCTCGGAGGCGCGCGGGGCGACGACGACGGCACCGATCACCGTGCCGGATCCCTTGCGCGAGAAGATCTTCACGAAGCCCTCACGGATGTTCATCATCTTGGCCCGGGCGTTGGTGGCGAGGTCAAGCTTGACCACGTCGGCCTGGTACTTTCCGGAGTCGACCTGCTCCTGGGTGACCCCGACCGTGGCGATCTCCGGAGAGGTGAACACGTTGGAGGCGACCTGGTGCAGCTTCAGCGGCTTCACGCTCTCGCCCTGCATATGGGCCACGGCCACGCGGCCCTGCATCGCGGCGACGGAGGCCAGCGGCATCACCCCGGTGCAGTCCCCGGCGGCGTAGATGTTGTTGGCCGTGGTGCGCGAGACGGTGTCCACCTGGATGTGGCCGGATTCGGAGATCTCCACCCCGGCCTCCTCGAGCCCCAGGCCGGCGGTGTTCGGGATCCCGCCCACCGCCATCAGGCAGTGCGAGCCGTGCAGCACCTCCCCGTTGCTGAGCCGGACCTCGACGCCGTGTTCCGTGCGCTCCACGGACTGGGCGCGCGTCCGCGAGGCCACGTGGACTCCGACACGTGCAAAGGAGTTCTCCAGCACCGTGGCCGCATCGGCGTCCTCCCCGGGCAGCACCTGGTCGCGGGAGGAGACCAGCGTGACCTGGGCGCCGAGCCGACGGTACGCCGAGGCGAACTCGGCTCCGGTGACCCCGGAACCGACGACGATCATGTGCTCCGGCGCCTCGGTGAGGTTATAGGCCTGGGTCCAGTTGAAGATCCGCTCCCCGTCGGGCTTGGCGGAGCCCAGCTCGCGCGGGTGGGCACCGGTGGCCACGATGATCGCGTCGGCGACGACCACCTCGCCGGCCTCTTCGCCGGAGGTGACCTCGATGCTGTGCGGCGGCACCAGCTTGCCGCGCCCGATAATCACGCGCACTCCGTAGGACTCCAGGGTGGCGCGGATGTCCCGGGACTGGCTGTGCGCCAGCTTGAGCAGACGCTCGTTGACCTTGGAGAAGTCGGCCCAGGCCTCCGCCTCCTGGGGGTCCTCGCCCTGCCCGGCTCGCAGGCCCTCGGCGTGCTCCCCGAAGCGCACGCCGAAGGCGGTGGAGATGTTGACCCGGCGCATCGCGTCCGCGGTGGCGATCAGCGTCTTGGAGGGGACCACGTCGGTGAGCACCGCTGAGCCGCCGAGGCCCTTCTCCTCGATGATGGTGACCTCCGCGCCGGCATCGGCGGCGACCATAGCGGCTTCGTAGCCTCCGGGGCCTCCGCCGAGGATGGCGATGCGGTCAGGGGCGAAGCGTCGTTGCAGATTAGTTGGAGTCACGGGCCCATTCTGCCGAGTCGACGCGGCAATGTCATACGCCACACGGGGATGTGACCGCTCCCGAGGACCTCATCGGCCGCGTCAGCCTGCCGCGGTGTCCCACCCAGACGGTAGATTGATCCCTGTGAGCCATGACAAAGTCCAGACCCAGCACAGCGCCCCGACCGACGACGGAATCGGAGACCGCCTGGTCCCGCATCCGGAGCTGACCCCCACCAATGACCCGACCGCCCCGGCGAATCTGCGGGCCGAAGCGGCAGCCCGCGCGCTGCTTGACCAGGCGGGGGTGGATTCCATCGACCTGGCCTGCACGCTGGGCTCGGGATGGGGCGAGGCCGCCGCTCAGCTCGGCGAGCTCGTCGCGGAGATCGACGCCGAGCAGGTGCCGGGCTTCCATTCCTCCGGCGTCTCGGGCCACAGCGGGACGCTGAAGGTCATCCGCTCCGACTCCGGAGCCCATGTCCTCGTCATCGGGGCGCGCACCCACTACTACGAAGGCCGCGGCGTGGACGCCGTCGCCCACGGGGTGCGCACCGCTGCCGCCGCGGGCGCCACCACCATGGTCCTCACCAATGGCTGCGGCGGACTGAACCCGCAGTGGAGGCCCGGCACCCCGGTGCTCATCTCCGACCACCTGAATCTCACCGGCACCTCCTCGCTGCGCGGCGCGCACTTCGTGGACATGACCGACCTCTACTCCCCCCGGCTGCGCGCCGTGGCCCGCGAGATCGATCCGGACCTGCCCGAGGGCGTCTACGCCCAGTTCCCCGGCCCGCACTATGAGACTCCCGCCGAGGTTCGGATGGCCGGAGTGCTGGGCGCGGATCTCGTCGGCATGTCCACCGCACTGGAGGCCATCGCCGCTCGCGCGGCCGGCATGGAGGTCTTCGGCATCTCTCTGGTCACCAACCAGGCCGCCGGGATCTCCCCGGAGCCGCTGAGCCACACCGAGGTGCTTGAGGCCGGACGCGAAGCGGCCCCACGGATCTCTGCCCTGCTGGCCAAGGTGATCGGGCGCCTCTTGGCCGGGTGAGCCTGGACTCCGACCGGCAGCCACCGATGACCAACCCCGACCCGTTACCCCGACCGAGATGAGGGAGCAGACCGCCATGACCGAGAAGCTGTTCGGCGCCGTGCGCCGCTGGATCGAGAATGACCCCGACGCCAAGACCCGGTCCGGGCTGGAGCGGCTGCTGCAGCGCGCCGAGGCCTCCGACGCCTCAGCCACCGAGGAGCTCCAGCGGCTCTTCGCCGGTCGGCTCGCCTTCGGCACCGCCGGGCTGCGCGCGGAACTGGGTCCAGGGCCGCTGCGGATGAACCGCCTGGTGGTGCGCCAGACCGCCGCCGGGATGCTCAGCTACGCCCAGGAGCAGCTCGCAAGTGCCCAGCAGAAGCCGGACAGCTCCCAGGAGTCGATGCGCAGCGCGACGCCGAAGATCGTGATCGGCTTCGATGCCCGCCACCAGTCCGACGAGTTCGCCGCCGATACCGCGGAGATCTTCTCCGCCGCCGGCTGGGAGGTGCACCTGTTCACCCGCCCCGGGCCCACCCCGCTGCTGGCCCGCCAGGTGCTGGTGCTCGACGCCGAGATCGGCGTGATGGTCACGGCAAGCCACAACCCGCCCCAGGACAACGGGTACAAGGTCTACCTCGGCGGGGAGCTCTCCCGCTTCCTGGAGCCCGATGGTCATGGGGTCGGCGCTCAGATCGTGCCGCCGGTGGATCAGGACATCGCCGCCCGGATCGCAGAACTCGTCGACGCCGACACACCATCCCGCGCCGACGGCGGCAGCGATGGCAGCACGCATGGCGGCGCCCCAGAGACCCGCCCGATCACCGATGAGGCCCGCGACAGCTATGAGCGCGAGGCTCTGGAGCTTCTGGACCCGGAGACCTACCCGCACCGGGACCTGCACGTGGTCTACAGCGCGATGCACGGCGTGGGCGGGGAGATGGTCACCTCGTTGCTGCGCGCCGGCGGATTCACCGTGACCCCGGTGGCGGAGCAGCACGAACCCGACCCCGACTTCCCCACCGCTGACTTCCCGAATCCCGAGGAGCCCGGCGCCCTGGACCTCGCGCTGAAGGCCGCCGAGGCGAACCACGCGGACCTGGTGCTCGCCAATGATCCCGACGCCGATCGGCTCTCCGCGGCGGTCTATGACGAATCCGCCAGCGCCTGGCGCCAGCTCTCCGGGGATGAGATCGGCGCACTGCTGGGCCGGCACCTGCTCGAGCGCGGTCCGCTGCGCCCCCAGGCCGGGGCCGGCGCACCGGTGCTGGCCAACTCGATCGTCTCCTCCCGGCTGCTGGAACGGCTCTGCCAGGTCCGCGGCGTCGGCCACGCCGCGACGCTCACCGGGTTCAAATGGCTCGCCCGCGTCCAGAACATGAGCTTCGGCTACGAGGAGGCCATCGGTTTCAACGTGGATCCCGAGCACGTCAAGGACAAGGACGGCGTCTCGGCCGCGCTGATCTTCGCGGAAATGACTGCCTCGCTGAAGGCTCGCGGGATCAGCCTGATCGCCGCGCTGGATGAGATCGCCGCCGAGGCCGGGGTCTTCGTCACCGGCCAGGTCACCATCCGGGTCAGCGACCTCTCCGAGCTGGGCAAGGTCACTGCCGCGCTGCGCGCGCAGCCTCCTGAGGAGATCGCCGGCTCCGCCGTGGTCGAATCCCTGGACCTGACCCAGGACCCGCTGCCCGGCACGCAGCTGAGCGGGGCTACCAAGACCGACGCGCTGATCTACCTCACCGCCGACGGCGACCGGGTGATCGTCCGGCCCTCCGGCACCGAGCCGAAGGTCAAGTGCTACCTCGAGGCTGTGGCGGAGACTCCCGGCGTCAATGCCGACCCCGAGGCCATCGGGGCCGCCCGCGCCCAGGCGACCGCGCGTCTCGAGCAGCTGCGCAGCTCGATGGAGTCCATGCTGGGCTGACCCCGCCGCTTCCCCCACTTGTTGTTCCGCAGATGCACGAGGAGACCCGATGACGCACACCCCCACCCCCGCCGAGATGGCCCCGCTGATCGATCACACCGCCCTGAAGCCCGACACCGATGAGGCCACTATCCGGCGGATCGTCGATGAGGCGCGCACCCATGGATTCGCCGCGGTCTGCATCAACCCGCGGTGGGTGCCGCTGGTCGTTGCAGAGCTCGCCGGCACCGAGGTCAAGACCTGTACCGTGGTCGGCTTCCCGCTGGGAGCCTCCACCACCGCGTCGAAGCTCGCCGAGACCGTGGAAGCGGTCCAGCTCGGCGCCCAGGAGGTCGATATGGTGGTGGACATCGCCGCGGCCAACGCCGGTGACCACAGCTACGTCGAGGCGCAGATCCGTGCGCTGGCTGATGCCGCCCATGCCGGCGGCGCGATCCTGAAGGTGATCCTGGAGACGGCGCTGCTCAGCGAGTCCGCGAAGGAGCTGGTCTGCCGGGCAGCGGAGGCCGCCGGTGCGGACTTCGTGAAGACCTCCACCGGGTTCGGCGGGGGCGGAGCCACGCTCGCGGACATCACGCTGATGCACTCCCTGGTCGGTGGCCGGCTGGGCATCAAGGCCTCCGGCGGCGTGCGCAGCTATGACGACGCGGCCGCGATGGTCACCGCCGGCGCCACACGCATCGGAGCGAGCTCCTCTCTTGATATCGTGGAGCCTAGAGATTCCAGCACATCGGGTGCTGCCGGCGGCTACTGAGGTGGGCGTCGCGCAGACCGCACCGCACCTAAGGGGAGCACATGATCAGCAACGGTAAGGTCAAGGCCCATTCGGGTCAGGGCAATTTTGTCGGAAACTTCGTCGCGTTCCTCGTCGTCTTCTTCATGCTCGTCGGGTCGATGGCCTCACTGTACTTCTGGGATCTGGATCAGGTGTGGCTGCCGGGGATTCTCTTCATCCTGCTCTACACCGGCTCGTTCTTCGCGGCCAAGGAGATCATCGGCCGCTCGGACTCCCTGGACATGCAGGACCTCCACGGTGAGCACGGCGAGCCGCTGGACGCCATGGCCTCACGGGTGAGCTCCTCGCGGGAGTCGGCTGCGGAGCCGCACGTCCGCTGATCTCCCCGCCCGGACCGTGATGACCACCTCGGCGCTGCGACCCGTGCGCGCTCGGAATCTCGGGATCGACCTGTTGCGGGTCATCTCGGTCGCCGCGGTGGTCATCGGTCATGCCTGGGCCGGGATGCCCGGAGCCGAGTACCTGCAGATCTGGCGGATGCCGCTGTTCTTCTTCCTGGCCGGGTTCTTCTTCTCCACCTCGCGCGGCCTCACCGAGGAGCTGCGGGCTCGCAGCAAGAGCCTGGCGCTGCCCTACCTCGTCTGGCTGCTGCTGCTCAGCGCGGCGGTGCTGGCGATGGCACATACCCCCTGGCCCTTCGAGCCCGGCACCATCAGCGGCGCCGTCATCGGCGGGGCCCGCACCGATATGCCCTTCCTGGCCTTCTGGTTCATCTCGGTGCTGTTCTTCGCCGCGCTGCTGCTGCGCGCGGTGCTCGCCCTGCCCTGGTGGGTCGGGGTGCTCCTCGGGGTCTCCGGGTTCGCCCTGGCTCAGCTGCCCGACTCCGCCATGGCCTACACCCCGCTGGGGATCGGTCTGGTGCCGGCCTGTATGGCCTTCATGCTGGCCGGACACTGGTTCGGCCGGTTCATGCGCTCACCGCGCGGGCAGGCTCTGCCGGGCAAACCCTGGTGGGGGCTGCTCTGTCTGGGCCTGGGCTTCGGCGCCGTGGCCAGCGGCGTGCCGACGATGAACATCAAGTGGTCCGGGTTCGGCGCGTTCCTGCTCTCTCCCGCGGTCTCGGTGCTGATCAGCATCGGCCTGGTGCTGATCTTCTCCACCGCGGTCGATGCGCTGCTCGGCGGCCCGCAGTCGCAGCGCGCGGAGGCCTCGCGGCAGCCGCGGCGCGCGCGAGTCCTGGGCCGGGTCATCTCTGAGCTGGTGCAGACCGCGACCTTCGTGGTGTTCTCGCATGCGCTGGTGCTCTATCTGCTGCTGCGCCTCTTCGAGCTGGAGAACCCGGTGCTGCGCACCGTGATCGCACTGGGTCTCTGCTGGTCGCTGGGCGCGATCATCAACCGCACCCCGCTGGCGCTGCCGCTGAACGGACTGCCGCGGTCGGCGCTGCGCCGCCCGGGCGCGACTCAGACCGGCGGGAAGATCGCCTCGAAGACCTGATTCAGCCAGGCCAGCAGCTCTGCGTCGGTGAGCTCCACCCCGGTGATCCCGCTGGTCTTCGGCTTGGGGATCAGCACCTGCTTCATGCTGGCCTTGTGCTGGCTGCCCGGGTACATCCGCTCCAGGCGCATCGCCTTGGACTCCGCGAGCTCGGCCACCGGGGCGAACCGGATGAACTTGCCCTGGGTGCCGACGTCGTGGATGCCCGCGGCCCGGGCGCGGTTGCGGAACCGGGCCACCTCCACGATGTTGGTCACCGGGTCGGGCAGGTCGCCGTAGCGGTCCTGCCATTCGGTGATGACCTCGCCGATCTTCTCCTCGGTGTCCGCCGCGGCGAGCTTGCGGTAGCCCTCCAGGCGCAGCCGCTCCCCCGGGACGTAGTCGTGGGGCAGATGGGCGTTGATCGGCAGCTCGATCTTGACCTCGGTGAAGGTCTCCTCGGTGTCCCCGCGATAGTCGGCCACCGCCTCACCCACCAGGCGCAGGTACAGGTCGAAGCCGACCCCTGCGATGTGACCGGACTGTTCCCCACCCAGCATGTTGCCGGCACCGCGGATCTCCAGGTCCTTCATGGCCAGCTGCAGGCCGGCACCGAGCTCGTTGTTCGCCGCCACCGCGCGCAGCCGCTCCAGGGCCACCTCGCCCAGCGGCTTCTCCGCCGGGTAGAGGAAGTATGCGTAGGCCCGCTCCCGGGAACGGCCCACGCGTCCGCGCAGCTGGTGCAGCTGCGAGAGCCCGTAGGTGGAGGCCCGGTCCACGATCAGGGTGTTGGCGTTGGAGATGTCCAGGCCGGTCTCGATGATCGTGGTGGAGACCAGCACGTCGAAGCGCTTCTCCCAGAAGTCCTGGATGATCTGCTCCAGCCGGGACTCGCTCATCTGACCGTGGGCGACCTCCACCCGCGCCTCGGGGACCAGCTCGCGGATCCTCGCGGCGGTGGCGTCGATGGAGGAGACCCGGTTGTGCACGAAGAAGACCTGGCCCTCGCGCATCAGTTCGCGGCGGATCGCGGCCGAGACCTGCTTATCGGTGTAGGGCCCGACATAGGTCAGCACCGGGTGCCGCTCCTCCGGCGGGGTGGCCAGCGTCGAGGTCTCCCGGATCCCGGCCATGGACATCTCCAGGGTGCGCGGGATCGGGGTGGCGGACATGGCCAGCACATCCACGTTGGTGCGCATCTTCTTGAGCTGTTCCTTGTGCTCGACGCCGAAGCGCTGCTCCTCGTCGATGATCACCAGGCCCAGGTCGTGGAAGTCGACCTCCTTGGAGAGCAGCCGGTGGGTGCCGATGACGATGTCCACGCTGCCCTCGCGCAGACCCACCATGGTCTCCTTGGACTCCTTGGCGGTCTGGAACCGTGAGAGCGGGGCCACCCGCACCGGGAACCCGGCGTAGCGCTCGGTGAAGGTCTCGTAGTGCTGGGAGACCAGCAGCGTGGTGGGCACCAGCACGGCGACCTGCTTGCCGTCCTGCACCGCCTTGAAGGCGGCGCGGATCGCGATCTCGGTCTTGCCGTAGCCCACGTCGCCGGAGATCAGCCGGTCCATCGGGATCTCCCGCTGCATATCGGCCTTGACCTCATCGGTGGCGGTGAGCTGGTCCGGGGTCTCGGCATAGGGGAAGGCGTCCTCCAGCTCCGACTGCCAGGGCGTGTCGGGGCCGAAGGAGAACCCGCGCGAGGCCATGCGTGCCGCGTAGAGCCTGATCAGCTCGCCGGCGATCTCCTTGACCGCCTTCTTGGCCTTGCGCTTGGTCTGGGACCAGTCGCTGCCGCCCATCTTGGAGAGCGAGGGCGCCTCTCCGCCGACATACTGCGAGACCTGGTCCAGCTGGTCGGTGGGGACCATCAGCCGGTCCTTGGCGCCGCCGCGCTTGGAGGCGGCGTATTCCAGGACCAGGTACTCGCGGATGCCCGCGGTGCCGGCCTTGATCGCCTGCGGGGAGCCGACCTTGCGCTGGATCAGCTCCACGAACTGCCCGATGCCGTGCTGCTCATGGACCACATAGTCTCCGGGCTTCAGCGCCAGCGGGTCCACCACATGACGACGACGCCGGGCCGGGACCTTCCGGGCGGAGCCGGAGTCCTGCCGGATGGCGCGGCCGAGCATCTCGGACTCGGTGAGCAGCGCCAGCTGCAGCGGGTCCACGGCGAAGCCCTCGGAGACGTTCGCTGTGGAGATCGTGATCCTGCCAGGAGCGGGGGCCTCTTCCAGGGTGTCGACCCGGACGCAGGGCACCTCGTGCTCGGTGAGCAGCTCCTGGACCCGCTGGGCGGAACCGGCGGCGGCGGTGGTGACCACCACCGACCAGTTCGCCTTGGCCCGCTCGCCCAGGAAGGTCATCACGTCTTCCACGCTGCCGCGGTAGCCGATCGGCTCGCGGGAGGCGATCGAGACGATGTCGGCGTCCTGTTCCAGCTCCTCGTCCAGTCCCAGCGAGGTCATCGACCACCAGCCGGCTCCGTGGGCGATCGAGGCGTCGCGGGTCTCGGCGAGGCTGGCGAAGCCCCCGGAGGCCAGGCCCTGCTGCTCGCTGCCGATCTGGGCGCCGCTGAGGTCCAGCGGTGCGGCCGCGCCGTCGGGGGCCGCGGACCAGGCGGCCGCGAGGAACTCCTCGTTGGTGGCGGCCAGATCATGGGCGCGACCGCGGGTCTTCTCGGGTTCGATCACCACGGTGAGCGAACCGGCGGGCAGCTGGTCCACGAAGGGCACCATCTCGGGCACCAGCACCGGAGCCAGGGACTCCATGCCCTCGGCCGCGATCCCCTCCGCAAGCTTGGTGAGCAGATCCGCGGCGTGCGGCATCTGCGCGATGAGCTCCTTGGCGCGGGCCTTCACGGCCTCGGTGATCAGCAGTTCGCGGCAGGGAGCGGCGTCGAGCACCTCGGGGTGTTCGGTGGACTCGGTGTCCAGCGAGCGCTGATCGGCCACGGCGAACCAGCGCATCTGTTCGACCTCGTCGCCGAAGAACTCGATGCGCATCGGGTGCGGCTCGGTGGGCGGGAAGACGTCGAGGATCCCGCCGCGCACGGCGAACTCGCCGCGTCGGGTGACCATGTCCACCCGGGAGTAGGCGGCGTCGGCGAGCTGCCCGACGGTCTGGTCGAAGTCCGCGAACTCACCGACCTTCAGCCGCACCGGCGCGAGGTCGCCCAGCCCAGCGACCAGCGGCTGGACCACAGCACGGACCGGGGCGACGACGACGTCGAGCACTCCTCCGGACTGATCCGGGTGCGCGAGCCGGCGCAGCACCCCAAGTCGGCGTCCGACGGTGTCGGAGCGTGGGGAGAGCCGCTCGTGCGGCAGGGTCTCCCAGGAGGGGAAGTGCGCCACGGCGGCGTCAGGGGCGTAGGCGGCGAGCGAGGTGGCCAGCTCATCAGCTTCGCGGTCGGTGGCCGTGACGGCCAGCAGCGTGCCGGTGGAGCTGGTGCGGCGCAGCGTGGTGGCGATCTCCGCGATCAGCGCCGGACGCAGCCCGGTGGTCGAGGCGATCTGCAGCTCCTCGGTGCGCTCCCCTGCAGGGTGCGCGGCGGCCGCGGCGACCCGCTTATAGGAGGAGTTCGCCGTGAGCGCTGCGCGCAGACCTGACAGAGCCATAGAAGAGTGACGCCTCATTTCGCATACAGAACGATGCCGGAGATCCGCGAGCGGGGTTTCGGCGCGGTGGGAGATTCGTGAGTTCGGGCCTCCCACAGGATACTCGCTGATCCGGTCAGAGCACCCCGGTCCTGCCAGGCTCCTCGGCAGATGACCCGCCGCCCGGGAGCGACCCGGTCCGGGCCGCGCGGCGGGTCCGCAGCACCCCGATCTCGTAGCCGACCAGGGCGGTGATCCAGAGCGCGGTGATCGGCAGCACGAACCAGAGCATCGCGGAGCTGAAGGGTTCCAGGGCGGCGTGACCGGCGGCGTAGAGCACCAGGTAGACCACATACGCGCTGTAGAAGGTCACCAGGACCAGCCCCTCCCAGCGTCCGATCGCCTGGGCGGTGAACGCCAGCGGCAGCAGGACCATCGCGGTGGCGATCATCACCGGAAGGTCGAAGTTCACGGCGGCGGAGGCGACCTCCACGCCCTCGGGAGAGATGATCGAGGTCAGTCCCAGGACCGCACCGATGTTGAAGATGTTGCTGCCCACCAGGTTGCCCACCGCCATGTCACGTTCTCCGCGCAGCGCCGCGATGACGCTGGTGGCCAGCTCCGGCAGCGAGGTGCCGATGGCCACGATGGTCAGCCCGATGATCAGGTCGCTGACCCCCAGGGAGAGCGCGATGGTGCTCGCGGCCGAGACCAGCATCTGCGCACCGACCACGAGCAGCGCGATGCCCACCACGAGCAGTCCCAGGTCCACCATGATCGAGCGCCGCTTGGTGGTGCGCAGCCCCTTGGTCAGCTTCACCGAGCCGCCGCCGACCGCCCGGTCGACGTCGAGCGTGTTCTGCTGGCTCGAGACGTCCCGCGCGCTGGAGATCTCCTGCTCGCTCGAGGCAGTCCGCTCGCGTCGCGTCTGACGCCGGGCGAGGACCACGGTGACCGCGAGGTAGACCACCAGCAGACCCACCAGGATGGATCCCTCAAGCGTGCTGATGCCGCCGTCGAGCGCCATCAGCAGCGCGATCACGGAGAACCCGATCATGATCGGGATGTCGACCTTGATCAGCTGGACCTTGACCACCAGCGCCCCGAAGATCGCGGTGAGTCCGAGGACGAAGAGGATGTTGGCGATGTTGCTGCCCACGACGTTGCCCAGGGCGAGTCCGGGTGAGCCGCTGAGCGCGGCGCCGGTGCTCACGGCCAGTTCGGGGGCGGAGGTGGCGGAGGAGACCACGGTCAGGCCGACGATCAGAGAGGAGAGCCCGACGGTGCGGCCCAGCGAGGCGGCCCCTCGAACCAGGGCCTCGCCGCCGCCGACGAGCAGGACGAAACCGCCCAGGAGCAGGAGAAGAGTCATGATGGTCACTCGCGCAACTTTACAATGGGAAGGTTCCGTGACCGCCGTCGCCGAACGCCTTCAGCAAGACGTCTACGAGGAGACCATCAGTGGCACTTGAATCAGAGCTCGTGATCCCGCACAGCGCGCAGGACATCATCGAGGCCTACGCCGATCGAGACTTCAATGAGCACCTCTCCGAGAAGGTCGGTGCGAAGCTGGTGAGCTTCGAGGTCGTCGGCCCGCTGGACGGTCCCTTCGAGATCATCACCGAGCAGTCGATGTCGGCCGAGAAGCTGCCGGAGATCGCCAAGAAGGTCATCAAGGGCGAGGTCAGCGTGCACGTGACCCACTCCTGGGGCGCACCCGACGCCGCGGGTTCACGCCGGGCCGACACGGCGGTGAAGATCTCCTCGGCCCCGGTCTCCGCGCAGTCCGCGCAGAACCTGCATGTGCGCGGGGCCACCGAGACGCTCTCCACGGTCCGTGGCGACGTCAACGTCAGCATCCCGATCGTGGGCAAGAAGATCAAGGCGGCCGCGGAGCCGTATATGCGCAAGTTCGTGGACCTCCAGGCCCGCGAGGTCAGCGCCTGGATCTCCAGCCGCAGCTGATCCGCCGGCCGCTGTGGCCGACGCGCCGCAGTACGCCTGGAGCTGCCGCGGGCGTCATGCGGCCCGTCTGCCCTGGTCCCGGACCTCGTGACGATTCAGCGGCGGGACCACGGGGCTCGTGAGAGGCGGGACCGTGGGCCGCGCGAGCGGCGGGATCGATGGCGCACCGATCCCTGACGGGCTCGCAGCGGAGTTCTTCTCGGAGGGCCCTCGGGCCGGTCTGCGGGTCTGCCCGAGGATCCTCTGCGCCTTGGACTCCCGGGTGATGAAGTAGATGAACACCATGAAGGCCGGCACAAAGACCAGGGACAGGATCAGGAAGAAGGACCAGATCAGATTCCAGAGATAGAGCCAATCGAACATCATGCGCCCCCTGCGCTGTGGTTCTGTGGAACGGAGACCGGTCAGCGGTTCAGGCTGACCGTCCTCGGTCGAGATCGACCGGCTCCCGCGGCCCGGCCGCGTGCCGCTCAGTAGGGTCGGACGTTGAGCCGGTTGTCGACCTGGGTGACGTCCGGAGAGGACCAGGTGGCCGCCCCGGCCTGATTCTTCTGCGCCAGGGTGGTCACATAGCCGGTGAGCACCGCCGTGTTCTCGATCACGGTCACGTTGATGTGGCTCGCGTCGACCTGTGGGTTGCGAAACAGCGCGGTGCGGATGCGTTCCGCGGCGTCTTCTGCGCCGGGGCGGGAGAGCAGCGTGATCTCGTTGAGCACCGATCGGACCCCGCGAATGTTCTCCACGGCCCGTTCGGCGGCATCGCGTTGGAAGTGCCAGTCGACCTGCCCGGTGAGCGTGATGCACCCGGCCTCCACCTGTGGCCGCACGCTGGCTGGGATGTTCGCAGACCAGGTCAGCGCGCGTTCGGCGACCCGGGCGATATCGGCGTCGGTGACCCATTTGGCCGACCGTGGGTTCACGGTGAGGTGGTTCAACACGGCCGCGATGCCGTGGACCCGGCGCATGGCGCGCGAGGCCGCGAGGAGTTCGAAGTAGTCCCCCACCGCTCCCGAGAGCGTGACGACAGACGCCTCCACCTCGACCTGAATCTCCGAGGCGTCAAGATCCGGGGTCCAGTCGAGTTCGGCGAGGACCAGCGAATGGATCTTGTGGTCTGAACGCGTCCTAGTAGCAATAATCCCAGGCGGGCCTCCTCGTCGCTGCTCGCCATCTGACGAGCTGTGACCAGCCTCTCCCGCCCGGCGTGTCGGATGTAGGGCCTTAGGTCCTACAGAGGTTCCCGGTGTTGCGCAAGCGGTCGGCCTCAGCTGTGGAAATCAGCGGTGGAAACCCGTGACGTGAACTCGAATCTGCTGCCCCGGGGCTGGGCACCGGTGGGACGCCGTCGGTCGGTGCACAGGGGCAGGGCGCAGGGTCAGTGCAGGGGGCCAGGGCGCAGAGTCAGTGCACGGCGTTCTGCGCGGCCGGCAGTCCATCGGAGATCAGCAGCTCCACCGCGTCGGCCAGCCGGGAGATGAAGATTCCCAGCTCCTTCTGTTCGGCGGCACTGAACTTCTGCAGCACGTAGTCCGCGCTGTCCATGCGTCCCGGGGGCCTGCCCACTCCGGCGCGCACGCGCAGGTAGTCGCGGTCGCCCCCGAGGTGGGTGGTGATGGACTTCAACCCGTTGTGCCCGCCCTCGGAGCCGCCACGCTTGAGCTTGGCGCGGCCGAAGTCCAGGTCGAGCTCGTCGTGGACCACGATCAGGTTCTGCGTGGGGACGGAGAAGTAGTCCATCAGTCCGCGCACCGGTTTCCCGGAGAGGTTCATGTAGCCCTCGGAGATCGCGAAGACCACCTTGGGTCCGCCGGGACCCAGTCGGGCTGCTACGGCCTTGGCCCCGACCTTGGTCCGCGTGTATTTCGCGTCCATGCGGTCGAGGAGTTCCTCGAGCACCATGTGCCCGATATTGTGCCGGGTATGACGATAGCGGGACCCGGGGTTCCCGAGTCCCGCTACCAACCACGTCTCTGAAGCCATGCTTCGAGCCTAGTGGAGTCTCAGCGTGAGGTTGTTCAGCTCTCTTCGCCTTCGGCCTTCTCTTCGGACTCGCCTTCGGCGGTCTCGCCCTCGGCGGCCTCATCCTCGGTGGTCTCTTCCTCGTCGCCCAGGTCCTGCTCGACGGGCTCGTGGATGGAGACGACCGGGGACTCCATGTCGCTCAGCGCCAGGGTCACGCCCTTGGGCAGCGTGATGTGCTCCGGGAGGGCGTTCTCGTCGCGGTCGGTGATGTCCACGGTGACGTGCTCGGGCAGGTGGGTCGCCTCGGCCTCGACGGCGACGGTGGCCTGCTCCAGGATCCACTCGAAGCCGACTGCGGGCTCGCCGGTGACCTCGACGTAGACGTCGACGACGACCTTCTCGCCGCGACGCACGGTGAGCAGGTCCATGTGGTCGATGGAGCGCTTGATGATGTCGCGCTGGATGGCCTTGGGGATCACCAGCTGCTCGGTGCCCTCGATGTCCAGGGTGATCAGCGCGTTGGGGTTACGCACTGCGAGGTGGGTCTGGTGACCGGGGAGCACGACGTGGATGGGGTCTTCGCCGTGGCCGTAGACCACTGCCGGGATCAGGTCGTCGCGGCGGGCCTTGCGGGCTGCGCCCTTGCCGAACTCGGTGCGCTTGGTGGCGGGAATGACAATCTTGTCAGCCATGGTGTTGTCCTTCGTTGGTTGGATTCGTATTGATCCAGGCACCAACGACAAGTGAATTCCAGGCTCTCCGCGCATGAGCAACGGTGATGTTCTCCTGCAAGTTCGCCTCGTCGATCACGGGGCTGACGTCTCACGGATCGATCCGCGGATGTCGCCCCCTCGCCTGGGCACAGCTGATGACTATACCAGCTGGTTAGCCGGCGATCACCACGGGGAAGTCGAACCGCTTCACCAGCTCCTCGGGCGCGATCCCGTAGGCCTCGCGCAGCACCAGTCGGGGTCCGCCGTCCTGCGCCTCGATCAGGAAGACGCCGTGGTCGGTGTAGACCCGGCTCACGCAGCCCAGCCCGGTCACCGGGTAGCTGCAGTCGGCCACGATCTTGGGGGTGCCGTCCTTGGCGAACAGCGACATCATCACAAAGACCTCTTTGGCTCCGATGGCGAGATCCATGGCGCCGCCCACCGCCGGAATGGCATCGGGGGCGCCGGTGGACCAGTTCGCCAGGTCCCCGCCCGTCGAGACCTGGAAGGCGCCGAGGACGCAGACGTCGAGGTGCCCACCGCGCATCATTGCGAAGGAATCGGCGTGGTGGAAGTAGCTGGCTCCGGGGAGTTCGGTGACCGGGATCTTTCCGGCGTTGATCAGCTCTTCGTCGATATCCTCGCCGTGGGCCTCACGCCCCATGCCGAGCATTCCGTTCTCGGTGTGCAGCGTGACCCGCTGCTCGGGAGTGAGGTGGTCCGAGACCTTGGTGGGCTGGCCGATGCCGAGGTTCACATAGGAGCCGGGCGCGATGTCGGCCGCGACGAGCTTCGCGAGGTCCTCACGGGAGAGCGGCTGGTGGTCCATCTGGCTGGCGGTGCTGTTCTGGCGGCTCATGCTTGCTTCGCTTCCTGGGTCTGGCTGGTGCCGGGGGTCAGGGCGGTCACGGTGTCCACGTAGATTCCGGGGGTGATCACGTTCTCCGGATCGAGGGAGCCGCTGGGGACCAGCTCCGCGACCTGCACCACCGTGTGCGAGGCGGCGGCGGCCATCACCGGGCCGAAGTTCCGGGCGGTCTTGCGGTAGACCAGGTTGCCGACGTCGTCGGCTTTGAGTGCCTTGATCAGCGCGACGTCGCCGCGGATCGGGTGTTCCAGCACGTAGTTCCGGCCCTCGATCTCTCGGGTCTCCTTGCCCTCGGCGAGGCTGGTGCCATAGCCGGTGGGCGTGAAGAAGGCGCCGATGCCGGCACCGGCGGCGCGCAGCCGCTCGGCGAGGTTGCCCTGCGGCACCAGTTCCAGCTCGAGCTCCCCGGCCCGGTAGGCCGCGTCGAAGTGCCAGGAGTCTGACTGCCGCGGAAAGGAACAGATCACCTTGCGCACTCGACGCTCCTTGATCAGCAGCGCGAGACCACGGTCCCCCTGCCCGGCATTGTTGCTCACCACCGTGAGGTCGCTGGTGCCGGAGTCCAGGAGCGCGTCAATGAGCTCCATGGGCTGCCCGGCGTTGCCGAAACCGCCGAGCAGCACGGTGGCGCCGTCGCTCACGCCGGCCACGGCCTCGGCGGCGGTGTCTACGAATTCAGTCATCGGTCTCTTCCCTCTAGTTCTGGGTGGGCTGGGCGGTCTGGATGGGCTGGGCGGCATGGATGGGCTGGGCGGCGTGGATGGGCTGGGTGGGCTGGGCGGCGGTACGGGTGGTGGCGTTCTCGAGCACGACGGCCAGGCCCTGACCCACTCCGATGCACAGTGTGGCCACGCCCCAGCGTTCGCCGCCCAGCTGCATCCGCTTCGCCAGGGTGGCCAGCACACGGGTGCCCGAGGCGCCGAGCGGATGGCCGATCGCGATGGCACCGCCCCAGGCGTTGACGATCTCCGGGTCGACCTCCCAGGCGTCGAGGCAGGCCAGGGACTGCGCGGCGAACGCTTCGTTGAGCTCCACCGCGCCGACCTCGGCCCAGCCGATCCCGGCGCGCTTGAGCGCCTTGTTGCTGGCTTCGACCGGGGCGTAGCCGAAGTACTGCGGTTCATTGGCGGCCGCGGCCCAGCCGGCGATCC
This sequence comes from Nesterenkonia sp. E16_10, assembly GCF_017347085.1. GTDB lineage: Bacteria > Actinomycetota > Actinomycetes > Actinomycetales > Micrococcaceae > Nesterenkonia. Next base: position 21,613 of record NZ_JADPSA010000040.1, read on the forward strand.
GCACCTGCGGCGTCAGGCCCAGCTTCTCTCCGCCGGCCGCGGATCCGAGCCAGACGGCGGAGGCGCCGTCGTTCATCGGGGAGGCATTGCCGGCGGTGACGGTGCCGTTCTCGCGGCGGAACACGGTGCGCAGCCCGGCGAGCTTCTCATGCGTGACGCCGGCCCGGATGGTCTCATCAGTGTCCAGGTCTACGCCGGGCACGGCCACGGTGAGGTCGCTGAGGTGCCCCTGCGCCCAGGCGCGGGCGGCGAGGTCGTGGGAGCGGGCCGCGAACGCGTCCTGTCGTTCGCGGTCGATGCCGTGGCGCTCGCGCAGCTGCTCGGTGGCCTCCCCGAGCGAGACGGTCCACTGGCTGGGCATGCGCTCGTTGATCAGCCGCCATCCCAATGTGGTGTTGGCCAGCTCGAGGTTGGCCATCGGGAAGGGGCGTTCGGTCTTGGGCAGCACCCAGGGGGCTCGGGACATGGATTCCACGCCGCCGGCGAGGATCACATCGGTCTCCCCCAGCGCGATCTGCCGGGCGCCGGAGATCGCGGCATCCAGGGAGGAGCCGCAAAGCCGGTTGATGGTGGTGGCCGGCACGCTGACCGGCAGCTGGGCCAGCAGCCAGGCCATGCGCGCCACGTTGCGGTTCTCCTCGCCGGCGCCGTTGGCGTTGCCGAAGATCACCTCCCCGACGACCTCCCCCGCATTCTCCGGGTCCAGCCCGGGAGCCTGTGCAACGAGTTCGGAGATCACCAGTGCGGCGAGGTCATCTGGGCGCTGTCCGGACAGGGCGCCGCCGACCTTGCCGAAGGGGGTCCGAAGACCCTGATAGACGAAGACGTCCTGCATATGAGCTCCCTGTCTCTGGGTGAATCCACACCGTTGTTCGCTATGCAAACATCTGTGCGCTATGTAGTAGGGAGCATAGTCGGACCCCCAGCATTTCGCCAGAGGTGCGGGTCAGAGGTGCGGACTAGGGGTGCGGACTAGGGCTCGGGTCAGAGGCCCTGCGGCACGGTGAGTCGACGGACGTCCTCGCCCAGGGAGCGAATCAGGTCCTCCACCGCCGCGGCGCAGCGCTGCAGATCGGGCAACGTGCGAGCGAGGGACTCCTGAGCGGACTCCCTGCCGGCCGAGAGCGAGGTGTTCAGTGCGAGCACGGTGTTCCCGGCGGCGTCGCGGACCGGGACCGCCACCGAGCGCAGCCCGTCCTCGAGCTCTTCATCGACCACCGCGTAGCCCGTGGCGCGGACCCCGGCGATGATCTCGCGCAGCCGGGTCGGGTCGGTGACGGTGCGCGAGGTGTAGGCCCGATGGTCTGCGGTGCGCAGACGATCCTCGAGCGCCTCCTCCCCCAGCCCGGCGAGCAGCACCCGCCCCATCGAGGTGGCCAACGCCGGAAGCTTGGTGCCCAGCCCCAGGTCGATCCGCATGATCCGGCGGGTGTGCACCCGGCAGACATACATCACCTCATCGCCGAGGAGCAGCGCCGCCGAGCAGGATTCGCCGAGCTTCCCGGAGAGCTCACCGAGCGAGGGCTGAAGCAGCTCATGCCAGCCGCGTCCGGACCAGTATCCCTGCCCGAGCCCGAGCACCTTGGGCGTGAGCTCGAAGAACCGGCCATCGGTATAGGCGTAACCCTCGTGGACCAGGGTGAGCAGCATGCGCCGTGCGGTGGCCCGGCTGACCTCGGCGCGCCGGGCCACATCGGAGAGCGTCAGCTTGGGCTCCGTGGCGGAGAAGGACTCAAGGACCCGGAGCCCGGTGGCGAGCGATCGGACGAACTCATTGCGATTGACGCCGGACTGCGCGGCGGGCTCCTGATCCATGCAGTGATCCTATCCACCCACTGAACCACCCCTCCCTTCGCTGAGGGGCGGATTCTCCGAGTGGTTGACGCGGTTCTCGGGTCAGAATGCTCGCTGAATCCGCCTCTCAACGCTGGCCACGCATTGCCATGTCCGGGATTTCGAAGGGGTCAGCGAGGAGCTGCTCGAGCAGAACCTGCGCCGCGCCGAGGCGAAGCTCCAGCTGATGAACCGCCTGGGCGCGGAGACCATCCTGGTGTGCAGCAACGCCGGCACGGCCACCGTCGACGACGACGCGGTGGTCGCCCAGCAGCTCGCCGCACTGGCCGACCTCGCCGCCGGCTACGACATCCGGATCGCCTATGAGGCACTGGCCTGGGGCCGCTACGTCAATGATTACCGCCACGCCTGGCGGCTGGTGCAGCTCGCCGACCGCCCGAATCTCGGCACCTGCCTGGACAGCTTCCACATCCTCGCCCGCGGCCACGACCCGGCGGAGATCGAGGGCATCGACGGGGAGAAGATCTTCTTCCTCCAGCTTGCCGACGCCCCGCAGCTCGATATGGACGTGCTCTCCTGGAGCCGGCATCACCGGCTGTTTCCCGGCGAAGGCTCCTTCGACCTCAGCGGCTTCCTGAGCCATGTGCTCAAGGCGGGTTACACAGGTCCGCTCTCTCTCGAGGTCTTCAACGACACCTTCCGGCAGACCGACGTCACCAGCACCGCCGCTCATGCACGACGGTCGCTGACCTGGCTGGCGGACCGTGCCTCGGCGGCGAATGGGTGGAGCACCGACCGGCTCCCGTCCGCGCAGAGCCCGCGCAGCGTGGACTTCGTGGAGATCACCGGCTCCGATCTCGAGGCGGCAGATGAGAGCCTGGACCAGCTCGGCTTCACCTTCCGCGGCAAACACCGCACGAAACAGGTGCGCCTGTGGACTCTGGGCTCTACCCGGATCATCCTCAATGAACAGAGCCAGCAACCGGCACCGCACCTCTCGGCGATCGGACTGCTGGTCGACGACGCCGGCCAGGCCCTTGCCCGCGGTGCGGCCCTCGGGGCGCCCGTGGTCTTTCGCCGCACCTATGCCGGGGACCACGAGCTCCGAGCCCTCGGCGCACCGGATGGGACGGTCATCTACTTCAACGATGCCCCGGCTGAAGACACCTGGGTCACCGAGTTCGAGGGTGGGCAGGCTGCCGCGGAGTCCCGCCACGCGGTGGATCACATCAACCTGTCCTACCGCTGGCATGAGTTCGAAGAGACGGTGCTCTTCTTCCACAGCGTGCTCGGGCTGCAGGCGCAGACCCCGGAGAACGTGCCCAGCCCACAGGGCCTGGTGCGCAGCCAGGTGATGCGCACCGCCGATGCCACGGTGCGACTGCCGCTGAACCTCGCCCCACCCACTGCCCCGCTGCCCCCGCGTCACATCGCGGTGACCTGCACGGACATCCTTGAACTGGCGCGCCGAGCGCAGGAGCGCGGACTGCGCTTCCTGTCCATCCCGGACAACTACTACGCCGATCTGCACGCCCGCTTCGGGCTGGACCAGGACTACCTGGCCCAGCTGAAGACGCTGAACCTGCTCTATGACCGAGACGCCGACGGCGAGTTCATCCACTTCTACACCCCGACGATCGGGGGGCTCTTCCTGGAGATGGTCCAGCGCGTCGGGAGTTACGACGGCTACGGCGCGGCCAACGCCCCGGTCCGCCTGGCAGCCCAGCGCCGCCAGTCCCAACCCTTGCGCTGAGGCACAGATGCCGCGACTGACGAGGCGAGCCGGGGAGGTGCTGGTGGGTTTGAGCGGGCGCCCAGCGGGAACCCTGAACGATCGTCATCGGTGCCGCCTTCATCCTCGGTGAGGTCTTTGGTTCACCCACCTCCGAAAAGTGCACCTATGAATCCGCGGGGGACGGCTCCCCTTTACGCCTCAGGGCCGCAGCACGACCATGGGTGGATGAGTCCTGGAACCGAGACGCTGACCGTGGTCCTGGAGAACGTCGGGGGCACCTCATGGTGGGCCGGACTGCTGACCGTCTTGGCCTCACAGTCCGGAAGCACGCAACAGCGCTTTGTCGGTCAGGTCAATGGTGAAACGCGGTACAAGAGCTCCACGTTCCCCGTGGCAGGGCCGATCAGCTCCATCCCTCCCCAGGAGCAGTGGGCACCGGGGCTCACCGCCGCGCTGGACGAGCTGCGAGACGATCTGGCCCGAGACGGGTGGGAGCAGCAGACCCAAGGGAGTCAACCATGGTCTCTGACGTTTAGGCGGGCAGACCCTTCGGCCCCCTAGCCGCCGATCCACTGATACCGCACGGCCCGACACCCGGCACGGCCCCGCACCCCCGCCGCACTATGTGGAGGTCGATCTTTCGCGCATCTGATTCAGACGCTGCGCGGTCAGCTCTGAATCCGGCACGGAGACGAAATACCACTCGGCCAGCCTCCCCCGGCCCGGCACTGTGACCTCTCCTGTCGAGACTCTCTGCCTGAACTCCGAGCTTGTCTTGATCAGAACGTTCTCCGCACCCGCCAGGTACCCTATTCGGCCGGTTCCCATCCACTTCCATCCCACGTCCATAGCTCCTCCCGTGGGGGCTTTCTCGATGGAGTTGATGGCCTCCCAGGGAAGTGTTCGAGAGACGAATGGACCGACGGAAAGCGTCAGACCTGCTTCGTTCGCATGCGTGTGCACCACGAGCACCTTGATGATTCCGACCAGGAGAACAGTGGTCAGACCGAGGCCCACCAGCGTCAGGACGATGCTCTGGACAGATGCGTCCTGGGAAGCGAAAGAAACCACTATCGCAATTGCCGCGGTCCATCCCAGAAGACCGTAGATCAGCCAGTACACAGGCTTCTGGGGATAGCTGACTGTACTGAGGTTTTCGCCCACGGTCTGAACCCTTCTAGTGTCGACTCATTCGAGCTCGCAAGTCTGCTCCATTCCAGCACAGAGGACCTGCGGATGACAGCGCACCTCAGACCAGGGCCGGCTTGAACTCTGTTCCCACCGCGCGACTAGGTTCCACGCGGCGCCAGGCCTCGGCCAGGATCTCCACGGCGAGGCTGGTCTCCTCCGCGGGGTAGCTCAGGGGGAAACGGAGGAAACGCTCGAAGGCCCCTCCGAGTCCGAACCGTGGGCCGGCACCGATGGGAAGGCCGCCGTCGCGCGCCGCCAGGGCGAGCTGGGAACTGACGGGGTCTCCGATGTTGACCCAGGTGCACAGCCCTCCCGCCACGTGCGGCACCTCCCACTCCGGGAAGTTCGCTCCGAGCAGGCGCTCGACGTGATCGCGCCCCTCGGTGAGCTGAACGGTCCGAAAGCGCAGGATCTCGTCGTACTGCCCGAGCAGCTCAAGGGCGATGAGCTGTTCGAGGATGGGGGTTCCCAGGTCCTGGGCGTATCGAGCTTGTTCGAGTCGTCTGATCTTCTCGGGCTGCGCGCGGATCCACCCGATCCTCAGCCCTCCCCACACGGTCTTTCCCATAGATCCCACGAGGATCGCCGGCCCATACGCCGCCAGCGGCGCTCCCGCGGCACCGTCGATGCGCAGGTCCGCCGTCGTCTCGTCTGCGACCACCAGCGAATCGTGGCGAGCGGCGAGGTTCATGAGCAGCTCACGCTGGGGAGCCGGCATGACGGCGCCCGTGGGGTTGTGGAAATCCGGCATGACATACGCGAGCGCCGGATTCGCGCTGCGGAAGGCTTGCATGAGCCCGTGATCGTCCCAGCCGCGGAGGGGATCGACCGTGACGGTCACGAGTCTGCGGGCGGCTGATTTCAAGGCGTCGTAGGCGTGCGGGTAGCTCGGAGCCTCCACGAGAGCGGTGTCTGCGCGAGAGAGAAACGTCTTGGTGATCAGCGAGATCGCATGCTGGGCCCCTAGCGTCACCATGATGTTTCCCGGGTCGGTCGGCAGGCCTTTGGCCGTGTACCGATCGGCGAGCGCCTGGCGGAGGCGAGGCAGCCCAAGGGGGTCATAGCCAGTGCCGCTGAGGTAAGCCGGCAGTGCTTGCGCCGCTCGCAGCGAGGCCTCCCCGACCTGTGGCGCCGCAGGGAGCGCAGCTTTGCTGAAGTCGAGAGTGGTGGTGGTGCGCGCCTCGATGTGCTCGACCGGGCCATGACGACCCGGAATCGCGACCACGCTTCCGGATCCTCGGGTGCTGTGCAGGTAGCCAGCCTCTCGAAGACGCGCATAGGCCGCCGCGACGGTCGTGCGGCTCACTCCCAGCTCGGAGGCAAGCTCACGTTCCGCGGGCAGCCGCGTGCCGAGTGGGATCCGTCCATCCAGGGTGAGGAGCCTGATGCGATCCGCGAGAGCGCTGTAGGCCGACCCGGCCACGCGCCAGTGACCGAGCTCAGCGGCCAACCGGCGAGCAGTGAGAACCATCATCAGTCCACCCTGCCACAATTGGCATCTTGTTGTAATGCCAATCTGCTGGTGAACTTCTCTCATGACCCTTCTGAGCGCGTGGCGCGGCACCCAACTGTTGATCGGGCTGTTCCTCTACGGGTTCTCGCTGGCGATGATGATCAGAGCCACCCTCGGCGTCTCGCCCTGGGACGTCCTGGGTCAAGGCTCCGCGCTGCAGACAGGCCTGCCCTTCGGCGTCATGACCAACATCATCGGCCTCATCGTGCTGCTGCTGTGGATCCCGCTGCGGCAGAAGCCCGGTGTCGGCACCATCCTCAATGTCCTCCTCGTAGGCCCCAGCGCAGAGGTCGGCCTGGCGGTCCTCCGTGAACCCGAGACCCTGTGGGCACGCATCCTGTTGTTCACCGGTGGCCTGATCCTCCTCGCCGCCGCGAGCGGACTCTACATCGGAGCGCAATACGGACCCGGACCCAGAGATGGGCTCATGACTGGGATGCATCGTCGTTTCGGGTTGCCCATATGGTTCGTGCGCACCGCGATCGAAGGCACAGTTCTTCTCCTGGGCTGGCTCCTCGGTGGTCCTGTCGGAGTTGGCACGGTCGCTGTGGTCCTGCTCATCGGCCCGCTGGTCCACCTGGCGCTGCCGATCTTTCTTATCCCCATACCCGAGCAGAACCCACAAGGCACTGCGCCGAAACACCCCGATCGGCCCTCACAGACCGAGAGTGTGGACGTCGGCGGCGAAGCCCGCGGACCCAAGGGTGCATGACGGCATCGGCCCCGGCGCGTCCTCCCCTCCACCGTTCGACGTCGGCACCATGATCCTGGCTCAGGTCGTATGTGCGATCGCAACCTGTGGAGCCGGGAACACGGCAGGATTCACGGAATAGACCAGCCCCGCGTCAACCGGGCCGGTCAGGTCCTCGCAACCGGGCCTGAATTATGGTGTGCTTCTCTTCACACGCGCGACCGTCCTGGGCGGTCCACTTCGGAGAGAGGTATCGAATGAGTCCAGAGGTCGTCGGGTTCGCGATCGTGATGCTGGCAGCAGTGATGCTGATCGGCAAATACATCCGGGTCAAAGTGCCGTTCATTCAGAAGCTCCTGCTGCCCAGCGCCATCATCGCCGGCTTCATCGGACTCATCATCGGCCCCCAGGTCTTGGGCCGTCTCGGCGAACCCCTGGGCTGGGGCTGGTTGGAGGATGGTGGACTGCTCACGACTGGGATCTTCGACGTCTGGGCCGAACTGCCTGGACTGCTGATCTCGGTGGTCTTCGCCACGTTGTTCCTGGGATCGAGGATCCCGTCCCCGGTGCGGGCAGCGAAGCTGGTCGGCCCACAGCTCTCGATCGGTGTGGCCTACGGCTCCGGCCAGTACGTCATCGGCATCACGCTGGGGCTGCTGGTGCTCTCTCCGCTGCTCGGGGTGGACCCGATCTTCGGTGCGCTGCTCGAGATTGCTTTCGAAGGTGGTCATGGCACCGCTGCCGGCATGCAGCCCGCCTTCGATGACATGGGAATCCCAGAGGCAACAGACCTCGCCCTGGCCATCGCCACCGTGGGGCTCGTCTTCGGCATCCTGATCGGCATCTCGGTCATCAACTGGGGCGTGCGCACCGGGCGAACCCGAGTGATCAAGAACGTCTCCAAGCAGTCCAAGGCCGAATTGCGCGGGCTCTACAGCAAGAAGGAGAACGTCTCCACCGGCCGGATGACCGCGCGTCCCAGCTCGATCGAACCGCTGACGCTGCATGTGGCGATCGTGGGGCTGGCCATCATCATCGGGTGGATCATCCTGGAGGGGCTGGTCTGGGTCGAGGACCAGCTCTGGGGCCAGCCGGGATCGGTCTTTTCCGAGGAGGGCCTGACCCTGTTGGGCTATGTTCCGCTGTTCCCGCTGGCGATGATCGGTGGAGTGATCATCCAGGTGATCCTGGATCGCACCGGCAACACCAACCTGGTCGACCACGAGACCATGAAGCGCATCCAGGGCCTGGCTCTGGACATCCTGATCGTGGCCGCACTGGCGACCATCTCCTTGGAGGTCATCGCGAACTTCTGGGAGACCTTCCTGATCCTCTCGGTCGCAGGCATCCTGTTCTGCACCACGATCCTGCTGGTCTGCACCCCGCGCATCATCCCGGAATTCTGGCTGGAGCGCGGCATCGGCGACTTCGGGCAGTCCATGGGCGTCACGGCCACTGGTCTGGTTCTGCTGCGGGTGGCCGATCCCTACGACGAGTCCCCCGCCCTGGAGGCCTTCGGCTATAAGCAGTTGTTCTTCGAGCCGTTCTTCGGCGGTGGGCTGATCACAGCCCTGGCGATCCCGATCATGGTCGCCACCGGCAACGTCTATATCGTCCTGATCCCGATGATCGTGCTGTTCATCGCCTCCCTGGTGGTCGGCCGGATCTACTTCCGAGGAGTGCGCTCGGGCCGGTGGAAAGACCCCTCCGTGGAGGCGGCCAAGGTCAAGCAGGAGTGAGCGGAACTGCGCTCACTCTCTCGCCGCCTCTCGGCAGCTGGAATCAGCTGCCGGGGCGGCCGTAGCTCTCCAGGAGCCGCAGCCAGATCTCGCTGATCGTGGGATAGGCCGGGACCGCATGCCAGAGACGGTCCAGCGGCACCTCGGCGCTGACCGCGATCGTCGCGGCATGCAGCAGCTCTGCCACGTCGGGGGCGACGAAGGTCATCCCCAGGATCACCCGGCGCTGCTCATCGACGACCATGCGCGCCTTGCCTGAGTATCCGTCGGCATGCAGCGCCGCGCCTGCGACGTCGCCGAGCTCGTAGTCCACCACACGGATCTCATATCCGGCCTCGCGGGCCGCCGCCGCGGTGAGCCCTACCGAGGCCACCTCCGGGTCGGTGAAGGTCACCTGAGGCACGGCCGCGTGATCTGCCGTGGCGACATGTGCGCCCCAGGGGGCGTCATCGACCTTCGCACCTCGGGCACGGGCGACGACGACGTCCCCGGCCGCGCGGGCCTGGTACTTGCCCTGGTGTGTGAGCAGGGCGCGATGGGTCACGTCGCCGACGGCGTAGAGCCAGTCGAACCCGGAGACCCGCATGGTGTCGTCCGTCTCGATCCAGGAGCCCGGCTCCAGATCTACGGTCTCAAGACCCAGATCCCCGGTGCGCGGGGTGCGCCCGGTGGCGGCGAGCACCTCCTCGACCACGAGCGTCTCACCGGTGGACGTCTCGAGGCGGACCCCCTCACCCGTGCGGCTCACCCGTTCCGGAGCGGTGTGCAGCCGCAGCTCCACCCCTTGTGCCTCGAGTGCCTCGCCGACCAGCTCACCGGCGAAGGGTTCCATGCCTCCCAGCAGACCGCTGCGCGCCAAGACCGTCACCTTGCTGCCGAGGCCGGCATACGCCGTGGCCAGCTCCGCGGCCACCACACCGCCCCCGATGATCGCAAGGCTCTTCGGCACGCTCTGCGCGCTGGTGCCCTCGCGGCTCGTCCAGGGATGAGATTCATGCAGTCCAGGCACCTCGGGGATCGCTGCAGCGGAGCCGGTGGCCAGGACCACAGCGTGCCGGGCCGTGATCGATGTGACGCTGCCGTCGGCGGCGGTGACGCTGACCTCTCGGGGACCCCTGATCCGGGCATGACCGCGGAGCAGCTCGATCCCGGCACCCTGGAGCCAGCTCACCTGCCCCTCGTCCTTCCACCCGCTGGTGAAGGAGTCGCGGCGGGAGAGCACCGCGTCGACGTCGAGCTCCCCGGTCACCGCCTGGGCGGCTCCGGAGACTCCGCGGGCGGCTCGCAACGCCTGCGCCGAGCGCAGCAGCGCCTTCGAGGGCATGCATGCCCAGTACGAGCACTCTCCACCGACAAGCTCTGCCTCCACGATCACCACGCTCAGGCCCCCCTGAACGGCGCGATCGGCGGCGTTCTCACCGACAGCTCCTCCCCCGATGACGATCAGGTCGTAGACCTGGCCCGCAGGAGACTGCTGATCTGGTGCTTCTGCCTGGGATTCCATGACTGCTCCTTGGGATGGCGGGGGTGCTCTTCGGTCGCTGCTCGGCCCGGCCGCACGAGATGCCGCTGCGCCTTGTCCTAGTGCTCAACGCGACACCCCCGCGCTCTATTCATCAGGCCCGAATCCAGCGGCGGCTGTTCCTGGGCGACATCCAGTCCGGCAGCGCCGGCACCGAGATGCGCGCGGCGCTCATCAAGATCTGTTCGGACAGGGCCGGCATCACCGAGGACATGGCCCAGGTCTTCACCGCGGCGGCCGAGGCGCACCGGAGCACCGGGTCGCCGATCACCACCCATTCGGACCCGGGTTCACGCGGAGGCCTGGATCAGCAGCGACTGCTCCGGCGCCTGGAAGTGGATCTGACCCGGGCGGTCATCGGGCACAGCGGAGACTCCACCGATCTGGAGTACCTCAAGGAGCTCGCCCGGGCCGGGTCCTTCCTCGGCTTCGCCGCTTCGGGATGCGCCACACCGGATCCGACGAGGACCGGATCAGAATGCTTCTGAACCTCCTGGAACTCGGTCTCGAAGACCAGCTGCTGCTCTCCCACGACGCGGCGGTCTCCAGCCGGATCACCCCGCCCTCCTGGCGCACGGCGCACACCCCGCACTGGCGGAGGGACCACCTGCATCGACGGATCCTGCCCCAGCTGCGGGCGCAGGGCATGGACTCTGTCGTGGAGCATCGACTCATGGTGGGGAACCCGCGCCGAGGTCCTGGCAGTGGCCACCGAGGCCTTCGCCGATGACGGATACTCAGGGGCTCGCATCGACGAGATCGCTCGCCGCACCCGCACCACCAAGCGGATGATCTACTACTACTTCGGCGGCAAGGAGAAGCTCTACCTCGCAGTGCTGGAGAACGCCTACCGCGGGATCCGGCAGGCCGAACAGTCCCTGCACGTCGATGAGACGCAGCCGATCGACGCGCTGCGCGAGCTCGCCGAGCTGACCTATGAGCACCACCTGCGCAACACCGCCTTCATCCGGCTGGTCGCGATCGAGAACATCCACCGCGGCAAGTTCATCCGGAAGGTGGAGTCCCTGGGCGACCTGGGCAAGCCGTCGGTGACCATCCTCGAGGGGATCATCGCCGAGGGAAAGAAGCAGGGGGCCTTCCGCGAGGAGGTCAATGCGCTGGACCTGCACCTCTTGATCAGCTCCTACTGCGTGTTCCAGGTCGCGAACCGATACACCTTCGGGCACCTCTTCGACCCGGACTTCACCACCGAGTCCCGCCAGGAGCACATGCGCCGGTTCATCGGCGACGTCGTCGTCGCCTGGGCCACCCACCCCACGCGTTGAGGGGCGGATTCTGCGAGCATCTGACCCCTCACGAGGCCTCAGATAGTCGCAGAATCCGCCCCTCGGCGCAGGGTGAGTGCGGGACGGCGCTGCTGGTTATGCGTGACCGTCGAAGAGGGAGGTCACCGAGCCGTCGGTGAAGACCTCCTTGATCGCCCGGGCCAGGATCGGCGCGATCGAGAGCACGGTGAGCGTCTCGAAGCGCTTCTCCTCGGGGATCGGCAGCGTGTTGGTCACCACGATCTCGCGCGCCCCACAGTTGGCCAGCCGCTCGGCGGCGGGGTCGGAGAACACCGCGTGGGTCGCGGCGATGATGACGTCCTTGGCCCCGGCGTCCTTGAGCACCTGCACGGCCCCGGAGATGGTGCCACCGGTGTCGATCATGTCGTCGATGAGCACGCAGGTGCGGCCCTCGACCTGGCCCACGACCTGCTTGGAGACCGCCTTGTTCGGCTGGGTCACGTCGCGGGTCTTGTGCACGAAGGCCAGCGGCGCGCCGCCCAGGCGCTCGGCCCACTGCTCGGCCACGCGGACCCGACCGGTGTCTGGGGAGACCACGGTGACCTCGTCGTCGGCGACGCGGCCGCGGATGTGATCAGCCAGCAGCGGCACCGCGAAGAGGTGATCCACCGGGCCGTTGAAGAATCCCTGGATCTGCGCAGTGTGCAGGTCCACGCTCATGATCCGGTCAGCGCCGGCGGCCTTATAGAGGTCCGCGACCAGTCGGGCCGAGATCGGCTCGCGGCCGCGGCCCTTCTTGTCCTGGCGGGCATAGGGGTAGAACGGGGAGACCACGGTGATCCGCTTGGCCGAGGCGCGCTTCATGGAGTCGACCATGATGAGCTGCTCCATGAGCCAGTTGTTCATCGGCGCCGGGTGGGACTGCAGCAGGAAGATGTCCTTGCCGCGGACCGATTCAGAGGATCGGACGTAGATCTCTCCGTTGGCGAAGTCGTAGGCGCTGATCGGCAGCAGCTCGGTGCCGAGCTCCTTCGCGATCTCCTCGGCCAGCTCCGGGTGTGCGCGCCCCGATGCCAGCACCAGCGTCTTCTCCCCGCTCAGCCTGATTTCGTCCATGGGTGTTGTTGCCTCTCGCCGGCGTTGCTGTGGGTGGGTTAAGTAGGTGGTCGTCAGACGGCGTCGGGCCGCGTGGACGCCTGGGCGTCGGCGGCCGTGGCCTGGGCGGCGTCGGCGGCTGCGGATCCTGGCCGTTTGGCCTGGACCCAGCCCTCGGCGTTGCGCTGCGGCGCGATGGAGAGCGCCAGCGCTCCGGCGGGCACATCCTTGCGCACCACGGCGCCTGCCCCGGTGTAGGCGCCGTCGCCCACCGAGACCGGCGCGACGAAGACGGTGTTGGAGCTGGTGCGCACGTGAGAGCCGATCTGCGTGCGGTGCTTGTTCTCGCCGTCATAGTTCGCGGTGATGTTGCCGCAGCCGATATTGGTGAACTCCCCGATCGACGCGTCACCGGCATAGCCCAGATGGCTGAGCTTGCTGCCCCGGCCGATCTCCACGTTCTTGGTCTCATAGAAGGCGCCGATCTTGCCCTCGGATCCCAGCACGGTGCCCGGACGCAGGTAGGTGAACGGTCCCACGCTCGCACCGGCGCCGATCTGGGCTCCGGAGCCGTGGACCCGGGTCAGGGTCGCAGCCTCTCCGACGATCACGTCGCGCAGCGTGGTGTCCGGGCCGACGACGGCGTTGCGCCCGATATGCGTGGCGCCGTGGAGCTGGGTGCCGGGAAGGATGGTGGAATCCTCCTCCAGGGTGACGGTGGCGTCGATCCAGGTAGTGGCCGGATCGATCACGGTCGTGCCGGCGCGCATGGCCCGCTCCACGATGCGCTTGTTCATCTCCGCGCCGAGGGCCTGGAGCTGGACCCTGTCGTTGGCACCCTCGACCTGCCAGCGGTCCTCGGTGATCACGGCAGAGACCCGCCCACCCTCGGACCGCGCGATGGAGAGCACATCGGTGAGGTACATCTCACCCTGCGCGTTGTCCGTGGTGACCTGGGCCAGCGCGCGGGTGAGCACGGCGGCGTCGAAGGCGTAGATCCCGGAGTTGATCTCGGTGATGCTGCGCTGCTGCGCGCTGGCGTCCTTGTGCTCCACGATCCCGAGCACGTCCTGCGGGTCCTCGGTGCTGCGCAGGATCCGGCCGTAGCCGGCGGCGTCCTGGAGCACCGCGGTGAGCACGGTGACGGCATTGCCGTCCCGCTCATGGGCCTCCACGAGCTCGGCGAGCATCTGGGTCTGGAGCAGCGGAACATCGCCGTAGGTGACGACGACGGTGCCGGTCTCCGCGGGAGCCCCTGCCGCGGTGAGCGCGTCCAGAGCACAGGCCACGGCGCGGCCGGTGCCGGGGACCTCGTCCTGGTCGGCGATCACAGCGCGCGGCTCGACCGAAGCGATGTGGTCCGCGACCTTCTCGCGCTGGTGACGCACCACGGCGACCAGCTGCTGCGGGTTCAGGCCCTTGGCCGCGCTCAGCGCGTGTCCGATCATCGAGACGCCGCCGATCGGGTGCATGATCTTCGGGGTGCTGGACTTCATCCGGGTCCCGGCTCCGGCCGCGAGCACGATCACTGCGGTGGGCTGGGAGGACTGGGTGTTGGTCACGAAGGCTGCTCCTCGACGCGGTATTTGGGACTCCTCAGTGTAGAGAGGTCCGGCGATCTCGACTGCCGTTCCGCCTCTAGGATTCGAACCTAGACTGCACAGCTCCAAAGGCTGGCGTGCTGCCATTACACCAAGGCGGAGTGCGACGGCGGTCCGAGGATGCTCGGCGCTGCGAACACCCTCATCTCCGGCCACGCGCTGGTCCATCTTTGCATGGGCCGCCTCGCGGGATGAAACTGCGACCCCACCGTGGCATTACCCTGGATGGGTGGCACATCTTCTCGGGGCCGAAGCCCTACACCTGGAATTCCCTACCCGCACCGTATTCAACTCGGTGACGATCGGCATCAACGAGGGCGACCGCGTCGGCGTCGTCGGGCGCAACGGCGACGGCAAGTCCTCGCTTCTGGCCATGCTCACCGGCCGGCTGGAGCCCGACTCGGGCCAGGTCACCCGGCGCAAGGGCGTGCAGTTCGGCGTGCTGGACCAGTCGGATGATCTCCAGGATGAGCACACCGTGGGCTATTCGGTGGTCGGCGACGCCGATGACCACGAGTGGGCCTCCGATGCGAAGATCCGCGACGTGATCGCCGGACTGGTGGCCGACATCCCCTGGGAGTCGAAGATCTCCGAGCTCTCCGGCGGCCAGCGCCGCCGGGTGGCGCTGGCGAAGCTTCTGGTGGGCGAATGGGACATCATCGCCCTGGATGAGCCCACGAACCACCTCGACGTGGAGGGCATCTCCTGGCTGGCGAACCACCTGAACCGACGCTGGCCGCGCAGCTCCGGCGGACTGCTGGTGGTCACCCACGATCGCTGGTTCCTCGATGAGATCAGCACCACCACCTGGGAGGTCCACGACGGCCTGGTCGAGCCCTTCGACGGCGGCTATGCCGCCTATGTGCTCCAGCGCGTGGAGCGCGACCGGCAGGCGGCCACCGTGGAGGCCAAGCGGCAGAACCTCATGAAGAAGGAACTCGCCTGGCTGCGCCGCGGCGCCCCCGCCCGCAGCACCAAGCCGAAGTTCCGCATCGAGGCGGCCAACGAGCTCATCGCCGACGTCCCGCCCCCGCGCAACCCGATCGAGCTGAAGAAGATGGCCACCGCCCGGCTGGGCAAGGACGTGGTCGACGTCCTCGACGTCTCACTGGCCTTCGGCGACAAGCAGATCCTCAACGAGGTCACCTGGCGGATCGGTCCCGGTGAGCGCACCGGAATCCTCGGAGCCAACGGCGCCGGCAAATCCACGCTGCTCAACCTGATCGCAGGCAAGCTGCAGCCCGACACCGGCCGGGTCAAGAGCGGCAAGACCGTGCGCCTGGCCACCCTGGATCAGCAGTTCTCCCAGCTGGCCGACATCGAGGGCGACCGGGTCCGCGAGGTGCTGGCCCGGGAGAAGACCCAGGTGGTCATCGACGGCAAGGAACACACCCCGGCGCAGCTCTTGGAGCGCCTCGGCTTCTCCACCGCCCACCTCTCCGCCCGAGTGGGCGAGCTCTCCGGCGGACAGCGACGCCGCCTGCAGCTGCTCCTGGTGCTGCTCTCCGAGCCCAACGTGATGATCCTCGACGAGCCCACCAACGACCTCGACATCGACATGCTCGCCGCCATGGAGGACCTGTTGGACTCCTGGCCCGGCACCCTGATCGTGGTCTCCCACGACCGGTACCTGCTCGAGCGCGTGACCGATCAGCAGTACGCGATCTTCGACGGACGCATGCGCCACGTGCCCGGCGGCGTGGAGGAATACCTGCGGCTCAAGAATGCCCGGGCCAACGGCGCCTCCGCGGACACCTCAGGATCTGGCAGCTCCGGGTCCGGTGGCAGCGCCGGTGGCGGGTCGAGCAAGGCTGCGGCCGTGGCACGCCGCGAGGCGATGAAGTCTGCCTCGGCCTCCTCCGCCGGTGGCCCGGCGCTGAGCAGCGCCGAGGAGCGCGAGGTGCGCAAGGAGGTCGGATCGCTCGAGCGCAAGATGCAGAAGCTGATCACCCAGATGGAGAAGAAGCAGCGCCAGATGGCCGATCATGATCCCAGCGACTTCGAGGGTCTGGGCAAGCTCACCGCCGACGTGAGCCGGCTGCAGAGCGAGAATGCGGCACTCGAGGAGCGCTGGCTGGAGCTCTCCGAAAAGGTGGGCTGAGCGGGTCGGGCTGAAGCCGAGACCAGCTCGGCCTGGCTGCTGAGCGCTCAGCCCGGCTGATGCTGGAGGCGACCCTTCACAGCCACTCGTCGCCGACTTCGAGGTAGTTCGGGCCGCCTTCGGGGGCGAGGGTGCCGGCGTCGATCACCCAGGTGCCGTCCTGCGCCTTGTTCAGCTCGATCGGCGCCTGGTCTTCGATGAGGGCCCAGACATACTCCCGGGAGCAGTCGCCTCCTGAACCGGCCACCTCCGGGTTCGGAACGATGTACACCCGAGAATGCGTTCCTTGTTCATCGACGAAGATGTAGTCATCGTCGAAGACCATGTACGGCGTCTCGAGTTCGTTGAAGAAGGCATACGCGTACTGGAAGTACGACGCGTGGGAGAAGGCGAGCACGACGTCGTCGATGTCCTCCGGGCTGGCGCGGCTCTCCTCGTCGGCGACGTCTCCGAGGTAGTCCGTGTGCTCGAGCACCTCACCCAGGTGTCCTCTGGATTCCTCGTAGACCAGGGGCTTGTACTGCCTCCACCCCACGTCCGCCTCCTCGGGCAGACGCTCATAGATGCTCTCGACGTCGACCTTCCCCACGGAATCGTTGAAATCCTCGATGGCAGCGCGAACCTCGAGAACGTCGGCTCTATCGGAGGTGTTCTCCGAATCGGCCGGGGAATCCGCAACCGGCTCTGGTCCCGCGCAGCCCGTCGCGGCCGAGACGATCCCTTCCACGGCAGACGCGACAGGTGCGCACGCGACCATGGTGAGCGCCGTGGCGGGAATCAAAAGGACTGCTGGGATCGCTCTGCGGTTCATGCTCAGCCCTGTTTCGCGAGGAGGAGTTGATCTGTCTGAAGTATGCCCTGGAATCCTCGGTGGCGGAACTGCCCCGCGCACCGTCACCCTGGGCGAAGCCTCAGCGCAGTCCCCGCTGGCCTCAGATATCGCGGCCGTTGATCAGCCGCGCCCCAGGAGCCGGACCGGTGACCGGTATCGCCCACACCTCGGTGCGCTCCTCCAGGCTGGTGCAGAGCTGATGGGCGGATTCCGCGTCCCGGGCGAGGAACACCAGGGTCGGGCCGGAGCCCGAGACCATCCCCTGCAGCGCACCCTCGATCATGCCGATGTCCATCATGTCTTCGAGCGAGGGCAGACTGGCCACAGCGGGAGCCTGCAGGTCATTGGCCATCAGCGAGGCCACCAGCTCGGCGTCGGCGGTGCACACCGCCCGGACCAGGTCTGGATCCAGGACCGGCGCCTCGGCCTCGACTCCGGCCTCGGCGCGCATCTGGTCAAGCTTGGCGTATACGCCGGGCGTGGACAGCCCCGTGTTGGCTGGGACGAGGACCAGGTGAAGCTCCCCGCGGCTGAGCAGCGGCGAAAGCTCATCGCCCACACCCTGACCCACGGCCGCCCCGCCCAGGATCGCGAACGGCACGTCGGCGCCGAGCTCGGCACCGAGCTCCGCCAGCTGCTCCTTGGAGAGCCCCGCCTCCCAGAGCGCCGAACAGGCCACCAGAGCGGCGGCGGCATCGGCAGAGCCTCCGCCCATCCCCCCGGCGACCGGGACGTTCTTGGTGATCGTGAGGTCCACCCCGTCGGTGATGCCGAGCCGGTCACGCAGCTTCGAGGCGGCGCGGTGCACCAGGTTGCGCTCATCGAGCGGGATCGCCGCGGCCACCATCTCCTGGGTCTCCGGATCCCGGGTCTGGACCTCGGTGAAGCTGGAACGCTCCGAGAGGCTCACCGTGATCGCGCCGTCCTCGCGCCGCGCCGCGCTGACCTCCTCATAGAGCGAGACTGCCAGATACAGCGTGGCGACCTCGTGGTAGCCGTCCTCGCGAAGCGGACCGACCCGCAGGCTCACATTGATCTTGCCCGGAGCTGCGGCGGTGACATGTCCGAAGAATTCGCTATCGCGCATGCCTCGACCCTACTTCTCGCCACTGACATGTGGGACCGCGCGGTCCGGACCGGAGCCGGGCGCGTCGTCGTCCGCGGTGGGGTCCGGCGTTGCGTCCGCGGTGGGGTCCGGCGTCGGGTCCTCGGGCTGGGCTTGCGTTGTGTCCTCGGCGGGGGCAGCGCGCAGCGCGGCGGCGATCGCGGTGAACCCGGTGATGTCCAGG
This sequence comes from Nesterenkonia sp. E16_10, assembly GCF_017347085.1. Lineage (GTDB taxonomy): Bacteria > Actinomycetota > Actinomycetes > Actinomycetales > Micrococcaceae > Nesterenkonia. The sequence continues at coordinate 39,963 of NZ_JADPSA010000040.1, forward strand.
GTCTCGCCGCGGGCGGAGGGGTCCACTCCGGCGGCGCGCAGCACCGCCTCGGCGCGGGTCGGAGAACCGGCGATCCCGGCCAGGCAGGCCCGCAGGGTCTTGCGTCGGGTGGCGAAGGCAGCGTCGATGACGGCGAAGACCTCTTCGCGGCTGAGCTCATCGGAGGCCTCTTCGCGCCGGTCGAAGCGGACCAGCCCGGAGGAGATTCTGGGCTCGGGCCAGAACACCCGCTTTCCGACCACGCCGGCCTTGCGCATGGACGTGTCCCAAGCGGCCTTCACACTGGGAACACCGTAGATCTTGGAGCCGGGCCCCGCGCAGAGCCGATCCGCGACCTCGTCCTGGACCATGACCAAGCCCTTGCGCAGCGAGGGCAGGATCTGGAGCAGGTGCAGCACCACCGGGACCGCCACGTTGTACGGCAGATTCGCGACCAGCACCTCCGGGCCCTGCCCGTCGCCGAAGTCCGCGAAGGACTCAGGCGTGAGCTTCAGCGCGTCCTGCTCCATCACACGCAGATTCCCGGCACGCTCGGGCCGGAAGCTCTGCACCGTCTCAGCCAGCTGGCCTGCCAGCTTGGGGTCGATCTCCACGGCGCTGACCAGCGCCGATTCATCCAACAGGCCCAGTGTCAGGGAGCCGAGTCCCGGTCCGACCTCGAGCACATGCTCACTGCCGTCGAGATCGGCGAGGCTCACGATCCGCCGGATCGTGTTGGGGTCGATGACGAAGTTCTGTCCCCACTGTTTGGTGGGGCGCACGCCGAGCTGATCCGCCAGCGCGCGGACATGGGCTGCGGAGAGCAGCTGCGGCGGTGACGGCTGCGGTGACGGCTGCGGTGACGGCTGCTGCGGCGAGGACGGCGGTGTCTTGGAGTCGCTCATGTCCAGCTCCCATAGGCCTGGGTGGTGTTGAACATGATCTGCTGGCACATCGAGTCCAGCCCGGTGTCGCGCACCTGGGCCATGAGCCGCATGGTCTGCGGGATCAGATACGGCGCGTTGGGCTGCCCGCGGTAAGGGTGTGGTGTCAGGAAGGGCGTGTCGGTCTCCACCAGGATCAGCTGCGGATCGGCGACCGAGAGCGCCTCGCGCAGAGCACGGGCGTTCTTGAAGGTGACCGTGCCGGCGAAGGACATGTACCACCCGTTGGCGTTGCAGATCCGAGCCAGGTCCGCGTCGCCGGAGAAGCAGTGGAAGACCACCGAGCTGGGCAGGGTGGGCGCGGCGTTGAGCACCTCCACCACCTCTGCGTGAGCCTCGCGGTCATGGATCTGCATCGCGAGTCCGCGTTCGACGGCGAGCGCGATGTGGTCCTCGAAGCTGCGTCGCTGGGCGGCGATGCCCTCCTCGCCGGTGCGGTAGAAGTCCAGCCCGGTCTCGCCGATCGCCACCACCTGGTCATGGCGAGACAGCTCGCTGATCTGGGCGAACGCGGTCTCGTAATCACCCTGGGCGGCGAGCACCGGTGCATCATTGGGGTGCAGCGCGACGGCGGCCTTCAGCGCAGGGTGCTCGGCGGCGGCGTTCACCGAGAATTCCGAGGATGCCACGTCGTAGCCCACGCACAGCGCGCCGACCACGCCGACGGCCCGGGCGGCCTCGAGGGCCTGCTGCACCGAGACCGAGATCTCCCCGTCCCGGAAGTCCAGGTGGGCGTGGTTGTCGATCACCGGCACAGCCAGCGGCTCGGGGGCAGGCGGGTACTGCAGCCGGCGCTTCTTCCCGGATTTCTCCTCCGCCTGATCGCGAGCGGGGCCCGTGGCAGCCCCGGCGGTGACGCCGTCAGCGGAAGCCTCCGAGGCGGGGGCTGATCCGGACGAGACCGGGCGCGCGCCGTCGTCGTCGGACGGTGCCGGCCGATAGGCGGGCGGGGTCTCCCCCGCCACCGCGGCGGGGCTCGACTCGGCGTCTGGAAGGATTCGCTGCTGATGACTCACGGTCATCAACTCTATCGCTCACCCCCTGCCTCGCCTTCCACACCACGGCCTCCGGCTGCTCGCGCCTCGAAGGACCTGGCCTCCCCTGGCTGGGGCGAGAACAGGTGCCATATCCCGTGCGAAACCCTCCACAGCACCCGTCATCGCCCCAGGAACCGCAGCGAGTCAATCCCGGCGGTGCGTGACGGCACCACGGACCTGACGCGTCGCGGAGACGAAGCCCTCCGCGTGGTCCCTGGCGTTGAAGCGCAGCACGATCCATCCGGCGGCCAGGAACGCGTTGTCCCGCCGCTGATCGGCCATCGCCTGTTCCGGGGTGAAGTGGCTGGCGCCCTCGTACTGGATGGCGATCTTGAGTCCCGGATATCCCAGGTCGGCGCATCGGGAGCGCGGGTCATCCGCGTGCAGCGGCACCTGGAGCGTCGGCTCAGGAAGCCCTGCGCGGACCAGCGCGAGTCGCAGCCGGGTCTCGGCCCCGGAGTCAGCACCCACCCGGACATACGGCAGGGCTGCCAGCGCCCGCGCTCGGCCTGGGACTCTGATCACGCGGGCCAGGGTCTCCCGAAGCTCATCGATCGTCGTGTAGGGATCCCGCCTGCCCTCAAACTTTGGATACGGGGACCGCACCAGGTGGTCCCCGAAGCACACGAGCTCCACCTCCTTGAGCGCGGCGGCGAAGTCCAGCCAGGTGCGCGCCGGGCTCGCCACACGAGCTCCCTCGAGTCTGAAGTGATCATCGAGCACGGCGGACTGCCGGTGGCTGACCACCTCGGGGCGTCGTATCCGCCGGTTCGACTCTCGCGGTTGGGTCAGGTGTATCGTCTCGCTCTCCCCCAGCCGTCGGGGCGGCTCCCAGCCATAGAGGCGGGCGGCGGTCGCATGCGAGATCCAGCAGTCCGGCAGGATTCGAGCCAGGGCTAAGGCATCCTGCAGAGAGGTCCGCTGCGACGCGGCTGAGATGTGGAGCCCATGGGCCAGGCAGCGGATATCCCGACGCCGGACCCGATCCTCATGCAGCTCCAGCGATCGCAGATCCGCCCGGGTGAACACGCTCTCCCGGAGGTCTGCTGGCAGTTCCTGCGGCTCCCGCATGGGAGACATCCTGGCCCATGCGCAGCATCACATCGGAGTTCTCCACAGGTCTGAACCTCGAGACTCGACACCCGAGGTCGCTGGGGCGCAGACGGGTGTATCAACCTCGGGAAGACAGCTCATTCCGCCTGTTTGCGCCCCGCAGAGGCAGGGAGAGGCGCACGCACGCAGGCGGGACGCACCCAGGCAGAGGCAGGCAGAGGCGCCCGGCCCGGCTCAGTTCGCGTAGATCCAATCGATGACACCCTCGAAGTCGGCGAGCACCCGATGGCGCTGCAGCTTCATTGAGGCGGTCATATGACCGGACTCCTCGGAGAGTTCGACGTCGAGCAGCTCGAACTTCCTGATGGACTCGGCGCGGGAGACCCTGCGGTTCGCGGCCTCCACCGAGAGCCCGATCTCCTGGCGCACCCGGGGGTGCTTGGCGGCGTCGATCAGCGAGAGCGAGCGGTAGCCCTGAGCCCGGCACCAGTCGGCCACCGCGTCGGCGTCCAGGGTGATCAGCGCGGCGACATAGGGCCGGTCATCTCCGACCACGATGACCTGCGCGACCAGCGGATGCGCCCGGATGACCTCCTCCATCGGCATCGGGTAGACGTTCTTGCCGCCTGCGGTCACGATCAGGTCCTTCTTGCGCCCGGTCAGCCTGAGGAAGCCGTCCCCGTCCAGGTCCCCCAGATCCCCGGTGCGGAAGAAGCCCTCCGCGTCGAAGGCCTCGGCCGTTGCCTGGGGCTGCCCGTGATACCCGTCGAAGATCACCGGGCCCTTGAGCAGCACCTCCCCATCCGGGGCGATCCTCACCGTGTTGCCGGGCACCGGGATGCCCACGGTGCCGATGCGCGTGGCGCCGGGGATGTTCAGCGTGATCGGGGCGGTGGACTCGGTGAGCCCGTAGCCTTCCTGGACCGGGAGTCCCGCGCCGGTGAAGAAGTGCGCGATCTCCGGGTTCAGTGAGGAGGCGCCGGAGATCATGTAGCGCACGCCGCCGCCGAGGCGGGCGTGGAGCTTGGCGTAGACCAGCTTGGCGAACATGGCGCGCCGCGCGCGCAGCCGCATCGAGGGGCCGGGGCCTTCTCCCGTGGCCTCGGCCTGCAGCGCCTTCGAGTACGCCACGGCGGTCTCCTTGGCGGTCTCGAAGACCTTGCCTCGACCCTCGGCGCGGGCCTTGGCGGAGGCGCCGTGGTAGACCTTCTCGAAGACCCGCGGCACCGCCAGCAACCAGGTGGGGCGGAAGCTGGCGAGGTCCTCGAGCAGATTTTCGGAGCTGGCCGAGTGCGCGACCTGCACGCCGCGGTGCAGACACATCAGCTGCACGGCCCGGGCCAGCACATGGGCCAGCGGCAGGAAGATCAACGTGCGGGACTCGTCCTCGCCGAGGATCTGATCCGCGAAGGGCAGCATGTTCGCCGAGCCTTCGGCCAGGTTGCGGTGCGTGATGCGCACCCCCTTGGGCCGACCGGTGGTCCCGGAGGTATAGACCAGCGTGGCGACGTCGTCCAGGCCGGCCCGTGAGCGGGCGGCTTCAAGCCGCTCATCGGAGATGTGCTCTCCGGAGGCGGTGAGGTCATCGAGCTGGAGCACCTCGCCGATGGGCAGCACCGTGGGGCGGTTCCCGTTGAGCTTCGCAGCGGCCGCGCGGAGGTGGTCCTGGAGCTCCACGGTTCCGGCGAGCGCAAGCTTGGCACCGGAGTCCTTGAGCAGGGCGCTGACCTGGTGCGCGGAGCTGGTCTCATAGATCGGCACCGAGATCGCTCCGGCGAACCAGATCGCCTGGTCCACCACCGCCCAGCTGTAGCTGGTGGGCGCCATCACCGCGATCCGGTCTTGGGGCTCGACGCCGAGCGCGATCAGCCCCTTGGCGACCCCGCGAACCTGGTCGAGGAAGCTGGTGATCGAGACGTCCACCCAGCCGCCGGTCCCGTTGGGCACGGCATAGACCGGATGGTTCGGGCGGGCGGCGAAGAGGTCAAGGACCCCGTCAGTGGCGTTGGTGTGCGGCTCCAGCCACGCGACCTGCGCGGTGGCAGCTTCGCGGATCTGGTTGCTGCTCGTCTGGGTGGGATGTTCGCTGCCCACTTGCTCCTCGGTCATGACCCCGCCTGCTCATCGATTCCCCTGCGGTGGAGTGCCTCTCCGCTCTGCAGGTCATTCTACTGTTCAACCGGACTCTTCGGCGCGTCTCCGGGCAAGTGCCGCATCATAGATCTCGCTGGCGGGGACGGCATGCGCGGCCGCGAGCTCCTTGGCCGCCGTCTTCAGCTTGGCACCCTCGGCGACCCGCTGTAGAACGACGTCGGCCAGCTCCTGCAGGCTCATCGGTTCACCACCTGTTCCGGGGGCTGACCCACCGCCCAGGACCAGGACCATCTCGCCGCGCAGGTGGCGCTCGGCCGCCAGGCCGGCGAGCTCGCCCAGGCCGCCGCGCAGCACCTCTTCGTAGCGCTTGGTCAGCTCCCGGGCCAGCGCCGCCGGACGGTCCTCCCCCAGCGATGCGGCGAACTCACGCAGCGTGGCGGCGATCCGGTGCGGGGACTCGAAGAGCACCGTGGTCCACTCCTCGGCCGCCAGCCGGTCCAGCAGCTTCTTACGCTCACCCGCCTTGCGGGGGACGAACCCGGCAAAGGTGAACCGGTCGGTGGGCAGACCGGAGAGGGCCAGCGCGGTGGTGACCGCAGAGGCACCCGGGGCAACGGTGACCCCTACGCCCGCGGCGATGGCGGTCTCCACGAGCCTGAACCCCGGGTCCGAGACCGAGGGCATGCCGGCGTCGGAGACCACGAGCACCCGGGTCCCCTGGCGCGCCTGCTCGACGAGCTCCTCGGAGCGCGCCGCCTCGTTGTGCTCGTGCAGGCTCACCACCCGGGCCTGGAACCTGACCTGCAGCGCCCGAGCCAGGTGGCGCGCGGTCCGGGTGTCCTCCGCGGCGATGACCTCCGCGGTGGCCAGCAGCCGCTTGAGCCGATCGGTCGCGTCCCCAAGGTTGCCGATCGGCGTCGCAGCGAGCACGATCGGGGTGTCCCACAGGCCGGAATCATCGGGCTCCCGGGTGTGCTGCGGCTGCTCTGCCTCGCCTGACTCCATGACACGCCCGCTTCTGATCGGTGACCGGCTTGCGCCAAGTAGCATACCCATAGTGAACCCCGCCGAGCCTGTCCGCAGCACTCCGGCCCCCGCCGGGGTGACCGGGCGCCTCACCGAGCCGGAGCCCGGCAGCCTCTCCCGGATGCAGCGCCGGCTTCAGGCCGAGGCCTACCGGCCGGGACTCTGGGGCTGGATCCTGCCCGGGATGATCACGCTCCTCGCCGGAATCCTGCGGGTGAGAGATCTCGCCACCCCACACCTGCTGATGTTCGACGAGACCTACTACGCCAAGGACGCGTACGCGCTGATGCTCGCCGGCTACGAGCTGGTCTGGCCGGATGACGCCGACGATGCCTGGCTGGCCGGTGAGCCGCAGCCCACCGGTGAGGGCGGCTACGTGGTGCACCCGCCGCTGGGCAAATGGCTGATCGCGCTGGGGCTGCGGGTCTTCGGGACCGAGAGCGCGTTCGGCTGGCGGATCTCAGGGGCGGTGGCCGGCACCCTGGCGGTGCTGCTGATCGCGCTCATCGCGCAGAGGATGTTCCGCTCGGTCTTCCTCGGCGCGTTCGCCGGGATGCTCACCGCGATCGAGGGCCACCACCTCGTGATGAGCCGGGTAGGCCTGCTGGACATCTTCATGATGCTCTTCTGCCTCGCGGCCTTCGGCGCCCTGCTGCTGGATCGATACAGCGGACGACGGCGGCTGGCCGCCTGGGCGGTCGACCCGGGCCCCGAGGGACACCGGGCCGGCGGGCCGTGGTTGGGAGTTCGCCCCTGGCGGCTTCTGGCGGCCGTGCTGCTGGGCGCGGCGGTGGCGGTCAAGCTCTCGGCGCTGGCGTTCCTCGCGGTCTTCGGCATCATGGTGATCCTCTGGGACCTCCAGGCCAGGCGCCTTGTCGGGGTCGAACGCTGGGCCAGGTCCGGGATGCTCAAGGACGCCCTCCCGGCGGTGGTCACGGTGCTGCCCCTCGCAGCAGGCACCTACCTGGCCAGCTGGAGCGGCTGGCTGGCCACGCAGGGAGGCTGGGGCCGGCAATGGCACCTGACCCACCCGGCTGAGGGGCTGGCCCGGCTGGTGCCGGATCCGCTGCGATCACTGTGGAACTACCATGTCTCCGCCACGGACTTCCATCAGGGACTCAGCAGCGGACACGACTACGCCTCCACCCCTTGGACCTGGCCGTTCATGGGGCGACCGGTCTCGATGCACTACGACTCGGTCTCCGCCGGAGAGACCTACGCTCAGACCGGGGAGATCTGCGCCGCGGAGACCTGTTCCTCAGCGGTCCTGGACCTGGCGAATCCACTGATCTGGTGGAGCGGGTTGATCGCGCTGATCCTGGTGACGCTGCTCTGGGCCGGGCGCCGAGATTGGCGCTACGGTGCGATCCTCTCCGGCATGGTGGCAGGACACCTGGTCTGGCTGGTCTTCCCGGGCCGGACCACGTTCTTCTTCTATACGATCAGCTATCACCCGTTCCTGATCCTGGCGCTCACCGCGATCGCCGCCCTGGTGCTGCGCATCGGCACTGCGACTCAGCGCCTCGACGGGACCCCGCGTCCGGCGGCCGTGATCGTAGCTGCACGAGCGCGCAACACCGTGATCCTGCTCTGCTTCGTGATGCTGTGTGTGGCCGTGTCGGTGTTCTTCCTCCCGCTGTGGACCGCAGAGCTGATTCCCTACGAGCAATGGCGCATGCGGATCTGGATCGATTCCTGGCTCTGAAATCGCGGGGCACCCGGCCTGCCTCGATCCTCTCCGACTCCTCGGGCCTAAGCTGGTGGGAGCCAAACCGGTCGAAAGGAACGCCATAAGCATGCTTGACCCCGCCGCATCGCTGCCCTCGCGCCCGCTCTGGGCCGAGGAGGCCCGCTGGTCTGTCGAGCGGGCCTGGCCGGTCCCAGGACAGCCGCAGGTGTTGGCGGTGGAGGTCACCGCCGCGGAGGATCTCGAGTCCGCAGGTTTCTCAGGCGCAGCAGCATCAGGCACAGGCTCCCCGGCCGGAGGTTCCTCAGGCGCAGCAGCATCAGGCTCGGCGGCCTTGAGCTCCGGTGGGGCACGGCGCGCCCGACGAGCCGGGTACTACCGGGTCGAGCACCAGGGCGGTGCCGCCCGGCCCGGCGAACACCTGGAGCTGTTTCCGCCGAACACGGATCCCGCCCTGCCCGCCCTGCAGCAGGCCGCCCGGGGCGGTCTCGTGATCGCCCACGAACCGGGCCTGCGTGCAGTGGTGTGGCATCGCGACGAGGCGAATGAGACCTACACGGTCGTGCTGCCCGCTGGCGGAGCGAGCGAGCTGCTCGCGGGCATGCGGCGGGCGCAGGCGTTCTCCGGTCCGTTCAGGCTTCCCCGATTGATCAGCCATGGTGACTCCACCGCCACGTTCCAGGCGCTGACCGGCGTTTCGCTGCACCGACCTCACCGGATCGGCGCGCAGGCATGGGAGACCGCCTGGGAGCAGTCCCTGGACGCGTGGTCCACCGCGATCCAGCACCCGGGCGAGCTGCCCGTCAGCACCCCGGTGCATGGGGCCGCCACGGAGATCCGCCGCCTGCAGCGCTGGGAGGCGCTGGTCAGGCCCTATATCGTCGGTTCGGAGAACTTCCAGCGAAACGTGAGGACGGCCTGTGAGGCGCTGGCCTCGATCCCCGAGCGACGGATGGTGCCCGCCCACCGACAGCTGCGTGATGAAGACCTGCTCTACTCCCCGGAGGTGGGTCCGGCTCTGGTGAAGGTCTCCAGCGCCGGATGGGCCCACCCCGCACTGGACCTGGGCGGACTGCGCGCCTGCGCGAAGTGGAACGAGCTGCGCGGGCTGTGGGACGCGCCCCGTCGCGCGGTGGTCTTCCGACTGATCAACGACGCCGCCTACCGCAACGGTGTCGCCGCGGATGCGTTGGAGGCCTATGAGCGCGCCGCCCTGCTGCGCCTGAGCGCCCAGTTCACCCTCTCCCCCAAGCTGGCCGACGCCGCAGAGTCCCTGCGCGCCAGTCTTCTGCAGCCGGAACCGCGGGGCTGAGGTTCATGCCCGTACCCGATGCCTCCTCCGACACCTCCTCCGAATCCGGGGACGAATCTCGAGACGAATCCACGTCCGCCGCCAAGGCCGCCGTGCGGTCCCGGCTCCGAGCGGCTCGCCGAGAACTTACTGCTGAGCAGCTCTCGATCCGCGGCCGGGCACTGTCTCAGGTCCTCCAATCGGTGGTGCCGGCCGGCTCGGCGGTGGCGGGGTATCTCCCGATGCCCGGCGAGCCCGACGTCCGACCGTTCCTCATCGACCATGCCGAGGTCGGCAGTCCGGTATATGTCCCGGTCATCGCCAGCTCAGCAGACCGACTCCTGACGTGGGTGCCGTGGTCGCCTGCGGCGCAGCTGCGGCGCAGCGCCTTCGCGGCCGTCGAGGAGCCCCTGGGTGACAGGCTCGACACCGACACGCTGCGCGAGCGTCACCCCGAGGGGCTCACCGTCCTGGTGCCCGGCCTGGCGGTGGACCATCAGGGGGCTCGCATGGGCCAGGGCGGCGGCTTCTACGACACCGCCTTCGGAGCCGGCACCGGTCAGCCGATCTCCACCTCCGGCGGGCCCGCCGCGGGGCACGCACCCAACCTCGGTCCGCTGCGCTTCATCGCCGTGGTGCACGCCGAGGAGGTCCTCCCCCCGGGGGCCTTTCCGGTGGAACCCCACGACCTGCGCGTGCACACCATCGTGACCGAACGCGAAGCCACCACGCCACGGCCCTTATAATCGACTGGCAGTATTGCCGCAGTCTGGCCGGTGCACCCGACCGTCCAGCACCCTTCACCTCTGAGGAACTCGATGCCCACTTACGCCTATGCCTGCAAGGACTGCAGCCATGCCTTCGACATCGCCCAGACGTTCAGCGAAGATTCGCTGACCGTCTGCCCCGAGTGCCAGGGCACATTGCGCAAGAAGTTCGGCTCCGTGGGAGTCTCGTTCAAGGGCTCCGGCTTCTACCGGACAGACTCCCGCGCCGCCGCCAGCTCCGGCGGCGAGACCTCGAAGAGCTCAGGCTCCGAGGGGTCAGCGGCCAGTTCCAGCGGCGGCTCCTCCGATTCCTCCTCCACCAAAGCGGCCTCCGGTGCAGGCTCCTCGAGTTCAGGGTCCGCAGGCTCCGGCTCATCGGGCACCTCCAGCTGACTCCTTGGGAGTGCTCACTCCCTCCCGGGCGGTGGCTGGCGGTCCGCCTCCGCGCAGACTCAGGTGCAGGCTTCCCTCCTGAGTGGCCTGGGCGATGGACTCCGCCGCAGCAGGATCCACGGCCAGAATCACGACGCCGCCGGCCTCGGTCCCGCTGGGCAGCCAGTTCTCCGAATCATCCTGCGGGGTCCACAGCACCGGCACTGCGGTCGCCACCAGCTCTGAGGCCGAGCCCCGTTCCGGGGTGTCGCTCGATGCCAGGACATCCACCCGCTGACCCGGTCTGACCAGCGCGACCATCGCCGGATCTGCCGGACGCACCGGCACTGCCACCGTGCCGCGCTGCTGTCCGGCGAGCAGGCCTGGACCCACGAGCTGATCCGGGTGGATCAGCGCACCTGCTGGCATCGGCACGGCGGCCTGACGTCCCACCACCTGTTCGGCCTGCACGGAGTAGTCGTGCGGAACCGCGGCCACATCGACCTGGACCTCTTCCACCACGGCGGCACTCAGCCGCTCCCCCGCCCCGATATCGGCACTGACCCGAAGCGCCGCAGTGGTCTCCACCTGCCCCTCGGCCCCGGTGAGCACCGCCGTCCCGGCGACCCCCAGACCCAGGACCAGAGCGAGCGGTATCCGGAACCGCTGGATCAGCCGGGGCAGCCCGGCGCCTCGCAGACGGCGATTGATCCCCGGGGACCTGCGCCGCTGGGCCCGGACCGCGGGGGGCCAGCCGACGGGAACCGGCCTCGCAGAGGGCCGGACAGCTGGTGCCGGACCGACGCGCCGTGTCGAGGCTGGACTTTCCGGCGATCGCCCCGTGCTCGGCGAAGCCGGCTGGGTTCGGGACCGGCGGGGACGCTGCGGAAGGAACGGACCGGCAGGCTCCGGGTGCGGGCCAGCGCGCCGGTGCTCACCACCGGAATCACCGATGGTACCGCCGCCGGAACCACCGCGGAGACCGCTGTGGGAACCGCTGGGGGAATCACCGCGGGGCCGGGTACGTCGCAGAGGACTGATGCTGGACATGTCCACCAGCCTCGCCCACCGGGACGCCTCAGGTGCCGAAACTCATAGCTCTGTGGAGCCGGGGCGAGGTCTGCGTCGGCACGGTGGGCTGGGGAAAAGTGCCCCCGCTCGACCTGGAAGGTCCAGGATCAGCCCCAGTGTGGGGGCCGCTGACTCAGGATCCATTGCTCATGGTCCGTCAGGGGCGCCTCGGGGCTGGGACGCTGCGATCGGCGGGGCTCGCCAGGGGTCCGCTCCCCCGCAGGATCCGACGCCTGTTCCGAGGACCCGGCGCGGTGCCCCACGGGCACCTCGTCTTGGTTGAAGGGGTCCGTGAAGTCAGACTCCACGGCGTGGGACTGCCCCGAGGTCGGCGGCGCGACCACGCGCCGTCGTGGCCTCCGCCCGGCACCGCCAGAACCGGCGCCACCAGACCCGGCACCGCTAGAACCGGCGCCGCCAGACCCAGCACCGCCAGACCCGGCGCCTACTGCTTCCATGCCCCGCGCTCCCGCGGCGGCAGCCACTTCTTGGACTTGCGGTGAGAATCCTCGTCCTCGAGGTCCGCCGCTCCTCCGAAGCGGATTCCTTCGCCCCGGAGCTCCTGCTCGCGGGCCCTTCGGCCGCGCGGGGTCTCGCTTGCGGTCTGCACGGTGATCCGGCCCGCCTCGGCGAACTCCGGGCCTGAGGCCAGACCGACCTGTTCGGCCACGACCTCCGTGCAGCGCACCGGGTTGGAGAAGACCTCGATGGTCCAGAGCGCCATATAGCTCCAGCCCAGCGCCTCGAAGGCGGCGGGACGCTGACGGGAGCGCTCGCGCACCGACATCGCGCCGTAGCTCCTGGTCCCGTCGGAGACCATCGCCACCGGCACCATGGGCTGATCCGAGGTGACCCTGCGGGAGCAGGCGGCGAGATCCAGGGTCCCGCGGAACCCGTCCTCGACCCGTCCGCCGCGCGCCCGGATCCGGTCCACCAGATCCAGCACCAGCGGATCGGTCAGCTGCGCGGAGGCGGTGGGGTTGTCCGAGCCTTCGAGGCCGAGCCTGATCAGGTCATAGATCTCACGGGCGCCATAGGTCAGCAAGTCGCGGTCCATATCGGCGTTCGAGAGCGAGGTGACCACGCGCAGATGCTCTCGAGCCCGGGTCAGCGCGATCGCGAAGTGTTCGCGGCCGCGCACCTCGGAGAGCTCCCCGAAGCGGGTCGCCGCCTCGCCCTTCACCGAGCGTCCGAAGCCGAGGCTGAAGATCACGTCGTCGCGGACCAGGCCGGTGGCGCGCTCCACGGGAGTCACCACGAACCTCTCGCCGTGGGCGCCTTCGGTGAAGAACGGCTTCGCCCAGGTGTGGTTGGCCAGGTTCAGCCGGATCGCGTCGGCGACCCGCCGGGCGTGCCAGGCGGAACCGGTGATCACGGCCAGCGAGTGCCCGCGTCGGGAGCGCACATGCTCGAAGACCATGTCCACCACCCGGTTGACCTCACCGGTCGGGGATTCCACGGCGTCGCGGTACCCGGCCTGGATGCCCGCGACCAGCTCCACGGTGAAGCGGCGATCCTGCCCGGTCAGCTGCGCGGCGTCGGGGAGGCGCGTGAGCTCGCCGTCGTAGAGCGCGGAGGAGAGCAGCCCGGTGAGCTCCTGGTCGACCCCGCGGTGGACCTGACGCAGCGCATGATGCGGCAACACGGCGGCCAGCTCCTCGTAGATCGAGGCGGGGCGGGGCTGTTCGGTCTCGCGAGCCACCGGATCGGCGGAGACATGGAACGGGGTCGGGGAACCGGCCACCGGGTCGCCGAAGGCCACCACCTGTTCGGCCCGGGTCACCGCGTTCAGCGCCGTGGGCACCGCGAGCGACTCGGCGTCGAGCAGGATCACGACGTCGGCGCGGTACTCGGGCGGGAACTGCTCCCCGAGGCCCAGCGGCGAGGTGGTCCAGATCGGGACCAGCGGCTGGGTCACCTTGGAGTTGATCGTCTCCAGGCCCTCGATGGTGGGCGTGGCGTCGCGCAGCAGGGCGCGCAGGTCCGCGGCGGCCTGGGGATGGGCCTCCACGGCCGACTTCCAGCGCACCGCCAGGGCATGGCCGAGGCGCTGCGCGCTGGACTCGATGTGCCCCGCGTCGGAGCTGCGGAAGGCCTCCTCGACGCTGCGCAGGTTCTCACCGGTGGTCATCGCCAGGTAGTCGTCCCCAGAGATCATCGCCTCCAGCGCGGACTGCCACCAGGCGAGCTCCAGCTCCTCGGCGACCACGCTCGCGCTGATCTCGCGCTCGGAGAAGTCCTCGATGAGATCCCGGAAGCCCTGCTCGCGCAGCTGCTCGCCGAGCAGCGTGCGCTCGGGCAGGGTCTCCAGCGGCTTCTCGTCGGCCGCCAGGGTCTCCACGGTCTCCAGCAGCACCTCGATGGGCATCTCGGTCAGCGACCCGGTCTCCAGCACCTCATCAAGACGCTGCAGCCGGGCCTGGACCTCACCGAAGGCGTCGCAGAGCGCATCCAGGCGGTGCGGCACCTTCGGCGCGGAGCCGGAGAGGGACCACTGGTTCCATTCCTCCCGCTCGGACTGCACATCGATCAACGAGGAGTGCAGATCACCGATGGCGACGCCTGGGCGCACGTACTCCTTGGCGAGCCGGCGCAGCCGGGAGCGGGTCACCGAGGTCATCTCGACGTTGTTCTGCCGACGCCACCATCCCGGGGCGGTGGCGGCGATCAGATCGTCCACCGCGCGGGCATAGACGTCGTGGCTGAAACGGCCCAGGGATTCCTGCACCCGCTGGAAGAGCAGCACCTGGCTGTTCCACTCGCTGAAACTGGCGCCCGGGGTGATCCCGGCAGCCTCGCAGGCGGAGACCATCATCTGCTGCAGCTCCGGCAGCTGTTCGCGCAGCTCGATGACCAGGGCCATCGCGTCCCGGGTCTCCTGTCGGTTGGAGAGCCGGGCGTGGAACCAGGGGCTGTCGCGGGTCTCGGCGGAGAAGGCACCCAGCTCGGCGGCGCGCTTGAGCTTCACGGTGATCTGGCTGCGGTCCACGGTGTTGTCCAGCACCGAGCGCTTCAGCCGGACCGAGGTCGACGGCGCCGGGCTCAGGCTGGTCAGCGCGGCCAGGGCCTGCATGGCCTGGTAGGGCGAGCAGTCCCAGCGGCGGCGCACATTGTGCAGCGACTTCACGTGTTCCACCAGCTGATGGCGGGACTTCTTCAGCCTCGTCTGCAGGGTTCCCAGCCGAGGCGGCTCGGCCCGCTCATTGCGGCGGATGGCGCGGATCAGCTGATCCCGGATCTCCTCGGAGGTCCCGGCGGCGGAGATGTTCCCGGCCAGCGTGCCCAGGTGGACCTCGGAGAGCCGGTTCTTGAACTGCTCCAGGGTGGCGGTGCGCTCGGCGAGGACCAGCACCCGTCTGCCCTGCCAGGCCAGGCCGGCCGCGGCGTTGATCGCGGTCTGGGTCTGACCGGTGCCGGCGGGGGCGGAGACCACCACAGACTGCCCGGCGAGCACCGCGTCCAGCGCGGCCTGCTGGTGCGGATCCGCGTCCGCGACCAGGCGTTCGTCGCGGGGCTCCCGCTCATCCACCGGGGGCAGGTCTCTGCGGGCGCGCTCGGCGCGCGCCTGGCCCAGCGGCTTTCCGGTGGCCATGGCCCGGATGACGGGGTGATCCAGGTCCAGCCCGGTGGGATCTCCCAGGAAGGTCAGGTCCGCGAAGGTCGAGACATAGAGCTGGCGCCACACCTGCACCGAGTGCAGGGTGTCCACGCCCCCGGCGATCCGGGCCAGCGCATCTGCGGGTCGGTTGGGGTCGAAGCGGGCGGTCACATAGCCGGAGCTGTGGAACTCCACCGGGTCCAGCCGGGTCCCGTGCCGGGAGCCGAAGTGCCGGATCAGGGCAGGGTTGAGCCGGGCGGGCGCGCTGAACTGGATCTCGAAGTCGCCGCTGCCGTCCTCACGCGGACGCAGGGTGATCGGCACCAGCATCACCGGAGCCGTGAAGTCCTCGGTGAACTGCTCCCCCGAGGAGGACTGACCGGCATCCTCGGTCCAGCTGACCACCCCGGCGGCGAGGAAGCCGACGTCGATCCCGCGCTCCTCGGACATCTCGCGGGTCTTGGCCCGGATGCCCTGGGCGGCCTGCTTGCCGATGGTGAAGGCATGCTGATCGTTGAGCAGCGTGGAGAGTCGGGTCTTGCGGCCCGCCATCAGCTGCATCATGCCCGAGGAGTTGGCGTCGGTGAGGTCGATGGCATTGTGCTGGCTCGGTGAGAACCGCAGCATCGTGTCGTTCTCGGTGCCCGAGCCCACAGATTCCAGCCAGGCCGCCATCGGGTCGCGACCGTGGGCTGCCCGGGGTGCCGAGGGCGTCGAATCTGGCGACGCCGCGGAGCCCGCGGATGCGGGTGAGGAAGGCGAGACCGGGGAGTCCGGAGAGCCGGGCGACCCGGGCGAGTCTGCGGACCCGGGCGAGTCTGCGGATCCGGGCGACTCAGGGGAACCGGGCGATCCGGGCGACTCTGGGGTCGACGCCGATGCGGCCGAGCTCGCGGAGTCTGCGGAGGCCACGGACTGCGCAGAACCCGGGGAGTCCGGAGCGCCGGGCGAGTCCGAGGCCGCAGCGGCGGCGTCGTCGTCGGTGTCACGGTGCTGATGCTCCAGCGCAGGTGCTGCGGGCCCATTCTCGGACGGCACGTCCCACTCCTCAGCGGCTGGTTCTTTGCTCACAGACGACCTTCCACAATCCCCACCGGGATGGGCTCACGCCCATTCCGGCACCCCCGTCTCCCTCAGGAACGACGAGGATCGCCGATAATTACATGCAGTGAAGTCTAGTGATCCCGGCGGCACAACCCGCAATCGGTTTCAGCCTGACCTTGAAGCCGCCGGTCGGGCCGCGAGTCAGGGCCAGAAGTGGATCAGTGAGCCGATCAGGAACGCAGAGATCGCGAGCCCGGCGAGCAGAAACTCCAGCAGGATCCCGAGCCCGACGGCGCGCAGCGCATGCAGGCTCGCAGTCCCGGCGGCACGCCAGTCGCGCTCTCGGCGCACGAATTCGGCACCGAAGAGCCCCGCGGCGAAGCCGATGAACAGCCCCAGCGGCGGGAACACGATCAGCCCGATCAGGGCCGCGAGGATCGCGATCATGATCGGCCCGCGCGGAATCTGCTGCCGGTGCAGCGATCGACCGGTGAGCACCGTGGAGCTGCCCCAGCCGATCACGGCCAGGACCACGCCCAGGATCGCCGCGGTCCAGGCCACCGGGCCGCCCATAAGCACCGCCCAGACGATCAGGGTGACGATGATCAGCAGCGAGCCCGGCAGGATCGGCAGCACCACGCCGAGCGCGCCGAGCACCAGCAGCAGCCCGGCGATGACAGTCGTGATCGCCTCGGCGGAGGGAGCATCAAGCATGAGTCGTCTGACTCACTCCCATTCGATGGTGCCTGGCGGCTTGGAGGTGACATCCAGGGTGACCCGGTTGACCTCTTCGACCTCGTTGGTGATCCGGTTGGAGATCTTGGCGAGCAGCTCATAGGGCAGCCGTGACCAGTCTGCGGTCATCGCGTCCTCGGAGGAGACCGGGCGCAGCACGATCGGGTGGCCGTAGGTCCGGCCGTCGCCCTGGACTCCCACGGAGCGGACGTCGGCGAGCAGCACCACCGGCATCTGCCAGACCTCCTGGTCCAGTCCGGAGGCGGTGAGCTCCTCGCGGGCGATCGCATCGGCCTTGCGCAGGATCCGCAGCCGGTCCTCAGAGACCGAGCCGATGATCCGGATGCCCAGGCCGGGGCCGGGGAACGGCTGGCGCTGCACGATCTCGGCCGGCAGTCCGAGCTCGGCACCGACGGCTCGGACCTCGTCCTTGAACAGCGCGCGCAGCGGCTCGACCAGCTTGAAGACCATGTCCTCGGGCAGCCCGCCGACGTTGTGGTGGGACTTGATGTTCGCCGCGCCCTCTCCGCCGCCGGATTCCACGACGTCGGGATAGAGGGTGCCCTGGACCAGGAATTCCACCGTGGCGCCGTCGGCGGCCGCCTCGGCGAGCACCGCCTTCTCGGCGCCTTCGAAGGCCCGGATGAACTCCCGGCCGATGATCTTGCGCTTGGTCTCGGGATCGGTGACGCCCTCAAGTGCGGCGAGGAAGCGTTCCCGCTCATCGGCCACATAGAGCTTCGCGCCGGTGGCGGCGACGAAATCGCGTTCGACCTGTTCGGCCTCGCCTTCGCGCAGTAATCCGTGATCGACGAACACGCAGGTCAGCTGGTCTCCGATGGCCTTCTGCACGAGGGCGGCGGCCACGGCGGAGTCCACGCCGCCGGAGAGTCCGCAGATCACCCGGGCGTCCCCGACCTGGGCGCGGATCGCGGCGACCTGTTCTTCGACGATGTTACCGGTGGTCCACTCGGGGGTCAGGCCGGCGCCGTTATAGAGGAAGTTCTCGATGACCATCTGGCCCTGGGGCGAGTGGCGCACCTCCGGGTGCCACTGCACGCCGTAGAGCCTGCGCGCCTCGTCGGCGAAGGCTGCGACGGGAGCGCCTTCGGAGGAGGCCAGCACCTCGAAGCCCTCCGGTGCCTGCTGCACGGAGTCGCTGTGTGACATCCAGGTGGACTGGACGGTATCGGTGCCGGTGAGCAGCGAGTGCGGGGCGTTGACGCTGCGCACCTCGGTCTTGCCGTATTCGCGATCACCGGTGCGGGCCACCTCTCCGCCGAGGCTGTGCGCCATGGCCTGGAAGCCGTAGCAGATGCCCATCACCGGGATGCCTGCCTCGAAGAGCTCGGTCTCCACCTCGGGGGCGCCCTCGGCGTAGACCGAGGAGGGTCCGCCGGAGAGGATCACGGCGGAGGGGTTGCGCGAGATGATCTCTTTCGCGGCGAGGGTGTGCGGGACGACCTCGGAGTAGACCCGGGCCTCGCGGACGCGGCGCGCGATGAGCTGGGCATACTGCGCGCCGTAGTCCACCACCAGCACGGTCTGGGCCTCGGAGTTCGAGCGCTCCACGGCGGGAACGGCAGAGTCTGCGGAATCAGGCTGAGAAGTCACCGTCCCATCCTAAGCGACAGCATCCGCAGCGCACCGCCCTGTCCCCGGAGGTCCTGCTCACAGACGGCCTGCTTGGAGACCCGTCGAGGGCTCGCCGTAGGATGATCGGGACCAGATTGCACACCTGTGAACAGGAGAGACTCATCGTGACTGCCGAATCATTCTCACTCAACGCTGCGCAGCTGGGTGAGTCTGGCGAGACCGTGGTGTTCCTGCACGGGCTGTTCGGGCAGGGGAAGAACTTCACCCAGATCGCGAAGGCGCTCTCCCCCGAGCTGCGCTCTGTGCTGCTGGATCTGCCCAACCACGGCGCCTCCGACTGGACCCAGCGCTTCGACTACGTCGAGCAGGCAGATCTGGTCGCGGATCATCTGCGTCGCACCGTGGCCAGCGAGGCTCCGGTGCACCTGGTGGGGCATTCCATGGGGGGCAAGGTCGCCATGGTGCTGGCCCTGCGCCACCCGGAGCTGATCAGCCGCCTCGCCGTCGTCGACATCTCACCGGTCGCCCGGGAGTCCATGGGTGAGTTCGATCATCTCATCGACAGTCTGAGCCGCCTGGACCTGGCCGGCCTCTCCTCCCGCGGCGAGGCTGATGAGCTCCTGCAGGAGCCGATTCCCGAGCGGATGGTCCGGGGCTTCCTGCTGCAGAGCCTGGTGCGCGACGGCGAAGGGTTCCGGTGGCGGGTGAATCTGGACCTGCTCCATGAGTCGCTGCCGCAGATCGGGGGCTTCCCGGAGTTCACGGACGAGACGTTCGAGGGCCCCGTGCTCTGGGTCGCCGGCGCCGAGTCCGACTACGTGCAGGATGACTTCGCTCCTGCCATGCGGGCGCTGTTCCCGCGCGTGAGCCTGACGACGATCAAGGACGCGGGTCACTGGGTCCACGCGGAGAAGCCCGAGGTCTTCTCCGCCGTGCTCAAGGCCTTCTTCACAGCCGACTAGGTCGAGAACGACGACGGCGCTCCCCCGCGCGCTGCCTTTCGCCGCGGCGGGGCGCCGTCATTCGCCCCCGCGCGCTGCCTTTCGCCGCGGCGGG
>NZ_JADPSA010000041.1 GCF_017347085.1 Nesterenkonia sp. E16_10
GCCACCCCCGCCCCGGTCCACATCGATATCCTCGACGACCTCACCGACCAGCAGCGCACCGCCCGCACCACCGCCACCAGCATCGCCGGCACCCTCGGCGACGACACCATGCACGTCCAGCTCACCCGGCAGGCCGACACCACCACCACCGATGTGCTGCGCTACATCCGGGCAGCAGCACCCCGGCTCGACCCCGCCCAGCACGCCGAGGTCCTCGCCACCACCGCAGCGAAGCTAGACCAGATGAAGACGGCCACCGCCCGCCACATGACCGAGGTGACAGAAGGTCAGCGGCTCAAGACCAGCTGCCCCTGGTGCGCCGGCGAGCAGCTCATGGTCCGCAGCATCGGAACAGAACAGAACCCGGAGGTGGTGATCCGGTGCGAGTCCGGGGTCTGCGAACCAACACCGGACGACTGCGGCGCCTGGCACCACGGGCTGCCCTGCTGGCCGCTACACGAATGGGACTGGCTCGCCGGCATGATCAACTGGGCCAGCCGATGACCCGCAGCACGACGGTCGGCGCGGATAGGCTGAACCCATGGCCCCCGCATTCCACGCCAGCCTTGAGCACTTCAACCTCGGCACCAACCCCGGGAGTCCCAGCCGGCGCGACGTGGTACTGCCCGCCGAGCCCGGCCTCAGCCACGCCTGCCACGTCGGAGGCTTCTACGAACAAACCCTGCACCAGGCGCTCGACAAGCACCGCGCCCCGCAGTTCCTCGAGGAGCCCGGCGAGTACCGACGCGCAGCCTGCGGGAAGAAGGTCAAGGCGCTACTACCCATCGAGTTCAGCGACCAGGACCCGGACGCCTGCCCGGCATGCGTGGCAGCCGTCGACGCCGACAAGTCCCGAGCGCAACACTCCAAGAACGACTGGCCCCCAGCCTGTGGATAAGTTAAGCTATTGGGCAAGTACGCTGCACCCAAAAACGGTTTCTCGCTCACCTTCCAAGGTATTGGGTAGCCAACAGGAGCGAACCGGATGGCATTAGACACGGGGTTCCCCGACGAATTTGGCGAGTCTTTTAGACGCCTCATCCAAAATATGATGCCAAGAATCCAACCGATGGTGAACTACGGCGAGCTGTTCGACTTCTCACTTGGGATCAAAGGAGTCGGATCCGAAACGGCCCGAATAATGTCGGACGCCGTCACCGCGGAAATGCGAGAGACCACCCGACTCCTTTCTGAGCAGATCAGAGAGGCAACTAGGGTAGATCTCTCCGGATTGCACGAAATATCTCTTGCGCTCAACAGGAACATTCCTGACTTCGAGCGCCTTTGGTCCGATCCCGAGGTGGTTGCGAAGTCAAGAGACCTCGTGATTGGCATCTCCGAGACCTTCAGCGAAGAAGAACTCGAAGGATTCGCAGATTCCGAAAGCCCAGAGTCTCTCAATGTCAGACAGAAGCTACAGAACGTCTTCTGGCGAGGACTGATACGGCGCGATGAGCTTTTGAGTTCTTACTCCCCCAAAGCCATCGAGGGACTCAAGGCGCTGTACATCGCCGCTTGCGTTGTCGCGATCCTCAAGACGATCGTCTCGGTACTGATCGTGACCGGCTACTCCCAGGAGATAGTGGCAATGGTCGAAAAGGTACTCGATAGGACAACCACCGCGGTCTTGCCAGCCCCAGCGTCGCCTGAACGCTTACCTCGATCCCTCAACAAGCCCTGCGATATATGTGAACAACCCGCCGGCCAGCCCTGCATCAAAGTCAATGGGCCCGATAAGGGCGCCGAAAGACCACCCCACGGGGGACAAGAATAACCCTCCCCACCACGAGATCGGGCCCCTCCTAAGCACCACAGGAGGGGCCCGACCTCGTTAACACGCCCGCCCCCACACCACCAGCAGGGCCCGGCCCCACTAGCAGCACCACCCCTCCCCCGGAAAAGGGCCCACCCCATGCCATACGCAGCCCCCACCCGCTGCTACTGCGGAGCACGCGCCACCCACCAAGGCAGGTGCGAGACCCACCAGCGGAAACCCTGGGCCAATCCCAGCAGCAACACCAGCACGCTGACCAGATACCAGCGCCAACAGATCCACGACCAGCAGCTCGCACGCGAACCACAATGCCGCAGCTGCGGAGCAACAGAACACCTCGAAGCAGACCACATCGTCGAGATCGCCGACGGCGGAGCGCTCACCGATCCAGCAAACCTGCAGACACTCTGCACCGACTGCCACACCATAAAGACCAGGCAGGCCCGGGCCAACCGGCGCCACACCCGGGGCCCTCAATGAGCTGCCCCCGGGGAGGGGAGTTCGGATTTGTGAGTTCGGAGGTCAAAGCCGCGCCGCGGTAGTTTTCCGCGAGATATCTCAAAATGCGGGTACCCCCCTGCGCGCGGCCGCTCTCGGAGAGCCCCAGTTCGCTACTGAACGACGTCCGTAGCCAGGTCAGGCCTAAGACCGGGCTTAGTAATCTCCAGGCTGGCAAGGTGCTTCTGCAGCTTCTTCGTCATCGGCAGGAACGTCCCGAAGGTGAGTCCCCCTGATAGAACCGCACCTACTACTGGGATCGCTTTTGCTATACCGCTAGCGAAGATCTTCTTGGTCATAGAGACTCCAAGAATTGCGGCGACCTTCTTAACTATGGGGTAGAGCGCCCCCTGCGTAAGAGCCTTCTGTGGCAGTTTCTTGATCACTTGCGAAGCCATCATCGCGGAGACCTTCGATACCCCGCTCTGAGCCAGCTGAACTCCGACCATGACCCCGACGAACAGAGTCAGCACACCTTCCGTGGCCTCATCGATGTCTTCGTCGTCACCGGCAAACAGGTCCGGCCAGCTGTAGATGTAGGCCAGCTTCTGAGCGATGCGGAGCATGTGGCCTAAGTACTGTGCCAAATCTGTTGGCACGGTCCCGATCATCGCGATGCCGCCTGGGACCCCCGCCAGCGCAGAGAGTCCCGTGACTTTGCCCGTTTCGTAACGAATAGAGGTATTCGCAACCTCGGTGATGATATCCGGCGCGATGCCGGCAGCTGCCGGACTTTCGGCTACTGCTCTATCGATCTGTTCCTCAGAGCAGTACCGCTTGAGCGCCTTTCGAAGGTACTCCGCACGGTTGATCCGCACGCCGGGTAGTTTCGCGGCCGCGTCCATGACCTGAGTGAACTTCGAACTGGAATCTTCGACTTCTTTTGCGCTCCCCATGGGCCGATCCTATCGGCGGCCTCGGGTTCCACCTATGTCAGCCACAAATCTCAGCATGATCGCACCTATGCCCGGATTCCGGGAAGGAGAATAGACATGACGGTCCCCAACATTCACAGCCCGATCGAGAAGCTCGCGGTCCCGACCGACGGGCTGGTCCACTATGGCCGGAATCCGCGCCGAGGTAACGTGCCAGCGATCGTCGAGAGCCTCCAGCACAACGGTCAGTACAAGCCGATCGTGGTCCGCGCCGGAACCAATGAAGTTCTCGCGGGAAACCATACGCTCAAGGCTGCCCGCGAGATGGGCTGGGACCAGATAGCCGCGACCTTCGTCAACGTAGACGACGATGAGGCGGCGCGGATCGTGCTGGTCGATAACCGGACCAACGACATCGCCGGCTATGACGACGGCGAGCTTGCCGAGCTGCTGGACTCGCTGCCGACCCTCGACGGGACCGGCTTCGACGCGGCCAGCGTGGAGGAGCTTGTCCACGGCACCGAGCAGGAGCCGGCCGAGGCACCCGACAGTGCCGATGAGCTGCCGAAGACGGCGCCGGCGATATCCCAGCTGGGCCAGGTGTATGAGCTTGGCGATCACCGGGTCATCTGCGGAGACGCTACCGACCCGGGCGTGCTGGCTTCGCTGCTGGGCGACGAGCGGCCCGACATGATGTGGACCGATCCGCCCTACGGGGTCGAGTACCAGGGCAAGACTGAGAAGGCCCTGCGGATCCAGAACGACGGCGCCGACGACTTGGAGGCGCTGCTGCTGGATTCGTTCACCGCAGCGGTCGGAGTGCTGCGGCCCGGAGCGCCGGTCTACATCGCGCATTCAGATACCCGCCGGGTGTCCTTCGAGACCGCGCTGCGCGAGGCCGGGTTCTTGATCCGGCAGAACTTGATCTGGGTGAAGAACACGATCGTGCTGGGCCATAGCGATTACCAGTACAAGCATGAGCCTGTGCTGGAGGCCGAGGCGCCACCAGAGCAGCAGGAGGAGCAGGCCGGCGAGGACGGCAAGACACACGGGCCGATCATGTACGGGTTCGCCCCGGGCGCCGAGGGCCGGCTCGGCCGCGGCGGTCCCCGCTGGTTCGGGACCAACAACCGCACGACGGTGTTCGAGGTGCCTAAGCCGCCGGCGAGCCGGGAGCACCCGACCATGAAGCCGGTGCGGCTGATCCTCGACATGATGGCCAACAGTGTCCGGCCGGGCAAGGCAGTACTTGACCCGTTCGCCGGCAGCGGCTCCACCCTGATCGCGGCCCACTACCACGGTGCGAAGGCTCGGGTGGTGGAGCTTGATCCGCAGTACGTGGACGTGATCTGCGCCCGGTGGCAGAAGGAATCCGGCGAGCTTCCGCGGCTGCGCGGAGGCAGTGAGGTCGATTTCCTGACAACCGAGGAGGACTGATGGGTGCAGTTGCAGCGTCGTCGAACCTCGGGCGGAAGTCCGCGCCGACACCGATCAGGGTTCTGAACGGCCGCGGCACCCGCAAAGACGGGCAGGAGACAGACTCGGGCGGGCGCCCGGTAGCAGCCGGGGTCCAGTTCACCCGCGATGCGCCGACCAAGCCTGCGGAGTTGTCCGAGGACGCGCACTGGCTCTGGGACAGGGTCGTGGACCAGATGACCGAGATTGGTTTGCTCAAGCCGATCGACGCCGCCAGCTTGGAGGCGATGTGCGAGACCTTCGCACGGTGGCGCGAGGCGGTCCGGTTCCGCAGGGAGCACGCGCTGCTGGCGAAGAATTCGCAGGGCACCGTGGTGGCCCCGTGGATCGGTATCGAGGAGCGCGCTTCTAAGGAATTCCGGTCCTGGTGTGCGGAGTACGGGATCACCCCGGCCGCGGAGAAACACCTGCGGACCGAGTCAGGTGGCAACGATGACGACGGTAACCCGTTCTGAGGAGGACACTGCGCAGGACACCGGTGAGGCTTTCGGGCTGCCGAGCCCGGCGAAGCTACGCCGGCTGAAGCTCAGCCGCGAGGTCGCCTGGTACATGGTGACCCGCGGCTATGAGCTGCCGAAGCATCCGCCATTGATCAAGACGGCCGAGGGCTCACAGGTCCCCGGCGCAGTGTTCGACCCCGACGCAGTAGACAAGGTGCTGCGCTCGTTCAGCTTCCTGCGGCATACGCAGGGTGCGCTGGCGGGCCAGCCGTTGAACCCGGACCCGTGGCAGATTGCCTACATCATTGCCCC
Organism: Nesterenkonia sp. E16_10; assembly: GCF_017347085.1. Lineage (GTDB taxonomy): Bacteria > Actinomycetota > Actinomycetes > Actinomycetales > Micrococcaceae > Nesterenkonia. The sequence continues at coordinate 5,376 of NZ_JADPSA010000041.1, forward strand.
GGTATTCGGATGGGTGCAGCTCAACAGCGCCGGCGACTACGTGCGGGTCGTATCGACCCTTTACGTCGATGTGCCCCGTAAGAATGGCAAGTCCACGATCGCCGGCGGGCTGGCCCTGTACCTCACCGGAGCCGACGGCGAGCAGGGCGCCCAGGTCGTCGCAGCAGCCTCGACTAAGGATCAAGCCGGGTTCGTTTTCGCACCGGTGAAGGGCCTAGCGGAGTCCGCGCCGGCATTGAAGGGCCGGTTCAGGTCGCTCACGGGCAAGATCATCCACCCGAAGTCCAACAGCTACTTCGGCGTGATCAGCTCGGCAGCCGACGCGCAGCACGGCGCGAACATTCACGGCGCGATCATCGATGAGCTGCACATCCACAAGACACCAGACCTGGTGGAGACGCTCGAGACCGGCACGGGCTCGCGCACGCAGCCGCTGGTCTGCTTCATCACGACGGCGGACTCGGGCAAGCCAAACACGATCTACTCCCGGAAACGCCGCTATGTGGAGCAGCTATCCAAGGGCGTGTTCAAGGATCCGTCCTGGTACGGGGTCGTGTTCGCGCTACCCGACACGGCGGACCCTTTGAAGCCGTCGAACTGGGCGAAAGCTAACCCCGGCTACCCGATCAGCCCGACGCATGACGCGCTCGAAAAGGCAGCTCGGGCGGCGCGGAACAGCCCCGCGGAGCTGGCCGCATTCAAGCGGCTGCACTGCGGGATGCGCACCCGGCAGACCACGGCGTTCCTCGACCTGAAGGCGTGGGACCGCAACGCCGGCCCGAAGGTCACCGAGACAGACCTCGCGGGCGCGCCGGCGTTCGGCGGGCTCGACCTCGGCAGCGTTTCGGACCTGACCGCGCTGGCCTGGTTGTTCCCAGATCAGGAGGCCGGCGGCTATGACCTCCGGTTCAGATTCTGGACCCCGGAGGACAACCTCGACGCGCTGGACAAGCGCACCGCGGGTGCCGCTTCCAAGCTATGGGTTCCGCAGGGCTGGCTCAGCCTCACCCCCGGCAACGTCACCGACTACGACTTCATCAAGGCTCAGGTCCTAGAGGACTGCGAGACCTTCGACGTTCAGAGCATCGGCATCGACCGATGGAACGCGACGCAGCTCTCGAACGACCTACTGGCCGAGGACGTGGAGCTGGTGAAGGTCGGGCAGGGCTACATCACGATGTCGCCGGCGATGAAGGAGCTGCAGCGGCTGGTGCTCAAGGGCACCAGGAAAGCCCCGACGCTTCGGCACGCCGGCAACCCGGTGGCCCGGTGGATGGTCGACAACCTCGCGGTGGCGACGGACACGGCCGGGAATGTGAAGCCGGATAAGGCCCACTCGGGCGACAAGATCGACGGCATTTCAGCGCTTGCCAACGCCATGTCGGAGGCGCTGAACACCGACCGAGAGAACACCAGCGACGTCGAAGAGATCAGCGTCGCGTGAACCCCTAGACAGAGAAACGGAGGTCCCCGCCATGTGGCTTAGGACAGGAACCAAGGTGTCCGTCGCGCTAAGCGATGGAACGGTGTTCAACGCCACCGCCCTATTCAGCTGGGCCTTCTGGCGGGGACTTCGGCTGACGGAGGTCACCGCCAACGGCCCGCACGGGGAGGTCGAGGCAGCCGGGGAGATGCGTATCCCGCGGCACGCTGTGAACTACGTGCAGGTGATCGGGCGATGAGCGCGATCACTACACCCGACGGCAGCAGCGTGGTGATCGGCCGCGGAGGCTACCCCTCGACGGACGCGGCGCCGCGCATGATGAGCCCCGACGCCGGGGTTCCGCTGCACCGGGCCGGGCACCATGTGGCCGACCCGCTGACGATCTGGAAGACACAGCCCTCGCTGCGCAAAGTAGTGAGCTTCGCGGCCCGGCAGGTCGCCAGCGTCGGCTGGCACGCCTTCGAGCGGGTCAGCGACACCGACCGGCGCCGGCTCTCGGATAGCCCGCTCGAACGGGCCCTGAGCCGGCCTTCCCGGTTCATGACCGGCTACCGGTTCTGGCAGCTCATCACGACCGACGCGATGATCTATGACCTGTACTGCGCGGTCCTGTTGGACGGCGAGCTGGTGAGGATCCCGCCGAGGCACCTGCAGGTCGGATCGGACTACCTCGGGCGACCATCGGCGATCACGTTGGTGACCCCGCCCGGGCAGGACAACATCGATCTGACCCAATTTCCGCTGATGATCGGCTGGGGTTGGGCGCCGACAGCGGCCGGAGGCGTGTCCCCGCTATCGACCCTGTCTCAGATTCTTGACGAGAACAGGCGGTCGGTGGAGTGGCGCCGACAGCAGTGGGACCACAGCCCAAAGTTCAACGGGATCCTCAAGCACCCGTCGCAGTTCAAGGACGAGACGAAGAAAGCCCGGTTCCTTGAGAGCTTCCGGCAGTGGCGCGACGCCGACGGTGGGACCCCGCTGCTGGAGAACGGGATCGAGTATGAGCCGGCCGGGGATATGCCCGGGTCTAAGGACGCGGAGAATGTGGCCGGCCGGCAGCTCAACGACCAGGAGGTCGCCTCGGCCTACCACATCCCCCCGGAGCTGGTAGGAGCCCGACAGGGCAACTTCTCCAACATTGCAGCGTTCCGCCAGATGCTGTTCGGCCCGACCCTGGGCCCGCAGTTCAAAGACTTCCGGCAGGCGCTCAACGCCGAGGTGGTAGAGCACCTCGACAGCCGGAACGGGGTCTACACGGAGCCGAACCTGCAAGAGGCGATCTCCGGCAGCTTTATGGAGCAGGCGCAGGTGCTGCAGACGATGACCGGTGGCCCGGTGATGACCCGGGCCGAGGCGCGCGCGAAGTTGAACCTGCCCTTCATCGAGGGCACGGAGGAGCTGATCGTGCCGATGAATGTCACCGACGGCGGGCTGGCCTCCCCCAACGACACCGGATCGCAGAACAGGACGCAGGCCGAACAGCCGCTCAGGGTCCGGAAAGCCGCCACCGCACCCCGGCAGATCGTCAAGGCCGAGGACCCCGGTGACCTGGGGAACGCCGATGACCACCGCGAGGAGCTGGCAGCAGCGCTCGCGAGGGTTTACGCCGACCAGCAGGCCGAGGTCCTCGCCGCGGGCAGCACAGGCCCCAGTGCGGACTTCCACGACCGGTGGGATCAGGTCGTGGCCGAGGCGGTACGCGGCCCGCTGGGCACCGTGGCGGTCGCCGGAGCGTGGGAGGTGCTACGGCAGCTCAACCCCGACGCCGCCGGCTGGGAACGCGAGGTGATGGACGGCTATCTCGATGAGATGTCGACGACCACCGCCGAGCGGGTCAACAACGGGGTCGTCGATGCGGTGTCCGAGGCTACCGCGGCCCCAGCTGAGGACGATGAGCGCGACCAGGGCGAACGGATCAGCACCTCCTTTGCGGTGCTGACCAGCGTTTCTGCGGTCGCGTTCGGGTCGGTGGTCACCGAGGCGCGCAGCTTCGGCGGTGCCGACGCGGCCGAGGCGTCCGGAGCGGCCAGCAAGACCTGGCTGGTGACCAGCTCCAACCCGCGGGACACCCACGCAGCGATGCACGGCGAGACGGTCGCGCTCAGCGATCGGTTCTCCAACGGCGCGAAGTGGCCCGGAGACGCGGCCCTCGGGGTCGAGGAGCTGGCCGGCTGCACCTGCGGCGTCGAGTGGACCACCAGCTAACAACAACCGAGAGGAGGCGGCGCGCATGCGCACGCTGAATAAGGCCTTCACCGCGAAGGCAGTACCGGTCGAGGACGGTGGCGCCGGCGAATTCACAGCGCTGGTGTCGGCCTTCGGGGTCGTCGACCGGCACGGCGAAATCATCGACAAGGGCGCCTTCACAGACACCCTCGCGGAGTGGGCGTCCAGCGGCCGCAACATTCCCACGATCTGGTCGCACCAGTGGACCGACCCGGAGAGCTTCATCGGTGAATACATCGGCGCCGAGGAGACCGAGGCGGGCCTGGAGCTGCGCGGCCGGCTCGACGTGGAAGACAACCCGCGGGCAGCCCGCGTGTATGACCTCATGCGGAAGGGCCGGGTCGTGGAGTTCAGCATCGGCGGCGGCATCCGGGACTGGGAGCTGATCGAGCGGCCCGATGAGGATCCGGAGTTCCACATCACCAGCATCGAGCTCTGGGAAGCAGGCCCCTGCTTCAAGGGGGTCAACCCGGGCACCGAGCTGCAGAGCGTCAAGGCGGTCCAGACCGCGCAGGCCGAGGAGTTCGGCAAGACGCTCGCCGACCAGTTCCTCGCCGCGATCAAGCAAGCCGGTGAATTCACCCCCACCGGCGAGGACCCAGCTGCGCAGCCCGCGCAGCCGGCAGAAGTAAAGACCAGCAGCGCCGGCACCGGTGCTGCTCCACATGTTCGGGCTCTGCTCGAGCTGACCACCATGACGGATACAGAAGGGACCCCCTGAGATGACGCTCAAGCAGAAGCTCGCAGCGCTGGCAGCCGAGGCAACCAACCTGCGGACCAAAGCCACCGACAGCCCCGAGGAGTTCACCGAGCAGGACTCCAACCGCGCCACTGAGCTGGCCACGGAGTACAACCGGGTCAAGGGTCTGATTGACCAGCAGGACGCCGCCACCAAGGCGCTGTCCGGCATGGTGAACACCCCCTCGGACGATGAGCACGAGCAGCCCGAGGACCACGGCACCACCAAGGGTGGCTCCGTGGGTGAGCGGTTCGTGAAGTCCAGCGCGTACCGGGACTTCCGCAAGGCTCACCCGACCGGTGTGGGCCGCGAGACCCCGATCAGCATCAAGGCCCAGAACGTGGGTCCGAGCCGGCTGGAGAAGGCCGACACCCCGCTGAACACCGACGCCACCGGCAACGCGCGCCCGGTGCGCACCAACGAGGTCGACGATCTGGTCTACCGGCCAGAGGCGGCGTTCCTGAACCTGATCACCCACGGGACCACGGAGCTGCCCTGGTTCCAGTACCGCCAGGTGATCAGCAAGACCAACAACGCCAAGATCGTGCCGGAGGCCAAGTCCAACTCCGGCAGCACCTCGCTGAAGCCGGTCTCCAAGCTGACCACCAAGACCGCCGACGCCAAGGCGCACACCTACGCCGACGGCATGGAGGTCACCAACCAGGAGCTGTCCGACGACGGGATCATTCAGACGCTGATCGATTCCACGCTGACCAGCAACCTGGAACTGGCGGTCGAGAACACGGTGCTCAACGGCGCCGGCAATGAGGATGAGCCCGCCGGGCTGTTCAACCTCAGCGGCACGCTTCAGCAGGACTTCAACACCGACGTGCCGACCACGCTGCGCAAGGCGATCACGAAGCTGCGCAACAACAGCGCGAGCATCCAGGCGGTCCTTCTCCACCCGGAGGACGACGAGACCTGGGACCTGCTCAAGGACAGCAACGACCGCTACCTGGGCGGCGGGCCGTTCGCCACCGCGCCTCCGACGGCGTGGGGCAACCAGCGGCTCACCTCGCAGGCGCTGGAGCCCGGTACCGCGGTGATCGGGCAGTTCTCCACCGCCCAGCTGCTGATGCTTGAGGCGCTGACCATCCTTGCGTTCAACCAGCACAAGGATTACGCGCAGCGGAACCTCACCTACGTGCGCGCCGAGCTGCGCGCCACGCAGCTGTTCCGCGAGCCGGCGAAGCTCTGCATCGTCGACCTCAACAACGGAGGCACCAGCTCCGGAGGCGACGACAGCACCAGCTGATCCGCACGGCACGCAGCGCCGAGGGCCCCACCACTACCGCAGCGGTGGGGCCCTCGGCGCGCCCGGCCAGCCCAGACCAACACACACCCCAGGAGGGACCAGCAATGGCGGAGAACGACACACAGGGCCTGCTGGCCGACCCCGCGGACCTGGCGGTGCACACACGACTCCCCGCGGATAGTCCACGCCTTGAGCTTGCGGTCCGGCGCGCATCGGATCGGTTCATCGGCGAGGTCGGACACCCGGTGGTCCGCGTCGAGGACGACACCGTGGAGCTTGACGGTAACGGCCGGCAGGTACTCCACCTCCCCGCAGCCCCGATCGAGGGCACCCCGACGGTCAGCATCGACGGGGACACCATCACAGACTTTCAGCTCAGCCTGCGGCACGGCATCCTGCGCCGCAGAGACGGCCGGTGGCCCTCCGGGCTGGGCAACATCGAGGTGACCTACACACACGGGCACCGCACCATCCCCGGCGACATTGCCGACGCCGTCCTGGAGCACGCGGCCACGATTGCGACCAGCCTGGCGCACGTACAGCAGGAGTCCGCCGGCTCCAACAGCGTCGGGTTTGGCACGCAGGCAGCCGTCGGGGTCACGCAGAAGTGGTCCGACACGGTCGCCCGCCACCAGCTCAACACAGGAGATTCGGCATGAGGCCCCTGGTCGAGTACACCCGGACCACGATCACCCGGCTCAGGGCCCAGACGATCACAGACAACAACGCCGAGATTCAGGACTGGTCCCAGCCGCAGGAGCGCCCCCTAGAGGACGCGAAGGTCGACCCGGCCGGCACCGATGAGGACAACACCCGCGGCGAGGCCCGGCAGTCCCGCTACACGGTGCAGCTCCCCGATGAGGACGCCGACATTACCGGCACCGACCGGATCAAGCTCCCCGGAGACGACCGGCAATGGCGCATCGTCGGGCAGCCGCTGGTGCAGCCCTCGATGACCGGCATCGGCTACGTCCAGTTTGAAATCCAGATATGGGAAGGGTGAGCCGCCATGGCTAAGAAATTCCGACTGGAGGTCAACGGCAAGGCGATCGGAGACCTGCTGCGCGGCCCAGAGGTGCGAGCGGACCTGCAGCGGCGCGGAGACGCTATCGCAGCGGCAGCGGGTCCCGGCCACAGCGCGGAGCTGACCTTCACCGACCGCGCGGCCGTATTCATCCGCACCGACACGATTGAGGCCATGCGGGCCGAGGCGCGAGACCGCACCCTGACCCGGGCGCTCGACGCCGGCCGATAGGAGGCCCCCGTGGAGCTAATCAGTTTCCCGAACGTGACCGCAGCCCTGGCAAAGAAATTCCAGGCCTTCGCCGCCGACCGGGGCATCGACCTACCGGTCAGCGACCGCACCCCGACCCCCCGGCCTTCCGAGTTCATCCGGCTCTGGGAGACCGGCGGGGACCGGCGCAACCTCGTCACCGACCGGCCGACCGTGACGGTGGAGGCCTACGCGGACCGCAACTCGCGGGCCGGTGAGCTGGCCGACCTCTTCCGCGCCTGGTTTTACGCCCAGCAGGGCGAGGACCTGGTGCAGGGCTGCCCGATCCACCACGTGGGCGAGTACGCCCGACCGGCCTCGCTCCCCCACCCGGACACGAATCAGGCGCGCTACACCGCGACCTACAGCCTCGACGTTCGAGGCACCACCCTCTGACCGCAGCAACACCACTAGAAGGGACACCGCCACCATGGCTGCAGTTGCACAGAAAAACGTCTTCGTCGGCGCACCCGACCAGAAGACCACCGGCGCGATTCTCTCGGGCCCAACCGAGGTCGATCTTCCTGAGAATGTGCGGGATGAAGTCCCCAGCGCCGCGACCTCTTCCGGCTATGTCGGGGAGGAGGGAATCACCCTGACCCCCGAACGATCGACGGAGGACATCCGCGATTGGTCCGGTGCGGTGATCCGCAAAATCCTGACCGAGTTCGACGGCACCCTCTCCTGGGAACACCTGGAGCTTTCCGAGGAGGCGCTGCGCAACTACTTCGGCGACGACAACGTCGAGGTCACCGCGGCGACCTCCGAGCACGGCACCGAGACCAAGGCTGTGCTCAACGCCGATGAGCTGCCGATCAAGTCCTGGTTCTTCAAGATGAAGGACGGCCCCCGGCGGGTGCTGATCGTGGTGCCCCGCGGGCAGGTCACCGAGCAGGGAGAGATCCAGTTCGTCAAGACGGACGCGGTCAAGCTTCCGGTGACGCTGTCGACCTACCCGGATGCGGAGGGCAACAACATCTACATCTACACCACCGATGGTGTGCATTCCGCCAGCGCCAGCACTGGCAGCGGCAGCGGAGACGACGGCGGAGACGAGTCCGGCACGGACTGAGCCCGCCCACTAGATCAGCCCCTAACCGTGGTCCCTGGGACCGGCCACGGTTAGGGGTTTCCCTTTGCCACCAGGTCCCAGCCGCACACAGAGAGGTCCCAAACCCCATGACATTCGAAGTACCGCAGTCCCGCGCGTCCGTGAAGCAGAACCAGTTTGAGTTCAAGATGCCCGGGCGGCAGAAGAAGTACCGCATGCCCTACATGCAGTTCATTACCAACGGGCTGCGAGACCCCCTGATCGAGGTGTTCCGCGAGCTGCGCGAGCACATGAAGGCCGACGCCGACCTCGACGCGCAGGAGGCCGCGAAGCACCTCTCGCAGGACACGCAGCTGCGCATGCAGGAACTGACCCGGGAGATATTCGAGAAATATAACCCGGGCCTGTACGCCGACATGGACCAGCAGCAGGTCGCCGCGGTCTTCAATGCCTGGGCCTCAGAGTCGCAGACCACCGTGGGAAAATCCTCGGCCTCCTCGAGCTAATCGACGGTGAGCACGGCAGCGCCTTGGAGTATGACCTGCTCCAGCAGGGCCGGAGTCTCGATGACCTCGGCACCGAGGCGCTGTCGTGGCGCCACCTCGAAGTGATCGTCGCCCACGTCCCCCGCACATCCGCCCTCGGCCGCGCCCTCGGAGGCGAGCAGGCCGACTGGGGCGCCGCGGAGTACCTGCTCGCCGGAGTGCTCGACGCGCTCAATTCCGGCAACTGGCAGCGCGGCGGCGGCAAGGGGTCCAAGCCGAAGCGCGTGCAGCGGCCCGGGGACAAGCAGAAGGGCGAGACCATCGGCGCCGGCGCGATTCCGATCAAGGACTTCGACGCCTGGTGGGACCAGGCAGCCGAGACCGAGGCCAACACAGACACCTAACGCGGACAACGGACGGAGAGCAGCCCCATGTCAACCGAGCTTGCTACAGCCTGGATCAGGCTGGTCCCGTCCACAGAAGGAATCCAGGAGAGCCTCGTCGGTGAGCTGACCGGCGCAGGCCGGCAGGCCGGCGAGGCAGGAGGCACGGAAGCCGGGTCCCGGTTCGGAGGCAGCTTCGGTCGGATGATCGGCGCCGCGGCCCTGACCGCCGGCGTGGTGGGCGCCTTCAAGGGCCTCTATAACGTGGGGTCCACCTGGGAGGACGTCACCAACACGATCGAGGTCGGCACCGGCGCCCAGGGTGACGCGCTGCAGGGCCTCGTCGACGACACCAAAGATGTGGCCACCCAGATACCGGCCGATATCGGTGACGTGGGCGAGGCCATTGCAGGGCTGAACACCTACACCGGTGAGAGCGGCGAGTCGCTACAGGACCTCACCACCAGCGTGATGGAGGCCTCCCGGATGCTCGGTGAGGACGGGGTCGCCAACGCGGAGGCGTTCGGCCAATCGATGCAGCAGTGGCAGGTCCCCGCCGAGGACGGGCCCGGCCTGATGGATGCCCTTTTCAAGTCCACACAGGACTATGGGATGGGCCTCGATGAGGTGATGGGGCACCTAAACACCTACGGCTCGGTGCTGCAGAACGCCGGCTTCTCGATGGAGGAGTCCGCGGCCCTATTCGGCCAGCTGGAATCTTCGGGTCTGTCGGTATCCCGGGTGATGCCCGGGCTGAATTCGGCCTTCCGAGAGTGGGCCGATGAGGGCAAGGATGTGCAGGAGGAGCTGCACGGCACCGTCGATGCGATCGCCGACGCGGAGACCAGCAGCGAGGCGCTCTCGCTGGCCACGGATGCGTTCGGCGCAGAGGGCGCGCAGCGGCTTACCACCGCGATCCGGTCCGGGAACTTCGAGATCGAGGACCTGACCGGGGCCCTTGCCGACGCGGACGGGCTGATCGGAGACACCGCCGAGCAGACCATGACCTTCTCCGACCATTGGGGGGTCCTCAAGAACAACGCCATGGCGGCACTGGAGCCCATGGCGACCACCCTGGTGGAGAGCCTAGGCGGAGCGCTTGCCACGGTGACCCCGTACCTGATCGATTTCGCCGGGTTCCTCGCCGAGAACGAATGGCTGCTGGGCACCCTAGCGGCCATTATCGGCACCACGGTGGTGGCAGCCATGATCGCGTGGACCGCGAGCATTTGGGCGGCGACCGCAGCCCTGCTGGCCAACCCGGTCACCTGGATTGTCGTGGGGATCACCGCGCTCATCGCAGCCCTGGTGGCGCTGATCATGAACTGGGACGCGGTAGTCGCGTTCATTACCGGAGTATTCGCTTCCACGATCGACTGGGTGACGGGCCTGATTAGTGGGTTCGCCAGCTGGTGGTCCGGAGTATGGTCCGGGATCACCAGCTTCCTAGGCTCGGTCATTTCCGGCGGCATGAGCCTGCTGCAGTCGCTGATCGCCGGCGGGCTCAACTTCGTCCAAGGGCTCGTCTCCGGGTTCCAGACCTTCTGGTCCGGAGTCTGGCAGGGAATCACCAGCCTCCTAGGATCGATCATTTCCGGCGGCATGAACCTGCTGCAGTCGCTGATCGCCGGAGGGCTCAACTTCGTCCAAGGGCTCGTCTCCGGGTTCTCCTCGGCCTGGTCCAGCATGTGGTCGGCGATCGGCAGCTTCCTAGGCTCGACGATCAGCGCAGCGATGAGCCTGCTGCAATCCGTGCTCGCCGGAGGTATCAGCGCCGGGCAGAGCGTGATCAGCGGGTTCCTCGGATTCTGGACCAGCACCTGGGGATCGGTGCTGAGCCTCCTGACCGGCATCGGCAGCTCGATCCTCGGGTTCTTGACAGACACCTGGTCCAGCTTGGTCAGCAGCGCGCAGAGCTACATCGGCAATCTGATGGACTTCCTGCTCGGGCTGCCGGATCAGGTGATGGGGGTCTTCTCCGGAGCCGGGTCCTGGCTGCTCAGCGCAGGCGGCGACATCATCCAGGGATTCATCGACGGGATCACTGGAGCGTTCGGCCGGGTGCAGGACACCCTCGGCGGGCTGACCGACATGCTGCCCGACTGGAAGGGCCCACCGGAGCGAGACGCGGTGCTGCTTAAGGGCGCCGGCCAGCTCGTGATGGGCGGCTTCACCGAGGGCCTGGAAGCCGAGTATTCGTCGGTCCAAGACAGCCTCGGTCGGTTCACCGCCGATATGCCAGGGGCGGTCCGCGCACCCTCGGCAGCCGACGCGCAGCCGGCAGCCTCCCAGCAGGGCGGGCTGACGGTGCAGGGCCCGCTGGTGAAGGTCGGCGAGATGATCGTCGATTCCGAGGACCGGACAAAGAAGGTCGCCCAGGAGCTATGGGTCCGCGCATCCCGCGCTGACCGATCCAAGGGCGCCGTGAACCTGGGAGGAGTTGTCTCGTGAGCTTCACACTGGGCGGAGTAGACACCGCGACCCTCGCCGGAGTGACGGCCACCCTGAATGAGTGGCCGTCGCTCGGCGGGCTGACGATCGAGAGCACAGAGATCCCGGGCCACGACGGCCGGCACTTCGGAGGCTCGACCCGCACGGTTGCGTCCTTCGAGTTCGATGTGCTGATCGAGGGCGACACCCCGACTGAGACGGGCGAGCGCAGAGACGCCTTCGTGGCGTTGCTGGACCCTTCCCGTGGGCCGCAGCCGTTGACGCTAGAGACAGATTCGGCGTGGGAGTACCGCGACGTTCTGGTGGCCGAGGAGATCAACTGGTCGCGGCTGACCTGGGAGCCCGGCATCGGATTCACGCTTCGCGCGGACGTGACTCTAGAGACGCAGGCCGATCCTTCGGCGCGGGAGTCCGAGCCGCAGCGGGTGAGCATCGGCCGGGAGACCACGTTCACCTTGGACAAGGGCAACACCGTGGCGCGGCCGCGTTTTACCTTCGAGGTCGCCAGCGCGTCCGGAGGTAACGACGTGACGATCACCATCGGGGACTTCTCCATCACGATCGAGGGCGGAGCAGGAGCCGGCGAGGTGATCGACCTGGACTGGGATGCGATGGAGTTCTACCGGACCACCCAGGGCGGCAGCCGGCTCGGGTCGCTTGTGCAGCGCATGAGCACCTATGAGCGGCCCGCACTGCGCCGAGGTGAGCCCGTGGAGGTCACCCGCACCGCGGGAGCTTCCAGGGCCTATCTCTACCCCAATGCGAGGAGGATCTGATGTGGAACGACAAGTTCTCCTGGTCCAGTGAGACCCCGACCAGCTACCCGGACCTGAATCCGGCGGCGCTGGCGCGGATCACCGACACCGGAGGCGGCGAGTATAACGACGCCGTCGACGACACCCGGCTGTGGCGCTATGAATCCGGGGCTGGGTTCTGGTGGGGCCGCGACCCGGGCCCCTGGGGGATTTGCTTTCGGATCAACTACCAGGACCCGGCCAGCGAGCAGGGCCGGCTGCAGCTGGACAACTTCTCCGGCATGTGGCCGACCACCGGCAAGGTCCTGGTGGGCCTGTGGGCGCAGCAGAGCTACACGATGGACTTCAACCCGCTGCTGGACACCCGCGCCACCGACCCGTTCGTGTACCTTTCGACCGCCGGTGGTTCGGGGCAGGTCCGGCAGCAGGTCTACTCGGCCGGCGGGTCCCTGCTGCTTGACCAGTACGAATCCGGCATCCCGTGGACGGGTACCTCGGATTGGTACTACATCGGCATGCTGATGGACCTTGACAACAACACCTCACGGGTGTTCTCGGTCCATGAGGACGGGCGCACTTGGCGGTGCCCGGAGCGCAGCTTCTCCGGCACCGCCAACGGAGGGTCCGAGGCGAACCTGGACGTGTTCTCCCTTCGGCACGCGGACTTCTATGAGCGCGGGTTCTTCGATGAGGTGCTGATCGCGCACCCGGGCGCAGAGTTCGACCTGGCAGAGTTCGTCGGCGCCATGGGGCGCAGCCGGTGGGCCGACGGCCAAGCCGATGACCATTATGAGCAGTTCGAGGTCACCGAGACGGGCATCACCGCGCTGGAAGCGGCCACCTTCTCCACCGGCGCGGAGCTGGTCGCGTGGGAACGGCAACCGGCGGTGCCGGGCCTGCCCGCAGGAGCGGTCGCGCACCTATCGGACGACGACGGAGACACCTGGGAGTCCCAGCCGGTCGAGGAGTTCCCGGCCGAGTTCGACGGGCTCCTCCGTTGGGACATTCCCCTAGGCACCGGTGAGACTTTCACCGGGCTAGAGGTGCGGGAACCCGATGACCCGGCGCCGACGCTGCAGCCGATCGCCGATGTGGTGATCGAGCAGGGCGAGCTGCTGACCGTGGAGCTTGAGCACACGATCAGCGGACCGGCGGACTGGGAGGTCCAGGCGCCGGAGGTGGTGGCGGTCTCGCAGACCGAGGAGACCCTATCGATCGCGGCAGGTTTCGAGGTCGGGGACGGCACCATCGAGGTGACCCTGACCGATGAGCTGGGCCGCAGCGTTTCCCGGTCCTTCGAGGTCACCGTGGAGCCCCGCGTGTGGGAGGACGGGCCACCGCCGGTCTACCCCTACACCCCGATCATTGTGTGGGACGAGGAGGCGCCGCAGGCGGTCATCATCGACCCGGTCGAGGCAGTGGTCACGAAGGAGGTCAACGGGGCCGAGACGTTCGAACTCACGGTCCCCGCCAGCCATAAGCACACCCACCTGATCCAGAATGAGCGCATCCTAGAGGTCGCCGGGGAACGGTACTGGGTGCGGCGCACCACGAAGGAGCGGGTCGGTCGGCGAACCATGTTGGAGGTATACGCCGAGGCCCGGTTCTATGAGCTGTCCACCGCAGACGAGGTCGAGGCCCAGGAATGGGACCAGGTCACCGCCGGGCGGGTCATGGAGACCGCCGTGGAGGGCACCGGCTGGTCGGTAGGGACTGCGAATGTCACTACCCGGCGCAGCTACTCAGTCGAGGACGGCAACCCGCTAGAGCTGCTGCGCACGGTGCAGGAGAATCACGGCGGGGACCTGATCTTCAACAACCAGGACCGCACGGTTTCGCTGGTGACCCAATCGGGCCGAGACAACGGTGTGGCGTTCTTCTACGGGCGCGGGCTCAGCGATTCCAAGCGGGTCGTTGACACCACCTCGCTGGTCACCCGGCTATATGCGCGCAATGAGGACGGGCTGAGCATCGATTCGGTCAACAACGGGCGAGCCTATGTGGAGGACTTCTCCTTTACCGAGGAGGTCCGCAGCGCGACCTATAAGTTCAAGTCCGGCACCGCGCCGCACTCGATGCTTTCCATGGCGCAGGCCACCCTGGCTAACCGGAGCCGACCCGACTTTTCCTATGAGGTCACGGTCAACGACCTGTCCGCGCGGACCGGGGAGGAGCTAGACCGGTTCGACATTGGGGACCGGGTCACCGTTGTGGACCCGGAGATCGGGCTGGAAGAGACGCAGCGGATCATGCGGCTGGAGTACGACATCATCCGGCCGTGGGCGTCCAATATCACCCTCTCGGCACGGCTACGCGAGACCGGAGATTCAGACACCGAGAATGCCGGCGAGCTTGAGACCGGCGCCGGGGTTGACACGTTCGACCTGGTGCCGTTCAACCTGCTGCTCAATAGCCGGTTCGACAACGGGCTGGCCCACTGGGCGAACCATGGGGTCGAAGTCGTCGACGGAGGCGGCACCGGTGACTACGCGGTGCGCTTCGAGGGGTCCGGTGAGCGGTGGATCGAGCAGACGGTGCAGCCGGATAACCGGTCGGCGTATGCGTTCAGCTTCGACCTTGAGACCAGTGGGCCGACCGGTTGGGAGCCCGACCTGATAGTCCAAGCCGTGGTGACCTATGAGGACGGAGAGACCGAAACGATCGACCTAGACCTGAGCTGAGGAGGCCGCATGCAAGGCGTTATCCGACCCTCGGGCCGCATCGCGAAGATTCGTGTGCGCGTCCAGGTAGAGGACCTGCCCGATGAGGCCACGGTCGAGGTCACCGACTTGATGTTTCAGCCCGGCGGAGGCAGCTCGGGCTGGCTACCGCATGTGACCGAGCTGCCCTGGTCGGCAGGGGTATCGGCGTGAGGCTGCAGCGGCCGATCTACGCGCAGAAGCCGGTCGAGGAAATCCGGCTGCGGATCCGCGCCCGCGACATCCCCAGCTCGGCCCACCTCGACGTGACCGATGTACAGCTCCAACCCGGCGAGGACTCTACCGCCGTGGTCCCTAACCCGCGAGAGGCAGGGACCACGGCCGGCGGCGTCCAGTACCGGAACGGGGTTGTCAATGGCGATATGGAGGTGGTGGCGCTGACCAACCTGGACCGGGCGACCCCGACCAGGGTGGAGCTGCACAACGTAGCCGGCGAGGCGCGGGTCGGGTCCTACCGGTTCGGCAGCTTCACCGGCGACGCCTACGTCGACGGTGAGGAGGGCGCCGCTTCGCGCGGCTGGGGCCGGGCCCCGATCATCACGCAGCGGTCAGACCTCACGCTGCGATCCAGCACCGAGAGACGGATGCACATACGCCTGAGATGGCGGGACAGAGGAGCTTAGATGCCGAGAGTATGGGTGTGGACCGGGCACATGTGGTCCGAGCGTATCCAGTTCGCGCTGGAGCACTACGGAGACCGGATCACCGATGTGTCGATCTTCGGATGGTCGGTGAGCGCCACCGGCGACCTCACAGAGACCTTCGACCCGAACCTGCTCGACCACTACCGGCAGCAGTGGCCACACATCCGTTTCTGGGGTTGCTTCCGCAACATGGATGACCCCGACGACGGGCCGCGGGCGATCTTCGACGCGCTGCGCGATTCCGCCGCCGCCCGCAGGAACCTGGCCGATGAGGTAGAAGCAATGTTCGACACCTACCCATGGCTGCACGGGGTCGACATTGATCTGGAGTCCGGAGGCGACGACAGGCCGGAGGAGTCCGAGCTGATCTTCCAGCACGTCGCGGACCGGGCCCACAGCCTGGGCCGGCAGGTCGGGGCAGCCCTTCCCCCCTTGACCGCCACGGGCTCGGTCGGCGGCGAGAACTGGGTGCGCTACCGGCAGCTCGGCGAGATGCTCGACGTCGTAGAGATCATGAGCTATGACTTCTCCTGGTCCGGTTCCGCGCCGGGCCCGATCTCCCCCGGGTTCTGGATGGAGGAGGTCTACAGCTGGGTCGCCTCCCAGGTTGACCCGGCCAAGGTCTATATGGGTGTGCCCCTATACGCCTACTTCTGGCGCATCCACGACTACCCCAGCAACCTCGGGCAGACCTGGCGGGGCCTTTCCGGCACCTACTACTCGTTCATGCAGCAGTTCAACGGGATCACCCCGTGGTATTCCGACGACCAGCACCCCGACATCGCGTGGGTCGCCTACCGGGACCCCTCCTCCCGCAGCCTATGGGGGTTCCTGCACGCCTATGACTGGATGGAGCCCAGCAGTTATGCGGAGGCGTTCGGCACGGTCACCGATACCTACCAGGGCCGTGAGTACCTCACCCGGTACGGGCTGCCAGCTGGGTCCCCGCAGTGGAGCGTGACCGATAACTCCGCCGGCGAGGCACGGGTCGAGTACCCGATCGTGGCGGAGCCGGCGATCGATATCCACGGCGACCAGGTCGAGCCGTATAACGGGTTCACCCTCACCGCCGAGGTGCTCAAGCGCGACCCGGTAGCGGCCACGATCATCGATGACTACGCCACCTCGGACCAGCAGCTCGATGCGATTTACACGCAGCCCGACGGCGCCTGGGAGACCTTCGAGGTCACCGACGCTTATCGGCAGTACCGAGGGTCCGGCACGCTGGAGTTCAACAACGGCTTCGGCGATCAGGCGCTTTACGTGATGGGCCGGTTTCAGTTCGCGGCGCCGGGCACCATGGCGGTCTACTCGCGGGGCATCACGGCCGAGTTGCGCGACGACGGCCGGCTGAGGCTCCTACGCGGGTCCACCGTCCTCGACACCACCTGGGTGCCGGCCAGGGCCACAGGGGCGGCGCCACAGTCCGCGCAGGCGGTCCTCGCCCTACGGGTTCGCGACGGGTCGGCCCGGGTGTACCTCTCCGCAGCAGAGACCAGCATCCCGCTGGTGCTCGAGGCCGAGACGACGCCACCCGGCGGGCCGACCGGCTATGACGCCGGCACCGAGGTGTGGCTCGATCACATCTACCTCGGGGACGGCTGGTGGTATCAGCCGCGCGAGGCCTTCGAGGTGACCATCGGAGGAGAGACCGAGCTGATGGGCCGGATCGACCGGGAAGGGGTCGAGTGGGACGACAGCAACAGGTTCCGCCCGACCAGCGACGTGGATGAGCCTGACACCCGCGAGGAGGCCACCGCGCTCGATTGGGTATATGAGCACTGGCAAGGCATCCCGATCACCGCCGGCGAGGAAACGGCGATGCGCGTGACGCCAGTCGATCACGACACCTGGCTGGGCCGGCTGATCATCTTCGACCGAGAGGTCGGGATCATCGCCTACTGCAACGACGGGCAAGCCGTGGCGCATTGGCGAGCCCGGGCCGACCACGACTGGGGCCTGCAGGGCATCGCGCTCTGGTCGCTGGGCCAGGAGGATGTGCGGCTCTGGGACACCCTAGAGGGCGGCGAGCTATCCGGTGCGACTAAGAGATTGGAGGAGTAAGCGATGGACAACCAGACACTGACCGCCGTTCTCGGGGTCGGCGCCGCAGTCCTCGCCGGCCTAGTGGCCATGATCGGGCACCTGTACAGCCGGTTGCACAAGCTGGAGGAGCGCAACCTGCGGCTTGACCGTCGCATGACCGAGATGTGGGAAGGGCGCCGCGCGGACGCCGTGGTGATCCGTAAGCAGGCCGGCCACATCGACCTGTTGGAATTCCACATCTGGAACAAGCTAGGACCGCCGCCGCCGGACCGACCCGACGGCGTCTAAGACCACCCCCGACCCCCGACCATCTGGCGGGGGTTTTTTCATGCCCGAAACACATCAGGAGGAGGAGCTAATGCCGAAGCTGCCAGCCGAGGAGGAACTGTCCGACGACGTATCCGCCCTGGACCCGGCCGACCTTGAGACCGATGAGGACGTGGCCACCCCCGACCTCGACGACATGGACCAGGACGGGCCCGACCCCGACAGCCCGGAGGAGGCCGCAGACCTCGAAATTGAGGATGTGGCGATCCCGGACACCGAAGACGATGAGGCGGAGGCGGAAATCCGCGCCGCCCGGGAAGGTGGCGAGTGACCATGGCGACGATTCTGTCTCGCACCCGCTGGACGACTACCCAAAAGGGATTCCCCCGCATTTCAGGCCGGCTGCTTGACCCGGCCGACATTGAGGAGCTGGTCCCCCACTGGCCCGCAGCCGGCAATCGCACTTACGGGCCCCGGCCGACGCTGGCGGAGACCGCAGCCGCGATCCGGGCGTGGCGACGGATGCACATCGACCGCAACGGGTGGGCCGATCTGGGCTACCCCTTCGTCATCGACCAGGCCGGCCGGACCCTCGACGGGGCCGGCACCACGCATGCCGCAGCGCACGCAGGCGGGCACAACTTCCGCACCTTCGGTGTGCTGTTCATCGTGGGCAACGGTGAGCGGCCCAGCGCCGCAGCCCGCGCAGCGTTCCGCAGCCTCGGCCGGCACCTGAAAGCCAACGGGTTCCCGAACCTGCGCACCACCCCGCGGGACCACGGGCGCCTGCCCGGCGAGTCCACCGCGTGCGCCGGCCCGCTTGTTCGGGGCGACGTTGACGCCGCCCGGCTGAGCTTCGGCACCAGCACCGGTGGCACCACCCCGGCCGCGTCCGGAGGCACCTACACGGTGCAGGCCGGGGACACGCTGAGCGCGATCGCCGACGCCAACGACGCCAGCCTGGCCGTGCTGGTGAAGCGCAACGGGATCTCCAACGCGGACCTGATTCGGGCGGGCCAGGAGCTGACCATCCCGGGCAGCTCGGCAGCCTCGTCCAACGACGGCACCCGGGCGGGTGACACCACCTGGCCGGGACGGCCGCTGCCGCAGGTGTTCCTCGCCCGCAGCAACCCGTTCCGCAGCACCGCAGGAGCGCCGCTGGACAACTGGCCCCAGGCGGTGCCGGCCAGCCATTCGGGGGCGCTGTTCGAGTACATCCGGCGGGCAGGGTTCACCCCCACCAGCACGACCAAGTGGGGCCATGAGGAGCTGCTGCGCCAGTGGGTGCAGGCGCGCCACCCGGCAGCGGCACGGCAGCGGAACGTGCTGCGCCACGGCAACAACGGGGCCTTCGGTAACCCGGCGTCGATCTGGGCGGCTGTGCAGGTCGTCCTCGCCGGTGAGGGCCTTTACAGCGGCGCAGCAGACGGGCAGCCAGGACCGGCCACCTGGTGGGCGCTGACGCAGCGCATGAACGGTAATCGCAACGCATACCAGTAGGAGGAGAAACAGCATGGCAGAGAACACCACCCCCAATAAGGGGATCGGCAGCCCGCGGGCGCGGAAGGGCATCTACCACGGCGCTGCGGCGCTGCTGGCGATCGCCGCTATCTACGGGTTCATCACGGCCGAGGAGGCGGAGCAGTACCTGCAGGCCGCGGTGCTGCTGCTGGGCACCGGTGGCACGGAGCTTGCCGCGAGCAACACCCCGAAGGATCCCAAGGTGAAGGGCGTGACCACCGAGGAGCGGCCCGACCTGAAGTGAGCCCGGCCGGGTTCGCGCCACAGACCCTGGCCGGGGCAGCTCGGCCAGTAGAGCCCCCGCGGACACCCCGCGGGGGCACCACGCTAAGAAAGGACTCGCATGGGTACCAGCAAGGACACCGGAGCAGCTACCGCGAACGGCGCAACCCTGGACAGGGTCGGCCACAACAAGGTGCTTCGAGCCCTCACCGAGGTGGCGGACAAGCTCACCGAGGGCGAGGGCTGCCGAGCACTTGTCGATCGCGCCTATGAGGTCGGCTACCGGCCGGAGTGGGACGGGGTCATCGACCTCAACACCGCGGTCAACATCGGCGGCGTCCCCGTTCACGGGCTGATCGACACGCAGGTGGCGCTCGATGAGGAGGCCGCGACGGCCCTCGGCTACCTCGACCCGGAGACCTACGAACTCGGGCGCCAGGTGCCCGAGGACGGGGAATCCCAGCTGCAGACCGCGCAGCTCGAGGAACCGGCGTTCAGTACGCTGAGCAGCAGCGGCGATTCCCGCTACCAGTGGCGGCACAACGGCCAGCAGCTCCGCGCCTGGGGCACGATGGGCACGCACTATGATTACCGCACCATCGACATGGTCGGAGCCCGCTGGGCGCCCACCTACGGCGGCGTGGATACCCTCGGCCGCACCTACTGGCAGCCGATCGGCACCCGCAACCGGTACTGGTCGGTGTGGCGCCGCGGATACACGGACCACTACATCAACTACCGGTTCGACAGCTCCGTTTACGCCCACATCGCGCAGCTTGAGCGCGGTTGACCTCTAGCGGTCAGGGGCGCCTGAAATGTAATAAGCCGGCCCGCACGCAGCTATCCAAGCTAGGTGCGGGCCGGCCTTTTCTTCGTTGGTAGCGGGACCTAGTTGGCGGAGGGCGACCATTCGGCGCGCGCCAGGGACTGCTCCCACAGCTGCGCGTTCACGGAGTCATCGGTGGCGCTTGCGGACCGGGTCAAGGTGCTGGTCTCGATTCCTTCGCCCTCGAACTCTTCGAGGTACTCCCAGTTGCGGACTTCGATGAAGTCAGGGTGGCATTCAGGGTCGGGCATGGGGCCGGTTTCATCCCAGCCCTGAGGCCAGCCGGCAGGAGCGTGGCCCTCGTTGGCTGCCAGGGCTTCGGGGTCGGAGCATTCGACGGTGACTTCTTCATGAGTATGGGCCGGGTCATCTATGGGCGCGGCCGCGCGAGGAGGAGCCACGGTGCCCTCGTCCGCGTCGGGGGTAGCTTCGACGCCGGTGCAGGCGGTGAGCAGCAGACCGCCGAGCGCAGCTGCGGCCAGGACAGAGGTGTGGTTCTTGCCGAGTTTCATATTCGGTGGTTCCTTCTCAGTTACGTGCCGTGCGTCAACGGCCATGTTCGCATTTCTGGACGGGAGCTGGGAACCTGTGTCGGGACTGTGTGCTTTACGCCATATAGGCTGAGCCGCATGTCAAAGGCGCGATCATTCGAAGAAATCCGGAACTGGGCTGCAAAGTTCGCGCACGACTGGAAAGACATCCCAGGCGACGAACGCCAGTGGGGCCAGCAGTTCGTCCGAGGCTTGTTGCAGATCTACGGTCTGACTGAAACTCGCGCGGCGTTCTACGAGATGCGCGCGAAGCGAACGTCGACCGGCCGACAGGGATATATCGACGCGCTGGTGCCCGGAAAGCTCGCCATCGAGATGAAATCCGAAGGCCGGGATCTAGAAGAGGCAGAGCGACAGGCGCTCGACTATCTCAACGGCCTCTCAGATGCAGAGATGCCCAGCTATATCCTGACCAGCGATTTCAAAACCTTTCGACTCCTTGATATTCGTGGCGGAGCAGACGACGTCGTCCAGTGGCGGCTAGAGGACTTCAAACAGCACGCCGACGCGCTCAGCTTCCTAGCCGGCTACGGCGAGAGGCACGTGTCGTGGGACGAGCGAGAGACCGCTTCAATCAAAGCCGCACAGCTTATGGCGTCGCTTTACGAAGGACTGAGCGGGTCAGGCTACGACGACCACCAAGCTTCAGTATTTTTGGTCCGAACACTGTTCGCTCTTTACGCCGACGACTCCGGCCTGTGGGAACGTGACCTCTTCCTAGAGTTTCTCGAGAACCGGACAGCCGAGGACGGCGGAGATCTGGGTTCCCAGATGAACCTCCTCTTTCAAGTACTGCGCACACACGAGACCAAGCGCCAGACCAATATGACCGGCCTCTTGGCCCGCTTCCCGTACGTCAACGGTGGACTATTCGAGGAACGGGTCGACATACCCTTCTTCACCTCAGATATGCGCACCCGCATGATTGAGGCTTGCTACTTCAATTGGTCGACCATCTCCCCCGCGATCTTCGGCTCGCTATTCCAGGCGGTGAAGGACAAGAAGGCTAGGCGTTCACTCGGCGAGCACTACACCACGGAGGCCAATATCCTGCGCGTGATAGGACCGATGTTCCTAGACGAGCTGGAAGCGGAGTTCTCCGAGAAAAGTAACCAACCGAAGGCGCTCCGCAACCTTCGTCAGCGCATGGGTCGAATGCAGTTCTTCGACCCAGCGTGCGGCTGTGGCAACTTTCTTGTGATCGCGTACCGAAGGATGCGCGACCTGGAGCTGCGAATTCTCGAGCGAATTCAGAAGCTAGACCGGGAGCGAGGGCGAAAGTCTACGGCTCTAGAGGACGAGGGGCTAGCGTTCCTCGATGATCAGGTCCAAATCAGAGTTCGCAACTTTCACGGCATCGAGATCGAAGACTGGCCTGCCCGTATCGCCGCGACAGCCCTGCACCTTGTCGAACACCAAGCTAACCAGGAGATGGCTGTTCGGCTTGGACACGCGCCAGAACTACTGCCGCTGGACAAGGTGGAAACCATACACACCGGCAACGCGTTGCGCATCGACTGGACGCAGGTCCTCGAGCCCTCTGCCGATGTAACCATTGTCGGCAACCCGCCGTTCCTCGGACACTCGACTCGGTCGTCAGAGCAAGCTCAGGAGCTGCGTGACGCTTGGAGCCGCAAAGATATCGGTCGGTTGGACTACGTAACCGGGTGGTACAAGAAGTCGATTGATTACTTCAGGGACATCTCGGGAGGGCGTTGGGGTTTCGTATCCACGAACTCCGTTACTCAGGGAGAGCCCGTGCCGGCGCTTTTCCGGCCAGTCTTCGAGGCAGGGTGGCGCATCCGATTTGCGCACCGAACTTTTGCCTGGACCTCAGAGGCTCCCAACGCAGCATCGGTCTACTGCACGGTGGTCGGATTCGACAAAGACACCAGGCCCGCCCCTAGGTTGTTCGAGTATCCCAGTGTCCGTGGGGAGCCCGAGGAGCATAGGGCGAGCAACATCAACGGCTACTTAGTGGATGGTCCAGCAACGTTCGTTGAGCAGCGGAGGACTGTGATGTCCCCCGAATTGCCAGCTTTCACCTTCGGCAGCATGCCGCGCGGGGCGGACCTGATCGTAGAGCCCGAGGACTACGAAGAAGTCGCTGCAGACCCTGCGGCCGCCAAGTATCTCCGTCGGTTCAAGATGGGCCGCGAATTAATCCACGCGGAAGATCGCTGGTGCCTTTGGATGGAAGACCTTGATCCGAGCGATCTACAGAAGAGCAAGATACTGCGAGACCGGATCGACGCAGTCCGCATGTTCCGACTTAACAGCTCCGCGGATTCAACTCGAAAGATGGCCGATACCCCGCACTTGTTCGGACAGCGATCGCAGCCGGGCCAAACGTACCTCGCTACGCCCGCAGTATTCAGCGAGAACCGACGTTTCGCGACCGTAGCCCGACTGGGACCCGAAGTCATCGCTGGGAACAAGATCTTCAAGACCGCCGACCCAGACGGATTCGCATTCGCGGTGATGAGTTCCTCGATGTTCATTACCTGGCAGAAGACCGTAGGTGGACGACTCAAGGCCGACCTAAATTTCTCCAACACGATCGTGTGGAACAACCTCCCGCTTCCGAGCATGAGTTCGGATCTGCGGCAAGGGCTAATTGGCGCAGGTCAGGCCGTGCTCGACGCCAGAGAGCTGCACCCTGAGCGTTCCCTCGCCCAGCACTACAACCCGCACGTAATGGACCCCGCACTTCTTAAAGCGCACGCCAAGTTGGACACACTCGTAGACAGAGCGTTCGGGGCGAAGAGAAGTTGTCGGACGGAGGCGCAGCGGCAAGAAGTCCTGTTCTCTAGATACGCGGAGATGACGGACTGACCCCCACACCCTGGTTGCTAACTACCTCGCCGATCAGGCAAGCCGACGACTTACTGCTTGTCGCGTACGCGGGGTACCACCAAGATTCTTGACTGCTATTCTCGCGGCCTTTTTGTCGATGCCTGGATGCGGGTCCAGGTATGGTTTAGCTTCATGGATCCCCTTTTATTGTCTGTGCCTCTAGTTGCCGCAATCGCGGGCGCGTTGGTTGCGACTCTTACCGGTTGGCTAACCATGCTCAGATCACGAGCGATGCAGCGTGAGCGTTATCATCTGCTCGAGCAAATGAGGTTGCGTGAAACTGAGCTCAAGTACTCCTCGGTGATGAATGGGAGGGTTGCACATGAAGTGCTCAACCTGCTGTGGGAGAGCCTAAGTACATTGGATGAGCTTGAGGACCGGAAGGATTCACACCAGTCCCCGGAGCTAGTCGAGGGTCTAAGAAGGCTTCGAGCGAACCACCACAGACAGATAAAGCTTCTCCTTAGGTATCTCGACGAAACTTATGGGGAGGAAGACCTTGGTGAATTGCGTTCGCTACTAAGTCAGCGCCGCACAGAATTAAAAACTCTTCCCGGAAGCGAAGAGGGGGTTGAGCGCTCATGAATGATTCCCCCACGCCATCGACGACAAGAATACCGAACGCTGAAACGGACACTGGGCCAGATTTCCGAGAGGGTCCTGCTGAACTCATTAGGGCAGCGGTAAAGGCTGATCACACCGTGAACCTTGTGCTGAATGGCGCACAGAGGGCCATAGTTGCCCGCACGGACAAGTTCACGCAGGACCTAGGCGTCGAGGCTGTCAGGGTGGCCGGCCTTAGGCGTGCAAGCGCGGTCGACGTACCAGATGTGGACAATGCTTGGGAGAATCTGCACGCGTCGCAGCGAGACTCGCATGCCACCTGGATATGGGCAGTGTTAGGAATCGTAGCCGGAGCAGCAATTTCTTTTCTGATCACCGTGTTCGCGCCAACATTGTCCGGCGGCATGAGGACGTTTGCAATCATCGTCACGGTGGCAGTACTCCTCGCCTGCGCGGGAATCGGTTACGGCCAGCGGAAAAAACAGACGTAGCTGGAGTTTTCGCGACCACGAAGCACTGAGGCCAGTCGTGCGGAGCGGGTGCGTGGCCTAGAGGGGTAATTCAGTTTTGACGGCCATTTTGACGGCCTTTTTGGTCTTCAACCGACGATCTACACCGACGGAGACCGAGGGAGAATATCCACATAACCCCAGGTCAGAGGACCGTGAGCGACGTACACCGACCTACGGCGACACGCCTAGATCGGCACTCGTAATGAATAGGTCGCCGGTTCGATTCCGGCAGGCGGCTCCACTGAAACCCCTGGTCAGATTGTATTTTGGCCGGGGGTTTCGTTGTCCGGAGGTGTTCTAGTCCGCAGCGCGTCCGCAGTAGGTTCTAACCGGTCCCCCAGATCCGCGTAATCATCCTCAAATAGGTCCGCGTAGTTGTTGAGAGTGATGGTTGCATCAGCGTGGCCCATTGCCCGCTGGAGCTGCTCCACGTTCGCCCCGGCCTGAATCGCGAGACTCGCATAGGTGTGCCTGAGATCGTGAATTACACGGTTCTCGGCGTCAGGAATCCCGGCGCGCGTTAGTGCTGGCCGGTAGACGCGGTGAATCCAGTTGGTCCCGTGCAGTGGCCTCCCCTGCCCGTTGGTGAAGATGTCAGCGCCCGAGGCCTTCCCGATGCCGACATGCTCCAGCTCGCCTCTCAGGAAAGGCGGGAAGGGCACCCAGCGCGCTTCATGGCTCTTGGGAGTCTCCTCGCGGATAGACCCCCCGGCTTCACTGTAGGTCCGGTTCACATGCAGTCTGCGCCGCTTATGGTCCACTGCTTTCACGGTGAGCGCGATTGCTTCGCCCCAGCGGAGCCCGGTGTATCCAAGCACCAGTGTTAGTGCCCGATCAGCGTCGTCGCTCATGGTGTTTGCGAGGGCGTGCAGTTGATCTCTACTAAGACTCATCCCCTGCCGTGGCTGACCTGGTCTCGGCAGCTTGACGTGTTCCATCGGATTTCGCGCGATCAGCCGGTCCTGAACTGCACTGTCGAGGGCCATGGAGAATATGCGGCCCGTTTTCCGCGCCGACCCTGAGCTAAGTCCGTCCTGAAGCGCCCTGGGTTTCGTTCCGAGTCTCACCAAGGAAAATTGGAACATGCCCAAGAAGTTCACCCCGAGTGCCGTGACCGAGCGGTCCGGTTGGTCTTCGATCGTCAGGCCGCAGAAGGCGGTCCCAGAGCTGCCTCGATCCGAGCGGTGGCTCTGTCCCTGGGTTGCGCCCCCGAGACCCTTCGAAACTGGTGCAATCGGGCGGAGTCCTCCAGCCCCCGCGTGCCGACTGTGACCGGTAGCCAAAGCCTGGAGGAAGAGAACCGACAGCTCCGCCGTGAGCTGGCCGAAACCCGACGCGCCAACGAGATCCTCAAGAAGGCTTCGGCTTTTTCGCAGCGGAACTCGACCGCCCCACGATGAGATGATCCGCTTCATCGACAAGCACCGGGATCAGTTCGGGGTCGAGGTCATCTGCCGCACACTAAGTGCGACGCAGTGTGGGTTCACCACTTCTCGCGGTTATCGCGCCGCGAAGACCCGTCCAGCTTCCGATCGGAGTCTGCGCGATGCGGTCCTGGCCGAGGAGCTGCAGCGGATTCACGCCGAGAACTATGGCGTCTACGGCTATCGCAAGATGTGGCATGCCATGCGGCGTGCTGGTTGGGATGTCGGTCGGGATCAGGTCGCTCGGCTGATGAGGTCCGCAAGCCTGCACGGTGTTCGACGAGGCCGCAGACCGGTCACAACTCGGCCTTCCATGAAGCCCGATCATCGGCCCGACCTGGTAAAGCGGAAATTTCTCGCCCAGGAGCCGGGCCGGCTCTGGGTTGCTGACATCACCTACGTTCGGATTCTGACCGGTTTCTGCTATGTCTCGTTCATCACCGATGCCTGCACCCGTGGGATCGTTGGTTGGGCGGTGGCGGCCACCCTGCACACCCAGGCACTGCCGCTGCAAGCTTTGGAACACGCGCTGCTGAGCACTGATGCTCGTCTGCGAGATGGGCAGCTGGTTCATCACTCGGACAGAGGCGTTCAATACGTCAGCCTGGCTACACCGAGACGTTGGCTGACTACGGTGTCGCAGCTTCAGTCGGGTCGGTCGGGGATTCCTATGACAATGCTCTCGCTGAAGCTGTGAATGGTCTCTACAAGGCAGAGATCATTCACTCTCGTCGCATCTGGCCCTCGGTCACGGCTGTGGAGATAGCCACGATGGATTGGGTGCAGTGGTGGAACACCCGTCGGTTGCATGAAAGCCTCGGTTACCGAACTCCTGCGGAAGTGGAAGCCTCCTACACTCAGTCACTGACAGCCGCGCCCGCGGTGGTCTAACCACGGAATGAAACCCAGGGCGCTTCAAATCGACTTCTAACCCAGTCTTACGCGCGTGACGCAGCATAGATGGTCCTGCGCGATAGACCAGCGGCTTGCGGACATCTAATGGACCCCGGGCTATCGCCTTCAATTGGAACCTGAAAGTCTCAGCGATAGTAGTGATGGATTCACAACAAGGACTATTGACACCGACATGTTTACTTCACTCACTCGATGAGCTGCTGGCGCAGCGTTGCAACCCTAAAAACCCGGTGAGCCTCTAATGCCAAGCTACCTGTACCGGAGGAGCACCAACTAGAACGTGAGGGCGGGTTCAGTCCTCCCAGTTCGCCTCGTGGGCCTCGTGCATGCTTGAGTGATCAGAGTGACGAGTCGAAAAGCTAGCTGCAATTTCCGCCTCAGGATTTAACTGCTCAATCCTGAAAATTCGCCCGCCGTCGTCTGCCCCACCCGTGACATCGAGAGGAGTACGCCGATCAGGGTCATAGGCGGTGGGCTGTTCTCCGTTCGGGCTCAACCCGATCTCCTCTAACACCGCTAACGCCTTCTCCTGGGTGTCCTGATTGGCCTCCACGGTAGAGAAGTCGAACTCGACTTCGTAGTAGTAATGATCGGGATCGCGGTGACTGGGATACGGGATCCCCGGCCAGTTCAAGAACCTCTCCATATCCCACTCACCACCATCGAGACGAACCACCTCATCGCCGAAATGCTCTCGCATCACCGAGACTACGTACTCGATCTCCGCGACCTGTTCCTTCTGTATTAGGCCTTCGTTCCAGTCCACCATTGCTTGATCGCCACATTCCTGCTGAGCCTGGTCACCCTGTTGTTGTGTCCCACCACCAGAGTCTCCGTTATTAACAGGCTCTGACCGTGCATCTGAGCAGGCCGTTATCAAGCCCACCGCTAACATCAGCGCCGTCAGTCTGACGAAGTGGGTAGACGACCGGGGCACAGGATTTATCTCCCTATTGTCCACCTGAACTCCTCTGGGGTTTCGCAGCATCTTGCTCAATGGGGTCTAATCCTCCACGTACTTGTCTGAGGTCAATACTCTTTCGTGATCGCCGACCCCAATGTGGATCAAGTTTCGATTGAAGCGCCCCAGGTTCTCTGCCGCTGTTAAACGGGCTGCGGCTCACTCACATTAGCTGCGTAGTAAGCGCGCTCGTACTCTACCGGGGTCAGGTTTCCCCGCGTCCCGTGAAGGCGACGGTTGTTCGACCAATCGACCCAACCCGCTGTGGCGAACTCGACGTCGGCCAGCTGACGGCAGGGGCCCTCGTGGAAGACATCAGTGCGGATGCACTCGGTCTTGAACAACCCGATGATGGACTCCATCAGGCTGTTGTCATAGGCATCACCGACGGTGCCGATCGAAGGACGAATGCCTTCGATCTCTAAATGCTCAGTGAAGCGCACCGAGGTGTATTGGCCGTATTCAACCGATCGTCGCAACACCTACCCGATAGAGGTGTTCGATGGGCACTAGCCCGAGACAAAAGAAGATCAGGGAAGAACGAGGGCTCATGTTCTCGCCAGGACGCCCCAGCATCGCCTGGCGTCAGGACAGAGTCCGCTTCTGGGAAGCTATCGCGGCCGGCGCGAAGACTCGAGAAGCCGCGGTCGCCGCTGGGGTTTCAGAGCCGGTAGCTCACCGCTGGTTCAAGCATGCTGGTGGTGTGAATCCACGACTGGCACCCACCACCTCCGGACGATACCTCTCCTCCGCGGAGCGTGAGGACATCGCGCTATGGCGAGCCCAACAGGTCGGAGTCCGGGACATCGCGAAGCGGCTGGGCCGCAGCCCGTCGACCATCTCTCGGGAGCTGCGCCGCAACGCCTCCACTCGCACCTACCGACTGGAGTACAAGGCATCAACGGCTCAGTGGCACGCAGAACGCAGAGCCAAGCGGCCCAAGACCGCGAAGATGGTCACCCACCACCAGTTACGTCAGTACGTCCAGGACAAGCTCAGCGGTGAAATCCTCACCGCCGATGGTGAGATCGTCGGCCCCACCGGGCCGGTCTGGGGAGGTAAGAACAAACCTCACCGCGGTGACCGAGAATGGGTCACGGGCTGGAGTCCTCAGCAGATCGCTCAGCGTCTTCGCCTCGACTTTCCCGAGGATGAATCGATGCGCATCTCTCATGAGGCGATCTACCAGGCGTTATACGTCGAGGGCCGCGGCGGCCTTGAGCGCAAGCAGTCCTGGCATCTGCGCCGAGGCCGGGCTAAGCGGATGCCGCGGGCGAGAACCCGGCAACAAGCCTGGGCTCACGTCACCGAGGAAACAGTGTTGAACAAGCGCCCTGCGGAGGTCGAAGACCGTAAGATCGCCGGGCACTGGGAAGGGGACCTGATCATCGGGTTGAAGCGTTCAGCGGTCGCCACCTTGATCGAGCGCACTACCCGCTACGCGATGCTGGTTCATCTACCGCGCCAGACCGGATACGGGCTGATCCGTCCGACGAAGAACGGCCCGGCACTGGCGGGCTACGGCGCACTGACCATGAAGAACGCACTGGCGAGATCGATCACCCCGCTGCCCGAACAGTTGCGCCGGTCCTTGACCTGGGACCGGGGAAAAGAACTCTCTGCTCATGCGCTGCTGACAAGAGAGACTGGACTGCCCGTCTACTTCGCCGACGCGAAGAGTCCCTGGCAACGTGGATCCAACGAACACCTCAATGGTCTCCTGCGGCAGTACTTCCCGAAAGGTACTGATCTCTCCAGATGGAACGCCGATGAGATCGCAGCCATCGCCACGGCCTTGAACAACAGGCCTCGAGGCATACTGGGCTGGCGCACCCCAGCTGAGGCCTTCGCCGATCAACTACGCTCATTGCAACAACAGACTGTTGCGACGATCGGTTGAATACGGCTTG
>NZ_JADPSA010000042.1 GCF_017347085.1 Nesterenkonia sp. E16_10
CGGGCCCCGCCTGTTCGACCTCAGGTGGTGAGGCCGGTGTCTACTTCAGCAGGTCAGCGAACTCCTGTTCCAGGGCCTGCTTCGGCTTCGCGCCGATGGAGGACTGGACATGCTCGCCACCCTTGAAGGCGTAGACGGCGGGGATAGAGGTGATGCCGAACTTCGCGGCGGTGCCGGGATTCTCATCCACGTTGACCTTCACGACCTCGATCTTCTCGGGGTTCTCGGCGGCCAGCTCCTCGAGGATGGGAGTCAGCATGCGGCAGGGGCCGCACCATTCTGCCCAGAAGTCCACCAGGACCGGCTTGTCGGCCTGCAGGACATCCTGCTCGAAGCTTGCATCGGTGACGTTCTTGAGATCTGACATGTAGATCTCCTTTCTTAGGACGGGACGGGGGCAGTGTTGGTCGGTGGGGTCGGGACTTTCGCCGCCTCAGAGTTCAAGGTGTCGGCCAACCAGTGTTCGACGTCGAGAGCTGCGACGCACCCGGAGCCGGCGGCGGTGATCGCCTGGCGATAGGTCGGGTCCAGCACGTCTCCGGCTGCGAAGACTCCTGGGAGTGAGGTCCTCGAGGTGCGGCCTTCGACCCAGGCGGTGCCCTCTTCGGTCAGGGTGATCTGATCCTTGAAGAGCTCGGTGCGCGGGTCATGACCAATCGCGACGAAGAGTCCTGTCACATCCAGGGTGGAGGGCTCGCCGGTGGTGGTGTCACGCAGGATCAGGCGGCTCACCTTGCCTTCGCCCTGAACCTCGGTCACCTCGGTGTTCCAGATGAATTCGATCTTTTCATTGGCCTTGGCCCGGTCGACCATGATCTGGGAGGCGCGCAGCTCCTGACGGCGGTGCAGGACCGTGACCTTGGAGGCGAACTTGGTCAGGAACAGCGCCTCCTCCATCGCCGAGTCGCCGCCGCCGACCACGGCGATGTTCTGTTCCCGGAAGAAGAAGCCGTCACAGGTGGCGCACCAGCTGACCCCGTGTCCGGAGAGGGCCTTCTCGCCAGGGACACCGAGCTCCCGGTAGGCGGAGCCTGTAGCAAGCACCACTGCGCGGGCGTGGAGGACGTCTCCGGCTCCGGTGGTGATCTGCTTGACCGGGCGGTCCAGGACGAGCGCGGTGGCGTCCTCGTGGCGGATGTCGGTCCCGAAGCGTCGGGCCTGCTGTTCCATGTTCATCATGAGGTCAGGCCCCATGATGCCGTCTGGGAAGCCGGGGAAGTTCTCCACGTCGGTGGTGTTCATCAGCTCACCTCCGGCGGTCACCGAGCCGGTGAGCATGATGGGTTTGAGGTTCGCGCGTGCCATGTAGACGGCAGCGGTGTAGCCAGCAGGGCCGGAGCCGATGATGACCACGTCGTGAACCTGGTCAGGGGTCTGTTCAGTCACAATCACATGTCCTTAGCAACGGTCGTGGTGTCTGGAATATTGAACATCATCGATGTACAGCCTATTCCATCACCCGCCAGCCTACTGGAGCGGTGTGTGCGACCCCACTGCGCCCCCACTGCGCCCCCACTGCGGCCCCGAGGGTCAGTCCAGGGAGATCTCGGCCAGTTCAGCGCTGAAGGGCAGGCCGTCCGCATTCGGGGTGGCCTGACTGGGCAGCTCGGTGATGTTGAGGATCACGTAGCCGACCTCGCCCTCCGACTCGACCTCCACGGTGGTCTCGTTCCAGTTCAGGGTGCCGCTGCCGACCTGCTCTGCGCCCTCGAAGCTCGGCGTGTCATTGACCAGGATCTCGAAGGATCCTCCCGAGGAGTCACCCTCCTGGGTGACCGTGACCGCGGACAGCTCGGCGGGCTCCTGGAGTTCCGCCACCAGGCCGACGCCGGAGCTGAAGCCGCCGAAGTCAGCGGTCGCGAAGGACAGCGTGACCCAGGTGGTGGCGGGGTCCCCGTCCAGAAGGTTGGCGAGCTGGCCATCCCGGTCCGAGATCAGGTCTGGGGAGTCGGGCACCACGCGGGTGATGTTCGCGATCTCGGGTTCCACGGACTCGGCCTCGGTCGGGGCGGACTCCTCGGTGCCGGGCTCCTGATCGCCCTCCTCAGTTCCCTCGTCACCGCTCTCCTCGGCGCCGGCGTCCCCTGCGCCCTCCTCCTGGTCCTGCTGGTCGGAGGCGTCCTGCGTCTCGCCGCCGCGCAGGTTCATGAACATCACCACGGCAGCGACCAGCAACACCGCGGCGAGCACCGCGGCGGTGATCCATCGGCCGATGCCAGGCTTCTCATCCTGGAAATCCGTGTCGGCGGGCTCGGCCGCCGTTGTTTCCGCCGCTGCCCCGGAGAGGCCCGCGGCGACAGGACCCTCGGAGCCGGAGTGCCCGGTGCGGGCCGGGCTGGAGCTGTGCAGTTCGGGAGCCGCGGCGGAGCTGGGGGCCTGCAGGGCCGCGTCATCCTCGAGGCGTGGCACCGGCCGGATCAGTCCGGTGAAAGAGACCGCGTCACTGAGTCCTCGTGAGCGCGCGGGACCGGGAAGCGGGGCCAGCGCCGGAGCGGCGGGCGCCAGGGGGAGATCCTCGTCCTCCACGAAGGAGTCTGGCGGGTCATCTACGACCTCATCACCGTCGAGCCGCTCGGCGTCCTGGGCCGGCGCAGGCTGGTCGGGGTATGAGTCCTGTGGCGCGAAGCCTTCCGAGTCACCGGATGCGGCGTCCGCGCCAGCCTCGGTGGGTGCGGAGGAGCGGTCCTCCTCAGGGGCTGTGGGCTCGCGGCCCTCAAAGGACTCGGCGGAAGCGGCAGTGAAGCTCTCCCGGGTGCCGGAGAAGTCCTCGGCGGTGTCGGCTGCGGGGTCCGCGCTGGTGACCTCCATGTCGCTGAGCAGATAGGCCGCGGCGGCCGCACGGCCCTGGTCCGCCTGACCCTGATCCGCCTGGCCCTGGTCCGCCTGACCTGCAGCGACGGCGTGGGCAGCGGCGTCGTTCTCGGTATTCAGCCGGCGGTTCAGCGAGTCGGAGACCTTGTCCAGGAAGGCGGGCCGGCGTCGGCGGAAGCGACGTGCGGGATCCTCGGAGCGGTCCTCGGCGGAGCCGGCGTGGAGTCCGGCGTAGTACTCGTCGTCGTCCTCGTAGGTCTCGGGCTCCATGATCCGGGACTGTCCGAAGAGCTCGGAGCCCAGCGAGTCGGTGAAGAACGGCTCCACGTAGGGCGCGGTGTCAGGCACCACCAGATCCAGCAGGGTGTTGGGATCGACCAGCGAGGAGATCAGGTAGGTCCGCTCCTCGGCGAGGCCCAGATCAAGCACCTGGACGTCGGAGTCGCGGGAGCCCATCGCCAGTTCCCGCGCGGAGGTGGCCACCTGTTTGGCGTTCGAGCGTGAGGCCAGCAGGATGCTCACGTCCCGGTCGAGGACCTCGTCGCTCGCCTGGAAGACGATGTCCTGATCAGCTGACGTCACCACGTGGTGGGTGATGCGGTACCGCCCGCCCACCACATCGCCGACGCCGAAAGGCTGCGCCACAAGTCCTCCTCGGTCCGGGAAACATCCTGGCCACCCAATCGCAGACAGCCAGGTCAGATCAGGTCAAGCCTACCGGGCCAGGCGGGACAGTGCTGGCACGCGCCTCGCCAGCGGTGCGATCGCGGCGGTGAACTCCTTGACCCGCAGCGCGCGCAGCATCAGCACGAAGACCACCGCCATCACCACGCCGACGACGGCGCAGCTGAGCACCGCGGTGAAGATGGAGTCCCAGGCGAAGCCCCAGTCATAGCCGCCGAGCAGCCACAGCGCGGCGGCCCCTGCCAGTCCGGCGACGCCGGCACAGGCACCGGAGCGCAGATAGGCGCTGAGCACCGAGGCGAAGTCGAAGCCGCCCCAGCGCCGGACCACCAGGAGATGAGCGATCAGGTACTGCAGCATGTGCAGCGCGGAGAAGAGCCCGATCACCAGGTAGGGGATCTGCTCATCAGGCACGACCCCGGCAAGACCATAGGCGGTGCTCAGCCCGACTACCGCGATGATCGCGTAGATCAGCATCGGGGTCTTGGCATCCTCGGCGGAGTAGAAGACCCGCATCAGGTAGAAGCTGGCCGAACGGAAGGGCATCCCTAAGGCGAGCAGCACCAGCAGCTGCCCGATCGCCGCGCCGGCGAGGTTGGCGTTCTCCGCGGAGCCGCTGAAGATCCTGCCCAGCGGGCCGGAGAGCACCAGCACCGCCACCATGGCGAACATCACCGGGATGGCGAAGATCCGCAGGCCCTCGTTGATGATCTCCCGGGCTCTGCCATACCGGCCCGTGTCCATGGCCCGGGCCAGCTGGTTGAACAGCACCGTGGCGATGGAGAGCACGAACACCGAATGCGGCAGGATCGCGATCAGCTCCGCGACGTTGGCGGCGTACTCCCCGGGCACCCCGGCGCCGAGCGCGCCCATCTCCTCACGCACCGCGGTGGCCCCCGAGATCAGCCGCATGTAGAGCAGGTTGGCGATGTTGCCGATCAGCATGGTCACCAGGGTCCAGCCGGCGATCCGTCCGGTGGAGGCCAGGCCCATGCCCTTGAGCCCGAACTTCGGGCGCAGCTTCAGGCCGAGGCGGGAGAGCGGCCACAGCAGCAGCAGCGCCTGGGCGATGATGCCCACGGTGTGGCCGGCTGCCAGCCAGATGGTCTGCTGGGTGGTCCATTCGGTGAGCTGGTCATCACTGGCGGCGTATTGGCCGAAGGTGAGGATGAAGCTGATGATCACCCCGATGGCGATCAGGTTGTTCAGCACCGGGGCCCACATGTACCAGCCGAAGCGGGCATTGGCGTTGAGGACCTGCCCGGTGACCGCGTATAGCCCGTAGAAGAAGATCTGCGGCAGGGTCCAGATCGCGAAGGCGGTGCCCAGGGCGAGCATCGGCTCGGTCCAGTTGCGGGTCAGCGTGGAGATGATCGGGTAGGCCGCCAGGGTGAGCAGCACGGTGAACCCCGCCAGCACCGTGATGGTCAGCGTGAGCAGCCGCGAGGTGTAGTCTGCGCCCCGATCGGAGCGCCGCGCGGCCTTGATCAGCTGTGGGACCAGCACCACGTTGAACATGCCGCCGGCGAGCAGCAGGTAGACCACGTTGGGGACGGTGTTGGCCTTCTCGAAGACGTCGCCCACCAGGGTGGTGCCGCCGATCGCCACCGCCAGCAGCGCTGTGCGCACGATGCCGAGCACCCGGGACACCAGGGTGCCGGCGGCCATGATCGCGCTGGCGCGGGCCAGGCCCTTCGCGGGGAGGTGGCTCTGGTCAGTCGAGGCGTCAGGGCTCACGGGACCAGGGGTCGCGGGGCCCGGGGTCGAGGGGCCTGGGGTCGAGGGAGTCGAGGGCGGAGGCGGTGGACCGGTCTCGGTCTGTCCGGGGGAAGCAGCAGTCATCGTCAGTGGACTATAGCCGGATCAGCTGGACTGGACCGACTCATCGATCACCGCACGGGCGAGATTCACGATCCGGCGCTCGTTGGGGAAGGACAGTGTGCGTTCCAGCGCATCCAGGTCCACCCAGGCGACGTCGACGGCCTCATGGTCGGGGTCGTTCTCGATGCTGAGCTCCCCGCCCACAGCCTCCATGAGGTAATGGTGCACGGTCTTATGGATCCGGTGCGAGGGGACGGTGAACCAGTACTCGATGCTGCCGAGCGAGGTCAGGATCGCCCCCTCGATCCCGGTCTCCTCGGCGACCTCGCGCAGCGCGGCCTCCTCGAAGGTCTCGGTGCCCTCCGGGTGGCCCTTGGGCAGGCACCACTCCAGGCGGCCGCCGCGGTTGTACCGGGCGATGATGGCGACCTCGAACCCTGCGGCGGCCGGGCGGATGATCACCCCTCCGGCGCTGACCTCCTCCACCGTCGGGAGGCTGCCCTGCTGCCGCGTGGACTGCCGGGCCGGCATGCGCCGGGCACCCATTGACACCGTCAATGGGGTGCGCCGTTCATCGCCGGTCTCCGGTCTGTTCATACCCGACACTCTAATAGGAGTGCCGCGCGGATCACGGAGTCCGGCGCGGAGCGCAGCGCGCATGCCGGTGCTGGCGCGGATCCGGGGCTCCCCGGGCGCGGCATATGGGACACTGTTTGCGCTATGCCTTACCTTCCCTCTGGTTTCCCCGACGGCGCCTGGCTGCCCGAGGTCGTCGTCGAACTCGGCGAACGCTTCGCCGCCCACGGCTTCGAACTCTCCCTGGTGGGCGGTCCCGTGCGGGACCTCTTTCTGGGCCGGACCTCCCCGGATCTGGACTTCACCACCGCCGCCACCCCGGATCAGATCATCGAGACGGTCTCCGGCTGGGCCGAGGCGCACTGGGACATCGGCCGGGACTTCGGCACCATCGGGATCCGCAAGGGTGCCGACACCATCGAGATCACCACCTACCGGGCGGAGGCCTACGACCCGGGCTCACGCAAGCCCCAGGTCAAATTCGGCACCGACCTGGGCGAGGACCTCGTCCGGCGCGACTTCACGGTCAACGCGATGGCGCTGAAGCTGCCCAGCTTTGAACTGGTGGACCCGCACGGCGGGGTCAAGGACCTGCACCTGCGAGTGCTGCGCACCCCCGCCACTCCCCAGGAGTCCTTCTCCGATGATCCGCTGCGCATGATGCGCGCGGCCCGCTTCGCCTCGCAGCTGCGCTTGGACGTCGCCGAAGAGGTGCGCGCGGCGATGACCGAGATGTCCCAGCGGCTGAGCATCGTCTCGGCGGAGCGGATCCGCGAGGAGCTGGTCAAGCTGATCTGCGGCGCCGACCCGCGCGCCGGGATCGACCTGCTGGTGGACTCCGGCCTGGCCGAGATCATGCTCCCGGAGGTGCCCGCGCTGAAGCTCACCGACGATGAGCACCACCGGCACAAGGACGTCTACCAGCACTCCCTGCAGGTGCTGGAACAGGCCTGCGCCCTGGAGACCGAGGAGGAGGGCCCGGTGCCGGGCCCGGACTTCGTGCTGCGCTTCGCGGCCCTGATGCACGACGTCGGCAAGGCCAAGACCCGCCGCTTCGAACCCGGCGGCGGGGTCAGCTTCCGGCATCACGACGTGGTCGGCGCCAAGCAGACCCGCCGGCGGATGCAGGAGCTGCGCTTCGACAAGGCCACCATCGCCGCGGTGAGCCTGCTCGTGGAGCTGCACATGCGCTTCTACGGCTATGGCGACCAGGGCTGGAGCGACTCGGCGGTGCGCCGCTACGTCACCGACGCCGGTGACCAGCTGCAGCGGCTGCACCGGCTCACCCGCTCGGATGTGACCACCAGGAACAAGAAGAAGGCCGCCCGGCTCGATCACGCCTACGACGACCTCGAAGCCCGGATCGCCGAGCTGGCCGAGCGTGAGCAGCTGGACCGGATCCGGCCGCACCTCGACGGGGAGGCGATCATGGCTGTCCTGGAGATACCCCCCGGCCCCGAGGTCGGCCGGGCGTATAAGTTCCTGCTCGAACACCGCATGGAGCATGGGCCGGTGTCCCGCGAGGACGCGGTGCAGATCCTGAAGGACTGGGCCTCAGCGCAGCTCTGAGCTCGGCACCGGTTGCGTCCGGCCACCAGGCGCGGGATCCGGGTTCGCGCGGCGCACGGGATCCCGCTCCGGGCGCAGGATGTCGAGCACCACCTGGACCATCAGATAGATCGTGGCACCGATATGACCCAGCACCGCGGCGATGTAGAGCGCGGTGTCGAAGGAATGCTGCGGGTCCTGGTCCCCCACGATGCCTGCCAGGTACATCCACACCGCCCAGAAGTGCAGCAGCTGGAACCCCTGCCAGATCAGCGCGTCGCGCCAGCGCGGTGCCGCCAGCGCGATGAGCGGGATCAGCCAGATCATGAACTGCGGCGAATAGACCTTGTTCAGCAGCAGGAATGCCGCCACGATCAGGAACAGCAGCTGCACCATCCGGGGCGGGTGCTTCGCCAGCAGTCCCAGCACCAGCGCCCCCGCGCAGGCCGCGGCGAAGAGGCCCAGCCCGAGGCCCGAGATCAGCTCGGGACTCGGACCGCCGCGGTCCCCGGCGAGCAGCTGCCAGAGGTGCCAGGGCGAGGAGTATCCGGCGCCGCGCTCGGCCGAGAGCTCGAAGAACTGGGACCAGGAGGTGAAGCTCAGCGCCATCGCTGGGATGTTGAGCACCAGCCAGCTGGCCGCCGTGCCGCCGAGCACGCGCAGGAAGACCTGAAGCCCCAGCCGGGTGTCACGGCGCAGCACCAGGACCAGCACCGCACCGAGCATGAACAGCGGGAACAGCTTGAAGGACACCCCGACGCCGATCATCACCCCGGCGCTGACATGGGCACCGCGCTGGAAGGCCAGGATCGCCAGGGCCAGCGCGGTCACGGCCCAGATGTCCCAGTTGATCCCGATGCCGAAGATGATCGCCGGGGAGAGCGCCACGATCGCGGCGTCCCAGGGACGTGCACCGGCGGCCTTCATCACCACCAGCACCAGCACCAGCCACACCAGCGCGGCCGCGGCGAAGCTGAGGTCCCAGTAGAGCAGCGAGGCGCGCTCGGCGGACCAGCCCAGCGCCGCGGTCAGCTCCTGGGTGAGCAGCAACCGGGTCGAGGCCGCCAGCAGCGCCGCGACCAGGCTGGTGAGCACCGGGTACTCGAAGTAGCTCGGACCGATCAGCGGACCCCAGGGCGCCTGGCCGAGTTCACGCTGGGTGAAGAGCGCGCTGATGTCTGAATAACAGCCCGCGTGATAGACCCCGACCCCGCCCCAGCCGTTGATCCGACAATATTGGCTGGTCAGCGCCGAGAGCAGGATTCCCAGCACGGTCAGGCCCAACAACACCCGGCTCGGGTTGCCCCGAGGGCGCAGCCGGGTCCCTGCGGGTCCGCCGAAGCGTTCCGAGAGGTGCCGCAGCAGCGGGTCATCCCGGGTCGGAGCGACCGGGGGTCCGTCCTTCGGGGGCTTGGTCATCGGGTCCACGATAACCTCCGAGGTCGACTCGCTATAGGCTTCTGACTCAGAGACACCAATATGACTGAGATCACCTTCCAGCTCGCGGCGGGACCCCCGCCGCGCTGGGAGACCAAGCTGCAAGACCCCAAGGAGAGCACTTTTGGCAGAACATCCCATCCGAGTCGCCGTGGTCGGCGTCGGAAACTGTGCGGCATCACTGGTCCAGGGCGTGGAATACTACAAGGATGCCCCCGATGATCAGCGGGTTCCAGGGCTGATGCATGTCCGATTCGGGGACTATCACGTGAGCGACGTCCAGTTCGTCGCAGCCTTCGACGTCGACGCGAAGAAGGTCGGCCTGGACCTGGCCGAGGCGATCACCGCCTCGCAGAACAACACCATCAAGATCGCGGATGTCCCGGCCACCGGGGTCACCGTGCAGCGCGGACCCACCCTGGACGGACTCGGGAAGTACTACCGGGAGACCATCGAGGAGTCCGCGGCCGAGCCGGTGGACGTGGTGGCCACGCTGAAGCAGGCCCAGGCCGATGTGCTGGTCTGCTACCTGCCGGTGGGCTCCGAGGAGGCCGCCCGGTTCTACGCGCAGGCCGCGATCGACGCCGGGGTGGCCTTCGTCAACGCGCTGCCGGTGTTCATCGCGGGCACCCCGGAATGGGCGGCCAAGTTCACCGAGGCAGGAGTGCCGATCGTCGGGGACGACATCAAGTCCCAGATCGGGGCGACGATCACGCACCGCGAGCTGGCCCACCTCTTCGAAGACCGCGGTGTCCACCTGGACCGGACGTATCAGCTCAACGTGGGCGGGAACATGGACTTCAAGAACATGCTCGAGCGCGACCGGCTGGAGTCCAAGAAGATCTCCAAGACCCAGGCGGTCACCTCCAACACCTCGGCGCCGCTGGCGGACCGCGATGTCCATATCGGGCCCAGCGACTACATCCAGTGGCTCGACGATCGGAAATGGGCGTTCATCCGGCTGGAGGGCCGCAACTTCGGCGACGCCCCGGTCTCCATCGAGCTCAAGCTCGAGGTCTGGGACTCACCGAACTCCGCCGGGGTGATCATCGACGCGATCCGGGCGGCGAAGATCGGGCTGGACCGCGGCATCGGCGGACCGCTGCTCTCGGCCTCGAGCTACTTCATGAAATCCCCGCCGGAGCAGTTCCACGACGACGTCGCCCACGAGAAGGTCGAGGCCTTCATCCGCGGCGAGGTCGACCGCTGAGCCCACCTGGTGTTGAACCGGGGCGCGGGTGTCAGCTGACGTCCGGCGTCGCTGGTGTTGCGCGCGCGCCCCGGTGCACCCCGGTGAAACGAAGAAGTCGGTCAGCGTGGCCGTGGGTGGTCAGCGGCGTAGGCCGCGAAGATCTGCTCCAGGCCTTCTCCCGAGACGAAGCTCGGGCTCAGCGTGGAGGCGAGCTGGTCCAGCATGGTGCCGAGCTTCGCCGCGCTCATCCGCACCTCCAAAGAAGGGGATCCTTCAGCGGCTCGCTGCAGGGCCAGGGCGTAGGGCAGATGGTGTGAGAAGGAGACTCCGGCCGCATCAACCTGGAAGTAATAGGTCTCGCTGTGCTGGGAGAGATCTACGCAGATGTCCGAGATCCGTTCGGTGAGCCGATCCACCTCGATCTGCGCCGCCCAGGGCTGAAGCTCATGGAGGTTCTCGGCGTAGCCGGTCTCTTGGAGCGCCCTGAGCGTCAGCGCCGCCGATCTGCGCCGGAGCAGCGGCGGATAGACCTGCACGAACCAGGTGAGTGCGCCGGTGAGCAGTGCAAACCCGGTCAGGCCCTGGAGCGGGGTCACCAGTCTCAGCCAAGGATCCACGGCGACCACATCGCCGAAGCCCAGCGTCGCCAACGAGACCAGCGAGATGTAGAGCGCCTCGGCGAAGCTGGCATAGTCACCGGGGTTCACACCGTCGGAGTAGAGGAAACCCTCGGAGACGTGCGGCTGGTAGATCAACGCCCAGCCGATCCCCTGAATCAACACCCACAGCAGCACTATTGCGACCATCGTCCCGGGTCCCAGGGCGAAGCCCAACCGGTGACCGGTGGCCCGGGAGAGCCCCCACACCGCGGAGAAGACCAAGCCGCTGAGCCTGCCTGAACCACGCGGGTGCATCAGCTGGTGAAACATGTCCCAGAGTCCCACCAGGATGATCGAGATTCCGGCGATGGTCAGTACAGTGCCCAAAGAACTCTCCCGACGAAATGGTTTCCTGCGACCCTACCGTCCGTGGCGCAGGCAGGGCCCGGTATTTTGGGGGGATGGAACGACTTCACGCCGTGGACGCGCTGCGCGCGCTGGCCCTGCTGGGCATCTTGTCCGTGAACATCTGGTACTTCGCCTTTCCGGAGAACCTCGCCGGCGGCGGGCGTTCCGCCGGACTGGGCGAGACGGGCTCCGGAGGCGGCGCCGGGGCGTTCGCGGCTGCTGATCAGTGGGTGGCCTTCGCCGCCACGGCGATCTTCGAGGGCAAGTCCTATGTGATCTTCTCCTTCCTCTTCGGTCTGGCCTTCGTGCTGCAGTGGAGCTCCGCGCACCGCGCCGGGGTCAGCGAGGTCTCCCGCTCACAGCGCCGCTTCGCCGGACTGGTGGTCCTGGGGCTGCTGCATGGGATCTTCCTCTTCGTGGGCGACATCCTGCTCGCCTACGCCGTCCTGGGCTTCGCGCTGCTGGGGCTGCGCCGGATCAGCACCCGGGCCGCGCTGCTGCTCGCCGCCGGGCTCTGGACCGTGGTGGCGCTGGCGCTCCTCGGACTGGGCGCACTGACCTGGTGGCTGGAGTCCGCTCCGATGTTGGAGGGCGCGGCGATGACGGAGGGCGCGGGGATGAGCCCGGAGGCGATGGAGAGCTCTGGGCTGATCATGGCCACCGAGGAGGCCCGAGCGGCCTATACCGGGAGCCTCGGCAGCTACCTGGCGTTCCAGCTGGAGGCCTACGCGCTGGTGGCCCCCTCGATGCTGCTGGTGCAGGGGCCCATCGCGTTCGCGGCCTTCCTGCTGGGGCTGGTGATCGGACGAGCCCGGATGATCGAGCAGATCCTCGCCGGAGAGATCGCCACGACGCGGCTGGTCTCGGTCATGCTGCCCGCCCTCGCGGTGGGCGGCGGGCTCAGCGTGACCGCCGCGTGGATGGTCTGGGGCGGCGAACCGGGAGCCGGCGGGCTGGGCGCCGAGACGCTCAGCGCAGGACTGATCTTCCTCGCGGGACCGGTGCAGGCCACCGGTTATGTCCTGGCGGTGCTGCTGATCCTGCGCCACCGCGGGTTCAGCTGGCTGGTGCGCCTCCTGGCCCCTGCCGGACGGATGTCGCTGAGCAACTACCTGGGCCAGTCCCTGGTGCTCGCGCTGATCTTCTCCGCGCTGGGCGCCCCGCTGGGCCTGGGACTGGCCGGGCAGCTGAGCGCGAGCCAGGTGGGCGGCGTCATCGTCGGGCTCTGGCTGGGCCAGCTCGGGATCTCACACCTGTGGCTGCGCTTCTTCGACCGCGGCCCGATGGAGGCGCCGCTGCGCGCCTGGACCTACGCGGCGAAGCCGCTTCACGTGAAACCGACCCAGGATCATCCTTCAGCGTGATGCGCACCGCACCGGTGCGGACCTAGCGTGGAGCCATGATCACAGCCAGCGGCCTGACCAAGAGCTACGGGGAGCGAACCGCGGTGGACGGGATCAGCTTCGCGCTGGAGCCCGGCCGGGTCACCGGCTTCCTGGGTCCCAATGGCGCGGGCAAGTCCACCACGATGCGGCTGGCCATGGGGCTGGACCGGCCCAGCGCCGGGCAGATCACGATCAACGGCAGACCCTACGCCGAACACCGCGCCCCGCTGCGCGAGGTCGGAGCGGTGCTCGACGCCGGGGCGTGCCACCCGGGATGGACCGGGGAGCAGCAGCTGCGCATCCTGGCCGCCACCCACGCCATCCCCAAGGCCCGGGTCCAGGAGGTCATCGAGATGACCGGACTCAGCTCCGTGGCC
Organism: Nesterenkonia sp. E16_10; assembly: GCF_017347085.1. GTDB lineage: Bacteria > Actinomycetota > Actinomycetes > Actinomycetales > Micrococcaceae > Nesterenkonia. The sequence goes on from NZ_JADPSA010000042.1 coordinate 12,839, forward strand.
ACCCGACGGATCAAGAGCTACTCCCTGGGGATGACGCAGCGACTCGGGATCGCCGCCGCGATGCTGGGAGACCCCGGGGTGTTGATCTTCGACGAGCCCATCAACGGACTGGACCCGGAGGGCGTGCGCTGGGTCCGCCAGCTGGTCCGCCGACTCGCCGCCCAGGGACGGACCGTGTTCATCTCCTCGCACCTGATGTCGGAGATGGCGCAGACCGCCGATCACCTGATCGTGCTCGGACAGGGGCGAATCATCGCCGATCAGCCGCTGGGCGATTTCATCGACCCCGCGGGAGAGACCCGGGTGCTGGTGCGCACCGAGGACGCGCAGGCGCTCATGGCCGCGCTCGCCGGAGCCCAGATCACCCTGGTCTGCCAGGACGCCGAGACCTTCGAGGCGCGCGGCATCGATGCCCGCAGCATCGGCCGCCGGGCCCTGGAGATCGGTGCGGTCGTCCATGAGCTGACTCCGCTGCACTCCTCCCTGGAGGAGTCCTATCTCAGGCTGACCGGGAACTATGTCGAACACCGCTCCGGAGGACTCGTATGAACGCCAATACCTCCCGCGCCCCGGGAAGCGCCCACCCCGACGCTGGGAGCACCGCGTCGGCGGCGAGCCCGACCTCGGCTGCGAGCACGGGGTCGGCGCTGGGCGCCGCCGAGGTCAGCTTCGCCCGTGCGCTGCGTGCGGAGTGGCTGAAGCTGACCAGCCTTCGGCTGAACTGGTGGCTGAGCCTGGCCGCACTCGCGGTGATGGTCCTCACGCTGACCGCCACCGTGTTCAGCACCCGCTACCTGCTCGCCGACACCTCGCTGCAGGACACCGAGGCGCAGCTCACCGGGCTGGGACTGTTCGAGAACGCCTTCGCGAGCTTCACCCTGATCACGCTGCTGATGGGGGCGCTCGCGGCGGTCGCGATCACCACCGAGCACAGCTCCGGCTCGATCCGGTCCTCGCTGGCCGCGGTGCCGAACCGCAGCATATTCTTCGCCGCGAAGCTGCTGGCGGTCTGCGGCTTCATCGCCGCGCTCACCGCGGCGCTGATGCTGCTCTGCTTCCTGGTCCTGCTGCCGCTGGCGGGGTTCTACGACGTGATGCCCCCGCTGTGGGAGCCCGAGCTCTGGTGGATGACGCTGAGCAGTGCGGCGGTGGTGATCATCACCGCCGCGCTCGGCTTCGGACTCGGCGCGCTGCTGCGCAGCACCGCCGGGGCGGTGGTCACCTACTGCCTGCTGCTCTTCAGCGGACCGATCGCGCTGGGCCTGCTGCAGGCGCTCACCGACTTCGCTCCGTGGGTCGAGGAGCTGGCGCGCTTCGAGATCTTCGCGCTTCAGCGCCAGTTCACCGCCGGCAGCGCCTCGCTGGCCACAGACCTGCCGGTGCCGCTGGCCGGCGCACTGCTGTTGGCCTGGGCCGGGCTCGTGCTGATCCCGGGATGGCTGCTGTTCACGCGACGCGATGCCTGACCCCGGTGCCGCGCCGCTGGGTAGAGTCGATGCCGTGATCACCCAGGCGCCCTCCGAATCCCCCACGGGGCAGGTCTTCCCCCCTGGCTTCGAGGATCTCGCGATCGTGCGTCGGCGCGGCCTGCGCGGCTGGTTCCGCAGGCATCCGAGGTCGATGGACGCGGTGGTCATCGGGGTCTATGTGCTGCTGGCCCTGTGGGTCTACCCGTACGCCTTCTACGACCTGGGCCGCGGCGCGCTGTGGCTGCTGCTCGGCTACGGCGTGATCATCGCGGCGCTGTGCTTCCGACGCTCGCATCCGCTGAGCGTGCTCGCCCTGGTGGCCCTGGCCGAGGCGGCGCTGCTGGCGTTCTACCCCTGGCAGGGCGTGCAGATGTGGGGACTCTGCTTCGCCGCCTACTCCGTGGCGCGGCAGCGCGGGCTGCTGGTCGGGCTGATCACCGGGCTCCCGGCCACGGTGCTGGGCTACCTGACCTTCCTGCGCATGGACACCTGGATCTCCCGGAACGGCCCCAGCTGGTGGATGGAGAACTACTACGATCCGATGGGACTCAACGAGGTCGAGTCGCTGAGCATCCTGGCGGTGACGATGTTCTTCAGCGTCGGGATCTCGGCCGGCATCGGCGCCGCGGTGCGCCGCGGACACAGCCACGAGCAGGAGGTCCTGGAGTGGGCCCGGCGCAGCCAGCAGCTGGCCCAGGTCGCCGAGCGCAACCGGATCGCTCGAGAGATGCATGACGTGATCGCCCATTCGCTCTCGGTGATGATCTCGCTGGCCGACGGCGCCCGGATCGTGGCGCGCAAGGATCCGCACCGCGCCGGTGAGGTCCTCGAAGAGCTCTCCGGCACCGGCCGCACCGCGCTGGGAGACATGCGTCGCGTGATCGGGGTGCTGCGCGAGGGCCAGGACGTCGGCGCCGCCCGCCGCCCGATCGGGGAATCCCTCGAAGACCTCTATGAGAACTTCCGCCAAGCGGGCCTGCCGCTGACCGTGAGCCTCACCGGGCCCTCGCTGCCCGAGGACGCCGGCTTCGGTCTCACGGTGCACCGGATCATCCAGGAATCACTGACCAACGTGCTGCGCTACGGGCGCCTGGTCACCGAGGTGACGGTGCACATCGAACACCGCGCCGGTCCGGGCCTGGAGGAGTCGCGACGGCTGCGCTCCGAAGGCCTCAGCGCGGCGGACCAGGCCGCGCTGGGAATGCCGGCCACCGGTCAGGTGGTGCTCACGATCACCGACGACGGCGTGCACCCGGCCCATGGTGAGCGCCGTGAATCGGTGGGCAGCGGCCAGGGGATCCATGGCATGGAGGAGCGCGCCGGCTTCTACAACGGTTCGGTCTACGCAGGCCCGGCACCGCGCCGGGGCTGGATGGTGCGCGCGGTGCTGGAACCGCCGCAGAAGGGATGACCCGGTGAACAACCACCACCACGACGACGCGGCACACCCCGCACACCTCGGGGCCGCTGCGCCCAGGGAGGAGCCGCGCACCGACCCGTTGAAGGTGATGCTGGTCGATGATCAGCACCTGCTCCGGATGGGCTTCCGGCTGATCCTCGAGGGCGAGGAGGACCTGGAGGTCGTGGCCGAGGCCGCAGACGGGATCGAGGCGCTGCAGACGCTCAACGCGCTCCCCCCTGGCCAGCGCCCGGACGTGGTGCTGATGGACGTGCGGATGCCCCGGATGGACGGCATCGAGGCCACCACGAAGGTGGTCGCGCAGTTCCCGCAGACCCGCGTGATCATCCTGACCACCTTCGACCTGGACGAATACGCCTTCTCCGGACTTCAAGCCGGCGCGAGCGCCTTCCTGCTCAAGGACGTCACCCCGGAGGACCTGGTCCACGCGGTGCGCGTGGTGGCAGAGGGCGACGCCGTGGTGGCCCCGCGGATCACCCAGCGGCTGCTGGAGGTCTACCTGCGCGGTGGCGCGCGGATCGCACCCTCGGCGGCGCAGGGCTCCGGCGGCGGGGCAGCTCACGGCGCGGCCGGCGGCGCTCGCGGAGCAGCGGCTGGCGCAGCGGCCGGCACGGGGCGGCCGCTGCCCGATGGTCGGGAGATCGCCGAGGCGATGGACGACGGAGTTCCGCGCGAACCCCTGACCCAGCGCGAGACCGAGATGCTCTTCGCCGTGGCCGAGGGTCTCTCCAACGCGGAGATCGCCGCGAAGTTCTTCCTCTCCGAGGCCACGGTGAAGACCCATGTGCGTCGGATCCTGACCAAGCTGCAGCTGCGGGACCGGGTGCAGGCCGTGGTCTACGTGTTCCAGACCGGGCTCCTCGGTCCGCTCTAGGGGTGCCCGGCGGGTCAGGTCTCGGACCGGCTGCGGATCCGATCTGCGGCCTGGGACTGCTCCTCGCGGTAGGTGTCGTGGTCGCGCAGCGCATTGCGCACCGCGGCGCGGATCGTGGCGTGCAGCACGAACATCACGATGAGCAGCAGCGCCACGAAGAGCAGGAGATTGATGAGAAGGCCAGCCCATATCGATGACATGCGGCCACGCTAGCAGCGGGCCCCACAGGAATCGAGACCTCTGATTAGGATGGCGAGCATGACATCCGAAGAGCTGATCCAAGACCTCGCAGACTATGTGACCGCCTCGCCCTCCTCCTTCCATGCGGCGACCGTGGCGGCGCAGCGGCTGGTCAGCGCCGGATTCACCCAGCTGGGCGAGCATCAGGACTGGCCCGCCGAGCCCGGACGCTACGTCGTGGTCCGCGATGGAGCCGTGTTGGCCTGGGTGGTGCCGGCCGGGGCCTCCCCGGTGACCCCGCTGCGCATTCTCGGGGCACATACCGATTCCCCCGGGTTCAAGCTCAAGCCCAAGTCCACGATGATCAGCCAGGGCTGGCTGCAGGCCGGCGTCGAGGTCTACGGGGGACCGCTGCTGAACTCCTGGCTGGATCGGGAGCTGCGCCTGGCCGGACGCCTGGTCACCCGCGACGGAGCCACTCACCTGGCCTCCACCGGGCCCGTGGCTCGCATCCCGCAGCTGGCCATCCATCTGGACCGCCAGGTCAACGAGGGCCTCAAGCTGGGCAAGCAGGCGCACACCGCCCCGATCCTGGGACTCGCCTGCTCCGCGGAGCAGGCGGCTGCCGCCGACGTGCTGGGCCTGCTGGCCGCCTCCGCCGGGGTGGACCCCGCCCAGGTCGACGGCTATGACGTGGTCCTCGCCGACGCCCAGGCCCCGGCGACCTTCGGTGCGGCGCAGGAGTTCCTCGCCTCGAGCCGGCTCGACAACCTCTCCTCGGTCCACGCCGGGCTCAGTGCCCTGATCGGCACCGCGGAGGCGGCCGAGGCCGGCACGGTGATTCCGATGCTGGCCGCCTTCGACCACGAGGAGCTGGGCTCGGCCTCACGCTCCGGCGCCGCCGGGCCCTTCCTGGAAGAGGTCCTCGGCCGGATCTATGAAGGCCTCGGCCGAGCCGCAGGTCAGCCCGATGCCACCACCACCCAGCGGGCTCAGGCGCTGGCGGCCTCCTGGCACCTCTCCAGCGATGCCGGGCACGCGGTCCACCCGAACTACTCCGAACGCCATGACCCGGCGAACCGACCGCTGCCCAACGGCGGTCCGCTGCTGAAGATCAACGCCAACCAGCGCTACACGACCGACGCCCCGGGGGCGGCGATGTGGGCTCAGGTCTGCCGCACCGCCGGAGTGCCCACCCAGGAGTTCGTCTCCAACAACGACCTCCCCTGCGGCTCCACCATCGGGCCGATCACCGCCACCCGGCTGGGCATCCGCACGGTCGACGTCGGGATCGCGCTGCTCTCGATGCATTCGGCCCGGGAGATGTGCGGGGTCCAGGACATCGCCCATCTCCGGGACGCCGTGGCGAGCTTCTTCACCACCTCGCTCAACAGCTGAGCGGGCGCGTTCGTCGCCCGGGCGCAAAGCCGGTACGATGGTGCAGGTTGTCTGACCTTGATTCTTCCTGCCCTCATGCCGAGGGCGGAGGAACAGGCCCAGATGCAGATGCAGATAGACCCTCCTGTTACGGAAATCCCGTGACCGCAAGGCCAAAGGAGGTGGGTTAACACAATGCGTCACTATGAACTGATGGTGCTCGTCGACCCCGAGGTTGACGAGCGCACCGTGGAACCGACTCTCGGCAAGTACATGGAGGTCGTCAAGAAGGACGGCGGCACCGTGGACAACGTCGATGTCTGGGGCCGTCGCCGCCTGGCTTACGAGATCCAGAAGAAGACGGAAGCGGTCTACGCCGTCGTCAACTTCCACTCGACTCCTGACGCCGCCGCCGAGCTCGACCGACTGCTGCGCCTGAACGAGACGATCATGCGCACCAAGATCACCCGCCCCGAGGAACAGAAGATCGATTAATCCTCCAGGTGGTCCATCCACCTGTCAGGGCGAACCAGCAACCAAGGAGCATTTCCATGGCCGGCGAGACCATCATCACCGTTGTAGGCAACCTGACGGCAGATCCAGAGCTCCGCTTCACCCCCTCGGGTGCCGCGGTCTCCAACTTCGCCATCGCGTCTACGCCGCGGTTCTTCGACCGTCAAGCAAACGAATGGAAGGACGGAGAGACTCTCTTCGTGCGTTGTTCGCTGTGGCGTGAAGCCGCAGAGAACGCCGCCGAGTCCCTCACCAAGGGCACCCGCGTGATCGCGCAGGGTCGCCTGAAGGCTCGGTCGTTCCAGACCAAGGAGGGGGAGAACCGCACCTCCTGGGAGCTCGACGTCGATGAGATCGGTCCCTCGCTGCGCTTCGCCACGGCCAGCGTCCAGCGCTCGAGCGGCGGCCAAGGCGGCCGTCCGAGCGGCGGAGGCGGGTTCGGCGGCGGCAACGCCGGCGGCGCGGCCTCCGGCGGCGGCTTCGGCGGAGGAAACTCCGGCGGAGGCGGCTCCTCCTCCGGCGGCGGGTGGAACAACGATTCCGCACCGCAGGATCCGTGGGGCGGCCAGCCCTCCGGCGGCGGAAGCTGGGGCACCCCTGACAACAACGAGCCACCGTTCTGAGCCTGAGCAGCGCCACGCGCTCCTCGAGCCCGCGAACAGCGGCTTGAACACACACACTATCCACCATCCCGCATCCCACAGGTGCGGGCTCCGAGAATGAGAAGGAGCACCACGATGGCAAAGGCTGAACTCAAGAAGCCAAAGCCCAAGGCGAACCCGCTGAAGGCTGCTGACATCACGGTCATCGACTACAAGGACACCGCTCTGCTGCGGAAGTTCATTTCCGACCGAGGCAAGATCCGCGCACGTCGGGTGACCGGCGTGACTGTCCAGGAGCAGCGAAAGATCGCCCAGGCGATCAAGAACGCTCGCGAAGTCGCACTGTTGCCGTACGCCGGCGCAGGCCGCGGCTGATCCAGGACTGACTGGGAAGGAAAGGAACAACCCATGGCAAAGCTCATCCTGACTCAGGAAGTGACCGGTCTCGGCGCCTCCGGAGATGTGGTCGACGTCAGAAGCGGCTACGCACGCAACTACCTGTTGCCGCGTGGCTTCGCACTGGCCTGGACCAAGGGCGGCGAAAAGGATGTGGAGCGCCTGCGCTCCGCTCGCAAGGCTCGCGAGATCGCAACGGTCGAGGAAGCACAGGCAGTGGCCACCAAGCTGCAGTCTGCCCCCGTGAAGATCACCGTGAAGACCGGCGACTCCGGTCGCCTGTTCGGAACCGTCGGTTCCGCACAGATCGCCGATGCGGTCGAGGCCTCCGGCCTGGGCTCCATCGACAAGCGCACCGTCGAGATCCCCGCACGCATCAAGGCAGTCGGCAGCTACAAGGCCACCGTCCGCCTGCATGCTGATGTCTCTGCGACCCTCGACCTGCAGGTCGTCGGCTCGAAGTAGGCAGCACGCAGCATCCCAGCCGGACCCGGCTGAAACATGAGAGAGCCTCGGACTCCTGCGGGAGGCCGGGGCTTTCTCATGCCCTGACGGGAGCCCCGGCCGACGCGCGAGCAGGGGCGTCTGAGGGGAATGATCGCGGGGCGGCGCGGGTTATGCTGGGCGTGCTTCAAATTTGAACCAGTGGCCGGAATGGACCGGGCCACCCGTGACGGCGCAGGGAGCAGCTATGCAGTTCGGCATATTCAGCATCGGCGACATGACACCGGATCCGAGAACCGGACGGGTGCCCACCGGGCACGAGCGGATCCAGTCGATGGTGGCGATCGCGAAACGGGCCGAAGAGGTCGGGCTCGACGTCTTCGCGGTCGGTCAGCATCACAACCCGCCCTTCGTGGCTCCGGCCAACCCGCCGATCCTCATGGCCTACCTGGCGGCGCAGACCAGTCGGATCCAGCTCTCTACGGCGACCACGCTGATCACCACCACCGACCCGGTGCGGATCGCGGAGGACTACGCCTTCGCGCAGCACCTGGCCCAGGGGCGCGTGGATCTCACCCTGGGTCGGGGGAACACCGGACCGGTCTACCCCTGGTTCGGGAAGGACATCCGCACCGGCATTCCGCTGGCGCTGGAGAACTACGCGCTGCTGCACCGGCTCTGGCGCGAGACTGAGGTCGACTTCTCCGGGCGCTTCCGCACCCCGCTGCAGGGATTCACCTCCACGCCGCGTCCGCTTGATGACGTCCCACCCTTCGTCTGGCATGGTTCGATCCGTTCACCGGAGATCGCCGAACAGGCCGCCTACTACGGCGACGGGTTCTTCCACAACAACATCTTCTGGAACAAGGAACACACGGGCCGGATGATCGAGCTCTACCGGTCTCGCTACGCGCACTACGGCCATGGGCCGGCCGAGCAGGCCATCGTGGGCCTGGGCGGCCAGGTGTTCATGCGCAGGGACTCGCAGGACGCCATCCGGGAGTTCCGGCCCTACTTCGACCGGGCGCCGGTCTACGGCAACGGACCCTCACTCGAGGACTTCAGTGCGCAGACCCCGTTGACCGTGGGCACACCCGATCAGGTCATCGAGCGGACGCTGAGCTTCCGAGACTACGCCGGGGACTATCAGCGTCAGCTCTTCCTGATCGACCACGCGGGACTGCCGCTGAAGACGGTGCTGGAGCAGATCGACCTGCTCGGGGAGGAGGTCGTGCCGGTGCTGCGACGAGAGGTGGCCGCACGCGCCCCGCAGAGCACCCCTGAGGCGCCCACGCACCAGGTCCTGGCCCGTCGCCGCGCCGAGGGTCGCGACCCGGTCCCAGGAGGCGGCACAGCGGCGGCCGCCTGAGCCTGCCCGAGAGACTGCCCGAGAGACTGCGTGAGACGGCGCCGCCCGAGAGACGGCACGAGCTGGCGCCGCCCGTGGGGGCGCGGTCCAGGCTCAGGCCTCGCCCGAACCCTGGAGGTCCGGCTCAGCCGCGGCGTTCCAGCTCCTCGATCACGTTGATCCGCTCACTGCTCATCAGATGCAGCGAGAGCTCGTTGGAGAGGTGCTGGAACATCGCCACGCCCTGGACGCTGCTGCCTTCCTCGTTCAGCCGCGGCGCGAAGGAGGCGATGCCGACCTGACCGGGCAGCACCCCGATGATGCCCCCGGAGATGCCCGACTTCGCCGGGATGCCGATCTGGGTCAGCCAGCGCCCGGAGGCGTCATACATCCCGCAGGTCGCCATGATGCCCAGCGTGGTGCGGGCGGACTCGGCGGAGACCACCCGCTGGCCGTTCTCCGGGTTGATCCCATTATTGGCCAGTGTGGCGGCCATCCGGGCGATGTCTTTGACCGTGACCAGGATCGAGCACTGATCGATATAGCCGCGCACGGCCTCATCGGGCTCGGTCTCCAGGGAGCCGTGAGACTTCAGCATGTGAGCGATCGCCATATTGCGATACGCGGTGGAGTACTCCTCCTCGGCCGCGTCCCAATCGATCTCGAGCGGACGTCCGGCGAAGGCCGACATGCCATCGAGGATCCGGGTGGTGCGGCTGCGGACCTCGGAGGTGCGAGAGTCGCTCTGCCGGCCACCGGGGTGCTCCTCGTGGCTGGTGTGATCCACCAGGTGGTGCGTCGCGATGGCGCCGGCGTTGATCATCGGGTTCAGCGGCCGCCCGGTGCCCCCTTCCAGGGAGAGCTCGTTGAACGCCTCGCCGGAGGGTTCCATCCCGACCATCTCGCGGACTCGGTCCAGCCCGATGTCATCCAGCGCCAGCGCGTAGACGAACGGCTTGGAGATGGACTGGATGGTGAACAGGTGCTCGTCGTCCCCGGCTGAGCATTCCTGTCCGTCTGCGGTCGCCAGGGCGAGCGCCTGCAGGTTCTCATCGGCGTCTCGCAGCCGCGGGATGTAGGCGGCGAGCTTGCCGCTGACATCCGCGCTGGATTCCTTGAGCACCTCACGGAGGTACGTGTTGATCGACTCGTGCACCGGATGTCTCCTCGGGGGTTGGTCCTCCCACGCTACCCGCTGGGATCCGCCGATCCGCCGGACAGGTTCTCACCAGGGTGTGGACAACTTGTGGAAAACCGGGAGTCCAAGGGTCCATACACCTAACGAGGGGGTTACGGCAACACGACGCAATGATGGAAAAACTGGTATCTGTCATGCGTGGTGCACAGGCGTGTCAGGACAAAACTACTGGTCAGAAGCGTAATTGCGGTGTTACAGGGATGTTATCCACAGCTTGCTGCACATGTTGTGCACAAGACACGCCGCGTAGTCCACATTTACTCCACAGGCAGGAGCATTTCGGCCTATTGCCCCTGCTGGGCTCGGGACCTAAAGTGTGGAAAGTCCCTCGGACGTGAATATTGGCTGGGCCCCGCCCAGCGCGCATTCACGCGGCGCCGCAGTCTGCGGCGGGAGCGGAGACACGGCGCCGGCAGGCATGTTCTCAGGCTGGCCCGTGGTCGACGTGTCTGAGGCCTCGGAGAAACAGAGGAGATCCTGGTCACCGCGTCCCCGCGTGCACAGCGTGGGAGGCCCAGCGGCAGGATCTGGGGCATATCGGGTCGCCGGGAGACCGGCCAAGGGAAGGGGATCACGCGCTCACCGCCCGTGATCCTGCTGGGTCTTCCGGCGATCCGGTCTCCGCCCCCGCAGCCTGGTCCCGTCTGGGGCGCTCAGCAGGGGTGTGCAGCGATGAAGCGCGCCACCCGGCGCGGCCAGGTGTCCAGCTCCTCGGGCGTCTCTGCGATCTGCAGCCGTGAGTTCGGGATCAGGTCGTGCAGCTTCTCGGCGGTGGAGACCGGGTGGGCATAGTCATCCACCCAGGCCAGGATCAGCGTGGGCACCTTGAGCTCGCGGATCTTCTCCGCACTGGGAAGATCGCTGACCCCGGCCCCTCGGAAGATCGAGGGCAGCAGCTCCTGGCTGACCGCCGGGACGCGCTCCTTGGGCCGGTCTGCCAGGGCTGGCGGCGGCAGCACCTGGCGTCCCACCCGGACGAAGGCGCCGATCCCGTGGTCCTCGATCAGCTCGGCGGACCTCTGATACGTCTCGGCCTGTCCCGCGCGGGTCGCCCACGCCGTGGGTGGAACCATCAGCGTCAGCGTGGCGAAGCGCTCGGGATCGCGCAGCGCGGCATAGAGCAGGGTCGCGGCGCCCATCGAGGGGCCCGCGGCGTGGACCTTCGCTCCCGGCGCGAGCTCGTCGAGCAGCGCGAGCAGGTCCTCGGCGAGCCGGGGCCACAGGTAGTCCTCCGGCACGGCGCGGCCGGTGGAGGAGCCGTGACCGCGGGCGTCGTAGCGCAGGATCCGGCAGTCATCGAGGCTGAGCGTCATGTCCAGCCCGGCGCGCTGCTCCCGTGAGGCGCAGGAGGTCAGTCCATGCAGCTGGACGAAGGTCGGACCCTCGCCGGCGACCTCGTAGGCGAGTTTCGCCCCCGCCGTCTGGAAAAGCCCCACGGTCTCCGACTCCTCCATCTCAGGTGAACAAAAAGTTGCGCCGGAAGCATGCCAGTGCAGTGAACGCCACCTAGACTACGCCGTATGCGGTTGACCAATGTGGCGCAGATGCACGCCAGGCCAGGACGTCTGTCCAGCTACTCGGTGGTGGCCCAGCCTGCCGCCGCCGTCGCGCCGGGCCGGGGCTCCGGAGCCGGTTTCAGCGTCGAGCCTGCGCAGAACGGTGCCCAGGCCTCTGATCCACCCGGCGGGCTTCCGGTCTCTTTCGACCAGAACCGCCATGTCAGCTTCGGGTCTCGGCCCGGATCGTGGATGGCGGTTTCTTTTCAGCTCGACGGCCCCGCCTCGCTGGAGGAGATCGCCGCCGTCTGGCAGGTGGTGATCCAGCGCCACGGCACGCTGCGCACGGTCTTCGACTGGCGGCCCGAGCATCTTCCGCGCCGCAGTGACACACATCACGCCAATACCGGTCCAGGCGGAGACTCCGGCGGACCGATCAGTGACCTGGTGCTGCAGGAGGTCGCGATGCTGCCCGGCACCTGGGAGCAGCTCTCGGCCCCCGAGCCGCACCGGGCTCCCATAGGATTCAGCACAGGCTCGCGGGCGGCGCTGCAGACGGCGCACCTGGCAGCGCCGAGGGAGCAGCTCAACGCGGCCGAGGTCAAGGCCGCCCTGCGCGCCCACTTCGACACCGTCTGTGATCCCTTCGGCACGCCCTCGCATCGGCTCTGCGTCATCGACGACGGTGAATCAGCCGCGGTGCGCGATACCGCGGGTTCGCCGCAGATCGTCATCGGCTCCGACCACTCCCACGTGGACGCCTGGTCCCTGCTGGTGCTGGTCCGAGACTTCAACGCGGTGCTCAACAACCTGCGCGCCGGTCATCCCGCAGCCCAGGGGCTCCCGGTGCCCGAGTCCTTCGCGGCCCACACCAGGGCGATGGAGGCCAAGCCGTTTCCCCCCGAGGCGGTGGTCACCCGCTGGCGCGAGATCCTGGAGGCGGGGGGCGGGGTGATGCCGACCTTCCCGCTGCCGCTGGGTGACATCTCCCTGCCGGTCAGTGAGAAGGTCGAGGTCCGCGACGTGCTGGACTCCGCAGAGCTGAACAAGCTGGAGGCCCACGCCAAGGCCGAGGGGGTCCGACTGATCGCCGTCGCCGTCTCGGTGATGACCCGGCTCTTCCGCGAACTGGGCGACCAGCCGCTGCGCACGGTCTTCCCGGTGCACAGCCGAGACGAGCCGCGCTGGTTCGACTCGGTGGGCTGGTTCATCACCAACGCGGTGCTGGAGAACGACGACGACAGCCTGCGCGGCAGCTACCAGGCCGTCAAGGAGGCGATCCGGCTGGGCTCGCATCCGCTGGCCCCGATCATGCGCCCCTATGGCGGAATGCCCGCCGAGCCGGGGATGTTCGCGATGAGCTGGCTCGATCACCGCAGGCTCCCGGTCAACGTGGAGGAGGCGCTCAACGCCCAGCACATTTCCGCCGTGGTCCAGACCGACGGGGTGATGATCTGGTTCGTGGTCAACGAGACCGGGCTGCACCTGCGCTGCCGCTATCCCGATACTCCCCAGGCTCGAGAGACGATGCACACCTGGCTGGAGGCAGTGGTCGAGGGACTGCGTGCACCGAGTATCGTGGAGGGGTGACTACCGAGCTCTACGACACCGGATCGCCCGCAGGGGTGGACTCCCGCACGCCCCCGCAGGACATGGTGGCCGAGCAGTCCGTGCTCGGCGGCATGATGCTCTCCAAGGATGCCATCGCCGACGTCGTGGAGGTGCTGCGCGGCTCAGACTTCTACCGCCCCGCGCATGAGCTGATCTACGACGCGATCATCGACCTCTACGGACGCGGGGAACCCGCCGACGTGGTCACCATCTCGGATCACCTGACCAAGCGCGGTGAGCTGCAGCGCATCGGCGGCCCCGCCTACCTGCACAACCTGGCCCAGTCGGTGCCCACCGCCGCGAACGCCGGGTTCTACGCCGAGATCGTGCGCGAGCGCGCGATCCTGCGCCGCCTGGTCGACGCCGGGACCAAGATCGTGCAGCTCGGACATACCGCCGACGGCGAGGTCGAGGGCATCGTCAACCAGGCGCAGTCCGAGATCTACAACGTGGCGGAGAACCGGCAGAGCGAGGACTATGTCGCGCTCTCCGAGATCCTGGGCCCCACGATCGATGAGATCGAGACCAACTCCGCCCACGACGGCGGACTCACCGGCATTCCCACCGGGTTCCGCGAACTCGATGACCTGACCCACGGCTTCCACGGCGGACAGATGATCATCATCGCCGCCCGCCCCGCCATGGGTAAGTCCACCCTGGCGCTGGACTTCGCCCGCGCCGCCGCGGTGAACAACAAGATGACCGCCGCCTTCTTCTCCCTGGAGATGGGCCGCAATGAGATAGCGATGCGTCTGCTCTCCGCAGAGTCCCGGATCCTGTTCTCCGACCTGCGCAAGGGCAATATCCGTGATGAGGACTGGGAGAAGATGTCCGAGGCGGTGGACCGGCTCAACGATGTGCCGCTGTTCATCGACGACTCCCCGAACATGTCGCTGATGGAGATCCGGGCGAAGTGCCGCCGGCTCAAGCAGCGCCATAACCTCAAGCTCGTGGTGCTGGACTACCTGCAGCTGCTCTCCTCGGGCAAGCGGGTGGAGTCCCGTCAGCAGGAGGTCAGCGAGTTCTCCCGTACCTTGAAGCTGTTGGCCAAGGAGCTCGACGTCCCGATCATCGCGCTGTCCCAGCTCAACCGTGGCTCCGAGTCTCGCCCGGACAAGAAGCCGCAGGTCTCAGACCTGCGTGAATCCGGGTCCATCGAGCAGGACGCGGACATGGTCATGCTGCTGCACCGGCCCGAGGTCTATGACAAGGAGACCGAGCGCGCCGGCGAGGCCGACATCATCGTCGCGAAGAACCGTAACGGTCCCACCCGCGACATCACCGTGGCGTTCCAGGGCCACTACGCCCGCTTTCAAGACATGGCCCGCGACTTCTAGCCGGGTTCTTGGTCTGTGCCGCCGGCTCTTTGGTCTGCGCTGCCGGGCGCAGGACCCAGGCTCACCGGTAGTCCGAGGCCTCCAGCGTCGCGGCGTCGGTGGTCTCCAGATCCGTGATGAAGCGCCACGCATCGGGCCGGGATCCATCGACGTCGGTGAGGCCATAATGCTGAGCCAGCTCGAAGGAGCTTGTCGAGAGGGTGTTCCATGCCCTCCGCTGCGGATCCGCCGCAAGCGCGGTGATCCCGCGCGCGAGCATCGCCGGGGTCTCGGAGATGACGAACTCGTAGGGCGGGACCACTTCGGTCTTTCCGCCGTTGGCCTCGGCGGCGGTGCGCCAGGTCTGTTCGGTCACCCCGAAGCCGTCGAGCATCATCTCTGAGCGCAGCCAGCCGGGGGAGACCGAGACGGCGGTCCCGCCATGAGGGGCCAGCTCATGGCCCTGGGCGAAGGCCAGCCGGTCCACCGCCGTCTTGGTCAGGTCGTGGAAGACGTTCTCGCGGAAGTGGGAGGCGTTATAGGTGCGAGTCCCGTCGGTCACCTCCACCACGAGGCCCCCGGAGCTGCGGATCAGCAGCGGCAGTGCGGCGTGGCTGGTGTTCAGATGCGTGGAGAATCCGGTGTCGAAGAGCTTCTTGCCGGCTGCTAGGTCGGAATCCCACAGCGTCTTGCCGAACTCCACATAGGCCTCTCCGCCGATGTCATTGATCAAGATGTCCAACCGGCCCTGCTCGGCGTCGATCCGCTGGATCAGCGCTTGGACCTCCTCCACCTGGAGGTGATCCACGATCACCGGATGCGCGGTGCCGCCGGCGTCACGGATCAGCTGCGCGGTCTCTTCCACGGTCTCGGTTCGGCCGTAGTCCGAGGGGGCCTGGGCCGTGGAGCGCCCGGTGCAGTACACCACCACTCCGGAAGCGGCGAGCTCGCGGGCGATGGCGCGGCCCGCTCCGCGGGTGGCCCCGGTGACCAAGGCGATCCGCCCGGAGAGTGTGGCC
The DNA here is from genome assembly GCF_017347085.1 of Nesterenkonia sp. E16_10. Lineage (GTDB taxonomy): Bacteria > Actinomycetota > Actinomycetes > Actinomycetales > Micrococcaceae > Nesterenkonia. The sequence continues at coordinate 28,102 of NZ_JADPSA010000042.1, forward strand.
GGGCTCGACGGCGGGATCGCGCGGGATGCCGGAGCCGGTGAGGGCTGAGCAGACATGGGTGCCTTCCGGAGAGATGATCGGTGATCTCCAGGATCCCACTTCGCGGTCTGGGGAAGCTGGGTTCAGAGGGCGCCGAGGATGACGTCGAGGAAGGTGAACCCCAGGGTGCCGTAGAGCAGCCCGATCCACAGCGAGTGGGTCAGGGACCTCCAGAACTGGCCGGTGGCGATGAGCAGCCCGAAGGCCGCCGGGGTGCAGGCCATGGCGTATCCGCCCACCAGCATCCAGAGCCCGGTGAACTCACCCAGGGCCAACATGTAGAAGCCCACCCCGATGGTCCAGATCATGGTGAACTCGAAGAGCAGCGCGGCGATGACCACGGTGACGATCACCGCCCAGAGATACCGGCCCCAGTCTCCGGCGAAGCGCCGCAGGGCGCTGGGTCGGCGTTCCGGCGCGGAGGCCGCCCGGGGTCTCGCGTTCGCCCCGGCCTTGGCCCTTGGAGCGGCCTTGCCCGTTGGACGGGACTTGCCCGTTGACTGGGCTCTGCCGGTTGAATGGGACTTTCCAGCCGTCCGGGCCTTCCCTGCTGACCGAGCCTTCCCAGCCGGCTGAGCCTTCCCTGCTGACCGAGCCTTCCCGGTGGTTCGGGTGGCGGGTCGGCGCGCGGCCGTGGTGCTCCGCCTTCGCGGCGTAGTCGAGGACCCTCCGGCGGGCCGCTTGGCGGTGGACTTCTTGCTGGTGCTCACAGCGTGTCAGCGTACCGGGACTCGGGCCTGACCAGGACACCGGTCGAAGCGGCGCGGTGCACGTGGGCCCGAGGCGAACCATCCCTTGGGAGTGGGGGAGTGGCCGGCTCAGAGATCAGATCCCACCGAGGTAGGGCAGGGCCAGGAGAAAGACGATCACCCCGATGCCGACGCCCAGGGTGATCGCGACGGTGACGTCGGAATTGGATCGACCGAGCCCGGGCGCCTGTCGATCGGAGGGCACCGGGTCCGGGGGGTCCAGCTCCTGGGGGGAGGAATGTGCGGGATGAGATGACATTCGTGCACCTCGCTTGGCAGAATCGTGCCTGGTAGATGGGCAAAACGTTCTGACCTGGATTCTAAGCAGGGTCTCTGAAAATGAGCTGGGCACGAGGTCAACCTTGGCCGGGTGGCGGGGCAGCTCAGTGCAGGAGGCCCGCGGGGATCTGCAGATCGGGTCCCTGGTGCAGCGCCTCGGTCAGGAGCAGGTCCATCGCCCGCACCGCCTGCGCGCGGCTCACCGGAGACCCGGCCGCCGACAGCTCCGGGACGTGGACGAATCCGGCCGGCGTCGAGGGCTGGACCGCGTGCAGCAGCGCATAGAGCAGGTTGTTGCACACGAAGCTTCCGGCGCTGAGCGAGAGCGCCACGGGGATTCCGGCGGCGCTGATCGCGGCATGGGCCGCCTTCAGGCGCAGGGTGGAGAACATCGCAGGAGGGCCTCCCGGGACCACGGGTTCTTCGGTGGGCTGGTGCCCGGCATTGTCAGGGATCCGGGCATCGCGCAGATTCAGTCCCACCCGCTCCAGCCGCACCACATCGGTGCCGGCGGCCAGGCCCACAGCGATCACCAGATCTGGGGCGGCCTCGGCGAGCTGCTCGAGCATCAGATCGGCGCTGGCATGGAACTCCACCGGCAGCAGCGCGGTGCGCATCACGATCTCGCCATGGACCTGCTGGGCGTGCAGCACGGTGCGTGCGGCGGCGTCGGCCAGATCGGTGACCACGTCCCAGGACGGGTTGTGGTCCATCCCCGCGAAGGGTTCGAAGCCGGTCAGCAGGACGGTCGGTGAAGGGTTCATGGTGTGCTCCGCTGCGCGGTCACAGCGCCTGCGCGGCGGAGGAGGGCGCGACGTCGAGCAGGCGGATGCGGCGGCTGATGCGTTCCAGCGCGAAGGTGAGCTTGGGGATCGCCGCGGGGGTGATCAGCACCAGCACCGACCCGCCGAAGCCACCCCCAATCAGCCGGGCCCCCTCGGCGCCCTGGGCCAGCGCGGTCTCCACCACGAGGTCGGCGACGTCGAAGGAGACCTCGGCGTCGTCGCGCATGCTCATGTGTCCGGCGGTGAGGATGTCACCCACCGTGGAGGCGATGTGGCGCACGCCGTAGGCCTCCCCGGAGAGCAGATGATGCAGCTTCTCGGAGCGCACCATCTCGGTCAGGGCGTGCCGCAGTCGCCGCCGGCAGGCGGCGATGCTGCGCCCCTGGAGCGTCTCGAGCTGTTCCGCGAGCCGATCGAACTCCTCCAGCACGTGGGAGACGTCGACCTTGCGCGGGCGCTCGGGCAGCGCGTCGCGCAGCCGGTCGAAGCCCAGCAGGCCTGCTGCGGCCTCGGCGTCTGCGCGTCGGTCCCCGAACTGGCCGTCGGCCAGCCGATGTGCTTCCCCGGTGTCCACCGCGATCAGCCGGTAGCCGCGAAGGATGCAGCCGATGTCCAGGGGCGTGACGCTGAAGTCCCGGCAGTCCAAGGAGAGCACCTTGCCCGGCCGGGCGCGCATCGCCGCGGTCTGATCCAGGCCTCCGGTGCCGGCGCCGACGACCTCGACCTCGGCGCGCACGCAGGCGGCGGCGAGGTCTCGGCGGTTCTCCCGGGTCAGCGCGGCGTTGAGGCTCTGGTGTGGATTGTCCTGGCCGAAAGGGGTGCCCAGGGCGAGGAACGCGAGGATCGAGGCACACTCAAGGGCGGCCGAGGAGGACAGGCCCCCGCCGATGGGCAGCGTGGAGACCACCAACAGGTCGGCGCCGAAGCCCTCATCCACGGCGAACGCCGGCTGGGACCTGCCCAGTTCGCGCAGCGCCCAGAGGACCCCGGAGACGTAGTGGCTCCAGTGGGCCTGCTCTCGCGCCGCGTCTGGTCCGATCTGGTCCGGACTCACGGTGGTGACCCCGTCGTCGAGAGAGGCGTCAAGGGTGCGCAGGCGAAGCCTGCCATCGGTGCGAGGAGCCGCGGCCACATAGGTCCCGTGTGCCAGGGCCATGGGCAGACAGCGGCCGGCGTGGAAGTCGATGTGCTCGCCGTTGAGATTGGCCCTGCCCGGGGCGAACCAGGTGCCCGAAGCTGCCCGGCCGTACTCCTGTTGGAAGCGGCTGACCAGGTCAGATTGGATCTCTTGTGGTTCGCCAGGGGCAATCCAGACGGCATCGGTAGTTCGCACGATTCTCCATTGTGCCACTCACAGCGGTGTGGTGTTTTATGGGAATGACCTGCACTGCTGCGGAACCATCGCGGCAGCGGCAGACCCTGCAGGACTATCGAAAGGATCTCTCCATGGCGATCGAGACCGTGTACACCGCAGAAGCACTGGCCACCGGCGATGGACGCAACGGGCGCACCCGCACCTCAGACGGCATGATCGACCTGAATCTGAGCACCCCCGCGCCGATGGGCGGCTCGGGGGAGGGGGCGAATCCGGAGCAGCTCTTCGCCGCCGGCTACGCCGCCTGCTTCCACGGGGCGCTGCGCAAGATCGCCTCCGGGGAGGGCGCCGATGTGAGCGACTCCTCGGTCGGGGCGCAGGTGAGCATCGGTAAGGACGAGGACGGCGGCTTCGGTCTCGCCGTGGTCATCGAGGTGGTCATCCCCCACGTCGATCAGGACCAGGCCGAGGCGCTCGCTGAGAAGGCCCACGCGCTGTGCCCCTACTCCAAGGCCACCCGCGGCAATATCGAGGTCACGGTCACCGTCTCCGAGGACTAAGGCGGGTCTTTGGCGCGCCCCCTGCGCCCGGAGCGGACACCCTGGGCTTATTCATTCAACTTTGAAATACTCAGGGTTGAAGCTGGTCACCCGCAGCAGAGGAGACGTCGATGAGCAGCACCGAGACCGAACCGCAGGAGCAGGTCTGCATCAACGGGCCCTACACCTATGAGGGTCTGCGCGATGGCGTCACCCGCGCCGAGGACGGGGTGGAGCTGCTCGAGCCGCGAACGGTGCCGCTGGGCGGGCCGCGGGCGATGACGGTGCGCCGGACCCTTCCGCAGCGCGCCCGATCTCTCGTCGGCGCCTGGTGCTTCCTGGACTTCTACGGGCCCGATGACCTGACGCAGGCCACGCCGATGCGGGTGCCCCGGCACCCGCATACCGGACTGGCCACCGTCTCCTGGCTCTTCGAGGGTCGGATCGATCATATGGACTCCGCAGGAAATTGGGCCACCGTGCGCCCCGGTGAGGTGGCGGTGATGAACGCCGGCAGCGGGATCAGCCACTCCGAGTACTCCTCCGCCGACACCACCGTGCTGCATGGCGCCCAGCTCTGGTACGCCTTCCCCGATGCGCACCGCTTCGTGGAGCCCTCCTTGGAGACCGACCGCCCGGATCCGGTGCAGGGGCCCGGCTGGGAGGCCCGGGTCTTCCTGGGCGAGCTGCTGGGTCAGCGTTCGCCGGTGAAGACCTATCTCCCGCTGACCGGGGCGCAGCTGCGCCTCGAGCCGGGCACGGTCCTCGAGATCGAGGTCCCCGCCGGCCATGAGCATGGGCTGCTGCGGATCTCCGGTGCGGTGCGGCTCAACGGCGCGCTGGTGGAAGAGGATCATCTGGCGGTGACCGAGACCGGGAGCACCATGCTCCGCGTGGAGGCGCTGAAGGAGCCGGTGCTCGCGCTGCTCATCGGTGGCGAGCCCCTGGGCGAGCAGATCGTGATGTGGTGGAACTTCGTGGGACGCAGTCATGACGAGATCGTGGCGTTCCGCGACGCCTACCAGGCAGAGATGGGCTTCGAACCCCCGGCGCAGGACTCTCCGCTGCACATGCAGCCCGGGGCCGCCGAGAACGGCTCTACCGAGCGTGCGGCCCGGGCCGACGGCTCGGAGCACCAGGTCCCGGTCCCCTCCGGCGCGCTGGGCAGCCCGGTGCACGGTCGGCTGCGCGATGTGCTGGCCAAGGCCCGCTACGACGACGGACGGCCGTTTCCGCAGTTCGGCGACTTCCCGCCCGGCCAGGCCGCTCCGCTGCCGGCCCCGGAGCTGCCCAACACCCGGATGAAGCCCCGCGGCTGAACGAGACGGCCCCGACGAGGGTCGACTGCTGTGCAAGACTTGTCCTGCTCAGATCGTGAGCGGCACCAGGACCGGCGAGCAGGAGGCTCAGTGAGCGAAGACCCAGTGCGCGCGGACCCGCAGCGGGGACGCCTGAGCTCCCGCCTGCTGGCACATGGGCAGGAGCCGGACCCACGCTTCACCCTCGCCAACGAGCGCACCTTCCTGGCCTGGATCCGCACCGCGCTGGCGTTCCTCGCCGGCGGGGTCGCCGTGGAAGCCTTCGCCGCCGAGGTGTTCGCCGATCCCTACCGCACCGTGGTCTCGGTGCTGACGATCAGCGTAGGACTGCTGATCAGCGTGGGTGCGGCGATGCGCTGGCTCAACGTGGAGCGCAGCATGCGCCTGGGTCGTCCGCTCCCGATGCCGCTGATCATCCCGCTGCTGAGCTTCGCCTCCGGCGTCGCCATGGCTGTGGTCATCGTGCTGGTGGTGCTGGACTGATGTCCCCGGCGGCGCCACTGCACGCGGATCCGGGTCTCCAGCCCGAACGCACGGTGCTCTCCTGGGGCCGGACCATGATGCTCTTCGCCGTGGTGGGCGCGGTCTTCCTACGCTGGCTGCCGCACTACGGCCTCTGGACCGTGGGATTGACGCTGAGCTGCGCCGTCGTCGCCGGAGCCATCTACGCCACCCAGCGGCGGCGGTATTCCCGGCAGTCCCGCGGCATCGCGGCCGAGCAGGTGGAGGCCGATGTGCCCGCCGTGCTGATCACGACCCTGGCCACCGCGGTGCTCGGCCTCCTGGGGATCCTGGCCGTGCTGGCCCAAAGCTGAACAGCTGGCGTGAACCCTTTTCCGCTGACCTGCCCTCGGGGCGCTGACCTGTTCGTTAGCCGCTGACCTGAACCCGGCCTGAACGCGGCCTGGTCTCTGTGCTGAGCCCACCGTGCTACGTTTCGCGCTCGACTACCAACAGGAGGTCCTTGCCTTGTCGAAGAAAATGATCACCACCGGTTTCGCGCTGGCCGGCGTGCTGGCCCTGTCCGCATGCAGCGACTCACCCGACTCCGAGTCCGGCGAGGCCGGAGCCGAGGAGCAGAGCTCGCAGGAAGAGGCCGCAGGCCCTGAAGCGGGAGCCAGCGGTGAGCAGCCCGAGATGCCAGAGGCCGATACCTCTGACATCCCCGAGGTCGTGGCGGAGGTCAACGGCGACGAGCTCACCGGCGAGGACTTCACCGTGCTCTATGAGTCCCAGTTCCAGCAGATGGCGATGCAGTCTCAGATGACCGGAGAGGAGCCGGACCAGGATCAGCTCAAGGAGCAGACCCTGGAATCGATGATCGGCAACGAGCTGCTGCTCCAGGACGCCGAGGAGGAGGGCTACGAGGCCTCCCAGGAGGAGGTTGACGCGATCATCAGTGACGCCGCCGAGTCCGCCGGCATGGGCTCCTCCGAGGAGTTCATCGAGGCCTACGAAGAACAGGGCATGGACGAGGAGCAGCTCACCTCAAACGCCGAGAGCCAGGTCCTGATCAACCAGGTCCTCGAGCAGCTCGATGTCCCCGAGCCCTCGGAGGAGGAGCTTCGGGAGACCTACGACGAGGCTGTGGCCGCCCAAGAGAGCGCCGAAGGTGCCGAGGGTGCCGAGGGCGCTGAGGAGGCGGAGATCCCGCCGTTCGACGAGGTGCGCGATGACCTCGAGACGCAGCTCACCGACGAGGCCCGCAGCGAGGCCGCACAGGCTCATGTGGCGGAGCTCCGCTCCGACGCAGACGTGCAGACGCACCTCTGATCCACGATGGCTCGTGACTCACGGCCCGCCGATGGCTCACCGGCGGCCGTGAGTCGCAGCCCGTCGCGTCAGGGCCCGTCGTGACACGGCCCGCCGTGTCCCAGCCCGTCGCGTCGCAGCCTCCCGCAGCCTGCTCCGTCGCCCACCGGGTCAGGGCAGGCTGGGTGATGATCTGCTGTGGCTCAGCAGCCCGCAGGCCTGCGCCGTGGTGTCGGTGATCAGCTCCACAGCCCGGTCCAGCAGATCCTGCAGTGAGGCCGCCCCGGGGGCGATCGAGAACGCCGCGGTGAGCCCGGCCGCGCGGCACTGTTCCGGGCTGAGCTGGACCGTCCCGGCGATCACCAGCACCGCTGCCTCGGCCGGGGCGCAGCGCTGCACGGCCTGGACCACCTTGCCGCCGAGGGACTGGGCGTCCAGCGAGCCCTCCCCGGTGATCACGAGATCCGCCCTTGCCAGGGTCTCCTCGAGGTTCAGCGCCTCGGCCACCATCTGTGAACCCGGCAGCACCTGAGCCCCGAGCAGCACGCTCAGCGCCAGCGGCATGCCGCCGGCCGCGCCGAAGCCTGCGGCTTCGCGCAGCAGCTCCGGATCGGTCTCGTCCAGCGCGCCCAGCACCTCGGCGAGTCGGGCGAGACCAGCATCGAGCAGACCGACCTGTTCCGGCGTCGCGCCCTTCTGGGGCCCGAACACCGCCGCCGCCCCGCGCTCGCCGGTGAGCGGATTGTCCACATCCACCGCGACCCGCCAGCGCACCTGGCGGGCCCGGGGTTCCAGCGCGCTGAGGTCCACGGAGCTGATCTCGGCCAGGCCCGCGCCGCCGGGGACCACCGGCGCCCCGTCCGCGTCGAGGAACTCGGCGCCCAGGGCGCGCAGCAGCCCGGTGCCGCCGTCGGTGCTCGCGGAGCCGCCGATGCACAGCAGGATCTCGGTGCAGTCCGGCTCGGCCAGCAGCGCCCGAGCGATGAGCCCGACTCCGAAGGTGTCGGCGCGCAGCGGCTGCGGCGCGACATCGGAGACCTGCGGAAGCCCGTTGCCCTGCGCCGCCTCGATCACCCCTGTACGCCCGTCGGCAGAGCGCCCGTACTGCGCGGTCGCCGGTCGCCCCAGCGCGTCACAGATCTCCACGGTCTCCGGAGTGCGCCCCCAGGCGGCCAGCAGCGCCTCCAGGGTGCCCTCGCCGCCGTCGGCGAAGGGCAGCTCGAGGATCTCGGCCGCGCCGAAGACCTGTCGAGCGCCGTGAGCCATGGCCGCGGCCGCCTCGGCCGCGGTCGCGGAGCCCTTGAAGGAGTCCGGGACGCAGACGATGCGCGGTGCGGCGGCGGTGCTCATCGTCTGCGGATCTCCCGGTGTCTGCGGGTCCTAGTCGACATAGGTGTTGGCGATGTAGACGTCGCAGCCTGCCGTGTGTGACACGGTGTTCGCGACGCTGCCCAGCACCCGACGGGCTCCGCGCATGCGCTGGTTGCCCACCACGATCAGCTGGGCGCCCGCCTTCTCCGCGTAGTCGATCAGCGCCTCCGCGGGCTTGCCCTGAGCCGATCCCGCGTGGATCTTCAGCCCGGGGGTGCGCAGACCTCGGACCACCTGCTCGGCGATGTAGAGCGCGTTGTCGGCACCCGAGACCACCCACTGGTCCGAGCCGCTGTTGACGTGTTCGATGGTGGAGTCGGTGTGCGCGGACACCACATGCAGCGCGACATCGAGCTTCAGCGCGAGATCGCGGGCCTTCTGGGCGGCGCGCTGGGCCGTCGGGCTTCCGTCCACGCCGACGATGATCGGACCTGTCATGGTGTTCTCCTTCTTTGAGGTGTGAGGGTGACCACAGATCAGCGTACTGGAGCTTCGGCGGCTGGGCGCGCACCCTGCAGGGCGGGCAGGACGAGCTGGGCATAACGCTGCTTCATGGTCTCCAGCGTGGTCGCGGCGTCCTGGTCATTGATCTGCTGGTTGAAGATCTCGACCTCCACCGGGCCGGTGTAGCCGGCCTCGGCCACCCAGCGGCTGATCGTGGGGAAGTCCACATAGCCGTCGCCCATCATGCCGCGGGACTTCAGCGCGTCGGCGGCGAGCGGGAGGTTGAAGTCACACACCTGATAGCTGGCGAGGCGGTGCTCGGCGCCGGCCCGGGCGATCATCTCGCGCAGCTGCGGGTCCCACCAGACATGGAAGGTGTCGACGACGACGCCGACCGTCTGCGCCGGGTGCGGGGCCGCGAGGTCCAGAGCTTCGCCCAGGGTGGAGAGCACCGCCCGGTCCGCGGCGTACATCGGGTGCAGCGGCTCCAGCACCAGCCGGACCCCATGCTCGGCGGCGTAGGGGACCAGCTCGGCGATGCCCTCGGCCACGCGTTCGCGGGCGCCGAGGATGTCCTTGTCCGCGCTGCTCTGCTCCATGGCGCCGTCTTGGGCATCGATGAGGTGTGCCGCGGCCGGCAGCCCACCGACCACCATGATCAGCTCGGCGGTGCCGATCATCGCCGCCTCACGGATCGCCGCCCGGTTCGACTCCAGCGCCACTCGGCGGCCCTCCGGGTCCGCCGGGGTGAGGAACCCCCCGCGGCACAGGGTGGTGGCGGTGAGACCGGCGGCGGCGATGATCGCCGAGGCCTTCTCGGCCCCGCCGGCCTGCTCCACCAGGTGCCGCCAGGGGCCGATGTGCCTGAGCCCGGAGGCGGCGACCGCCTCGGCGGCCTGTTCCAGGCTCAGGTGCGGGGTGGTGCCGGTGTTGAGTGAGAGTTCGAAGCTCATCCGAGCCCTCCGGTCTTCAGCAGCGCGGACATCCGCTCGGCCGCCAGCTGCGGGTTCCGCAGCAGTCCGGCCTGATCGGCGAGCACGAAGGTGTGCGCCAGGTGGCTCAGTGAGCGTCCCGAATGCAGCCCGCCCACCAGCTGGAATCCGCTCTGGTGGCCGTTGAGCCAGGCCAGGAACGCGATGCCGGTCTTGTAGTACAGGGTGGGGGCGGCGAAGATGTGCTGGCCCAGCGCCCGGGTAGAGTCCATGATCGCCAGGCCGCGCTCCGGGTCTCCGGCGTCGTAGGCCTGCAGCGCCGCGGAGGCCGCCGGGTAGATGGCCGCGAAGATGCCCAGCAGCGCATCGGAGTGCACGCCGTCCTCGCCGTGGATCAGCTCCGGGTAGTTGAAATCATCACCGGTGTAGAGCCGGACGCCCTGAGGAAGAGCGGCGCGCAGCTGCTTCTCGTGTGCGGCGTCGAGCAGCGAGACCTTCACGCCGTCGACCTTCTCGGCGTTCTCCTGGATCAGTCGCAGGAAGGTGCTGGTCGCCGCCGGGACGCCTGTGGAGCCCCAGTAGCCGGTGAGCGCGGGATCGAACATCGGGCCCAGCCAGTGCAGGATGACCGGCTCCTTGGCCTGGTCAAGCAGCTGCGAGTAGATCGCGAGGTAGTCCTCCGGGCCGCCGGCGACCTTGGCCAGCGCGCGGGAGGCCATCAGGATGACCTTGGCCCCGGAGTCCTCGACCACGGCGAGCTGCTCGCGGTACGCGGCGAGCACTGCATCCAGGCCTGCGGTTCCGGGTTCCAGGGATGCGGGGTCCAGCTGGTCGGTGCCGGCGCCGCAGGCGAGCAGGTCCCGCACCGAGCGGCCCACCACCGCCGGGTGGCGCTGCGTGCGCACCACCGTGGCGGCCTCGGCGGCCGAGCGGCGGATCAGGTCCTTCGTCGCGGCCCAGTCCAGGCCCATCCCGCGCTGGGCGGTGTCCATGGCGTCGGCGACGCCGAACCCGTAGGACCACAGCTCATGCCGGTAGGCCAGGGTGGCCTCCCAGTCCAGCTGCGCGGGCGCGCCGGGGACGTTCTCGGCGGTCATCACCGGCACCACGTGTGCCGCGGCGTAGACCTTCCGGGAGGTCAGCGGCCGGCTCGGCGGAGCGAAGTCTGCGGGACCCGCCATGGTGTAGTCCAGCAGCTGTCCCTCCGGAGAGGGCAGCCGCAGCGTGGGCAGCACCGGCGTGGTGGTCGGCACGGGGTGGTTCTCCTCGGCGCTGCCGCCTGCGCCGGTGATGCGCTCGAGGCCGGGGGCGCTCACAGCGTGATCTCCGGGATGTCGAGGGTGCGGCGTTCAGCGGCGGAGCGCAGTCCGAGCTCGGCCAGCTGGACCCCGCGAGCGGCGGAGAGCAGGCCGAAGCGGTGTTCGCGACCGGTCACGACGTCGGAGAGGAACTCTTCCCACTGCGCCTTGAAGCCGTTGTCCAGATCGGCGTTGGCGGGCACCTCGCTCCATTGCTCACGGAAGGACTCGGTGACCGGCAGGTCAGGGTTCCACACCGGCTTCGGGGTGTGGGCGCGCTGCTGGGCCACACACTTGGTCAGCCCGGCGACCGCGGAGCCATGGGTGCCGTCGACCTGGAACTCCACGAGCTCGTCGCGGTAGACCCGCACGGCCCAGGAGGAGTTGATCTGAGCGATGACCTGATCGCCCTCCGGTGTCTCGAGGTCGAAGATGCCGTAGGCGGCGTCGTCGGCGTCGGCGGTGTAGGCCTCGCCGTGTTCGTCCCAGCGCTGCGGGATGTGCGTGGCGGTCTTGGAGGTCACGGTCTTGACCGGGCCGATGATGCTCTCGAGCACGTAGTTCCAGTGGCAGTACATGTCAGTGGTCATCGAACCGCCGTCGGCGAGCCGGTAGTTCCAGGAGGGGCGCTGGGCGGGCTGGTGGTCCCCCTCGAAGACCCAGTAGCCGAACTCCCCGCGCAGCGAGAGGATCCGGCCGAAGAAGCCCTCCTGAACCAGACGGCGCAGCTTGATCAGACCCGGGAGGTAGAGCTTGTCATGCACGACCCCGGCGGTGATGCCTGCCGCCTGGGCCTGACGCGCCAGGTCCACGGCCTCCTGGAGGGTCTCGGCGGTCGGCTTCTCGGTGAAGATGTGCTTCCCGGCGCCGATGGCCTTGGACAGGGTGGCGTGGCGCAACGAGGTCATCGAGGCGTCGAAGACGATGTCCACGGAGGGATCGTCGATCACAGCGTCGAGATCGGTGCCGTAGTGCTCGACGTCGTGCTTCGCGGCCAGCTCCTTGACCTTCGCCTCGTTGCGCCCGATCAGGATGGGCTCGACGGTGACGGTGGACCCGTCGGCCAAGGTGATGCCGCCTTGATCACGGATGGGCAGGATCGAGCGCAGCAGATGCTGGCGGTATCCCATTCGGCCGGTGATGCCGTTCATGGCGATGCGCAGGACGCGGGGCTCAGACATGGTGAGGGAACTCCTAGGAGGCACGAGTGGGAATGCGCTTTCCAAACTATTTCACCGAGTTAGTTGTGTCAAACGTCACAATTCGGGATCCGCGTGGGTGCGCGGATGTGGCAGGATCGTCTCGAGCAGGGGAGAGGAGCCGCGAGGTGAGCGTGGCCAAGCGCAAGGGTGCCAGGCGGCCGTCGATGGTCGACGTCGCCAAACATGCCGGTGTCTCGCACCAGAGCGTCTCCCGGGTGCTCAATGCTCCCGAGACGGTGCACCCGGACACCCGGGAGCGGATCGAACGCTCCATGGCCGCCCTGGGGTACCGGCGCAACAGCCAGGCCCGGGCACTGAAGACCCAGAGCACCGGTCTGATCGGCGTGGTCAGCCAGGGGGACACCGACTTCGGCCCCACCCGGATGACCTGGGCGATCGAGAACGCCGCCCGGCAGCGCGGCTACGCCACCGCGCTCAGTGTGGTCCGTGATCAGCGCGCTGAGACGGTGGACTCCACGCTGGAGTTCTTCCTCAGCCACGGAATCGAGGGGATCGTGGTGATCACCCCGGTGCCCGCGCTGGCCGAGGCGGCCAAGCAGCTTTCTGCCCGGGTGCCGCTGGTGCTGGTCACCTCCGGGCTCTGGCCCGCCGGGAACATGAACGTGGCGGGCATCGACCAGGAGCTCGGCGCGCGCCGCGCCACCACGCACCTGATCGAACGCGGCCACCGCAGGATCGCCCACATCGCCGGACCCATGGACTGGTTCGACGCCCGCGGGCGTGTGGTCGGGTGGCGGCAGGCGCTCGCCGTCGCTGATCTCAGCGCACCACCGATGATCCGGGCCGCAGGCTGGACGGCCGAGGCCGGCTACGAGGCCGCCCAGGAGCTCTTCCGCGGGGCTCCGCTGCCCGATGCGATCTTCGCCTCCAACGACTTCATCGCCCTGGGACTGATCCGGGCGCTGGCCGAGCGCGGGATCCGCGTCCCGGGAGACATCTCGGTGGTCGGGTTCGACGACGTCGATGCCGCCGGGTACTTCTCCCCGCCGCTGACCACGGTGCGCCAGCCCTTCGAGGAGGCCGGACGCGCGGCGCTGGAGCTGCTGCTGGATCTCACCGACGGACTGACCCACGTGCCGAACTTCATCTCCCCGGAACTGATCGAACGCGGATCCACCGCCTTCCGCCGCTGATCCAGAAAATTTTGAGAAAGCCTTGACGCGGAGTGCGATGTTAACGTTAACATTGCTGAGACGCAGATCACGTGATCCAGATCACGCCTCAAAACTGCCGATCGGTCAGGATCTGCCCGACGTCAGATCCAGCTCAAGGAAGAACGGTGTTCCATGCCTGCTGCGGACGCAGTCGTCATCGGTGTCGACTACGGCACGCTCTCGGGACGCGCCCTGGTGGTGCGCATCAGCGACGGCGCCGAGCTCGGCTCCGCGGTCCACGAATACCGCCACGCGGTCATGGATGCCACGCTCACCGCCCACCGCGACGAGCCGCTGCCCCCGGAATGGGCGCTCCAGGTCCCCGCCGACTACGTCGACGTGCTGAAGTCCGCGGTCCCTGCGGCGCTGCGCGCAGCCGGGGTCGCTGCTGAGCAGGTCATCGGCATCGCCACGGACTTCACCGCCTGCACCATGGTGCCCACGACTCGGCAGGGCACCCCGCTCAACGAGCTGCCCGAATACGCCGACCGGCCCCACGCCTACGTGAAGCTCTGGAAGCACCACGCCGCGCAGGCCCAGGCCGACCGGATCAACGAGCTCGCCCACTCCCGCGGGGAGTCCTGGATCAATCGCTACGGCGGGTTCATCTCCTCCGAATGGGAGTTCGCCAAGGGCCTGCAGGTCCTGGAGGAGGATCCCGAGATCTACGCGGCCATGGACCACTGGGTCGAGGCCGCCGACTGGATCGTCTGGCGGCTGACCGGCGAGTACGTGCGCAACGCCTGCACCGCTGGCTATAAGGGCATCTACCAGGACGGCAGCTACCCGGACACCGAGTTCCTCTCCGCTCTGAACCCCGAGTTCTCCGGCTTCGTCACCGAGAAGCTCGAGCACCGGATCGGGCAGCTCGGGGAGCGCGCCGGGGGACTCAGCCCCGCCGCCGCGGAGTGGACCGGGCTGCCCGAGGGCATCGCCGTGGCCGTGGGCAACGTGGACGCCCACGTCACCGCTCCGGCCGCCGACGCCGTCGCACCGGGACAGATGGTCGCCATCATGGGCACATCCACCTGCCACGTGATGAACGGAGACCACCTGGCCGAGGTGCCCGGCATGTGCGGGGCCGTCTACGGCGGGATCACCGACGGGCTCTGGGGCTATGAGGCCGGACAGTCCGGCGTCGGTGACATCTTCGCCTGGTACGTGGCGAACCAGGTCCCTGGAAGCATCAGCGAGGAGGCCGAAGCCCGGGGCCTGAGCGTCCACGAGCTGCTCACCGAGAAGGCCGCCACGCAGCCGGTGGGCGCGCACGGTCTGATCGCCCTGGACTGGCATTCGGGCAACCGCTCGGTGCTGGTGGACCACGAGCTCTCCGGGCTGATGCTCGGTGCGACCCTGGCCACCAGGCCCGAGGACGGCTACCGCGCCCTGCTGGAGTCCACCGCCTTCGGCACCCGCACCATCATCGAGGCCTTCAACGACTCCGGCGTCCCGGTGACCGAACTCGTCGTCGCCGGGGGATTGCTGCGGAACTCCTTCCTGATGCAGCTCTACGCCGACATCACCGGGCTCCCGATCTCGACCATCGTCTCCACCCAGGGCCCCGCCCTGGGCTCGGCCATCCACGCCGCCGTCGCGGCCGGCGCCTACCCGGACGTCTCCGCCGCCGGCGCCGTCATGGGCGGACGCCGCAAGAACGCCTACACCCCGCAGCCAGAGGCGGCCACGGCCTATGACGAGCTCTACGCCGAATACCGGACGCTGCATGATCACTTCGGCCGAGGCGGCAACGACGTGATGCGCCGGCTCAAGGCCATCCGGCGTCGAGCCCACCACCAGGAGGTCAGCGCATGAGCGCCCTGCACCTGAACGACTTCTCACCCACCGCCCGCGAGGCCATCGCCGAGGCCCGAGAGATTGTGGCAGCGCTGCACGCCGAGCTGCCGCGCAATGACCTGGTGGCCTGGACCGCCGGCAATGTCTCTGCGCGGGTGGACCTGCCGCAGGAGGCTGCCCAGGCCGCCGCCGAGGCCTCGGGCCACGTCTCTGGTGATGTGTCAGGACTCTTCGTGATCAAGCCCTCCGGGGTCAGCTACGACGAGCTGGAGCCCGGGAACATGGTGGTCTGCACCCTGGACGGGGTCAAGATCGACGACGACACCTCCATCGGGCTCAGCCCCTCCTCCGACACCGCCGCCCACGCCTATGTCTACCGGCACATGCCCCACGTGGGCGGGGTGGTCCACACCCATTCCCCCTACGCGACCTCCTGGGCGGCCCGGGGCGAATCGATCCCGTGTGTGCTGACCATGATGGCCGATGAGTTCGGCGGAGACATCCCCGTGGGTCCCTTCGCGCTGATCGGGGACGACTCCATCGGCCGCGGGATCGTGGAGACCCTGGAAGCCTCCCGGTCCAAGGCGGTGCTGATGGACCGCCACGGGCCCTTCACCATCGGTGCCGATGCCCGCCAGGCGGTGAAGGCCGCGGTGCTCTGCGAGGAGGTCGCGCGCACCGTGCACTACGCCCGCGCCTACGGAGAGCCCGAACGGATCGCCCAGCACCAGATCGACGCGCTCTACGCGCGCTACCAGAACGTCTATGGACAGAAGGACCACGCATGAGCACCGCTGCCGATACATCGAGCACCCCCGGTTCGGCCCCGTCGGCCTCACCCTTCGAGGGAAAGTCCATCTGGTTCCTCACCGGGTCCCAGGGCCTCTACGGATCCGAGACCCTGGATCAGGTCGCCGAGCAGTCCCAGCAGGTCACCGCCGCCCTCGACGCCGCCGACCAGATCCCGGTCCAGATCGTGTGGAAACCGGTGCTCACCGAGCGCGACGCGATCCGCACCGCCGCACGGGAGGCCAACGCCGATGAGAACTGCCTCGGGGTGATCGTGTGGATGCATACCTTCTCCCCGGCGAAGATGTGGATCGCCGGGCTCGAGGCGCTGGCGAAGCCGCTGCTGCACTTCCACACCCAGGCGAACATGGCGCTGCCCTGGGCGGAGATCGACATGGATTTCATGAACCTGAACCAGGCCGCCCACGGGGACCGCGAGTTCGGCTACATCGCCACCCGCACCGGGGTGCGCCGGAAGACCGTGGTCGGGCACAGCTCCGATCCCCGGGTCCAGGCCGAGGTGGCCAGCTGGGCACGTGCGGCAGCCGGATGGAACGAGCTGCAGAACATGCGGGTGTGCCGGTTCGGGGACAATATGCGCAATGTGGCGGTCACCGAGGGAGACAAGACCGAGGCCGAGATCCGGTTGGGCACCTCGATCAACACCTGGGCGGTCAACGACCTGGTGACACGGGTAGACGCCGTCACCGATGCCCAGGTGGACGCGCTGCTGGCGGAATACGACGCGCACTACGACGTCGCCGAGGAGCTGCAGGAAGGCGGCGCCCGCCGTGAGTCGCTGGCCTACGCCGCCCGCCAGGAAGCCGGCATGCGCTCCTTCCTTCAAGAGGGCGGATTCTCCGCCTTCACCACCAACTTCGAGGACCTCGGCGGACTGCGTCAGCTTCCCGGTCTGGCCGTGCAGCGACTGATGAGCGCCGGCTACGGGTTCGGTGCCGAAGGGGACTGGAAGACGGCCCTGCTGGTCCGCGCCGCGAAGGTGATGGGGCACGGCCTGGACGGCGGTGCCTCGCTCATGGAGGACTACACCTACGAGATGACCCCGGGAAAGGAAAAGATCCTCGGCGCGCACATGCTCGAGATCTGCCCCTCACTGACCACCACCACCCCGCGGATCGAGATCCACCCGCTGGGCATCGGCGACCGCGAGGACCCGGTCCGGATGGTCTTCGACACCGATCCCGGCGAGGGCGTCGTCGTCGCCATGTCGGATCTGCGCGAACGCTTCCGGCTGACCGCGAACCTGGTGGACCTGGTGGCTCCGGATCAGCCGCTGCCGAATCTTCCGGTAGCCCGCGCGGTCTGGGAGCCGCGGCCCGATTTCGCGACCTCGGCGACCTGCTGGCTCACCGCCGGGGCAGCCCACCACACGGTGCTCTCCACCGGGGCCGGGCTTCAGGCCTTCGAGGACCTCGCCGAGATCGCCGGCATGGAGCTGGCGGTCATCGATGCCGACACCACCGCCCGCGGCTTCGCGAAGGAGCTGCGCTTCAATGCGGCCTACCACCGACTTGCGCAGGGGCTCTAGCCCTGGCGCTGGAATATGAATCGATCACTCGCACCACGTGCCTACCGCAGGGGCAGGCACGAAACCCAGGAGGAAACATCATGCAGAACCGATCAATGAAGATGCTGGGCGTCTCGGCCGCCCTGGTTTTGGGCCTCACCGCATGCTCCGGCGGAGGCGCGGGCAGCGACGGCGGCGACGACGCCGGCGGAGGGGATGCCGCACCGGAGGACATGACAGTGGGCGTCGCGATGCCGACCCAGACCTACGAGCGCTGGCTCAACGACGGCGCCTCCGTGGAGGAGGGCCTGGAAGAGCTCGGCTACACCGCTGACCTGCAGTTCGCCGATGACGACATCCCGACCCAGCAGCAGCAGATCGACCAGATGATCACCCAGGAGTACGACGCGCTGATCATCGCCTCCATCGACGGCTCGGCGCTGACCAGCCAGCTCGACGCCGCCGCCGCGGCGGACATTCCGGTGATCTCCTACGACCGGCTGCTGACCAACAGCGAGAACGTCGACTTCTACGTCACCTTCGACAACTTCGCCGTGGGCCAGGAGCAGGCCAACGCTCTGCTCTACGGCCTGGGAGTCTTCGACGAGAACTTCGAGGAAGCCGATGACGCCCCCGAGGAGACGCTGAACGTGGAGCTCTTCGCCGGCTCCCTGGATGACAACAACGCCCGCTTCTTCTGGGACGGTGCGATGGATGTGCTCGAGCCATACATCGAGGACGGGACCCTTGCAGTTCCCTCCGGCCAGACCACGATCGAGCAGGCAGCCACCCAGCGCTGGGAGCAGGAGACCGCCCAGGAGCGTATGGAGAACCTGCTCACCAGCGACTACGCCGGTGATGAGGAGCTCCACGGCGTGCTCTCCCCGGCAGATCCGCTCTCTCGCGGCATCATCAACGCCCTGCGCAGCGATGGCATGGGAGACACCATCGAGGACGGTCTGCCGATCGTGACCGGCCAGGACGCCGAGATCGCCTCGGTCTCGCTGATCGCGGAGGGCGTGCAGCACTCCACCATCTTCAAGGACACCCGCAACCTGGCGGACGAAGCTGTCAGCGCAGCCGACGCCTTCCTCAACGGTGAAGAGCCTGAGGCCAATGACACCGAGAGCTACGACAACGGCTCCGCGGTGATCCCCTCCTACCTGCTGCCGGTGGAGATGATCCTCGAGGAGAACTACGAGGAGATCCTCGTGGAGTCTGACTTCTACACCGAGGAGCAGGTCGAGTCCGGCCAGCAGTGATCCTCATCGAGCAGCGACCCCGATAGCGCGGGGACATCGATCGGCCAGGACCCCTGCGGGGGTGCCCAGCTCGATCTGCCACTGAGCTGAGCACGGCTCACCAGTTTCGCCGGTCGGGCCCGGGGCGGAAGCCCCGGGCCCGACCTTCGGCAGAGGTCCTAAGGAGGGCCCATGAACGAGAACATCCTTGAGATGCGCTCCATCACCAAGCGATTCCCCGGGGTGGTGGCGCTCCAAGACGTGAACCTGCAGGTGCGCCGCGGAGAGATCCACGCGGTCTGCGGCGAGAACGGGGCAGGAAAGTCCACCCTGATGAAGGTGCTCTCCGGCGTGCATCCGGCAGGCACCTACGAGGGCGAGATCCACTTCGAGTCGAAGCAGGTGAGCTTCTCTTCACTCAACGACTCCGAGGACCTTGGCATCGTCATCATCCACCAGGAGCTTGCACTGGTGCCACACCTTTCGGTGGCAGAGAACATCTTCCTGGGAAATGAGAAGAGTCGCGCAGGAATCATCAACTGGCACGACGTCAATCTTGAGGCCGCGGCCCTGCTGGACAAGGTCGGTCTGCGAGAGAACCCGGTGACCCCGGTGGGCCACCTCGGGGTGGGCAAGCAGCAGCTCGTCGAGATTGCCAAGGCGCTCAGCAAAGATGTGAAGCTGCTCATCCTCGACGAGCCCACCGCCGCGCTGAACGACGACGACTCCGCCCACCTCCTCGGTCTCATCCGAGACCTGCGCGAGGAAGGCGTCACCTGCATCATCATTTCGCACAAGCTCGGCGAGATCGCTGCAGTGGCCGACTCGACCACGGTCATCCGGGACGGCAGCACCGTGGAGACGATCGACATGGCGGAAGCCTCCGCCAACGGTGAGGACCTCACCCGACGGAT
This sequence comes from Nesterenkonia sp. E16_10, assembly GCF_017347085.1. Classification (GTDB taxonomy): domain Bacteria; phylum Actinomycetota; class Actinomycetes; order Actinomycetales; family Micrococcaceae; genus Nesterenkonia. The sequence goes on from NZ_JADPSA010000042.1 coordinate 47,567, forward strand.
CATCCGCGACATGGTCGGGCGGGACATGGAGAACATGTACCCGGAGCGGGACGTGACCCTCGGTGAAGAGGTCTTCCGCATCGAGGACTGGCACGTCAGGCACCCGACCCAGCGGGAACGCAAGGTGGTGGACGGAGCGTCGCTCAACGTCCGCGCCGGGGAGGTGGTCGGGATCGCCGGACTCATGGGTGCCGGACGCACCGAGCTGGCGATGAGCGTCTTCGGGAAGTCCTACGGCCGAGACATCACGGGAACCGTGTATATGCACGGAGAGCCGGTGAAGATCGAGACCGTCTCCGACGCGATCAAGGCGGGGATCGCCTACGTCAGTGAAGACCGGAAGCGCTACGGGCTGAACCTGATCGACGACATCCGCCGCAACGTGAGCTCGGCCGCGCTGAAGCGGATCGCTCCGCGCGGCTGGATCAACGAGAACGAAGAGATCGCGGTGGCAGAGCGCTACCGCACCTCGATGAACATCAAGGCGCCCACGGTCATGTCGGTCCTGGGCAAGCTCTCGGGAGGCAACCAGCAGAAGGTGGTGCTGAGCAAATGGCTCTACACCGAACCCGAGCTGCTGATCCTCGACGAGCCCACCCGCGGCATCGACGTCGGCGCGAAATACGAGATCTACTCGATCATCAATAAATTGGCGGCCTCCGGGAAGGCGATCATCGTGATCTCCTCCGAGCTGCCCGAGGTGCTGGGCATGTGTGACCGCGTCTACACGCTGTCCTCTGGCCGGATCACCGGGCAGCTGCCCGTGGAAGATGCCACCCAGGAGCGCCTCATGGAGCTCATGACTATGGAGAAGGACTGAGGCATGACCGGTACATCAAATCTCATCGAGCTCATGACGCGAAACCTGCGTCAGAGCGGCATCTACATCGCCTTCGTGCTCATCGTCCTGCTCTTCACGGTGCTCACCGGAGGCACGCTGCTCAGCCCGGGAAACATCACGAACCTGGTGCTGCAGTACTCCTACATCCTGATCCTCGCCATCGGCATGGTGATGATCATCGTCGCCGGCCACATCGACCTCTCCGTAGGTTCGGTGGTGGCGCTCACCGGCGGCGTGGCCGCAGTGGTCGTGATCCGCGAGGGCATGCCCTGGTGGGTGGGCGTCATCGCCGCACTCATCACCGGTGTCCTGGTGGGCATCTGGCAGGGCTTCTGGGTGGCGATCGTGGGGATCCCCGCATTCATCGTGACCCTTGCAGGCATGCTGATCTTCCGCGGACTGGCCATGCAGGTGCTGGACAACGTCTCACTCTCCCCCTTCCCGGAGGAGTACCGACAGATCGCTGGCGGCTTCTCCAACGGGCTGCTCGGCGGACCCGGCTACGACCTCTTCACGCTGGTGATCTTCGCGCTCGCCTCGGTGGGCTTCGCTGTCCAGCAGTGGCGTGCACGGATGCGCAAGCTCGAATACAAGCAGCCGGTTGAAGCTCTGTGGCTGTTCGCCGTCCGGGTGCTTCTGGTGATCACCGTCATCATGGCCTTCGGGTGGCAGCTCGCCAACTCGCGCGGGATGCCCTATGTGCTGGTGCTGCTCGCCGCGCTCGTGCTGATCTACGGCTTCGTCACCCAGCGCACCGTCTTCGGCCGCCACATCTACGCCATGGGCGGCAACCTCGACGCCGCCAAGCTCTCCGGCGTCAAGACCCGCAGGGTCAACTTCATGCTCTTTGTGAACATGGGCGTGCTGGCGGCCATCGCCGGCATCGTCTACTCGGCCCGCTCGAACTCGGCCCAGCCTGCGGCGGGAAACATGTTCGAGCTGGACGCGATCGCCGCGGCCTTCATCGGCGGCGCGGCGGTTACCGGCGGCGTGGGCAAGGTCCAGGGCGCGATCATCGGTGGTCTGATCATGGCGGTGATGTCCAATGGCATGCAGATCATGGGCATCGACCAGTCCACGCAGAACGTGGTGCGAGGCGTGGTGCTGGTGCTGGCCGTGGCCTACGACGTCTGGAGCAAGAAGCGGTCCTCGGTCAGCGCCTGAGGCCCATCCCGCGGCGAGCCCGTGGCAGTCCTCGAGTGTGCGATCCGATCAGGTGATCCGGCCAGGTCAGGCCGAACTCCTGGGAGGATCGCGCACTCGAGGACGTCCGGGCGACATCGCGCACCGTGACACCGCCCACGTCTGGAAGTATGAGGGAATGACCATCGATTCCGCACAGCACACCTCGGTAGTCCTCAGCGAATGGGCCCCGGTGGACGAGCGTCGGCTCTTCCTCGGCGAAGGCGCGCGTTTTCTGGAGACCGGCATCAGCCCGGTCCCGGAGACGCGGCAGCCCGACGCCGCCCAGCACCCCTTCGTGCTGGTCGACATCCTGGACGGCGCCCTGTACTCCACCACGGCCGAGCCCGGCTCGGGACTGACCCCGCAGGGCAGCCTGGACCAGCCGCTCGGCGCTGTGGCCCCGGTGCGCCAGCACAGCTCCGCACCCGACGGCCGCTGGGTCGCGGCACTGGGCAAGGGCCTGGCCCTGCTGGAACGCTCCGCCACCGGTGAGCTGCAGGTCATCGAGACCCTGGGCGAACCCGCCGCCGGCCGCTCCTCGGTGCCGCTGCGGATGAACGACGCCGTGGCCGACCCGCACGGCCGCTTCTGGGCCGGCGCCATGGCCTACGACGGCGACGCCGGGCAGGGCTTCCTGCTCCGGCTGGATCCCGACGGGGCGATCCACATCGTGCTCGAGGACCTGGCCATCCCCAACGGCCCGGCCTTCAGTGCCGACGGCGCCACGATGTACCTCTCCGACACCCCCACCGGCTGGATCCGCCGCTACCGGGTGGACATCGCCACCGGTGCGCTCGACGCCGGGGAGGACTTCATCCACATCAGCGAGGGCGGCCCCGACGGGATGACCGTCGACGCCGAGGACTGCCTCTGGTCCGCGGTCTGGGGAGCCTCCTGCCTGCACCGCTACTCACCGTCCGGGGAGCTGCTCGAACGCATCGCCGTTCCGGTCCGGCAGCCCACTTCCATCGCGCTCAGCGCAGCCCCGCCCTACCGGGTGATGGTCACCTCCGCCACCGAGAACCTCGAGGAGCCCATCGAGCACGACGGTCGGGTGATCACCGCCGAGGTCAGCGTCGCGGGACGCCCCGCGGTGAGCCATCTGCGCAGCTCCGGGCAGGAGCCGCAGGCCAACTGGGCCGGGAACCTCACCTACTCCGCCGACCGACTGGTCCGGCCGCGCTCCATCGAGGAGCTGGCCCGGATCGTCGCCGAGTCCGACCGGATCAAGGCATTGGGCAGCCGGCACAGCTTCAGCTCCGTGGCCGACACCACCGGCACCCTGATCGAACTCACCGCGATGCCGCGGGTCTTCACCCTCGACGCCCAGGCCGGCACGGTCACCTTCGACGCGGCCACCCGCTACGGGGACCTCGCCGCCGCGCTGCAGGCCGAGGGCTGGGCGCTGCCGAACATGGCCTCGCTGCCGCACATCACCGTGGCCGGGTCGGTGGCCACCGGCACCCACGGCTCCGGTGACCGCAATCCGCCGCTGGCCTCCTCCGTGCGCAGCCTGGAGATGGTCCTGGCCGACGGCAGCCTGCGCACCTTCAGCCGCGGCGACGCAGACTTCGACGGCGCAGTGGTCAGCCTCGGCGCCCTCGGGGTCGTCACCACGCTCACCCTCGACGTGATCCCCAGCTTCGACGTCCGCCAGGACATCTACGACGGGGTCAGCTGGGAGGGCGTGCTGGAGAACTTCGAGGAGCTCGCAGGCGCGGCCTACAGCGTCAGCCTGTTCACCCGCTGGGCCGGGGAGGACTTCGGGCTGGTCTGGATGAAGTCCACGCAGGAGCCCCCGGCCGAGGTGCTCGGCGTCGCCGCACGGCGCGAGGACATCGGTCTCGCCGGAGGACCCCCGGAGTTCGCCACGGAACAGGGCGGACGATGGGGCAGCTGGGACCAGCGCCTGCCGCACTTCCGGTTGGACTTCACCCCCAGCAACGGCGACGAGCTGCAGACCGAATACCTGCTTCCGCGCGAGAACGCCGTGGAGGGACTCCGCCGGATGCGCGCCCTCAGCTCCGAGATCGAACCGCTGCTGCTGATCAGCGAGATCCGCACGATGGCAGCCGACGAGCAGTGGATGAGCGGCGCCTCCGGTCGAGACACCGTCGGGTTCCACTTCACCTGGCTGCAGCGCGAGGCGGAGGTCGCCGCGCTGCTGCCGCGCCTGGAGGAGCAGCTGCTCCCGCTCGGGGCCCGGCCGCACTGGGGCAAGCGTTTCGCCACCACCGACATCGCGAGCTTCTACCCCCGGCTGGGCGACTTCACCCGTCTCGCGAAGGAGCTGGATCCCAAGGGCACGTTCCGCAACGCGTTCCTGAACGATCTGCTCTTCGGCGAGGAGCCGCGCGGCTAGGACATCACCGAGGCCACGGCCGCACCCCGCCGGGGCGCTGCCGGCGCCGGAGAGCGAGACACACATGTGGTTCGAGACATGGTCAGATCTGGGCCGGGTGCTGCTGATCGGCATGGCCGCCTACGCCGTACTGATCCTGGTGATCCGACTCTCCGGGAAGCGGACGCTGAGTCAGCTCAACGCCTTCGACTTCATCGTCACCGTGGCACTGGGCTCCGTGCTCGCGACCATCCTGCTCAGCAGCGACGTGTCCTGGTCCGAGGGTGCGCTGGCGCTGGTCCTGCTCGCGGGACTGCAGTTCATCCTCGCCTGGATCTCCGCGCGGGCGCCGAAGTTCCGGACCCTCATCACGGCGCGGCCTGCCGTGGTGTTCTGGCACGGAGAGATGCAGCAGGAGCAGCTGCGTCGCAACCGGCTCTCGGCCTCCGAGGTGCACCAGGCCATCCGCAGCAGCGGCTCCGGGGACCTGAGCAGCATCGGCGCCGTCGTGCTGGAGACCAACGGCACGCTCAGCGTGATCTCGGCGCAGAGCCTGGGCGACGGCTCCGCCCTGCGCGACCTCGGCTGAGTGACCTCGACTGAGCGACCCCGCTGAGCCGGAGTGTCGGAGCCGGACCGTCGCACGCCTCGGCGCCGCAGGACATGATTAGTTGCGCGGTGATGTGTTTTGCGACACAAGGCGTAAGGTTGACGCGGATCACGTTCCTGCTGCCGCCGAGGAGTCCGATTGACCGAGTCCACCGAAGTTCACCAGCCCGCCCCGACGTCCGCCGGGCGCCCTCTGCGGGTGGCCATCATCGGGCATGCGTTCATGGGCGTCGCCCACACCCACGCCTGGCGGACCGCGCCCAGGTTCTTCTCCATGCCGGCTCCGCCCGAGCTCGCCCTGCTCGTGGGTCGTGACGAGGCCCGCACCCGGGCCGCCGCGGATCGGCTTCAGATCGCGGAGATCGAGACCGACTGGCGCCGCGCCGTCGAACGCGAGGACATCGACGTCGTCGACATCTGCACCCCGGGCAACACCCACGCCGAGATCGCCCTGGCGGCCCTGGCCGCCGGCAAGCACGTGCTGTGCGAGAAGCCGCTGGCCAACTCGGTGGCCGAGGCCGAGGCGATGACGGCGGCCGCCGAACAGGCCGCGCCCCACGGGGCCCGGACCTTCTGCGGATTCAGCTACCGCCGCACCCCCGCGCTGGCGCTGGCGAAGCGCTTCGTCGAGGAGGGGCGGCTCGGAGAGATCCGGCATGTGCGGGCCCAGTACCTCCAGGACTGGCTCAGCGACGCCGACACCCCGCTGAACTGGCGGCTGGACAAGGACCAGGCCGGAAGCGGAGCCCTGGGCGATATCTGCGCCCATTCCGTGGACGCCGCCCAGTGGGTCTCCGGACAGCTCATCGAAGGCGTCTCGGCAATGCTGCACACCTTCGTGGAGACCCGCCCGCTGGCCGGCGCGGCCGAGGGACTGGGCGGCCGTGCTGAAGCCGGCGCGCCGCGCGGACCGGTGACGGTCGACGACGCCGCGGCGTTCACCGCCCGGTTCGACGGCGGAGCCATCGGCGTCTTCGAGGCCACCCGGTTCGCCCAGGGACGCCGCAACGCCAACCGGCTGGAGATCAACGGCAGCCTGGGCTCCATCGCCTTCGACTTCGAGTCGATGAACACCTTGGAGTACTTCGACGCCCGCGACGACCAGGAGGCCCAGGGCTTCCGCACCATCCAGGTCACCGATGCGGTGCACCCCTATACCGATCACTGGTGGCCGGTGGGCCACGGCCTGGGCTACGGGGACCTCTTCGTGCACCAGGTGGCCGACGTGGTCGCCGCCCTGGAGACCGGCACCGGTCCGCGCCCTGACTTCGCGGATGCGCTGAAGGTCCAGCGGGTGCTCCACGCCGTGGAGGCCAGCGCGCAGGACGCCAGTCGCTACACCCCGGTCCATCGACCCGAACCCCAAGACTGAGAGAGACCATGACCAAGAGCGCACTCATCGTCCGCGGCGGCTGGGACGGGCATCAGCCCGTGGAGGCCACCGAGATGTTCCTGCCCTTCCTTCAGGCCAGCGGCTACCAGGTGGCGATCCATGAATCCCCGGAGGTCTACGCCGACGCCGCGACCATGGAGTCCGTGGACCTGATCGTGCAGTGCATGACCATGTCCACCATCGAGAAGGACCAGCTGGCAGGCCTGCGCGCCGCCGTCGCCGGCGGCGCCGGGCTGGCGGGCTGGCACGGCGGCATCGCCGACTCCTACCGGGCCAGCGACGGATACCTGCAGCTGATCGGCGGGCAGTTCGCCCACCACCCGGCGGTGCACCCCGACGAGCGCACCGGGGAGCAGTCCGACTACTACACCCCGCATCGCATCGACATCGTCCCTGAGGCCGCCGATCACCCGATCACCGCCGGCATCGAGAGCTTCGACCTGGTCACCGAACAGTACTGGGTGCTCCACGACCAGCTCATCGACGTGCTCGCCACCACCACGCTGCCCAAGCGCGACTTCGACGACTGGGAGCGCCCGCATGTGAACCCGGCGATCTGGACCCGCCGCTGGGGACAGGGCCGGGTCTTCGTCTCGACCCCGGGGCACCGCGTCGAGGTCTTGTCGAACCCGAACGTGCGCACCATGATCGAGCGCGGCATGCTCTGGGCCAGCCGATGAGCGCCGGGGCAGGGTCACCGCAGGGATCAGCGGAAGAGTCGCCGCGGAGGCTCCACCTCGGGATCATCGGGGCCGGCAACATCAGCGGCCAGTACCTTCAGACGCTGAATCGGCTGCAGGACCTGAACCTGGTCGCCGTCGCCGACCTGGACATCGACCGCGCCCGTGAGGTCGCCGCGACCGGCGGCGCCCAGGGCATGAGCGTCGAGGATCTGCTGGCCTCCCCGGAGGTGGAAGCCGTCATCAACCTCACGATCCCGCGGGCCCACGCCGAGACCTCGCTGGCCGCCATCGCCGCCGGCAAGGGCGTGTACGTGGAGAAGCCCTTCGCCGCGACCGTGGCCGAGGGTCAGCAGATGCTCGCCGCCGCCGAGGCGGCCGGAGTGGTCATGGGCAGCGCTCCGGACACTGTGCTGGGCACCGGGGTGCAGACCGCACGCGCAGCCGTGGACGCCGGTCAGATCGGCACCCCGATCAGCGCGGTGGCCACCATGGTCACCGCCGGGCACGAGAGCTGGCACCCCAACCCTGACTTCTATTACCAGCCCGGTGGCGGGCCGCTGCTGGACATGGGCCCCTACTACGTCACTAGCCTGGTCACGCTGCTGGGTCCGGTGGCCTCTGTCATCGGCGCCTCCAGCGCGCTGCGCGCCGAGCGCGAGATCGGCTCAGGTCCCAGAGCCGGGGAGAAGCTGAGCGTGAGCACTCCGAGCCACATCACCGGCGCGCTGATCCACGAGTCGGGTGCCATCTCCACCCTGGTGATGAGCTTCGACGGCACCGCCAGCCAGGCGCCGCCGATCGAGGTCCACGGCACCGAAGGCTCGATGGCGGTCCCGGACCCGAACCACTTCGCCGGGGAGGTGCAGATCGCCCGCGACCGCGGCCAGTGGCAGACGCTGGAGACCACCGGCGGCTACGTGCAGGCCGCCCGGGGCTACGGCCTGGCCGATCTGTTCTGGTCCGGCGCCTTCGACGGCGACCCCACGCGGGGACGCGCGCAGGGAGCCCTGGGTCTGCATGTGCTCGAGGTGATGGCCGGGGTGCTCACCGCCGCGGAGACCGGCGCCTCGGTGACCGTCAGCTCCCGGGCGGATCGTCCGAGCGCGGTGCCGCTGGACCAGCGATGAGTCCCCACCTCGGGGGCCCTGCGGTCTCGGCCCGGGTGGATTGAGGCCTAGGCTTGCTGCCATGAACCCGCCCAGCTCCAGGCCCACGATGCGCGATGTCGCCGAGCGCGCGGGCGTATCGCCCAAGACGGTCTCCAATGTGCTCACCGGGAGCGCCCAGGTGCGGGAGCCGACCCGGCTGCGCGTGGAGCAGGCCATGCGGGAGCTGGACTTCGTGCCCAACCTCAGCGCCCGCGGGCTGCGCAACGGCCGGTCCGGAGTCATCGGGCTGGCGCAGCCGGACCTGCGGGCCGCCTTCTCCGCCAGCATGACCCACGCGGTGGTGGAGGCCGCCCACGCCCGGGGACTGGTGGTGCAGGTCGAAGAGACCGCCGCGGAGCCTGCGCGGGAACACGACCTGGTGACCCGGGCCCGCACGCACCTGATCGACGGGATGATCCTGAATCCCGTGCGGCTGCAGGACAGCGTGGTCGAGCACCTGGACCACCTGCCGCCGATCGTGCTGATCGGCGAGGTGGAGCAGCACCGCACCGACCGGGTCTTCATCAACTCACGATCCGCCGCCCGCGAGGCGGTCCAGCACCTGATCGCCCGCGGCGCCCGGCGGATCGTGGCACTGGGCGGCGCGGAGCACGGGGCCGGGCTGGACAAGGCCACCCAGGGGCAGCGGCTGCGCGGATACCTCGCCGGACTCGCCGAGGCGCAGCTCCCCGCACGGCCCGAGCTGCAGGTCGAGGTCCCGGAGTGGACCATCGCCGGCGGCGCGGCGGGGATGCGAGAGGTCCTGGAGCGGGGAGTGGAGTTCGATGCGGTCCTGGCCTTCACGGACTCCATCGCGCTCGGCGCCATGCATGAGCTGCGCAGCTGGGGGGGCCGGCTGCCCGAAGACGTGCTGGTCTGCGGTTTCGACGACGTCGAGCACGCAAGCTTCGCCGGCACCCCGCTGACCACGATCGCCTTCGACCACCAGGCCTACGCCAACGCGGCGCTGGACCTGCTGACCTCCCGAATGCGGGACCGCGGGCTGCCGCCGCGCGCACAGGAGATCCCCTATGAGCTGCTGGCGCGCGCCAGCACCCAGGGCCCTCCCGCCGGCTTCTCAGGAAAAAACTCACCGATCTAGTGTGACCCGTGCCACATCTGTGTAGGATGGGCCCAGTCTTTACATCGATGTAAAAGACAGCCGATCTCGATTGCGGAGCTTGAGCCCGCGCACGTCCGGAGTGGTGAGTCATGACCGAACTACGCGTCAACCGTCGAAGCGTCCTAGCCGGGGGCCTCGCCGCGGCAGGCCTTGCAGCGCTCTCGGGCTGCTCCCCGGGCCAGACCGGCGCCGCGCGGACCCTGCAGTTCTGGCACCTGCTCAGCGGGGGCGACGGGATCGCCCTGCAGGGACTGATCGACGGGGTGAACTCCGCCCACCCTGAATTCCACGTGCGCCCCACGGTGCTCGCCTGGGGTGCGCCGTACTACACGAAGCTCTCCATGGCCGGCGCCGGAGGCCGCGCCCCCGAGCTCGCGGTGATGCACTCCTCCCGCGTGCCCGGCTACGTCCCCGGCGGTCTGCTGGACCCCTGGGACCTGAACCGGTTCCGCGAGCTCGGCGTGGACGAGTCCACCTTCAGCGAACCGGTCTGGAACTCCTCGGTGGTCGACGGGGAGCTCTACAGCGTCGCCCTCGACGCGCATCCGTTCATCGCGCTGTACAACACCGAGATCTGCGAGCAGGCCGGGGCGCTGGACTCCGACGGTCAGCTGCTGCGCCCCAGCGATCCCGAGGAGTTCCGCGAGATGTGCCGCGAGATCGCCGGGGTCACCGGGACCCACGGCCTGTCCTATGGCTTCATCGGCGACGGCCAGCAGATGTGGCGGCTGTTCTACACGCTCTACTGCCAGCACGGCGCCCAGATGACCTTCCCGCCGGGGGGCCAGGTGGAGATGGATCCCGAGGCCTTCGCCGCGGTGCTGGAGTTCATGCACTCCCTGGCCGACGGCGAGATCGCCGCCCAGCGCGGCACCATCGATGTGGCGATCGCCGAGTTCGCCGCACAGCGCTCCGGCATCCATTTCACCGGCGTCTGGGAGCTGCCGGCGATGCAGGACGCCGGAGTGCCGGTCGGGGCCACCATGATCCCACCGCTCTTCGGCGGGGACGCGGTCTACGCGGACTCGCACTCCTTCGTGCTCCCACACCAGAGCGAACCCGACGAGCAGGCCCGCAACGACACCTACACGGTGGTCGCGGACCTGCTGAAGTCCTCGCTCACCTGGGCGGCCGCCGGCCATATTCCGGCCTACCTGCCCATCGTGGAGGACCCGGCGTACGCCGAGCTCACACCCCAGGCGGAATACGCCGAGGCCGCGGACTACCTGGTCTATGACCCGGTGGCCTGGTTCACCGGATCCGGATCCAACTTCGTCCAACAGTTCGGCCAGATCGTCGGCGGTGCGGTGGTCTCGGGCAGCGGCTACGCCGAGGCCGCGGAAGGCTTCCGCAGCTACGTCAACACCATGCTCGCCCAGCCCAATCCCGCCGATCCCCAGGGAGAACGGTCATGACAGATGTGATGGCAGACCGCAGCGCGGTCGGACCCGACCCGGAGGTGACGCCCGGAGAGACTCGATCCGGACCGCGCCCCGCCCCGCCCACACAGCGTCAGGCCAGGCGCCGCGGCCAGCTGGCCGCGTGGGCCTTCCTGGCGCCGTTCATGGTGGCCTTCGTGCTCTTCGTGATCTGGCCGCTGATCCACGGAATCTATCTGTCCCTGACGGATCAGTCCCTGACCGGCACCGGCGGAAGCTTCATCGGCCTGCAGAACTACTCCGAGGCGCTCTCCGACGCCGTGATGTGGCGCTCGATCGGCAACACCGTGTGGTTCACCGTGATCACCACGGTGCCACTGGTGCTCTTCGCGCTGATCATGGCCCTGTTGGTGAACACCGGGCTTCCCGGCCAGTGGCTGTGGCGGCTCTCCTTCTTCATGCCCTTCCTGCTCGCCTCCACCGTGATCTCCCAGATCTGGGTCTGGATCTTCAACCCCGAGATCGGCGCGGCCAACGAGATCCTCAGCGCCGTCGGCCTCGAGCCGATCGCCTGGCTGCAGACCGCGAACGTCGACCTGATCTCGATCGCCATCGCCACCATCTGGTGGACCGTGGGCTTCAACTTCCTGCTCTACCTCGCGGCGCTGCAGAACATCCCGACCCTGCAGTATGAGGCTGCGGCCGTCGACGGGGCCGGACCCTGGCGGCAGCTGTTCTCGATCACGCTGCCGCAGCTGGGGCCGGTCACCGGAGTCATCCTGATCCTGCAGATGCTGGCCTCGCTGAAGCTCTTCGACCAGGCCTACCAGATGATGGACGGCAACTCCTCGGAGAGCTCGCGACCGATCGTGCAGTACATCTTCGAGGCTGGGTTCGTCGGCTACCGCTTCGGCTACGCCTCCGCCATCTCCTACATCTTCTTCGTGCTCATCCTCCTCGTGGGCATCACGCAGATGATCGTGCTCCGCCGCCGGAAGGAAGACTCATGAGCGCCACGACGACCCTCAACGAGATCGATGCCCCTGGGGCCGATGTCACCCAGGTGAGACGGACCAACCGGATGCCGGGGGAGAAGCGCTTCGGGCTGCTCCGGATCCTCGCCTTCGCCGCCCTGGTGAGCATGGCGGTGCTCTGGCTGCTCCCAGTCTTCTGGGCGCTGGTGACCTCCTTCAAGACCGAGACCGACGCCGCCTCCGGAGGCCTCGACCTGATCGGCCCCAGCGGCTTCACCACCCAGGCCTTCGAGGCGATTCTCTCCCAGGGCAACGTCTACATCTGGGCGCTCAACAGCCTCTGGACCTCCGCGGTGATCACCGCCATCACCGTGGCGATCTCCGCGCTGGCCGCCTATGCCTTCTCCCGGCTCGACTTCAAAGGCAGTCGCTGGATCTTTCTCGCGGTCATCGCCTCGATCATCGTGCCGTCCCAGGCGCTGATCATTCCGCTCTACTACCAGATGCTGACCTTCAACATGGTCGACACCTACTGGGGGCTGATCCTCCCGCAGGTCGTGATGGCGCCGATCGTGTTCATCCTGAAGAAGTTCTTCGACGCGGTGCCGGTGGAGCTCGAAGACGCGGCCCGGGTCGACGGCGCGGGCCGGCTGCGGGTGTTCTTCTCCGTGGTGCTCCCGCTCTCGCGCCCGATCCTCGGCGCGGTGTCGATCTTCGTGTTCATCCAGGCCTGGAACAACTTCCTATGGCCCTTCCTGATCATCAACGACACCACCCTGATGACGCTGCCGGTCGGGCTGCAGACCGTGCTCAGCGCCTACGGCGTGCAGTACTCCCAGGTCATGGCGCAGGCGGTGCTCGCCGCGCTGCCCCTGGTGATCGTGTTCCTGTTCTACCAGCGCCAGATCGTCAAGGGGGTGGCGACCACCGGCTTCGGCGGCCAGTGACCGATCATCCAGCCCGAGCAGTCCCGACAGAGCTGTCCAGAAGCGGCAGCGCAGTTCCAGCAGGCGCCCACGCAGCGCACACCCCGATTTCAAGGAGCACCATGTCCCACGCCCGCATCATCGTCGACCGTGACTTCACCATCGCCGATGTTCCTCCGCGACTCTTCGGCTCCTTCGTGGAGCATATGGGCCGCTGCGTCTACACCGGAATCTACGAGCCCGGCCACCCGGAGGCCGATGACCAGGGATTCCGCAAGGATGTGATGGCCCTGGCCAAGGAGCTCGGCGCCACGGTCGTGCGCTACCCCGGAGGCAACTTCGTCTCGGGCTACAACTGGGAGGACGGGGTCGGCCCGCGGGAGGACCGACCGGTGCGGATCGACGGCGCCTGGCACACCATCGAGACCAACGCCTTCGGCCTGCACGAGTTCGTCGAATGGGCCAAGCGCGCGGACATGGAGGTGATGGAGGCGATCAACCTGGGCACCCGCGGCGTGGACGAGGCCCGGGCGCTGGTGGAATACGCCAATCACCCCTCCGGCACCTACTGGTCGGATCTCCGCCGCGAGCACGCCGCTGCCGCAGGCACCAGCGAGGAGCCCTTCGGCATCAAGCTGTGGTGCCTGGGCAACGAGCTCGACGGCCCCTGGCAGATCGGGCACAAGACCGCCGAGGAATATGGCCGGCTCGCCCAGGAGGCCGCGAAGGCGATGAAGCTGGTGGACCCCGACATCGAGCTGGTCGCCGTGGGCTCCTCGGGCAAGCAGATGCCGACCTTCGGCACCTGGGAGCAGACCGTGCTCAGCCACACCTATGACGAGGTCGACTACATCTCGATGCATGCCTACTACCAGGAGCACGACGGCGACGCCGCCTCGTTCCTGGCCGAGGCGGTGAACATGGACGGCTTCATCGACGGGGTGGTCGCGACCATCGACGCGGTGAAGGCGGCCGGGAAGCACACCAAGCAGATCGATATCTCCTTCGACGAGTGGAACGTCTGGTACCAGCAGGGCGTCGATACCGAGGACCAGCCGGAACAGGTGGCCAAGGAGTGGAAGTCCCATCCGCGGCTCATCGAAGACCGGTACTCGGTCACGGACGCCGTCGTCGTCGGCACCCTGATGCACTCGCTGCTGCGTCACGGGGACCGGGTGCGGATCGCGAACCAGGCTCAGCTGGTCAACGTGATCGCTCCGATCCGGTCCGAGGAGAACGGGCCGGCCTGGCGGCAGACCATCTTCTGGCCCTTCGCGCGGATCGCGGAGCTGGCCACCGGCGAGATCCTGCGCCTGGTCGTGGACGCGGATCAGCAGCCCACCACGCGGCACGGCGACGTGGACATCATCGACGCCGCCGCCACCTACGACGCCGAGACCGGGGCGCTGAGCCTGTTCGTCGCGAACCGCGGGTTGGAGGAGGCTGCCGAGGTCTCCCTGGACCTGCGCGGTTTCACCGCCAGCGAGGTGCTGCGCGCGGAGGTGCTCACCATCCCCGAGGGCGGTGACCGGCACACCGCCAATGACCTGGAGCGCCAGGAGGCCGTGGGACTGGTGCCGTTGAACGGCGTCCGGCTGGAGGACTCCGGGCACGGGGCGGCGGTGCAGATGAGCCTGCCGGCCCTGTCCTGGGCCGTGGTGCAGCTGAAGGTGGCCTGACCCGACCCGGGTGGTGATGGGGTATATGGTCAGCCTGACGGCACTGTATGCCCCATCACGTACCGTCCACGGTTCTCGAAGCGACCGGTCTAGGAGCAACCCATGGTTCAGCGTCAACTGCCCAAGCCGCGCGACATCGCGCCGCTGATGAAGTTCAAGAAGTTCGACTTCAACGCCTCCCGCCGCAGGCTGGCCGCGGCGCTGACCATCGAGGACCTGCATAAGATCGCCAAGCGGCGCACCCCCAAGGCCGCGTTCGACTACACCGACGGCGCCGCGGAGGGTGAGTTCTCGCTGACCCGGGCCCGGGAGGCGTTCCAGGACATCGAGTTCAACCCCTCGATCCTGCGCGACGTCTCGGAGGTCGACACCTCGTGTGAGATCTTCGGCGGACGCTCCGCGCTGCCCTTCGGGATCGCCCCGACCGGGTTCACCCGGCTGATGCAGACCGAGGGAGAGATCGCCGGGGCCACCGCGGCCGGGGCCGCCGGGATCCCGTTCACGCTCTCCACGCTGGGGACCACCAGCATCGAGGCGGTCAAGGAGGCGAATCCGGCCGGACGCAACTGGTTCCAGCTCTATGTGATGAAGGACCGCGAGATCTCCTATGACCTCACCGAGCGGGCCGGCAAGGCAGGGTTCGACACGTTGTTCTTCACCGTGGACACCCCGGTGGCCGGGGCCCGGCTGCGGGATAAGCGCAACGGGTTCTCGATCCCGCCGCAGCTGAGCCTGGGCACCGTTCTCAACGCGATCCCGCGGCCCTGGTGGTGGTATGACTTCCTGACCACCCCGCCGCTGGAGTTCGCCTCACTGACCTCCACCGGAGGCACGGTGGGGGAGATGCTGGACAAGGCGATGGATCCCTCGATCAGCTTCGAGGACCTGAAGATCATCCGGGGACTGTTCCCCGGGAAGCTGGTGGTCAAGGGGGTGCAGAACGTCGAGGACGCGAAGAAGCTCGCCAGCCTCGGAGTGGACGGGATCGTGCTCTCCAACCACGGCGGCCGGCAGCTGGACCGCGCGCCGGTGCCGTTCCACCTGCTGCCCGAGGTGGTCCGTGAGGTCGGGGAGGACCTCGAGGTCACCATCGACACCGGGATCATGAACGGAGCCGACATCGTGGCCTCGATCGCGCTGGGCGCGAAGTTCACCCTGATCGGGCGGGCGTATCTCTATGGGCTCATGGCCGGCGGCCGGGCCGGGGTGGATCGGACGATCGAGATCCTGGCCGATCAGGTGGAGCGCACGATGAAGCTGCTGGAGGTCCCGAACCTCGCAGAGCTGACACCTAAGCACGTGACCCAGCTGGAACGCCTGGTCCCCCGCGCCCGCTGACCTCCGTTTACCTGGGTGGTTGAGTAATCCGGCGGTGACGTTCCGACCGGATTACTCAACCACCCAGGAAGGCGGGGCGGCTCAGCGCTTGGACGCGCGGTAGCCCGCGTTCCGGGCGCCGGCCGTGGTGGCGAAGCACTCTTCGGGCTTGGTCGCCTTGTAGTACGCCCCGTTGGGCACGTGGTAGATCCCGGAGTTGGCGTTGCCCTTGACCGGGTAGCCCTTCGGGCAGTTGAAGGTCGAGGACGTGATCTTCACGCTGGTCGGCTTCTTCACCGGGGCCGGCGACTTCACCGCAGCGGTCGATGCCGAGCTGCGGGTCAGCGTGGTGTGTCCGGACTTCTTGCCGGTCACCACCACCGAGATCCGCTTGCCCTTATGGGCGTTGGCGACCTTATAGGTCCGGCTGGTCGCGCCCTTGATCGAGGTGCCGTTGGCGCGCCACTGGTAGGAGAACGATGTCGAGGATGTCCAGGTCCCGACGCTGGCCGAGAGGGTCTTCCCGGTCGTCGCCGAGCCGGTGATCTTCGGGGTGGAGGACCGCGCCACCTTCAGCGTGGCCGCCGAGGTCTTCGAGGCGGTGGCGTAGCCGGAGCGTTTCCCCGTCACCTGCACGGTGATCCGCTTGCCCTGCTGTGCGGTGCTCGGGGTGAAGGTGCTGCGCGTGGCGCCGCTGATCGCCTTTCCGTCGGCGGACCACCGGTAGCTGCGAGCGGTCCCGCTGGTCCAGGTGCCCGGCTTCGCGGTGAGCTTCGCGCCCACGGCGGCGGCGCCGGAGATCGTCGGGGTGGGAGCGCGCAGGGTCTTCAGTGCGGCGCGGCTCGTGGTGAGATCGACGCCGGCTGAGCCGGCGGGCGCTGAGGCGCTGATCACGGAATGGGTGAGCGGCGTCGTCCTAGGCTCTGGGGGTGGCGCGGAGGCGCCGATCAGAGTGGCGGCCAGAACGGTGGTGGTCAGGACCGTGGTGATGGTCCGCCAATGCTGGGAGGTCCCCATGGCATTCGTCTCCAGTGTGAGGCGTCCGCTGCGCGGGACGGGACGGCACCAGGATCTGCTCCTGAACAGTGTGATCATATAGCGGAACATGCCGATGTCCACCGCCCCGGCCGGGCCTGGGACCGGTGTCGCAGTGCTTCACGACCCTGCCAGGCGCGGCGTTTCATGCGACCATGGAAAAGGTCTGTTTCTCCATACATCTCGAGAGTGAGGCGGGAGCACCGCATGGCGAATGCACCCCTGCACATCATCACCCTGGTCAAGTGGGTCCCCGATGCCCAGCTGGAGCGCCGGTACAACGCCGAGGGGCGCATCGACCGCGCCGAGGGCGTGCTCAGCGAACTCGACGAGTACCCGCTGGAGGCCGCCCTGCAGCTGCGTGAGGCCGCGGCGGACCGGGAGGTGCGGGTCACCGCGCTGACCATGGGCCCCGCCGGAGCCAGCACCGCCGCGAAGAAGGCCCTGCAGATCGGCGCCGACGACGCCTACCAGCTCACCGATGAGGCCCTGATCGGGGCGGACATCTGGGCCAGCTCGGTGGCGCTGAGGGCCGCCGTGGAGGCCGTGGCTGGCGCCGGAGAGTTCGACTCCGGTGAGCCCGAGTACCTGGTGCTCACCGGCATGGCCTCTGAAGAGGGTGAATCCGGGGCGATCCCCGCCCAGCTGGCCGAGCGCCTCGGCGCCCACGTGGTCACCTACGCCACCGGCCTGGAGCTGACGCCGGACCGTCTCGTGGTCACCCGCTCCGGAGGCACCGAGTCGCAGAAGGTCGCGGTGGCGATGCCCGCCGTCGTCTCGGTCACCGATCAGGCCAACGACCCGCGCTACCCCAACTTCAAGGCCATCATGGCCGCGAAGAAGAAGCCGCTGACCCGGCTCAGCCTCGCCGATATCGGGCTGCGCCCCGAAGAGGTCACCGCGAAGGTCCGGGTGCTGAGCACCACCGCGCGTCCGCCGCGCACCGCCGGAGAGATCATCACCGATGAAGGGGACGCCGGTCTGAAGGTCGTCGAATTCCTCGCGAAGGAGCGTCTGCTGTGAGCAATGTCCTGGTCTTCTTCGATGTGCTCGGCGAGGCGCTGAGCCCGACCCAGCGCGAGCTGATCGCGCAGGCCCAGTCGCTGGGCGAGGTCCATGTCGCCGTCGGCGCCTACCAGGGCGACCCCACCCCGGCGCTGGCCCTCGCCGGCCTCGGTGAGGTCTATCTCGCCGAGACCAGCCTGCCCGCTCCCGAGGTCGCCGTCGTGGACCTGCTCGAGACCGCCGTCGCGGAATGCGAGGCAGAGGTCATCCTGGGCTCCTCCACCGCGGACATCACCGACGCCCTGGCCCGGCTCGCCGTGCGCCTGGACACCGGGATCATCTGCGGGGTCGCGGGGCTCAACGGTGAACTCGTCGCCACCAAGTCGGAGCTGGCCGGGTCCTATACGACGACCTCGCAGCTGATCCCGGCCCCGGGCCGGCCGCTGGTCGCGACCTTCAAGCCCAACAGCCTCGACCCGCAGCGGGTCGACGCGCTCCTGGACGCCGGGGACCAGCCCGACGGCACCGTGCTGCCGGTGCGCCCCTCCGAGGGGGGCGTCGAGGTCCTCGAACGCACCGCCCTGAAGGTCTCCGCCCGTCCAGCCCTGGCGGAGGCGCGCGTGGTCGTCGCCGGCGGTCGCGGCGTCGACGGAGACTTCACCCCGCTGGAGGACCTCGCCGATGAGCTCGGCGCCGGACTGGGCGCCTCCCGGGCGGCCACCGACGCCGGCTGGATCGAACACGCC
The DNA here is from genome assembly GCF_017347085.1 of Nesterenkonia sp. E16_10. Classification (GTDB taxonomy): domain Bacteria; phylum Actinomycetota; class Actinomycetes; order Actinomycetales; family Micrococcaceae; genus Nesterenkonia. Next base: position 65,951 of record NZ_JADPSA010000042.1, read on the forward strand.
GCCCAGGTGGGCCAGACCGGGGTCACCGTCTCCCCGCAGCTCTACATCTCCGCCGGGATCTCCGGCGCGATCCAGCAGCGCGCGGGCATGCAGACCGCCGGCACCATCGTGGCGATCAACAAGGACGAGGACGCTCCGGTCTTCGAGATCGCCGACTTCGGCGTGGTGGGGGACCTGCACGAGGTCATTCCGCAGATGATCGAGGAGCTGCGCCGCCGCAAGGGGTGACCCTGCGCATCGACACCACCCCGCTCACCACGCCGACCACTCTCGGAGGAGACACATGCCTCACCCCACGGCCCGCTTCGCGCTGGGCCCCGCCCTGATCTTCTGCCCGGCCAGCCGGCCGGAGCTCTTCGCCAAGGCCGCCGGCGCCGCGGATGCGGTGATCATCGACCTTGAGGACGCGGTGATCTCGGGAGAGAAGGACATCGCCCGGAACAATATGGTGCAGGCGCTGAACTGGGGCGACCGGTCCATGGACCCGAGGCGGACCCTGGTGCGGGTCAACGCTCCGGGCTCGGGCGAGCTGGAGGCGGACCTGCGCGCGCTCTCGGGCACCGAGATCAGCTATGTCGTCGTGGCCAAGGCCGAACGGACCGAGATCCTGGACCAGGTGGCCGCCGCCCTGCCCGGCGTCGGGCTGATCCCGCAGATCGAGACCCCGGTGGGGGTGCTCAATGACCTCGCCCTGGCGCAGCACCCGGCCACCGTGGCGCTGATCTGGGGGACCGAGGATCTCATCGCCGGCATCGGCGGCACCACCTCACGCAACAACGACGGCTCGCAGCGTGAGATCATCCGGTTCACCCGCAACCGGCTGCTGCTCACCGCCGGCGCCGTGGGCGTGCCGATCATCGACGCGGTCTTCACCCGGGTCCCGGACCTGCAGCGGCTGGCGGTGGAGACCGAGGACGCCTGCGCCTCCGGGTTCATCGGCAAGGCGTGCATCCACCCCAAGCAGATCGACCCGATCCGGCAGGCCTACACGCCCACCGCCAGCGATCTGGAATGGGCCAAGGGGGTCATCGCCGCCTTCGAGAACGCCGCAGGCCTGGCACCCGGCGCCGGACATCGTGCCGACCCGGACCTGGCCGGCGCGTTCAGCTTCCGCGGTGAGATGATCGACATGCCGGTGATCACCCAGGTCCAGCGCATCCTCACCCGCTTCGAGTCCATCGGCAAGGTCGTCTGAGCCGCACTCCACGCGGACCCAGCGCCGCACGCCACGCGGACCCAGCGCCGCACGCCACGCGGACCCAGCGCCGCTCGCTCGCCTGCGCCCCAGCGCAGGCTCCCCGCACCGCCCGAAAGGTGACCCACTCACGATGTTTGCCGGTTTCTATGAGGAGATCCACGAGGAGTTCCGCGAGGTGGTGCGCGAGTTCGTCGCCCGCGAGGTCACCCCGCACTACCAGGCGTGGGAGTCTGCGCACATGATGGACCGCTCGCTGTGGCTCGCCGCCGCCGAGAACGGGCTGCTCGGCCTCGCCGTGGGCGAGGAGCATGGGGGCATGGGGCTGGGGGACTACCGGTTCCGGATGATCCTCGACGAGGAGCTGGCCCGCGCCGACGCGCTCGCGGTCTCCCTGGCCCTCCACCTCCATGACGACTGGGTGCTCCCGGCGCTGCTGAAGTTCGGCTCTGCCGAGCAGCAGGCGGCCTGGCTGCCCCGCTTCATGGACGGCTCCTTCGTCTCCTCGGTCGCGTTCACCGAGCCCGGCGCCGGCTCGGACCTGCGCGCGGTGCGCACCAAGGCGGTCAGGAACGACGACGGCGGCTGGACCCTCGACGGGCAGAAGACCTTCATCGGCAACGGCATCTCCGGCGACGGCGCCCTGGTGCTGGCCCGGACCGACGGCTCCGACGTGCGCCAGCGCGGCACCGAGAGCTCCTTCAGCCTCTTCCTGGTCGAGAAGCAGGACAACCCCGGCTATCAGCCCGGCCGGCAGCTGGAGAAGATGGGCCTGAAGGCCTCCGACACCGCCGAGCTGTTCTTCGCCGGGGTGCAGATCCCTCACGCGAACCTGATCGGGGAGCAGGGCCGCGGCCTGGACTACGCCAAGGCGATCCTGCCGCAGGGCCGGCTCGGGATCGCCACCTCTGCCGCGGCGATCACCGCCGAGGTGCTGCGCCAGACGCTGAGCTACGTGGCGCAGCGGCAGACCTTCGGTCACTCGGTGAGCGAATATCAGAACACCCGGTTCCAGCTCGCTGAGCTGCAGGTGGGGCTGGAGGCCACGCAGCGCTACGTCGCGGCGGCCGTAGACGGCTTCAACGCCGGGGAGCTGGACCTGGTGGCCGCGTCGAAGGCGAAGCTCTTCGCCAGCGAACGGGCGAAGGCCTCGGTGGACGCCTGCCTGCAGCTCCACGGCGGCTATGGCTACATCCTGGACTACCCGGTGGCCCAGGCCTACCTCGCGGTGCGCCTGCTCACGATCTTCGGCGGCACCAGCGAGATCCTGAAGGAGACCATCGCCGCGGAGCTGGGCTGATCAGCCCAGTACCCGGGTCATGAACACGCTGTTCGGATCCGGGGTGTAGCGCCCGAACGGCGGGCACTGCGTGAACCCATGCCGCGCATAGAGCCTGCGCGCCGCGGCGAAGTAATCCTCCACCCCGGTCTCCAGACTCAGCCTGGTGTAGCCGCGAGCACTCGCCACCGCCAGCAGATGGGCCAGCATCCGGGCCGCCACACCCTGCCCGCGCGCGGCGGCCGAGGTGCGCATGGTCTTGATCTCCCCGTGCTCAGGGTCCAGCTCCTTGAGCGCCGCGCATCCGGCCAACACCTCGGCGGGCTCGAACCAGGCGCTGAAGAACGCCATCCCGGGTCCGGCCAGCGCCTCGAGGTCCAGCGCGTGGATGCTCTCCGGCGGCGAGGTGGCGTGCATGTCCTGCAGGTGCTCGACGATGAGCGCCCGCACGGCCGGATGATCCAGGGTCCCCTCGGTGATGCGCATGCTCGATATTCTGCCACCGGTGGCGGCACGGACTAGTCTGTCCTTCGTTGCCTGCGCAGGTCAGCGTCTGGGAACTGGAGCAGCAGGAGAGCGGAACACCATGAGCACAGCAGCACCCACGGCCACGCAACGACGCCGCGGCTCCACCCTGATCTACCTCTTCGGCGCCCTTGGTGGGCTGAACTGGGGCTATGACACCGGAGTGATCTCTGCGGCGCTGGTGTACCTGCGTCGGGACTTCGAGCTGAGCAGCTGGGCCGAAGGTGGGATCGTCACCGGGCTGATGATCGGCGCCGCCATCGGGGCCTGCCTGGGCGGCGGGCTCTCCGACCGCTATGGCCGGCGGGCGGTGCTGCTGATCACCGCCGCGCTGTTCCTGGTCGCTCCGCTGGGGATGGCCTTCGCGCCCAACGCCGAGGTGCTCTTCGCCGCCCGGCTGGTGGTCGGGCTCGGCACCGGCCTGGCCGCCGTCGTGCTCCCGGTGTATCTCTCCGAGATCGCTCCGGCGCGGATCCGTGGCAGGGTCACCGCCTCCTATGTGATGGCGATCGTGATCGGGCAGTTCCTCGGGTTCGTGGTCGGGGTGGCCTTCGCCCCGGTGGAGTCCTGGCGCTGGATGCTGGGCCTCTCGGTGATCCCCTCGGTGCTCTTCGCGCTGGGGCTCACCGTGGTGCGTGAGACCCCGCGCTGGCTGGTCCACCGCGGCCGGGAGGCCGAGGCCGAGGCGATGCTGCTGCGCGACCGGACCCCCGAGGAGGCCCGCCGGGAGCTCGGTGAGATCCACGAGGTCCACGAGGTGGAACAGCGCGAGGGCGTCACCGGTCTGCGCGCGCTGCGTCGGCCCTGGGTGCTCTCGATCCTCGGGGTGGGCTTCGGGCTCGGGGTCTACCAACAGGTCATGGGCATCAATGCGGTGCTCTACTACGCGCCCACCACCTTGCAGAACGTCGGCTTCTCCGATGAGGGAGCGATCGGCTCCAACCTGATCATCGGGGCGCTGAACATCGCCGCGGTCTGGATCGCGATCCGCTACACCGACCGCTGGGGACGGCGCCCGATGCTGCTGATCGGTGCCCTGGGCACCTCGCTGGCGCTCGCGGTGCTCGCCGTGGTGAACCTGGCCATGCCGGCCCCCGAGGGGCTCGGTGCGCTGGGCATCGCCACCCTGTCCTGCCTGGCCGTGTTCATCTTCATGTTCCAGGTCAGCTGGGGGGCTCTGGTCTGGGTGGTGCTCGGAGAGATCTTCCCGCTGGGTGTCCGGGCCGCCGCGATGGGCGTGGTCACCACGGCGCACTGGCTGGCCAACGGTCTGGTCTCGCTGCTGTTCCCGACCGCACTCGCCGCCTTCGGCGTGGGCTGGATCTTCGCCGGGTTCTCCCTGATCTGCTTCACTGCCTTCCTCTTCACCTGGAAGAAAGTCCCGGAGACCAAGGAGCGCACGCTGGAACAGATCGAGACCGCGTTCCGCCGGGCCGGCTGAACCCCCGAGAGGTCGACGCTGACCAGCACCGACGCCCGGAACCAGCGGTGCTCTCAACCGCCGAACCCTTGACAGTGAATATGGCCTCCACCACATAATGGCCCTCGGACAGCTGTCCGAATCTTGCGGCGCCCTTGCAGCGTCGGCAGTCCCGACTCCGCCGCGAGAGGAGAGGTCCCTATGACCATGAGCTTCAGCCACCAGACCCTGGGTCAGCGGGTCTGCTTCGGCGCCGGAAACCTGACCACCGATGTGCGCGGCGAGACGAAGCGTCTCGGCGCCCAACAGATCCTGCTGATCGCCTCCGGCAGTGCGCAGCGCGCGGCCGATGAGCTCCATGCCACGCTGCGCATCGCCCACCGGCTCGACGGCGCCCGGCAGCACGTCCCGGTGGAAGAGGTGGAGCTGGCCTGTGATGCCGCGACCCAGGCCGAGGCGGATCTGATCCTGTGCGTGGGCGGGGGCTCCGCCATCGGGCTCGGCAAGGCCGTCGCCCTGAAGACCCGGGTCCCGATCCTGGCGGTGCCCACCACCTACGCGGGCTCGGAGGCGACCAATGTCTGGGGCGTCACCGAGGCCGGTGCCAAGGCCACCGGAGCCGACGACGTGGTCCTGCCGAGAACCGTGGTCTACGACGCCGAGCTGGTGCGTGACCTTCCGGCCGAGCTGGCCAGCGCCTCGGGGATGAATGCGCTGGCCCACTGCATCGACTCCTTCTGGGCTCCCCATGCGGATCCGCTGAACCGCCTGGCGGCGGAGGAAGCCATCCGGGCCCTGAGCCGGGGGATGGCACAGTCCGCCGCGGCCCCGAGCCGCAGCCTCGAAGCGAGCCAGCAGCTGCAGTACGGCGCCTATCTCGCCGCCACGGCCTTCGCCTCGGCCGGCTCGGGTCTGCACCACAAGATCTGCCATGTGCTGGGCGGATCCTTCGGCCTGCCGCACGCGCAGACCCACGCCGTGATGCTGCCCCATGTGCTCGCCTTCAATCTGGGGTCAGCCCCGGAGGCCGGGGAGCGCATCGCGGCGGCGCTGGGAGCCGCAGACCCGCTCGAGGGGCTCACCGGGCTGCGCGCCCAGATCGGAGCCCCGCACGCGCTGCGCGACCACGGACTCAAGGAGGCGGACCTCGAGCGCGCCGCAGAGCTGATCCTCGGCGTCGTCCCGGCCAGCAACCCGCGCGAGATGACCCTCGAGGACGCCGCTCAGCTGATCCGCGCCGCATGGGCCGGCGGTGACCCCGCCACAGATCTCTTCAGTCACAGATCGCAGCAGTCACTTCTATAGAAGGGCACCATCATGACGTATCTGCTCGGCTCCCACCACGTGACGCTCTCCGTGGGCAAGGCCCAGGAGGACGTGGACTTCCACACCAAGGTCTTGGGCATGCGGTTCATCAAGAAGACCGTGCTCTACGACGGCTCCATCCCGATCTATCACCTCTACTATTCCAACGCCAACGGTGATCCCTCCGCCGTGGTCACCACGTTCCCCTGGGCGCAGCAGGGCCGCTTCGGCACCCGGGGCACCAACCAGGCCCGCGAGGTGATGCTCGCGGTGCCTGCCGGCTCACTGGACTTCTGGGCGCAGCGACTGGGCTCGATGCAGATCGAGCATCAGCAGTCGGAGCTCTTCGGCGAACGACGCCTGGCGTTCAACCACCCCTGCGGACTCGAGTACGTGCTGGTGGGCGTGCACGGGGACACCCGGGTGGGACACCCCGGTCATGGGGTACCGCCGGAGCACGCGGTGCATGGGATCTACGGGATGGGCATCCACGTCTACGACCAGGACCGGATGGTCGACTTCGCCAAGGACGTGTTCTTCCTCGGCGGGGAGATCGCCGAAGCCGGCGACGTGGCTCGGTTCAAGGTCGGCTCCGATGAGTTCGGCAACTGGGTCCAGCTGCGCGGCAACCGCACCGATGACCAGGGCACCTGGCGCTTCGCCGCGGGCACCTACCACCACTTCGCCTGGAACTTCGACACCCTGGAGAACCAGGAGGCCTCGAAGTTCGAGATCGAGGGTGCCGGCTACACCGACATCTCCGAGCTGAAGGACCGCACCTACTTCAAATCCCACTATGTGCGCACCCCCGGCGGGGCGCTGTTCGAGCTCGCGGTGACCCACGCCGACGGCGGCTGGGACTGCGACGAGTCCCCCGAAGAGCTCGGCCAGAAATTCATGCTGCCTCCGCAGTTCGAGCACGAGCGCGAGCACATCATGTCCCAGCTCGAACCGCTGAGCGTGGACGACTGATCCGCCGTGCCCACCCATGACCAGCTTGCTCTGGTGCACCACGGTGTCGCCGCCGAGGACGCCCGCATCGTGGTGTACGGGGTCCACGGTCGCACCCAGAGTCCCCAGTTCTTCATCGACCTCGCCGCACGCCTGGAGCTGGAGGGGGTCTGCTGGTGGCTGCCCGCCGCAGCCGACCACTCCTGGTATCCGGGGAAGTTCATGGAACAGCTGGAGGCCAACCAGCCGCAGCTGGACCAGGCGCTGGGGGTGATACAGGACCAGCTCTCCCAGCTGCTCCAGGCGCGCGACGCCGGAGGCGCCCCGGTGGTCGTCTTCGGCTTCTCCCAGGGTGCGTGCCTGCTGGCCGAGCACCTGCTGGTCTCACAGCCCGGGGTCGACGGCGCCCTGCTGCACACCGGCGGCTACCTGGGCCCGAGGCCGCGCAGCTTCGCTCCGGCGCCCGACCCTGGGCTCAGCGGACTCGCGGTGGAGCTGTTCTGCGCCGACGAGGACCCCTGGGTGCCGCTGCACCGGGTCAAGGACACCGCCGCGGCGTTCGAGGGTCTGGCCGGAGTGACCACGCTGAGCGTGTACCGCGACGAAGAGCATCACATCACCGAGGACGCAGCCGCCCGGATCCGCGAGTACCTCACCCGGCGCGCCCGGGCCTGAGCCCGCGGGTTCCTGGTGCCTCGGCGGGCTCAGCGCAGCTCGTGCGCCAACCGCTGGATCGCCGCCGGGCCCACCAGGTCCCCGGAGAGCAGCGGCAGCCTGTCCACCGGCACCCCGGGCATCAGCTCGGTCAGGGAATCAAGGTGCCGCTGCTCCTGGGCTCGGCGCTGCGCCAGGTACTCCCCGGCGTCGGTGGGGGAGAGCCGATTGACCACCAGCCCACCGACCTCCACGCCGGCCTCGCGCAGCTGGGCGCAGAGCGCCACCGATTCCAGGACCGGCAGCCGCTCGGGGGTCAGGACGATCACGAAGCTGCAGGTCTTCGGGTCGGAGAGGACCTCGCGCATCATCTCAAACCGCGCCTTCCGCCGGGTCAGCACCTGACGGATCCGCTGGTCGCGGTTGCTCGGAGAGGTCTTGGCGGGGTCGTCCTCACCGTCGAGGACCCGCACCGCGGCCCCGAAGCGCTCGGCCTTGCTGCGCCGGGTCAGCAGCCCCGACATCCAGGTGGACATGATCTCCGGAAGCGCCATCAGCCGGGCGGTATGCCCGGAGGGCGCGGTGTCGAACACGATCAGGTCGTGGGAGTCCAGGCCGTATTCGATCAGCACCGCGATCCGTTCCAGGATGGCTGACTCATGGGTGCCCGGTGACTGGGCGGAGAGCTTCAGGTGCGCGGCGACCTGGGGGTGGAGGTGCTCGGGCATGAAATCGCGCAGGTTGGCTCCGACCTCGGCGAGATGTTCATCGATGGTGCGCTGCGGGTCGATCTCGATGCCGCGCAGGACTCCGCCGGAGCACTCGCTGCGGTAGAGCTCCACCGGGTCATCGCCCACGGTCTGGTCCCACAGGTGGCCCAGGTTGTGCGCGGGGTCGGTGGAGACCAGCAGCACCCGTCGGCCGGCGGCCGCCTGGTGCAGCGCCACGGCCGAGGCGGTGGCCGTCTTGCCCACCCCGCCCTTGCCGCCGAGGAACAGCACCCGGCGTCGTTCAATCAGGTCCAGCAGCATCGGTACCGAGTCCTTTCAGCAGCAGCCGAGTCCGTCCATCGGGGAGCGCTCCAGCCCCTGACGGGTGTGCCATTCATGCATCCGGTCGAGCATCTCGGGCAGCAGCTCCAGGGTCATCCCGGAGGCGGGGTTCGGCAGGCCCAGCGCCTCGGAGAGCACCAGCATCATGAACAGGTCCTCCTCGTCGCGCTTGGCGCGGGCGAAGACCCGGCGATAGGGGGCGACGTAGAACTCATGGAGCCCGGCGTTGAATCGCTTCCACAGGCTCGCCGACTCGCCGACCCTGGCCCCAGAGGAGCTGGGATCCCGTGGTCGCTGGTGCTGTGGTCGCGGATCCTGCGGAGGAGGGTCCTGCCCGGCTGAGCTTGAGACGGTGTTCCCCTTTCCCGCATGAACCGGTCATCTCGTGTGAGGCACCTCATGCTACGCCAGAGCGGTCAGCCGGTGCTGAAATCCTTGACGCGGGAAGCCGCCAGGGTGACACTGGACTCCATCGGACACGCGTCCGCATGATGAAAGGTGATCATGGACATCGGTCTGCTGCTGTTGCGCCTGGTGCTGGCGCTGATCCTCTTCACCCATGCCGCCCAGAAGCTCACCGGCTGGTTCGGCGGCAACGGGCTGCGCCGCCAGGGGGAGATCTTCGCCTCCCTGGGCCTGCATCCGGGCCGCGGAATGGTCCTGGCGGCGGGCCTCTCCGAGCTCATCGCCGGCGGCCTGCTGCTGCTGGGACTGCTCACTCCGGTCGGGGCGCTGCTCGCGACCGCGACCATGCTGGTGGCCGGGGTGACCCTGCAGCTGAACTCCGGGAACTTCTGGAACGTCGCGGGAGGCGGGGAGTACCCCTACGTGCTGGCCGCGGCCGCCGCCGTGCTGGGATTCACCGGGGCCGGAGCCTATTCGCTGGACGCCGCGCTGAACGGAGCCGCGTGGGCCACGCTGGTCCAGGAGCCCGCCGCCTGGGTGGGCATCCTGGTGGTGCTCGCGGCGCTGGCGGGGGCGACGCCCTTTGCTCTGGTGGTCCGCCGCGCCGCCGGCGCCCGCTGACCCGCGGGCCGGCAGCACCGCACGGCTGGCAACACCGCACGGCTGGCAACACCGCACGGCTGGCAACACCGCACGGCGGGCCGCACCGCCACCGCCACCGCAGCCCGCCGCACCGCCGGCTCAGGCCTCCGGGCCTCTGCCCTGGGCGGTGTGGGTCTTCTCGGTGCGGTATTCGGTGTAGGTGTACGGGTTGTCCAGGATCTTGGTCTCCGGGACGTCGGGGCTCATGCCGGCCTCCCACTCAGCCTGTCCCAGCTCGGAGGCGATGTGATCCACCGTCGCCTCCACGGTGCGGCGCACCTTGGCCAGGTCCACGTCCACCAGCTTGTGCTGATGCTTCACGATCCGGCCGTTGACCATCACGGTGTGCACATCCCCGCGCTGAGCCTGAAAGACCACGTGGCCGTGCGGGTTCAGGATCGGGAACATCGCCGGGGAGTCGTCGTTCTTGATCAGCACGATGTCGGCCTTCTTGCCGACCTCCAGGGAGCCGATGGACTTCTCCATCCCGAGCGCCTCGGCGCCGCCATGGGTGGCCCAGCCGACCACCTGGTCGGCGCGCAGGCCCAGGTTGGTGCAGGTCTCTCCGGTGGCGTGATGCTCGAAGTGCTCGCGCGCCCTGTCCGAGCTGAGCGTGGAACGCATCGCTGCGAACGGATCTGCGCTCCACCAGACCGAGGTGTCCACCGAGAGTGAGACCGGGATCCCGTGCCTGCGCAGCTGCCAGGACGAGGGATAGCCCTGCCCGCAGCTGGACTCGGACTCCGCCGAGACCGAGGCCGAACCTCCGGTGGCGGCGATGCGCTGATAGGAGTCCTGGTTCAGCGTCGCGGCGTGGACGTAGACGGTCTTCTCGTTCATGAATCCGTGCTCGTGCATGAGTCGGATGCCGTCGTCGTTGGTCGCGCCCCAGACCCCGGCGTGGGTGGTGACGCCTACGCCCAGGTCTCGGGCGACCTCGAAGGCCTTCTGCTCCGGGAACTCCGGGTCGCCGGTGACGTCGAAGGCCATCTGGAAGCCGAGCATGTCATCGCCGAGCTGGCCGCCCGAGCGCGGGATCCGGCGGTCCACGAAGTCGCGGAACTCACGCGAGGCGGACCATTCCCAGGGTCCTGCGTGGATGTTGCCATAGGCGAAGACGAAGCGGCCGGCGACCTCTTGGAGCGCGTCCACGGCCGCATCGGCGTGGTCCACGGTGGAGAGTCCGTGAGACCAGTCCACCGAGGTGGTGACCCCGGAGTCGATGGCCTCCACCGCGGAGAGCAGGTTACCGGCGTAGATGTCCTCGGGGCGGAACCTCTTGCCGTGTTCGAGGTAGTTCCAGACGAAGTACTGGGTCAGCGTCCAGTCCGCGCCGTAGCCCCGCATGGCGGTCTGCCACATGTGCCGGTGCGTGTCGATGAAGCCTGGAGTGATCATCCCGCCCTCGGCGTCGATCACCTGGGCGTGCTCGGGTGCCTGGAGATCCGGGCCGATGGCCGCGATGGTGTCACCCAGGACCAGGACGTCGCCCCTGGTCAAGACGCTGTGCTGCTTGTCCATGGTCAGCACGATCCCGTTCTTGAACAGGACGGGCGCGCCGGTGCCATTGGATGCGGCTTCAGAACTCATGTCGGCCTCCATTGAAGATCTCTGTGATGGTGCTCACGATAGCGGCCGTTCGCACAGTGGACAAGGGTCCGTTTACCTGTCGAGGTTGATCGCGAGGGGTTCATTCTAGGGACTTCCGGCCAGGTGGGCCTGGGGTTGACGGCCGCGCGCATGCGGTGTGAAACTGGTCACGAGATAAGCGGACGAGTGTCCGTATGACGACGCATTCGGGCGTGACGTGGCCTGTGTGGGACTCGCAGAAGGAGAACTCCGAGATGAGCCAGCACCATCCAGAGGAGACCGGCGCCGGAGGTGCCCGGCCCGGAAGCGATGCCGGCGCACAGGCCGAGCAGGCGCATCGGGCCGGGCAGTCAGGCGGGAGCCTGCCGCTGGAGGGAATCCTGATCGCGGACTTCTCCCGGGTGCTCGCCGGTCCCTACGCCACCATGCTGCTCGCGGACCTCGGCGCCGAGGTGATCAAGGTCGAGGGCACCGGTGGAGACGACACCCGGACCTGGGTCCCGCCCCGGCGTCCGGACGGGGTCTCCACCTACTACGCCTCGATCAATCGCAATAAGAAGTCGATCGTGCTGGACTTCAAGGACACCGAGGACCTCGCCGCCGCCCAGGCCCTGGCGCAGCGCGCCGACGTCGTGATCGAGAACTTCAAGCCCGGCGGACTCAAGAAGTTCGGCCTGGACTACGACTCGGTGGCCAAGGCCAACCCGCAGGTCATCTACTCCTCGATCACCGGCTTCGGCACCGAGGGTGAGGGGGCGAAGTACCCCGGCTATGACCTGATCGTCCAAGCCATGTCCGGGCTGATGAGCCTCACCGGCTCACCGGACGGCCCGCCCTACCGTGCTGGGATCAGCGTCTTCGATGTGATGGCCGGGCTGCATTCGACCATCGGCATCCTCGCCGCGCTGCGCCAGCGCGACCGCACCGGCGAGGGCGCCCACGTCGAGGCGTCCCTGATGGCCTCGGCCATGTCCGGGCTGGTGAACCAGACTCACGCCTACGTGGGCGGCGGCACCACCCCGATGCGGATGGGCAACGCCCACCCCTCGCTCTACCCCTATGAGGCCATGCCCACCGCCGACGACGACGTGATCATCGCGGCCGGCAACAACACCCAGTTCAGCAGGCTCTGCACGGTGCTGGGGATCCCAGAGATCGCCCAGGACGAGCGTTTCGCCGAGGTCGGAGACCGCACCGACCGCCGTGACGAGCTGCGCCCGATCCTGGAGGCCGAGCTGGCCAAGCACACCGCCCAGGAGCTCTTTGAGAAGCTCAACGACGTCGGGGTGCCCTGCGGACCGATCAACACCATCAAGCAGGGGGTCGAATACGCCGAGGCGCTGGGCCTGCGGCCGGTGGTGCAGGTGGGCACGGGAGACAGCGCCGTCCCCGGGGTCCGGCACCCGCTGAGCTTCAACACCATGACCCCGCGCTATGACCTGGCCCCGCCGGAGCTGGGGGAGCACACCGAGGAGATCAAGGCCTGGCTGAAGCAGCCGGCGCCCACGCGCAGCGGGCAGGGCCCCGCCGAGAGGACCCGATGATGAGCACCCCAGCACACGAGGATCAGACACCGAGCTACCCCACCTCGCTGGGAACCTCCACCACCGAGGAGATCAGCCTGATGGGGCAGTCCCTCTCGGAGGATCTGATGGGCAAGGTCGGATTCGCCGAGCTGGCCTTCTGGATGACCGCCACCCGCCGGCCCACCCCCGGTGAGCTGCGGACCTTCGAGGCGGTGCTGGTCGCGCTGGCCGATCACGGCTTCACCCCCACGGCCATCGCCGCCCGGCTGACCTACCTCTCGGCCCCGGAGTCCATCCAGGGCGCCATCGCCGCCGGACTGCTCGGCGGCGGCTCCCGCTTCCTCGGGGTCACCGAGGACACCGGGAAGTTCCTGCACCAGGTGCTCGAGGCCGACGACGGCGAGCGCAGCACCGAGGCGGACTACGACGCCCTGGCGCGTGAGGCGATCACCCGGGCACGGGCCGCGAAGCAGATCGTTCCCGGCCTGGGCCATCCGGTGCACAAACAGGGTGACCCGCGCACCCCACGGCTGATCCAGATCGCTGAGGAGGGCGGGACCCGCGGCGAGCACCTGCGCCTCTTCGAGGCCATGGGCCGGGTCAGCGAGGAGGTGCTGGGCAAGAAGCTTCCACTCAACGGCGCCGGGGTCTGCGGTGCGGCCCTTGCTGACCTGGGGCTTCCGGTGGACTTCCTGCGCGGCTTCGCGCTGCTCGCCCGCACCGCCGGGCTGCTGGGGCAGATCGCCGAAGAGCGGCGGAACCCGATCGCGAACGACATCTATATGCATGTGGACCGCAACGCCAGGTTCGTCCCGCCGACCGGCGAGGACGCCGGCGAGTCGAAGGGGAACTGAACATGGCAGAGCTGACCGCGGTGCTGGCGAGCACCCACCACCCGTTCTACTACAAGGCCACCACCTCCCCGGAAGACCAGCGACCGCCCTATGCCGCGGACTGGCAGCGCAAGGTCGAGGCCTACCGCGAGACGCTCACCGCCGCGGAGCCCGACATCCTGGTCATGGTCGGGGCGGATCACTTCCACCAGCTCTGGCTGGACAACTATCCGCAGTTCCTGATCGGCAAGCAGGAGAGATACGACGCGACCTTCTACAACGAGGAGCGCGAGTTCGGGATCCCGAAGTACACCCTCGCCGGGGACATCGAGCTCTCCCGCTATATGCACGAAGAGCTGCTGGGCAAGGACTTCGACTTCGCGGTCAGTCACGAGCTGAAGATCGATCACTCGATCATCTGCCCGATCATCACGGTCCGTCCCGAGGCGGACCTGCCGATCGTGCCGATCTACACGAACATCTTCGTGCCCCCGCTGCCCTCCCCGCGCCGGTTCTACCAGGTGGGACGGGCCATCCGGGAGATCATCGACAGCTTCCCCAGCGATAAGAAGGTCGCCGCCATCGGCACCGGACACCTCTCGCTGGAGCTCGGCGGACCCCGCCAGTTCGGCGAGCACGGACCCGATCCGCTCTTCGACGCCGACGCGATCGAATGGCTCTCCACCGGCAACATCGACGCGATCCTGACCAATGTCACCCACGAGTCAATGGCCGGGGCCGGCAACGCCACCCACGGATTCATGGACCTGCTGCTGATGATGGGCATCGCCGGCCCCGGGGTCCACGCCGACTACGTCGATCACCTGGATCTGTTCCACACCCGGGAGATGTACATGACCTGGTACCCGAACAAGACCAGGGGTCAGCTCGACGCGGCTGCCCGGGCCGCGGCGACCGCGCGGGCCAGCACCGGTCCGATCTACGCCACCGACCCGGCCTGGGAGAAGTTCCGCGTGAATCAGGAGCAGGCATGAGCAAGTACTACGTCAACAAGTTTCTCTTCACCATCGATCGGGACCCCGAATGGGTGGCCCGCTATCGCGAGGACCCCCGGGCCACCGTGGTCCGCTGGGAGAAGGAGATCGGGCGCTGGCTGAATCCGGTCGAGCAGACCAGCTGGCTGGAGTTCACGCATCAGGAGCGCGAGGCGCTGGCCACCCACGACTACGTGTGGCTCTTCGAGCATGGCGCCCATTTCTTCCTGAACCTGACCCTGTTCATCGCGCTCTTCGACGAGGAGTACGCCGCCGCGAAGGGGCCGCTGGCGTTCCAGACCGAGATGGTGCGGAAGCTGGGCCACTGGACCGGAAGGGACTACCCCTCGGTGGCGATGTGAGCCGCCGGCCCTGAGCCGGGCACCACTGCGGATCGGGCCAGGCTCACTCCTGCGGTGAGGCCAGCAGCGGGAGGCGCCCGAGGTCTGCGGAGTCGCGCTCGCGGGTGTGGCGGGGCAGCGACTGCCAGCGGGTCCAGTCCGCGGTGACCGCAGCGGCGGCCTCGCGCAGCGGGGGCAGGTGCTTGCTCAGCAGCGTCTCCACGCTGGTCTCCGCCGCGTGGACCGTGGTGTTCATCGAGGCCAGCACCCGGCCGTAGGCATCCCGGACCGGCACGGCGATGGACCGGATGCCCCGGGCCAGCTCCTCATCGGCCAGAGCGTAGCCCTGCCGCTGCACCCGGTCGAGCTCCTCGAGGAAGGACTTCTGGTCCCACTGCACCACCGGGACCACCGAGGAGCGTGACGGGTCGGAGAGCCGCTGCAGGATCTCCCGGCGCTCCATATCGGCCAGCAGCACCTTGCCCTGGGAGGTCGGCGGCGCCGGGAAGCGGGTACCGATGTCCACCCGCAGGCCGATCAGCTTGGGCACCGCGACACGGGCCACGTAGACGATGTCGGGGCCGTCCAGCTGGGACATCGAGGCCGATTCATGGGTGTGGGTCACCAGCGACTCCAGGTGCGGCTTCGCCACGTCCCAGAGCCCCAGCGAGCTCACATAGGCCATGCCCAGCTCCATCACGCGGGGGGTGAGCGAGAAGAGCCCGTCGTCGGAGCGCACGTAGTCCAACTCTTGAAGCGTCATCAGGATTCGCCGCGCGGTCGGACGCGCCAGGTCGGTGGCCTTGGCCACCTGGCTCAGGGTCAGGCCTGCGGGGTACTCCGGGGTGAATGCCTTGATGACGGACAGCCCGCGGGAGATGGCTTCGATGAACTCGGGGCTTCGCTCCGGTGACATCTGGTTCCTTTCAGTGGAGCTGGGTCTGCTGCTGGTCGGCACGGGCTTCACGCAGTCGGGTCCAGGTCCGCACGAGCTGGCTGAACTCCTTGACCTGCACCAGGACATGGTCCCGGGCGGTGTTCTCCGCGGTCTCGCCGTCACCGGTGCTGATCGCATTCACGATCGCGAGGTGCTCGGCCAGGGAACGGCGCATCCGGTCCGGGGCGCGGAGCTGGAGTCGTCGGTAGGGCTGCAGCACGCGGCGCAGGTGGTGGGCCTGCTGGCGCAGGTACCCGTTGCCGCAGGAGTCATAGATGATCCCGTGGAACCAGGCATTGGCGTAGTAGTAGCCGTCGGCGTCGCCCAGGGCCTCGAATCGTTCGCATTCCTTCAGCGCCTTGCCGAGTTCGGCCAGGGGCTCACGCTCGATGCGCCGTGAGGCCAGTCGGGCCGCCATGCCCTCCAGCTCGGCCATCAGCTCGAAGCGCTCGGCCAGCTCGGGCAGGCTCAGCTCGGTGACATAGGTGCCCTGCTTGGGGCGGATGCGCACCAGCCCAGAACGCTCCAGGGCCTGCAGCGCCTCGCGCACCGGGGTGCGCGAGCAGCCGAACTCCTGCTGCAGCTTGGCAGGGTCCAGCCGCTCGCCGGGACCGTACTGCCCGTCGACGATGGCGTTCTCCAGCGCATCGCGCACGCGCTGGGATTCCGGGACTCTGACCATGGCACCTCCTGTGACGAGCATATCGCCAGCGGCAAGGTGTGGCCTGGATCACGTTCTTGCTCTATAGTTCCTGTTATATACATCACAGGCACTGATATACACGTAGGGAGGGATCATGGCGAGCACTCAGGGCGGGCTCCTGGCCGATCTGCTGCGCGGCCTCGGCGGGCACAGGTCCGAGTCCGAGTCCGATGCCGGCACCGCGGCCCCGGCACCGCTGGATCAGCTCACCGCGGCCTGCGCCGTGCTGATGGGGGACCTCGGGGAGGCGTCCATACGGGCCGTGGCCGAGCGGGCCCTGGCCACCTACCGGGGGCTCGACGACGACGCCCGGACCGAGTTCTTCACGCATCTGTTGCAGGCCTACTCCGTGGAACCGGAGGCGCTGCGCCGCGCCTACGCGGCCTGGGACTCCAGCGAGGCCCAGGCCGATCTGGCGGATCTCTTCGAGGCCAGCGAACCTCGGCGCCAGGCGCTGCTGCGCCGGCTCAACCACGCCCCGGACGGCACGCTGCACCTGGTCAACATGCGCGCTGATCTGCGCCGGATCCTGCGCGACCGAGAAGATCTGGCACCGCTGGACCGCGACTTCCGGCACCTCCTGAGCTCCTGGTTCAACCGCGGATTCCTGCGCATGGAACAGCTCGGCTGGGACGCGCCCCGGGAGATGAAGAACCACCTGCTGCGCTACGAGAAGGTCCACCCGATGCGGGACCTGAATGATCTCAAGCGCCGGCTCCGGCCGAAGGACCGCACCTGCTACGCGTTCTTCCACCCCGCCACCGGGGACCTCCCGCTGATCTTCGTCGAAGTGGCGCTGGTCAAGGGGATCCCCGGGGCGGTGGAGCCTCTGCTGAGCCCGACCGAGGCGCTCGCCCCGGCCAAGGCTGACACCGCGGTGCTGTATTCGATCAACAACTCCCTAGACGGCCTGGCCGGGATCTCCTTCGGCAGCCTGCTGATCAAGCAGGTCATCGACCAGGTCTCCACCGAGCTGCCGCATCTCGAACACTTCGTCACGCTCTCCCCGATCCCGGGGTTCCGAGGCTGGCTGCGCGAGCAGGCCCGCACCGCGAGCTCCCCGGAGCTCACCGCGCTGCAGCTGGACCTTGCTGAACTTCACGGGCCTGCAGACCTTCACGGGCCCGCAGAGCTCGCCGGATCGGCCGACGCAGGACGGCCCGGGGCGCAGACGCTGCATGGCCGGCTCTGCGCCGCGCTCGCCCGCTACATCGCTCTCGAACGTCGGGCGGACGGGCAGCCACTGGACCCGGTGGCCCGATTCCACCTGGGCAACGGCGCCACCGCCTGGCAGCTGCACTGGCCGGCCAGCAGCGCGGACTACATGTGGGACCAGTCCTACGGGGCGATGATCACCTACCGCTATGACCCGTCCCTGGTAGAGCAGCGCCACGAGAACTACGTCCGGCACGGAACCATCGCTGCAGGGGACCAGGTCACGGGCCTGCTTCCAGACAGCACAGCAGACACTCACAGCACAACAGACATCCGCAGCGAGAAGGGAACCGCACCAGTGGAGAACCACGTCGAGGGCATCTACCAGGGCTTCATCCAGCAGGCACAGACGCACCCGGAGAAGCCGCTGTTCCACCTCTCCGGCGGGCGCACCCTGCGCTACGGGCAGGTGCTGCACACCTCGCGGCGGATCGCCGCGAAGCTGATCGGCGACGGCGTCCTCCCCGGTGACCGGGTGGCCGCCCAGGTGGAGAAGTCCCCGGAGGCCATCGCGCTGTATCTGGCGACCCTGCAGGTCGGTGGGGTGTACCTGCCGCTGAACACCGCCTACACAGGCGCCGAGATGGATTACTTCATGTCCGACGCCGCCCCACGGGTGCTGGTCTGTGACCCGAGCCAGGCCGCGGCGCACGTGGCGCGCGGCAAGGACGGGATCGTCGTGGAGACCCTCGGCACGATGGGGGAGGGCACGCTGCTCGCCGCCGAGCAGGAACACACCGAGATCGCCCCGCTGCGCGCCTCAGATCCCGGCGCGATCCTCTACACCTCCGGGACCACCGGCCGCTCCAAGGGTGCCGTGCTGACCCAGGGCAACCTCGCCGCGAACTGCGCCTCGCTGATCCAGTCCTGGGAGTACACCTCCGAGGACGTGTTGATCCACGCACTGCCGATCTTCCACATCCACGGACTCTTCGTGGCGGTCAACATGACCCTGGTCTCCGGCGGTTCGATGATCTGGTTGCCCAAGTTCGACCCCGACGCGGTGCTCGACGCGATGCAGGACTCCGCCGCGGGTGCGACGGTGCTGATGGGGGTGCCCACCTTCTACACCCGGCTGCTCGGCTCCGAGCGGCTCAGCGCCGAGGCCTGCACCGGAATCCGGCTCTTCGTCTCCGGCTCGGCCCCGCTGCTGGCCAGCGACCACGAGGCCTTCGAGGCCCGCACCGGGCACGTCATCCTGGAGCGCTATGGGATGACCGAGACCGGGATGAACACCTCGAACCCCTACCGCGGCGGCCCGCGCCGGCCTGGCACCGTGGGGCACCCGCTGCCCGGCGTCGAGGTGCGGATCGTGGACCGGGAGACCCAGGCGACGCTGCCCCAGGGTGAGGTCGGCATCATCGAGGTCCGCGGCGGCAACGTGTTCGCCGGGTACTGGAACATGCCGGAGAAGACCGCCGAGGAGTTCCGCGAGGACGGGTTCTTCGTCACCGGGGACCTCGGGGTGATCGATGAGCAGGGCTACCTGAGCATCGTGGGCCGCGACAAGGACCTGGTGATCTCCGGAGGCTTCAACATCTACCCCAAGGAGGTCGAGGGACTCATCGATGATCACCCCGGGGTCTCCGAGTCCGCCGTGATCGGGGTGCCGCACCCGGACCTGGGCGAAGGACTGGTCGCCGTGGTGGTCCCCGCGGGCGACGGCGCCCCGGACGAGACCACGATCCTGCAGGCGCTCGCCGGTGAGCTGGCCCGCTTCAAGCAGCCCCGCGCCGTCCGCTTCGTCGAGGCGCTGCCGCGCAACGTGATGGGCAAGGTGCAGAAGGCCGAGCTGCGCAAGCAGTACACAGAACTCTTCAGCCGCTGAATGCTGGCTCAAGACACTTCAACCGCAAGTCAGGAGTAGACGATGGTTCTCTATGGAGTCGCAGCGCTGGCGCTGTGCATGCTCGTGGGAATGCTGATCGGTGATGTCCTCGGGGTCGCCGTAGGAGTCGACGCGAACGTCGGCGGGGTCGGCTTCGCCATGATCCTGCTGGTCGTGGCCACCGACCGGCTGCGCAAGCGAGGCCTGTTCCCGAAGCCCACCGAACAGGGCGTGCTGTTCTGGTCCGCGCTGTACATCCCGATCGTGATCGCCATGGCGTCCACGCAGAACGTCGCCGAAGCGATCGGCGGCGGACCGATGGCCGCGATCGCCGGCCTGGGGGCGCTCGCCGCGGGCGCCGCCCTGGTGCCGGTGATCTCACGCATCGGAGGACAGTCTGAACCGCTGCCCGCGATGACCGAGGCAGAGAAGGCGGAGGCCTGAGATGGACATCATCGCTGATGTGCTTGAACGCAACGGCCTGCTCTTCGCCTTCGTGGTGGTCGGTGGCCTGATGATGATCTCAGGCTGGCTCTCCAAGACGCTGACCCGAGGACGCCTCCAGGGCTCCGCGATCGCGATCATGCTCGGTCTGGTGCTGGCCTACTTCGGCGGCATCCAGACCGGTGGAGAATCCGGGCTCGCCGATATCGCGATCTTCAGCGGCCTGGGCCTGATGGGCGGAGCCATGCTGCGCGACTTCGCCATCGTCGCCACCGCCTACGGCGTGGACCTCCAGGAGATCAAGAAGTCCGGCGCTGCAGGGGTGCTGGCCCTGCTGGCCGGCATCGTGGTCTCCTTCATCGTCGGCGCCGCCGTGGCCGCCGCATTCGGCTACACCGACCCGGAGTCGATGGCCACCATCGGAGCCGGCGCCGCGACCTACATCGTGGGACCGGTCACCGGCACCGCCATCGGCGCCAGCTCCGAGGTGATCGCGCTCTCGGTGGCCGCCGGCCTGATCAAGGCGGTGGTGGTGATGGTCTGCACCCCGCTGATCGCGCCGTTCATCGGATTGAACAACCCGAAGTCGGCCATGGCCTACGGGGGACTGATGGGCACCACCTCGGGCGTGGCCGGGGGACTGGCCGCCACGGACAAGCGCCTGGTGCCCTACGGCGCGATGACCGCGACCTTCTACACCGGACTGGGCTGCCTGCTCGGCCCCTCGGTCTTCTACTTCGCCCTGGTCGGGCTCTTCGGCTGAGACGCCCCATCCACCCCGTGCACGACGACGGCGGCCGTTCACCTCAGCAGAGGCGGGCGGCCGCCGTCGTCGTGCTGCGGGTGGACCGCTGAGCTATCGGTATCCGTCCACCATGGCCGCCGCGATGGTCATATACGCCCGGCGGGTCTCCTCCTGGAGCATGTCCAGGTTGATCCGGTCCCCGTCCACCACGGCCCGGTCGAAGGGCACCACCACCAGCCTGCCGCAGGAGCCGCGCAGGCTCTCCTGGATGGCTTCCTTGTCCACCCGGTCCGAGACGCGCTCCTTATCGGTGATCACCACGATGGATTCCCGGGCCAGGCGCTCATAGCCGTGGTTGGCCAGCCAGTTCAGCGTCTGCAGCGCACGCTGGGCGCCGGAGACCGCGAAGCCGGCGGCGATCACGATGTTGTCTGCGGTGTGCAGGATCCCCTTCATGGCGTTGTGGGTGACCCCGGTGCCGCAGTCGGTGACGATCACCGGGTAGTACTTGGCGAACTCCGCGTGGATCCGGCGCCACTCCTCGGCGGTGAGGCTGTCCGAGAGGGCCGGGTCCTGCTCGCCGGCGAGCACGTGCAGCCGTCCGGCCTGCTGCAGATAGCCCTGCAGCGCGGTCAGCGAGTCGACCTGATCGAGCCTCTCGAGCAGATCGGTGATGCTCGGCGGCTGGTGCGCCTGGGTGGCCCGCTCACCCAGGGCCCGCTCCACCAGGTCCCCGGAGTCCGGGTTGGCGTCGATCGCGCAGGGAATGTCACCACGGTGCCGGGCCAGCGCCATGCCGATCCCCACCGTGGTGGAGGTCTTCCCGATGCCGCCCTTGAGTGAGAGCACCGCGGTGTTGTGGCTGCCCTGCAGCGGCCGGGCGATCCGCTCGATCAGCTCCTGCTCCTGCAGCTCCTTCTGGCTGGGGCCGATGTTGATCACCCCACCGCTGGCCGTATACAGGAACCGGCGCAGGCCGCCCTGTGGCTTCTCCGGCGCCACCGAGATGAAGGGCCGGCCGGCTTCGGCGAGACGCCGGCGTTCGGCCCGGGTCGGGAGGTCCATGGCCTCACCCTCCAACGATGCGGGGAAGACCCCCTCCGGTGGCAGCTCGGCGCCCTGGCCGGCAGCGCCGTCCGCGACCCCGTCTGCAGGTTCTGCGCGCCCCGGCGTGGGGGCGACGGCGGCTGCGCCGGGGTGCTCGGCTGGACTCTGCGACATGGGGAACCCTCCCGCTCAATGGTGTGACACCTGAGGATTCCCGGTCCGTGCACCCTGCTGAAGCATGTTTCTGCACGTGGTGTGGAATCGGGCGGAGACAGCTTTCGAACAGCTGAACAGACGTAGTAGACCCTGTCCACACCCTACGGGAATTCCTGGTTTCCGGAAGGGGTACGGCAGGGAGATCCCGCCCGTTCAACCGGGCCCCGACGCCATCTGTGAAACCGACGGCCCACCCGGGGAAGCCGGGCGGGCCGTCGTCGTTCCTGCTGTTCTGGTGTCCCCAGCCGGCCAGACCGCAGCCCGGGCGGGCCGTCGCGGCTCAGACCTCGGCGGGCTGGCGCTGATGCACGCGGGCCGAGTGGGCCAGCTTCACCGTCCAGGTCTCGCCCGGAGCCATGGTCTTCGGGGTGCCCTCGACGTTGACGTCGATCGGTTCCGCCGAACCCTCGGAGAGCTTCAGCTCGACCTCATCGTGGTTGATCGAGACCACGATGGGCTGGTTGCGGTAGCGCATCCGGAAGGTCAGCGAGGGCAGCTCGTCGGGCAGCAGCGGGTGCAGCCACAGCGCGTCGGAGCGGGTCTCCACGCCGCCGTAGCAGCGCAGCACCATGTCCACGGTGCCGGCCATCGCGCCCAGGTGCACGCCCTCGCGGGTGGTCCCGCCCTGGGTGTCGGCGAGGTCAGCCTCGAGTGCCTCCTTGAACAGGTTCCAGGAGCCGGAGCGGTCGAACCGGGCCGCGACCCAGCCGTGGACCAGCCGGGAGAGCGTGGAGCCGTGGGAGGACCGGGCCAGGTAGTACTCGACCGTGCGGCCGAAGTCCTCCATGGAGAGCGTGTAGCCCATATGGTCCAGGGTCTCGACGAGCTCGTCGGCGGAGAAGATGTAGCACAGCATCAACACGTCGGCCTGCTTGGAGAGCTTGTACCGGTTGGTCGAGTCGCCCTCGGCCTGCAGGATCAGGTCGAGCCGGCCGATGTTGCCGTACTTCGCCCGGTAGCCCTCCCAGTCGAACTCCTCCAGCGCCTCGTAGCCCTCGAACTGGCTGATCACGTTGTCCTCGTGGAAGGGCACGTGCAGCCGCTTGGCGATGTGCTCCCAGTGGTCCAGCTCGTCTTCGAAGATGTCGAGCCACTCCGAGAGCGGGTCATCACGGCCGTCGAGGTCGCGCACCAGCCGGGAGGTGTGGCGCAGCATCCAGGAGGTCAGCACGTTGGTGTACGCGTTGTCGCGCAGGCCCGTACCGGGGGCCTCGGCGGTGCCGTCGTGGTACTCGTCCGGGCCCATCACGCCGTCGATGCTGAACCGGTCGGCCTCGGCGTCGTAGGTGGTCATCGAGACGAAGAACCGGGAGATCTCCACCAGGATCTCGGCCCCGTAGTCGGCCAGGAAGGTGTAGTCCTGCGTGGTCTCGAAGTACTGCAGCACCGAGTAGGCGATGGCCAGCGAGACGTGGCGCTGACGGTGGGAGTTGTCCGGCATCCACATCCCGGAGCGCGGGTTCCACAGCTCGGTGGGGGTCTCCTCGCGGCCGTCGGAGCCAGCCTGCCAGGGGAACATCGCGCCGTCGTAGCCCTCGCTGCGGGCCATCGAGCGGGCCTCGCTGAGCCGCCGGTAGCGGTAGAGCAGCAGCCCGCGGGTCAGCTCGGGACGGCGCAGCGTGAGCATCGGGTACATGAACATCTCGTCCCAGAAGAGATGCCCACGGTAGCCCTCTCCGGTGAGTCCGCGCGCCGGAAGCGTCGCATCCAGGTCATGGCGGGCGCCGAACGCGGTCTGCAGCACGTGGAAGGTGTGCAGGTTCAGCGCCATCTGCTGGCGGGAGGCGTTGTCCCCGATGGAGACCGCGAAGCGGTGCCAGAGCACGCCCCACATCTCCTCGTGGTAGGTCAGCATGGTGCGGAAGCTGGAGGCCCGCTGGACCTTCTTGACCGCGTTGTGCCAGACCGTGGAGATGGCCTGGTCGTGGGAGTTCGAGACCGCCGCGATCTTCTCCAGGATCACCGGCTTCCCGGATTGCAGCGCCAGGGAGATGTCGTGGCCGGCGACCAGTTCGCCTTCGTGGATGGCGCGCCGCATCGGGTTGCTGGTCCCGGAGGTGGTCACCGAGGTGCGGGTCGCCAGGGCGATGCGGACCTCGGACTGGTTGGTCTGGGTCTCCAGCAGCACCGTCTCACCGTCGACCTCCCGGGACTGCACCGGGTCCAGGTGGTTGCCGGCGAGCTCGCGGTCGGCGTCGACGTTGCGGTTGGCCACCCGGCCATCGATCATCGAGCGCACATTGACGTTGCCGGACCAGTTCTCGGCCTCGATCTTCATCTCCAGCGCGGCGATCTGCACCCCGGCCAGGGACTGGAACTGGCGCACGGTGACCTTGGTCCGGCGCCCATGGAGGTCCTGATAGCGGGCGATCCGGGTGACCACGCCGCGGCGCATGTCGAGTTCCTGGTGGTAGTGGATCAGCTCGGGCGAGCCCGGCAGCAGCGGGGTGCCGGCATCCGGGGTCACCTGCAGGAAGGTCCAGTCCGGCACGTTGACCATGTGCTCGGTCTCGACGGTCTTGCCCATCAGGTCGGTCTTGAGCCGGTTGAACACGCCGGCGATGTAGCTGCCCGGGTAGTGCGTGGCATCGGCCGCGGTGCCCGGGTAGTGCCCGCGGGTGCCCCAGTAGCCGTTGGCCATGGCCATCAGCACCTCGCGGGTGGGCTCCAGCTTCGGATCGAACCCGTCGTAGGAGAGCACCCAGTCCGAGTCGTAGGGGCGGGTGGTGCGGGTGGAGAGGTTCATCACGGCGAGATCGGTGACCACGACGTCGGCGCCGGCCTCCTTCAGCCGGGCCGGGTCCTGGCCGCGGTTGAGTCCCACGACCATCCCGAAGTCTCCGGCGCGTCCGGCCTGGACCCCTGAGGCCGCATCCTCGATCACGATCGTGTCCTGGGGCTCCACGCGCAGCAGCTCGGCGGCGTGGAGGAACATATGCGGGTTCGGCTTGCCGGGCAGGCCCAGCTCCAGCGCGTCGGAGCCGTCGACGATCACGGTGAACGCGTCGAGCAGCCCCGCGATGGTGAGCACCTCGCGGCCGTTGCGCGAGGAGGTCACCAGGGCGGTGGGGATCCCGTCCTTGCGCAGCTGTTCGATCAGCTCCACGGTGGTGTGGAAGACCTCCACGCCGTCCCGGGCGAGCACGGACTCGAAATAGCCCTGCTTGCGCGCGGCGAGCCCATTGACGGTCAGCGAGTTGGGGGCGTCATCCGGCCTGCCCTCGGGCAGGTCGAGGCCGCGCGCCTTCAGCAGCGAGCGCACCCCGTCCTCCCGGGGCCGGCCGTCGACGAAGTTCAGGTAGTCCTCTTCGGTGAACTCCGGCTGCGGGGAGCCGGCGATCTCCGGCAGGGCAGTGTCGAAGAGTTCCTTCCATGCGCGCGTGTGCACCCCGGCGGTGTCGGTGACGACCCCGTCCATATCGAAGATCACGGCACGGAAATGACGCAGCGCATGGCGCTTGGCTTCAGCGCTGTGTCGGAACGGATTCTCAAAGGGGTGCATATCTGCCTCACGCTGAGATGGTTCTAAGGTCGGATGGCTGCCCAGGAACGGGTGCTGCTCCGTCTGGATACGGTGCCCCATCCTAGGTCTCTTGGGTTAACGATATACACCCGTCCTGTTACGACCTATGGCGCAGGTCTCCTGCGCGGGGGTGCTAGCGTCATGGGCATGGCGCGGCGAAGCAGCATCGAACTGACTTTTCGAGAGGTGGCGGGCCCCTCTCCGGACTCCTATGTGGCCGCCGGCACGGTGGTGGACTGGATCGATAAGACCGCCTACGCCTGCGCCGCCTCCTGGACCCGGACCGACTGCGTGACCTCCTATGTGGGCAATATGCACTTCACCGTGCCGGTCCCGCGCGAGACGCCGGTCACGGTGCAGGCCCGGGTGGTCCACACCGGGCGCACCTCGGTGCACATTCAGACCCGGGTGCTGATCCGCAAGGAGGAGGGCTGGGTGGTCTGCACCGAGTGCTTCATGATCTACGTGGCCGTGGGCGACGACGGGGAGCCCGCCGCCGCCGCCGGGTTCGAGCCGCAGACCGAGCTGGAGCGGCGACGAGACCTCGATGCCTCCCAGCGGATGGTCTACCGCCGGCAGATGGAGGAGACCATCCAGTCGCTGCCTGAGGGCATGGGCAGCTCCGAGGCGCTGACCCTGCGCTTCCTGGCCGACACCGATGAGCGCTACCCCGATGGGAAGATCCGTGGCGGCGCGGTGATGAAGTGGATCGATAAGACCGCTGAGATCTGCGCCGAGCGCTACAGCGGCCATGAGGTCGCCGCCGTGCTCACCGGAGGGGTCCGGTTCTACCGCCCGGTGACCGTGGGGGACCTGGTGGAGGTCGATGCCCGGCTGGTGCTCACCGGCTCCAAGTCCATGCACGTGCTGGTCCGGGTCCGCGCCGGGGACCGCCGGGTGAAACACCCCGAGGTGGTGGCCTATGGGCTTCCGGTGATGGTCGCCCCGGACGGCACCGGGTCCGCCCGGCCGATCGCACCCTGGGAGCCGATCACCGATGAGGACCATGCGGTGGCGGCTCAGGCGCGCAAGCTGCGTGACCTGCGCAACGCCACCCTGTTGACGCCGAGCCCGATCACCTCGCAGAACTGACCCTGTCACTTCACGGAACTAAGCTGGTACGCGATGACTCAGCCTCCGCAGAACCCCTATGGCCACGACCCGCGCTACCCGGCGCCCGATGTCTACGGCCCCGGGGCCGGCCTCTACGGCCAGCCCCCGCAGGAGCACGCCCAGCCCGCGTACCCCTACGGCCAGCCGCCGCAGCCTGGCCCGCCGCAGCAGCCCGGTCAGCCGGGCCAGGGCGGGTGGCCGCCGGCGTCGTACCCGCCGCGCAAGCGGCAGCGCGACTCGGAGCCCGGCCGGTTCGTCTGGGGAGATCTCATCGCGGTGCTGGCCTACGTGGTCGTCATGCTGGTCGGCGGGGTGAGCCTGCTGGCCCTGGTCCCGCCGTTCTCCACGATGCTGGGCTCCGGGGTCGAGCAGCAGGAGCAGCAGGCGCTGTTCCTGATCAACGTCATCGGCTACGGCGTGATGGTGGTCATCGCGCTCGCGCTCTCCGCAAAGGCCCTGTGGCGCTCGGTGCGCGCCTTCGGTCATCTGTGGTGGCTGAAGCTGCTGCTGGTGCCCGTGGCCTGGGTGGGCACGCTGATCCTCACCGCGCTGGTGGTGCTGAGCCTGGGCGGGGAGCCGGAGACCTCGGAGAACCAGCTCGCGATCGAGTCGATGCTGGCCTTCGTGCCGTTTCTGGCCGCGGTGCTGGTGATGGGGCTGCTGGGCCCCTATGTGGAGGAATACTTCTTCCGCCACCTGCTCATCGGCAAGCTCTCCCGGTATATCAACATCTGGATCTGCGGGGTCATCTCGGTGATCACGTTCCCGCTGCTGCACTTCATCCCGGCCCTGGTGCTGATGCTGGCCGACCCCAGCGCCCCCACGGATCTGACCGTGATCTCGGTGGTGCCCTACGTGGTGATGGGCTCGGTGTTCACCCTGGCCTACATCCTCACCGGGCGCTCGCTGATCTATGCCTGGCTGCTGCATGCCTTCAACAACGTCATGGCCCTGGTGATGGCCTACTTCGTCCAGCCCCAGCTCGAGCAGTTCCTCGAGGACAGCGGGATCGACGACGTCGGCGGCCTGGTCGCGCACACCGGTGCGGTGCTGCGGGTGCTCACCGAGACCACCCTGGCGCTGACCGGCGGCAAGTGAACCAGCAGCACCCCTGATGCCCTCGACCCCTGAATCTGAGTCTGCGCCCGCGCGCGATCCGCGCCCCCTGGGTCGGCAGATCCTGGCCCTGGCGGTCCCCGCCCTCGGGGCGCTGGTGGCCGAGCCGCTGTTCCTGCTGGCGGACACCGCGATCATCGGACGGCTCGGTGTGGAGGAGCTCGCGGGTGCGGCGCTGGGCATCACCGTGATGCACACCGTCACCGGGCTGATGATCTTCCTGGCGTACTCGACCACACCGGCGGTGGCGCGCTTCGTCGGCGCCGGTCGGCTCTCCCGGGCGCTCGCCGCGGGCCGCGACGGGCTCTGGCTCGCGGTGATGCTCGGAGCGGTGCTGGCCTTCGCCGGACTGGCCTTCGGTGAGCAGCTGCTGCTGGCCATGGGCAGCTCCGGAGAGGTGCAGGTCCACGCCTGGAACTACCTGCTCTGGTCGCTGCCAGGGGTCCCGGCGATCCTGCTGGTCTTCGCCGCCGTCGGGATGCTGCGCGGACTCCAGGACACCAAGACCCCGCTGGTCGTGGCCGCCGTGGGCTTCGGCGCGAACATCGTGCTGAACCTGATCCTGGTGCACCCGCTGGGGCTGGGCACCGCCGGCGCCGCCCTCGGCACCTCGATCGCCCAGTGGGGGATGGCGATCACCTACCTGGTGATGCTCCTGCCCCGGATGCGCGCCGCCGGAGTTCCCCTGGGGGTGGACCCGATCGCGCTGCGCCAGGCGGCCAGCGTGGGGTCCTGGATGATGCTGCGCACGGTCTCGCTGCGCGCCGCCATCGTGGCCACGGTCCTGGTCGCCACCGACCTGGGGGCCCACACCCTCGCGGCGCACCAGGTGGCCTTCACCATCTTCTCCACCCTGGCCTTCGTGCTCGATGCCCTGGCCATCGCGGCGCAGGCGCTGATCGGCAAGGAGCTCGGCGCCTCCCGGGTGACGGCGGCCAAGGCGATGACCCGCACGATGATCCGCTGGGGCCTGGGATTCGGCGTGATCACCGGCGGGCTGATCGCGCTGGCCGCCCCGTTCGCCCCGGTGCTGTTCACCCCGAATGAGCGGGTCGCCGCCGGGATCACCGCCGCGCTGCTCGTGATGGCGGTGGCTCAGCCGCTCGCCGGCTTCGTGTTCGTGCTCGACGGGGTGCTCATGGGCGCCGGGGACGTGCGCTATCTCGCCGTCGCCGGCCTGGTCAACCTTGCGGTGTACCTGCCGCTGCTCTGGTGGATCGCCGGCGCCGGGTTCACCGGAGCCGAGGCGATCGTGTGGCTCTGGTCCGGGTTCGCGGTGGTCTTCATGGGCGCCCGCGGGGTCACGCTCGGGGTCCGCGCCTACGGGGAACGCTGGATGATCCCCGGCGAACACCGGTGAGCCGCCGGGGCGGGCCCCTGGTGGGGTCGGTCCTCCGGGGCGCAGCGGTAGACTCTGCTGCGTGCCTGTGAAGAAGACCCCCGCCACCACCGCCGAAGAGCTGACCCGCCCGGTCTGGCTGCGCGCGGTCATCACCGTCGCCTTCGCCGTGGTCGCGATCTTCTGGCAGGGAGAGACCGTCACCCTGCTGAAGTTCTCGATCGCCGGGTACTTCGTGCTCGGCGCCACGGCCGTCTGGGACTACGCCAAGGTCGAGGCGGTGCCGCTCACTCTGCGCGGCCCGCTGGCCATGGGCGCCGCGGCGTGGGTGCTCTCAGGAGTGGCGGTGATCTTCGTGGACACCGCCGCCGCGGCAGCCGTGGTGGCGGCCATCGGATTCGCCGCCATGGGGGCAGCCGAGCTCGTCGGAGGCTTCCGGGCCCGGCATGACTTCGTGCCGGCTCGGGACCAGATCATCCTGGGCGCCGTGGGCCTGCTCACCGCGATCGGTCTCGCGATCGGGCTCCAGCTGGACCCGCATGGGATTCTCGGAGTCGCGGGCATGGGCGTGGTCATCATGGCGGTGGTGCTGTTGATCAGCGGTTCCGGGCTGCTCCACGACGCCAAGCGGGGACGTGCCTCGACTCGTTGAGTCGCCGAATCAGCACCGTTCTACTACAGCACGTAGAATTGATCCGAGGGCCCCGCGCCGCAGGCGCGGGCCGGCACAGACCACACATCGATGCTCAGGAACGAGGAACTCCCAGTGGCTGAAGACGATAAGGGGCGCCGTTCTCTGCTCGAGACGGTCAAGGCTCCGCTGATCTTCTCCTTCGCCATGGGATTCGTGGCGGGCTTCGTGACGCTGATCACCGCCTCCGGCGGCACCGACAACCCGGCACGGCTGGATCTGGGGCTGATCGCGTTCGGGATCGGCTTCATCGCGACGCTGCTGGTGATCTCGATGCTGCACCTGGCTTCGCGGGAGAACCCGGAGGAGCTCGCCGAGGGCTCGGGCGTGAATCGGAACTCCGAAGAGCTCTACCGCCAGCAGGTGGCGACGCGCCGCGAAGCGGCACGCCGCAAGAAGGCCGATGAAGCGGCCAAGGCGCGGCGCGAGGCCGGGGAGCCTGAGGGCGACGACGAGCCCACCTACGGGCGCCGCAACGACCGCGACTGAGCCCGAACTGGCTGCACGCGGACGTGCAGAATCCCGACGTGCACAATGCGGCCGTGCAGAATGCGGACGTGCAGAATCCCGACATGCGGCGCCCCGATATGCAGAACCCGGACCGGCTGAATCTGGTGCAGCAGCACCAACCTCAGCCGACCCGGGTTCTCCCGTCCTGACCGATAAGTACGTCACAGCCTCCTGTTTTCCGTGACGGCCCTCGGTCCAGCGGTTATTTCTTGGCCTTCTTCTCCTTCTTCAGCTTCTTGGCCGATTTCTTCTGGCGCTTCTCCATCAGCTCATCGCGCATCCGGTCCCTGAACTCCTTGGCCGCGACGGCGGACTGAGAGGTGGGCACTTCGATCTGTGCCGCCTTCTCGGCCGCGCTAGGCTTGACCAGTCGCGGACTCTCCAACGTGTCCGTGGGAGCGTCCATGTGGTGCCGCGTCGAGGTTCCTGCGGCGACATGCGCCTCGGGTGCGCTGGAGAAGGTCCTGCGCTGCGCCGCCTGACGAGCCCGGTAGGCGCGTACATGAGCGCGGTTGGCGCAGTTGCCGAAGTCGCAGAACAGTCGCGAGCGATTGCGTGTGAGGTCGATGATGACCGCATCACAGCCTTCGCCCTTGCAGGTGCGCATCCGTGCCGTCTCATCGCGCACCACCAGGTGCTGGATGGCGGTGGCCACGCTGGCTGTCATGACATCTGCGAGATCCTTCGAGGCCGGCACCGGTTCAGCCCGGTAGTCCCCGTCTGAACCGCGAGCGACCCGGAGCCCCACTCCGTGCAGAAGCTCGTTGAGCACCCGGACCGGGGCGTCGGACTCGATCGGAGCCGCGCTCCAGATCCGCTGAACCTTTTCCCGCAGGTCCTGCACCTTCTCCAACTGCGCGCGATCAGCACCAGACGGCGGCCAGCGCATGTCTGGAGCTCGCGCACTGAGATACTCCTTGAGCTGCGTCACCGTCGTGAGCTGGTCCAGTCCTGGCGTGGCGCTGCGCAGTCCCGCACTGGTGTTGACCAGATCGGCTGCCGCTACGAGGGTTCGGTCAGTATCTACATCGAACATGCATCTCCTCTCCCGAGGTCATAGCACCCGTCCGAAATCCGCGGCCTCGCGGCGGCGGGCGCTGGTGTGCGGCTAATGCTAGTCCATCACGGGCGCAGATCTCAGGTCCGAGAGGCTGCTCAAGCGTCAGGGGTGAACCGTCGCTGCAGCCTGGAGAGCGAGGCTTCGATCCCGCGGCCGTTGCGGGAGTAGACCCTCGAGGCCGTCAGGACCGCTCGTATGGGTCGGAACTGAGCGCGCGCGTCGTAGGACTCGGTGACCACGGTGCGGTCGACACCGGGCTCCGAGGCGGTCATCTCCCAGCGCCAACGGTGCCCCGTGGGCTGGACCCACTCCAGCACCCCGGGCCGCTGCGCGGTCGGCGGCTGTGCGATCGACACCCGCAGCCGCAGTCGATAGGGGATGCCGAAGACGCGCATCCGGACGCTGAACCGGTCCCCGGTGCTCAGCCTGTGCGGTCCGGTGGCCTGGTTCTGCACAGTGCCAGACCCGTCGAGCTCATGGTGCCGATGCGGATCGGCGACCAGTGCGAAGATCTCCTGTGCCGGGGCGGCGACCTCGGCGCGCAAGGCCACCACGTGCTCGCCCAGGTCCACTCGCTGAGGAGGGCGCGGGGCCTCTCGAGGTCCGTCAACGGCAGGTCTCGGTGTGCTCATGGGCGCCAAGTCTAGGCCGCGCGTCCCGAGGCGGAGGGTCCGCTCGCTGGGAGTTCACCGCGCCAGCTTGCAAGAAGACCCCCCTGCGGCAAGGCTTAGGTGGTGACCAGATCCCCCTCCACCCATGGCATGGCCCGCCGGCTCGCGGCGCAGGCCGCGGTGGAGGAGGCCTCCCATCCTGCCGAGACCACCCGATCCCAGGCCGAGACCCAGGCCCGGCTTCAGGTGCTCATCGAGTCCCGCGCGATCTGGTGCGCCATCGGTGGTGCGCTCATCGGGCTGGGACTGGGATTCCTCGTCTTCACCGACCACCGGCCCCCGCTGGCCGGAGACGGATCCATCCAGGTCTTCGGCTCCATCGTCGGCGGGGTCACTGCGGGGCTCGCCTTCCTGCTGGGCTTCTCGCTGAACACCCGGTTGGCGAACATCTGGCTGGGTCAGCGACCACGCATCCGTCAGGTGATGGACACCCTGGCGCTGCTGGTGGTGCATGCCTCGATCGCCGTGATGGTTGCGCTGGGCCTCTTCCGGGTCTTCCAGGAGGCGTTCATCGGGCTGACCGTGGACCATATCGCCGGCGCGGTGCTGCTGGCCATCGTCGGCGGGACCTCCGGCTATTTCAGCTTCAACTCCGGGGCGCGGATCAATGCGTTCACCCTCTCCACGCTGCTGGCGCTGTTCACCGCCTCCGGGGTGCTGGTCTCGATGATCTTTGCCGAGAACCCGTTCTGGTGGCACGTGATGTTCTCCGAACTGGGCACCGGCCAGGCCGGGCTGACCTCCTTCTGGACCTTCAACACCACGTTGGTGGTCTCCGGAACGATCATCACCACCCTGACCGCGTTCATCACCCGGGATCTGGAGATCTGGTCCGATCACATCACCGGCACTCGCGATGAGGCGCTGGAACAGCGGCAGGCGGGACGACGGCGCGGCGACGGCAGCCTGCCCCTGGTCGCGCGGATCAGCGCCGGGTTCAGCCGCCGCGTCTCCAGGCCGCGGATCGGCATGATCCGGGCGGTGATGATCAGCATGGGCGTCTGTCTCGCCGGGGTCGGGCTGGTGCCGATCAGCCTGCACCATGACATCCACGTGCTCTTCACCGCCGGCTTCGGTCTGTCCTTCCTGATCCTGCTGATCGGGATGCCGTTCCTGCTGCCCGGGTTCCCGCGCACCTTCTACCTGATCAGCTACCTGGCCGCCGCGGCCGTGGCAGGCGCCGCGGCGCTGTGGGAGCCCATCGGCTATTACAACCTGACGTCCCTGGAGCTCATCGGCGCCGCCGTGCTGTTCTCCTGGATGGTCGTGTTCATCCGCAACATCGCCGCCCTGGTCGCCCAATTGAAAGGTCCCCTCTCATGATGCGAGCCGCCGTCGTAGGGTCCGGTCCCAATGGACTGACCGCCGCCTGCCTGCTGGCCCAGGCCGGCTGGGAGGTCACCGTCTACGAGGCGGCCGACGCCCCCGGTGGGGCGATGCGCTCGGCGCAGCTGTTCGCCGGGGAGCTCGGTTCGAGCGGCCCGGGAGGTGCGGTGCCCGGTGGGGAGGGCGTGATCAGCGACCTGGGAGCCAGCGTGTTCCCCTTCGGTCCGCCACCGGTCCCCGGACTGGCCCGGCATGGCCTGGAGTACCTGCACGCTCCGATCCCCGCGGCCCATGGGCTCGACGACGACGCCGCACCGGCCCTGCTGCACTCCTCGGTGCGCGCCACCGCCGAGGGGCTGGGTCCCGACGGTGCGGCCTGGACCCGGGTCTTCGGGCCGGTGGCGAGGGACTGGGACCAGGTGCTGCGCGCCGGAATGACCCCGATCACCGCGCCGTGGTCCAATCTGCAGTCCGACACCGCCGCGCGACGACTGCAGTCCCTGGCGCAGATCGGGGTCCGCGGGGCCTGGCCTTCGACCTGGTTGCAGCAGATCTTCGCCCAGGACCCGGCGAAGGCGCTCTTCGCCGGACTGGCCGCGCATGCGACCACGGATCTTCGCCGCCCCTTGACCTCGGCATTCGGGCTGCTGCTGGGTGCCGCCGCGCAGGTCAACGGCTGGCCGGTGGCCCGGGGCGGCTCCGGTGCGGTGGTCCGCGCGCTGGTGGCGGAGCTGGAATCCCATGGCGGCAGGGTGCTCACCGGCCGCAGGATCACCGGGCTGGATGATCTGCGTGAACCCGGGAGCACCGGTGTCACGAGCCACGCCCCTGACGCGGTGCTGCTGGATCTGACCCCGGCGCAGCTGCGCAGCTTCGGCGGGCTGCGACTGCCGCGCGGATACTCGCGGGCGCTGCGTCGGTGGAACTACGGCACCGGCATCGTGAAGGTCGACTATCTGTTGGAAGGTCCGATCCCGTGGCGGCATCGGTCGATGGGCCGGGCCGGGACGATCCACCTCGGCGGCGGAGCGCGGCAGATGGCGAACGCGGAGGCCGCAGCGGTGCGCGGCACCCTGCCCGGGCGGCCCTATGTGCTGCTGACCCAGCCCAGTGTGGCGGATCCCTCCCGGACCCCGGATGAGCGCACCGTGGCCTGGGCCTACGCACATGTCCCCGGCGGGCTCGGCGAGCCTGCCTCGGCCCGCACGGCGACGATGATCGAAGCCGAGATCGAGTCCCAGGCCCCTGGATTCGGCGGCTCCGTCCAGGCCCGGAAGGTGTGGAGCCCCGCGGCCCTGCAGGAGTGGAACCCCAACCTGGTGGGTGGTTCGATCAGCGCCGGCGCCCCGACGCTGCGCCAGTTCCTGGCCCGCCCAGCGCCGCGCGCAGATCCCTACCGGGTGCCGCGGGCCGGGGATGCGGCGCCGGGCACCCCCGAGGGCGTCCCGCACGGGCTGCTCGACGGGGCCCAGTACCCGGAGGTCTACCTCTGTTCTGCCGCCACGCCACCGGGAGGTGGAGCCCACGGCATGGCCGGGTTCCACGCCGCCCAATCGGTGCTGCGCCGGCACTGAGCCCTGAGCTGCGCTGAGCCTGGCGCCGGCACTGCGCCCTGCGCGGCGCTGAGCCCGGCGCCGCCGGGGTCAGAAGCCGCTGAACGCCAGCAGCCCGG
Source organism: Nesterenkonia sp. E16_10 (assembly GCF_017347085.1). Taxonomy (GTDB): domain Bacteria; phylum Actinomycetota; class Actinomycetes; order Actinomycetales; family Micrococcaceae; genus Nesterenkonia. The sequence continues at coordinate 100,820 of NZ_JADPSA010000042.1, forward strand.
CGACCACCAGCATGATGGCGCCGACGAAGATGTCGAGCACCTGCCAGGTGCGTGGCCGGTTCAGCCACTTGGAGAGCACCGCGCCGCCCAGGGCCAGCGAGCTGAACCAGAGGATCGAGGCGATCACTGCGCCGGCCGCGAAGAGCCAGCGCTGATCCCCGAAGGTGTTGGCCATGGTGCCCAGCACCACCATCGTGTCCACCCAGGCGTGCGGATTCAGGATGCTCACGCTGAGCCCGGTGGCGGCGATCGAGGAGATCCGAGTGACCTGGACCTGCTGCGCCTGCTTCAGGGCGGTGCCGCCCGAGCCGGAGGGGGAGGGCGCGTCGTCGTCCTGGCTGGAGAGTTCGACGTGAACTCCGGGCTTCAGCGCCTGCCCGGCGTGGCGGGCGGAGCGGAAGGAGCGGTAGGCGAACCAGGTCAGATAGGACACGCCCAGCCAGCGCAGCACCTCCATCAGCCAGGGCGCATGATCGAGCACCGCGCCGACGCCGGCGGTGCCCAGCGCGATCAGCGCGATGTCGCCAAAGACGCAACAGGCCACCGCCAGCAGCACGCGGTCGCGGCGCAGGCCCTGGCGCAGCAGCCAGGCGCTCTGCGGGCCGATCGCGACGATGAGGGCCAGGCAGGTCAGGAGTCCGGTGAGCAGGATGGTCATGACTCCATCCTGGGCCTCGCGGCACCATCCGCACCAGCTCATGATCCTTCACTATCTGAAGCAACACTTCATATTAGGAGGGTAGCCTGAGGGCATGAACACTGATCACCTGCGGGCCTTCGTCGCGGCGGTGGATGAGGGGACCTTCGATGCCGCCGCCGCACTGCTGCAGATCTCCGGCTCCGCCTTCTCCCAGCGGATCAAGGCGCTGGAGCGGGAGGTGGGCCACGTGCTCGTCACCCGCACTGTTCCGGTGGTGCCCACGGAGTCCGGGGCGGAGCTGCTGCGCATCGCTCGGCAGACCGTGATGCTCGAAGACGAGGCGCGGCGCAGCCTGGGTTTCCACCGGATTCCCGGGGAGCCGGCCCCGACGGTGACCCTTTCGGTGGCCGTGAACGCAGACTCCCTGGCCAGCTGGTTCCTGCGGGTGCTGCAGGAGGCCGCCACCTGGGATGACGTGGAGCTGCACTTCTACGCGGAGGACCAGGAGCACACCCATGAGCTGCTGCGCAACGGCACCGTGTCGGCGGCGGTGGCCGAGAATCCCGCACCGGTCTCCGGGTGCCGCTCCACCGTGCTGGGCGTCATGCGCTACTGGCCGGTGGCCAGCACTGAGCTGCTGGACCGGCACCGGTCGGCCTCCGGGACGGTGGACTGGCATCGGGTCCCGCTGGTGGAGTACGGCATCCGCGACTCGCTCCAGCGCACCGGACTGCGCCGGCTGGGCGTCACCGGGACTCCGACGACGCATATGGTCCCCTCGGTGGAGGCCTATAACGCGGCCGTGGGCTACGGGCTGGGCTGGGGCATGATCCCTGAGTCGATGATGCCGCCCGGGGTGAAGGAAGGGACTCACCGTGATCTGGCGGTCGTCGAGGAGATCGGGCTGCAGGAGACCACGTTGCACTGGCAGCACTGGTCCAGCACCACCTCCGCGATGGACCGGCTGAGCGCGGCGGTGCGCCGGGCTGCCGCGCGGATGCGCTGAGCGGGAAGGCGGAGGCGAGGAAATCTCTAAGTCCTTCAAATTTTGAGGAATGGAGTGGGAGTCATCGGTGTTGCACCAGCCATGACCATCAGCACAGAGCGCCACAGCGACCAGTTCGAACTCGGCCTGCACACCTTCGGGGACGTCACCAAGACCCTCGACGGCGAGCGGGACGTGCCGCAGCCCCAGGTGCTGCGCAATGTCCTGGCGGAGGCCAAGATGGCCGACGCCTCGGGGGTCGATGTGATAGGCATCGGCGAGCATCACCGTCCCGACTACGCGATCTCGGCACCCGATGTGGTGCTCTCCGCGATCGGCGCGGCCACGGAGCGGATCAAGCTCACCTCCGCGGTCACCGTGCTCTCCTCCGATGACCCGGTCCGCGTCTACCAGCGCTTCGCCACCATCGACGGGCTCACCAACGGTCGCGCCGAGGTCTCCCTGGGCCGCGGCTCGTTCATCGAGTCCTACCCGCTCTTCGGCTACGACCTCTCCGACTACGAGCAGCTCTTCGAGGAGAAGGTCGAGCTGTTCAACCGGCTGCGCTCCGAGGGCCCGATCAGCTGGCAGGGCAAGACCCGTGGCTCGCTGAAGAACCAGGAGATCTACCCCAAGACCGATCACGAACATGGTCTGCCCACCTGGATCGCCGTGGGCGGCACCCCCAATTCGGTGGTCCGAGCCGCCCGCCACGGGCTCGGCCTGGAGCTGGCGATCATCGGTGGAGCCCCGGAGCGCTTCAGGCCGCTGGCCCAGCTCTACCAGAAGGCGCTCGATGAGTTTGGTCACAGCGGCAACCGCCGGATCGCGGTGCACTCCCACGGATTCGTGGCACCCACCGACGCGGAGGCGCTGGACGTCTTCTACCCGTCCTGGGCCGAGTCGATGGCGAAGCTCGGCCGCGAGCGCGGCTGGGGCAACGGCCACCCTTCCCGGGCGCAGTTCGAGCAGGAGGTCCACCAGGGAGCCCTGTATGTGGGCTCTCCCGAGACGGTGGCCAGGAAGATCGCACGGACCCAGAAGCTGCTGGGCAACAGCCGCTTCGGCATGAAGTACGGCAACGCCAGCCTGGCCCACGAGCACATGATGAGCGCCGTGGAGCTCTACGGCACCCAGGTCAAGCCCCTGGTGCTGGACATGCTCAGCGAGTCCTGAGCGCGTTCCGAGGTGGTGTCCCGGCCCACTGAGGGTCCGGACACCACCTCGGAACGGGACGGTACTGTGGTTCCATGGCAGCGCAGGAGACGCATGAGGATGCGCAGGAAGAACCCGGCACCGGAACGGCCCCAGGGCAGCAGGACACCCAGAACCAGGGACAGGTCGATCAGTACTCCGAGACAGACCTGCCGGTCCGCGACGGCAGCATCGTGGTCTACTCCGATCCGGGACGAACCTCGCTGCTGGTGCGCAAGATGCTCCAGCGGCCCGAGCGCGGCCGCAACTCCGGCTGGGCGCGCGGGGCCGAGGTCACCCAGGAGCAGGTGCTGCTCCCGCTGCGCGAGGACGCCACCCTGGACCTGGTGGTGGCCAAGCGCTGGGCCCGGGAATCCGAGGCCGATATGACGGTGATCGTCACCGAGATCCCCCGCATGGCCGGGGAGCGGCCCAAGACCGCGGAGCTGCACTTCTCGGAGCGACTGGCGATCATCTCGCTGCCCGCGCTGGGACCGACCTTCATCATGCACTCGCTGCGCCGTGAGCTGTACCGAGTCGTCACCGCCCTGCTGAACGAGTCCGTGGACGCCGCGCGTCAATACGGCGGGTACTACGCGCATGTCGAGGAGCAGAAGGGCGACGACACCTTCTTCATCTCCCCGGGGATGCTCTTCCCCGGCCGGTTGTGGATGACCCTGGGAATGGTCGCGGCCAACGAGCCGCTCTGGTCCCTGCCCAAACTCTCCGGCGTCTTCGCCGCCGCGGCCGCCACCGGCGCCTTCGGCGTCTTCTTCACCACGATCTGGGAGATGGCGAACTTCCTGCCGCACTGGCGCCTGGCCATCGTCTCGGTGGCCGCCGTGAGCATCGTCAGCGCCTGGCTGATCATCAGCAATCGGCTCTGGGACCGATCCGCCGCCGTCGGAGGCGCCCGAGAAGCGGCGATGTACAACATCTCCACCGTGGTGAGCCTGCTGACCAGCGTCACCGCGCTCTACCTGGTGCTCTTCAGCTCGATCCTGGTGGTCGGGCTGCTGCTGATCGAGCCGGGGTTCATGGCCGAGATCCTGGGGGAGGGCACCCGGTTCATGAACTATGTGGAGATCGCCTGGCTCTCGGCGTCGCTGGGCACCTTCGCCGGCGCCATCGGGGCGAACTTCGATGACAGCGTGGACCTGAAGAATCTCACTCAGGGGTCCCGCGAGCTGCAGCGCTACCCCAAGGACGCCGAGCAGCGCTGAGTCCTGCTGGTCTGGTCCGGCTAGCCGAGGAAGGTGAGTCCCCAGATCGCGAGCAGGCCGAACCCGGCGCCCCAGAGGATCACCGAGACCAGCATCCAGGCCATGACTGCGTGCCGTGAAGCCCCGAAGGAGACCATCAGCGGGGCGGTGAACTGGCTGGGCAGTGCGAGCGGTCCCAGGATCGAGACCCCCGGCACGCCGAAGCGATCGAAGATCCTCCTGACCTTCTCGCGCTTGGAAGACTTCTCCGGGTCCATCTGCTGCGGTCGCTTGTGCAGGATCGCGGTGCGCACCCAGTGGGCCACGTAGACGACCAGGATCAGCGAGAGCATGTTGCCGATGACGGCGGCGAGGATCGCCACGGCCGGGTGCATCCCGGCCAGGATCCCGATCGGGGCGCCGAAGAAGGACTCCACAAAAGGAATGGCGGAGACCAGGATGACCCCAAGCCACTGAAGCGCCGGTGGCATGCCCTGGGTCCACTCCTGCAGGCCGAGGACCCAGTTGTCCTCCCCGGTGGAGGCGAGCTCTGTGGCAAGTGTGAGTGATTCAAGCATTGCTCCAGTATTTCGCAGAACCGCGCGGGTCACGTCAGCCCGAGGGGTGACCTGCGCATGCGCCCGGATGCGTACAGGGGCGTATGTGCACTTGTGCAAATGTGTACCGATGCATAAGATGCACTGGTGCAAGAAAATTTGACGCTGCGTCGACGCAATCACCGTGACACCTGGAACGCGATCCACCAGGCCGCCTTCGCCCTGGCCTCCGCCGATGGCCCCGGGGCAGTCACCGTGGATGAGATCGCCACCCGGGCGGGAGTCTCTCGCAGGACCTTCTTCAACTATTTCCCGGTGAAGGAGGACGCCGTGCTGGGGACGCGCGCTGCGGAGCTGGACCCGGTCGTCGTCGAACGCTTCCATGCCTCCACCGAGGACGAGCTCACCCGTGTGGTGCAGCTCTTCGTCGCGGTGGTGCGGACCTGTCTGCCGGAGGAGACCGCGGCCCAGCGCCGCGCGATCATCGCAGAGCACCCGCAGCTGCGCGCCCGTCTGGCCGAGCTGCTCGCGCAGGTGGAGCGGCTGGTGTACTCCGCGGTCCATGCCGAGGCGGACCAGGGCGGGATGCAGCTGCCCGAAGGTGCGGGCGCCCACGCGTTCGAGGCACTGCTGGCGCTGGCCGGGGGCATCACCAAGTTCGCCTTCTCGCGGTATCACGAGTCCGGCGCGGAGAGCCTCGATCCCTTCATCGGCGAGACCATCGCCCTGTTCAGAAAAGTCGTGGAGACCACCCGATGACCAACCCAGAGACCGCTTCGCCGCCCAAGGCCATTCCGCCGTCGGAGGGGGAGGCCGCAGCCGGTGCTGACACCTCCGGTGGCAGTGCCGCGAACGCAGGCACCCCGCCCGAGCCGGAGACCGGGCACCTGAGATGGATCTTCAGCGCCCTGATCCTCGCGATGCTGATGGCCTCCCTGGGCCAGACGGTGCTGGCCACCGCGCTGCCGACCATCGTCGGCGAGCTCGACGGGGTGGAGCACATGGCTTGGGTGATCACCGCCTTCATCCTCGCCTCGACCGTGATGATGCCGGTCTACGGCAAGCTCGGGGACATGTTCGGGCGCAAGCCGCTGTTCATCTTCGCGATCATCGCCTTTGTCATCGGCTCCGCGCTCGGCGGCGCCGCGGACAACATGGCCCAGCTGGTCGGGGCCCGCGTGATCCAAGGCATCGGTGGTGGTGGACTGATGATCCTGTCCCAGGCGACCATCGCCGACGTCGTGCCGGCGCGCGAGCGCGGCCGCTACATGGGAGTCATGGGCGGGGTCTTCGCGTTCTCCTCGGTCGCCGGACCGCTGCTGGGCGGCTGGCTCACCGATGGCCCCGGCTGGCGCTGGACGCTGTGGATGAACGTGCCGCTGGGCATCCTGGCGCTGATCGGGATCGTGTGGCTGCTGAAGCTGCCGCCGCGCGAGCCCGAGGCCCGCGGTCGCATCGATGTCTGGGGGATGGCGCTGCTGGGTGTGGCGACCACCGCCGTCGTGCTGGTGGCGACCTGGGGCGGCGGCGAATACGCCTGGACCTCCCCGATGATCCTCGGTCTGCTCGCCGCGCTCCTCGTCTCGGGCCTGCTCTTCACCTGGATCGAGTCCCGGACCCCGGAGCCGATCCTGCCGCTGATGCTCTTCCGGAACCGCAACTTCGTGCTGACCATGATCGCCGGGCTGATCACCGGCGTGGCGATGTTCGGGGCGCTGGGCTACATGCCCACCTACCTGCAGATGGTCACCGGCTACAGCCCGGCTCAGGCAGGCATGCTGATGATCCCGATGATGGGCACTCTGCTGGTGGCCTCGATCATCGTCGGGCGCCGGGTGAGCAAGTCCGGACGATACAAGAAGACCATGGTGATCGGCAGCGTGATCACCGCGCTGGGCCTGGGACTGCTCTCCACGGTCAGCGCCGACTCTCCGGTGATCCTGGAGTGCCTCTACCTCGGGGTGCTCGGCCTGGGCCTGGGCTGCACCATGCAGCTGCTGACCCTGGTCGCGCAGAACTCCTTCGCGCTGCGTCACGTGGGGACCGCGACGGCGGGGCAGAACTATTTCCGCCAGGTCGGGGCCACGCTGGGCTCGGCCGTGATCGGCTCGCTCTTCGCGACCCGACTCACCGAGATGCTCACCGATCGGCTGCCCGCCGACGCCGCCGGAGGAGTCGGCGCGAACTCGCTGACCCCGGAGCTGGTGCGCGGGCTGCCGGATTCGATCTACACGGTGGTCGTGGAGTCCTATAACGAGGCGCTGGTGCCCTTGTTCCTCTGGATGGTGCCGCTGGCGCTGATCGCCACCGTGATGCTGCTCTTCGTGGAGGAGAAGCCGCTGGCCACGACGCTGGACCGGTGAGCCGGAGGGCTGGTCCCGCGCCCCTCTCTCGCCCGCCCCGCCCATCCGCCGGGTCGCCCCAGCCCGCCCATCCGCCGGGTCGCCCCGGTCCGCCCATCCGCCGGCCATCCATTGTGCAATTTGAGCGCCGCAACGCCCGGATTCCGAGGAGAAACCTGCACGAATTGCACACTCGATGTCTCAGAGGTGATCTGGGTCCACCGCGCGCGGAGCTCCGGGTCTCCGGATCCGCCGGAGGACGCTCTCCACTGCGCCGGTGACGCCGAGGATCGCTGCCGTTCCCAGGCTGCTGCCGATGAGCACCATGACTGCGCCGACCATCCAGAGCCCGGTCATGTCCTCCGCGGCGGCGGTCACGCTCCAGGCCAGGGTGAACGACGGCGGCAGCAGCAGCGCCGCCTTCCAGTGCCGCCCCCAGGAGGCCGGCACCGCGACGGCCAGCAGCGTGATGCCGCAGCCGATCACCTGCCAGGCCTCATAGGGGCCGGACGCCAGCCCGGTCACCGGGTCCACCTGATACTCCTGGTCCCATCCCATCCACGCGAACCAGGCGCCGGCGGAACCGAGGATCACGAAGACCGCCCAGGCCAGGAAGCGCGGGCTTCGCCATGAGTGGCGCCGCCCAGTGGGTCCCGGCGGCGAAGCAGTCGTCATCGCGTCAGTATGTTCGAGACCTCGTCAGTCGAGGCCCGACACGCTGGCGCCACCGTCGAAGGGAGACTTCGGCAGCGCGTGCTCCGGCCTGGCGAATCTCGTGATGCCCAAGACCACGAGCGTCCCCATGACGCTGCCGATGGCCATGAAGCCCGCCCCCACGAGCCAGAGGCCGGTGATGTCTTCGTTGCTGGCGGTCACGCTCCACGCCAGAGTCAGCGACGGCGGCAGCAGCAGCACCGTGGGCCAGTACCGGTTCCAGGATGTCACCACCGCGATCCCAAGGAGCAGGACGCCGCAGACCAGGAACTGCCAGGGCACCGGCGGGCCGTGTTCCACCCCGGTTGCCGGGTCATAGGTGTAGCCCAAGTGCCAGGGCAGCAGGGCGAGGGTCCCGAACCAGGACCCGGCCGTGCCCAGGACGACGAACCCCGACCATGCCGCCGTGCGACGCAGGCGTGCCGGCCAGGAATGGCGGGCCGCTGCCGCTTCTGGAGGGATCTTCATGGCGCCATTATGTTCGACCCTGACGTGGCCCCTCGGTCCGCCACCCCGCTATCGAGTGTGCAATATGAACGCCACTGCGCGCGGATCCGGGCCGAGAACCTGCACGAATTGCACAATGGATGGGGGAGGCCCCCAGCAAGCATCGACCCACCCCACGGCGTTTCTACGCCCTGTAGTAGACTCACCCGCATCAGCCGAGGGAAGGGGTCTTCTGTGGTCAATGCCGCGGACTTCGACCCTTCGCCGCGCCGCGTGGCCGGCCCCGCGCGGCTGACCCGAGGCCTGCTGGCCGCCGCGCTGGCCATCGGCTCCGCAGCGGTCTCCCACACCGCCGCCGGGCATCACATGCCGCACTGGATCGTGCTGACCCTCGCGCTCGCGGTGAGCCTGCCCGTCTGCGCCTCCCTCGTGGCGGTCCGGCTGAGCCGCGTCAGGCTCGGCGCCGCCGTCGTGTTCAGCCAGGCGGTGCTGCACGGGCTCTTCGCTCTTTTCCCGGCCGCCGGCGCTTCCGATGGCGCCGCAGAGCCCAGCGGCCCAGCAGCAGAGGCTGCAGCCCAGACCGGACATGCGGCGCACGATCACAGCCTCACCATCACTGCGGTGGCGGACTCCAGCACGACCGCCCAGGTGCTGCCCGACGCGCCGATGCTCCTCGCCCACGCCCTGGCGGCACTCTTCACCTTCGCGGTGTTCCGCCGCGGCGAACTGATCCTGCAGGCACTCAGCGCCCTGCTGCTGCTTCGCCCGATCTTCCTGCTGTTCCTGCACCCGATCGCGCAGACCGGGCCTCGCGCCATCTGCGCGCACAACTCCTTCACCACCGTCATCCTGCAGGACCTCTGGCTCGGAGGCGGCGCGCAGACACTGCGCGGTCCGCCGGTCCTCGTGAGCTGAGACCACCCTGTGGTCCCCACGGCACGACGCCGGGGACCAGTCACTTCACGACGGAAAGCACCGAACTCATGTCATCCTGCGTACCCACAGCCCGCAACGCCACGACCGGTCGCCAGCGCGCCGGTCGCATCACCGCGCTCTCCGCCACGGCCGCCCTCGGCCTGGCGGTCACCACTATGGCCGCCCCCGCCTGGGCCCACGATTCACTCATCGCCTCCTCCCCTGAGGCAGACGCGGTGCTTCAGGAGAGCCCCGAAGAGATCACTCTGGAGTTCTCCGGCGGCGGCCTGACCACCGGGGACTCCATCACCAATGTCATCGTGGTCACCGATGAGGGCGGTGAGAACTGGGAGGGCGAGACCGAGGTCGAGGGCGCGACCCTGTCCACCGAGCTCGCTGAAGAGCTTCCCGGAGGGGACTACACGGTGGCCTATCGGGTGGTCTACTCCGATGGGCACGCCGAGGAGCAGTCCTTCGGCTTCGAAGTCGCTGAATCCGAGGCGGAGCCCACCCCGGGAGCCTCTCCGGAATCCACTGCTGAGGCTCCAGATCCGGAGGAGACTGAAGCGGAGGCTGAGACCGAGACCGAATCTGCCGCGCCGGCAGAGGACGAGGACGCCGACTCCACCCCCGATTCCAGCGCCGCTGACACTGATGAGGCGGAGGAGCCGGTCGCAGGGGACACCGCTGCTGACACGCAGCAGGATTCCGGTCTGCCGGTCTGGGCGGTCGTCGTCGGTGGCATCGTCGTGGTCGGACTGCTCGCCGCGATCGCGACCGCTGTGCTGCGCGGGCGCAAGAACCCTCGCGCCTGACTCGGTGCCGTTCCTCGGGATCTTGAGAGGACCAGTCCAGCTGCCCTTCTGAGTGTTCCGTCGGATGCTATTGAATAGAGAGATGAACTCTATGATCTCCACGATTCTCAATGTCATCTGGCTTCTCTTCGGCGGCCTGTGGCTGGCCCTGGGCTACTTCCTCGCCGGGATCGTCTGCTGTCTGCTGATCATCACGATCCCCTTCGGCATCGCGTCCTTCCGAATCGGGGTCTACGCACTGTGGCCCTTTGGCCGCACGATCGTGGACCGCAGCCCTCGAGGTGCGGGGCCGTTGACCACGATCGGCAACGTGATCTGGGTCCTGGTGGCAGGGATCTGGATCGCCATCGGCCACGTGCTCACCGCGATCCCGATGTTCGTCAGCATCATCGGGATCCCGCTGGGCATCGCGAACCTGAAGCTGATCCCGGTCTCGCTGATGCCGCTGGGCAAGGTCATCGTGCCTTCCAACGCGGTGCTGCCGACCTACCGCCACGCCTGAGCCCTCGGTGGCCAAGGTCGACGGCGGGTCGCCGGCGCCGCGCGCCGGGCCCCGGCCTCAGCCCTTGAGCAGGATCTTGCGCATGCCCCAGGAGATCGGGGCCTTCGCCAGCCGGGTCGGGTCGAAGCCGGGCAGCTTGCGCAGCACCCCGCGCTCGTGGCTGAAGGTCGCCACGCTGTACTCCCCGTGGTAGCGGCCCATGCCGCTGGCGCCGACTCCACCGAAGGGCAGGGTGGACACCGCAAGCTGCGTCATCACGGTGTTGAAGGTGATGCCACCGGATGAGGTCTGCGCGAGAAAGTCCTCGCGCACCTCGTCCCGCTCGGTGAAGACGTAGAGTGCCAGCGGCTTCGGTCGTGCATTGATGAACTCGATGGCGCTCTGGTGATCGGCCACCGTGAGGATCGGCAGGATCGGACCGAAGATCTCCTCCTGCATCACCGCGGAGTCGGGTTCGACGTCGAGCAGCACCGTGGGTGCGACGTAGCGGTCTGAGGCCTCCGCGGTGCCGCCGATGATCGCCCGTCCGGAGTCCAGCAGCCCGGCGAGGCGCTGGGCATGACGCTCATTGATGATCCGGCCGTAGTTCTCGGCGCTGGCCGGTTCCTTGCCGAAGGCGCGGCGGGTGACCCGGGCGATCTCCTGAGCCAGCGGCTCGGCGAGCTCCGGGGTGGTCAGCAGGTAGTCCGGGGCGACGCAGGTCTGGCCGCAGTTGCTGAACTTGCCCCACACCAGCGCCTCGGCAGCGGCGGTGAGATCGGCCGAAGAGTCGATCCACACCGGGGACTTGCCGCCGAGCTCCAGCGTCACCGGGGTCAGGTGCTTGGCCGCGGCGGCCATCACGATCGCGGCCACCGTGCCGTTGCCGGTGTAGAAGATGTGGTCGAAGGGGTGCTCCAGCAATCGGGTGGTCTCCTCGACTCCGCCCTCGATGACCTGCACCGCCTCGGCGTCGAGGTACTGCGGAATCAGCTCCGCCACGGTCGCCGAGACTGTCGGTGCCAGCTCGCTGGGCTTGAGCACCACGGAGTTCCCTGCCGCCAGTGCGCCGATCAGCGGCATCAGGAGCAGGTGGAACGGGTAGTTCCAGGGCCCGATGATCAGCACGGTGCCCAGCGGCTGGCGCTGCACATGCGCCCGAGCGCTGCCCACGATGAACGGGACCGAGGTGCTGCGATCCCGTGTCCACCGTTCAAGGTGCTTCAACGCCTGCTTGACCTCGGACTTCACCGAAAGGACCTCGGTGAGGTGAGCGTCGACGTCGTTCTTCCCCAGGTCCGCCGCCATGGCCGCATGGATCACCGGTGCCTGCTCTTCCAGCAGCCGCAGGATGCCCTGCAGCTGAGCGCGGCGCCAGTCCAGTGACCGGGTGCGGCCGGTGGTGAAGGCCGCCTTCGCCTCGGTGACGCAGGCGTCCACGGCGGCCGTCGGGGTGGAGATCTGCTGGGCGGGAGTGCTGCGCACCTCGGCTGGGATGTATGGCGTCATGGAGCGAACCTCTCGGGGCTGGGGTGCTCTCCACCCTACAGATCCCGAGCACGCGCGTATCCGGATTTCGACAGGAGCTAACACCCTGGTGACTCACATTGCGTTAGGCGCACTAATAGTTGTATTTTCTAACAGTAAGGTCGATGAAGACGGACGTGCGTGACTGCAACATGGGGCAGGCGCCACAGGGTATGGAGAGATCAGATGAGTGCACAACGAGTCCCCAGCAGCATGATGACGCCGACACACGCGGCTCCGCAGCCCCTCGAAGATCGGACACGTGGCACCGCGGCCCCCGAGGCGGCCCGCCGACTGCGCTGCACGCGCTATGACCAGATGGCCAAGGCGGCCTCCGCCGGGCTGATGGCGCACCCGCACGTGGAATCCGCGATCGTCGAGATCTCCGGCGACGACGCCGACCTGGTCTTCCACCTGAACTGCACGATCAAGGCCGATTCCGATCCCTCCGATCTGATGGAGACGGTCTCGAATGGTGTGATCTCGAACATCGAGCGCATGCTCGGCACCGAGTTCGCCTCCCGACGCCTCCAATTCAACCGCAGCCTCTACAGCGCCGCCTGAGCCGGATCCCAGGGCAGCGATGCCCCGCCACACCACTTCGAGGAGCCTGCCATGGAGACCATGCTGATCCAGACGTTCAACGCCTTCTTTCTGGCCGCCGTGGTGCTCTCCGTGCCCGTGCTGATCATCGCCGGGATCTGGGTGGCAGCCGTGGAGCTCCGCCGCCCGGACCGCGCTGCGGCAGAGCTTCGGCCCGGGACTCGGACGGCCAGCCAGTCCTGAGCTCAGTGCAGGAACTCGGTCTGCGCCACGCTTGGAGTGGCTGGGCCAAGGACATCGATCAGCATGTCGCGATCCTCATAGCTGCCATGCAGGATCCACTCGGGCACGGCCCGCAGGTCTGCCCGGATCTGCTGCGCTGAACGGAACGCCTGCGCATCGGGGTGTCGCCAGTGCACCGACACCAGATGCCCGCCGGACTCCAGGCTCTTCGCCGCGCGCCCCCGGACGGCCGCCCATTGGGCGTCGTTGAGGTAGTAGGCCAGCTCGCTGATCAGGATCAGGTCGATCGCCCCGGAGGGCCAATCCTCGATGCTGGACTGCTGGAATGTCACATTCTCGGCCCCGACCCGCTGCGCCGCCGTGTGCAGCGCTGCGCCCGAGATGTCGGTGGCCAGGACCTCGTCGCAGCGCTGCGCGAGCAGCTCGGTGATCCCACCGATGGAGCACCCCGGTTCGAAGGCGCGGCGGTAGCGAGCTCGGGGGAGCACTGCCATGGTCAGCGCGTATTTGCGCTGTTCGTACCAGCGGCTGGTCACTCCCCAGGGGTCCCGATCCTGAGCGTGCAGACCTTCGAAGTCCAGCGGCGTTCCCGGAAACACGATCTGGCGGTCCCGCAGCACGGTCTCGAGCATGCTTGCGGTGAGCACCGGCTCTCCGGGGCTCCGGTCTGCCGGGGTGCCGTGCTCGGTCCCCAGCTGGGACACGAAGGCGGCCACGGCGCGGTCCCGGGCCTGGGCCAGCTCGGCGTCGATCGGGATGGAGCGCGCCGCGGACCAGGAGATCTTCGACTCCGCCGGGCTCGATGGGGTCATCGGCTCCGACTCCTCCGAGGGGTGCGACCCTGGCGGCGTGCTGTGCAGCCAGAGCCACACCGGATACTGCACCAGAGGCGCGTTGTGCTGCGAGGCCGCGGCCACGGCGGCCTCGCCACAGGCGTCGTGATCGGGATGTCCGTCATGAGAGAGCGGAGCCGCCAGGACGGTGCCGTGGGGCATCTGTTTCAGCGCCGCACCGATCGCCGCGGTGAGCGGTGCCCGGTGGTCGGTGAGCGCGCCGTCGGGCAGGCGCAGCCGTTGGCGCTGCAGGCTTCCCGAGCCGCCCGGGCCCGGCGTGAGGCAGCGCAGCTCCTCCAAGGCCGCCTCGGACTCGGCGGTGCGGATCTCGGCGAGCCGTTCTGGAGATATGGCCTGAGGTGGATGCGAACCGGTGCCGTCGCTGGCGGCCAGGATCTGCACCGGGGAGCCGCTGCGCAGAGCGGCCGCGATCAGCGCCGCGGCGCCGAGGATCTCATCATCCGGGTGTGGGGCCAGCACCAGCAGTCCGGGCAGGTCGTGCGGGATCCAGCGCCCCTCAGGGTCGACCTCGCCGATGCCCCATTCTGAGATTCCGGCATCGTAGCGATCCAGAGCGGCACGGGTGTTGCGGGGGGTCTGGGCGCCGTGAAAGGTCGCCGCGGTCTCACCAGGTGTCATGGCCGTCCCCGATCAGTTGCTCCCAGCCGAGTTCGTGCTCGGCCATGACCGCCGGCAGCGCCGCCTCGTCGGTCTCGGCATGGCACTGACGGATGTAGACGCTGAGGTCGGCGACCCGCTGGGCATGGATCGCATCCGAGGCGAGCGGGCCCGGTCCGAGGGCGCGCCCGGTGCGGTCGATGATCTCTGCGGCCAACCGATCGATGTAGGTGCGCACCGCGAAAGCCTGTGCCTTGGCCAGCGGCAGGTTGCGCGGATCGGCGTCCACGGCGCGGGCGACGCTGCTCAGCAGCGACCAGCCCGCGGTGAGCCCGGCGGCCGCGGCCCCGGCATGGGCCCGCAGCAGCGGGGAGGCCTTTGGTGTGGCGGCACGACTGAGCAGAGGTGCGGCGACGGCGCGGGCGGCGCCGAACCAGCAGGCCGCCACTCCGATGCCGCCGTGCCAGAAGCCGGCACGTTCCAGGTAGTCCGCGTGGGTGCCCAGCGCGGTCGCGGGCACCTGTTCGAAGGACACCCAGCCCGAGTCGCTGGCCGCCATCCCGACCGCATGCCAGGTCTCGGGAACCGGGGCGACACCGGGGGAGGAGAGGTTCACCGCGAAGAGCAGCTTCTGCGCCGCTGCGCCCGGCGGACGCTCGGCCGGCCCGGCAGACGCCGGGCCCGCGGAGCCCGGCACTGCAGACGCTGGGTCCGCGGAGACCGGCCCTGCGGAGTCCGGCGACACGGTCGCGGTGACCAGCGCGTGGCTGCACATCGAGGCCCCGGAGCACCAGGCTTTGGTGCCGCTCAGGATCCAGCCCGCGCTGCTGCGCGTCGCGGTGAGCACCGGCGTCGGCGGCTCTGCGGCCCAGACGCCCCAGAGCTCACCGGTGGAGACCAGCTCGGGGCGGCCCAGGTCGGTGCTGATCGCGACCGCGTCGGCGTGGGCCTCATAGAGCCGACCCACCACGGTGTTCTGCGCGGTGATTCCGGCCAGCCGGCGCCAGCGCGCCTCCGTGTCACCACGCCCGGGCAGTCCGGGAAGGGGCTCACGGAGCTGCTCGTGCACTGCGTGCAGAAGATCGGTCATGCGTGCAGGGCTCCCAGGGTCTGAGCGAATCCGCGCGGAGCGCGGCCGGTGGTGCGCCGGGAGGTCATCACCGGCATATCGGTGGCCGTGACGAGCACGGCGTCGCTGCGGCGCAGCCTGGTCACCAGATCGACGTCCTCATCATCGGCCAGGCTGCGGAACCCGTTCACCGCTCGGTAGGCCCGGGCGGTGAACGCCAGATTCGCGCCGTGGATGTGGCTGTGTCGGCTGCCGGTGATGTGCTGTGCATAGTCAGCCGCCCAGGCGTGACCCACCGGGTCTGCCCCGAGGACCGGAGCCAGGATCACCGTGCCGAGCACGACGTCGGCGCCTCGGTCCCGATGCTCGGCCTGCCGGGAGAACCAGTCCAGTGGGACCTGGCTGTCGGCGTCCGTGGTGGCGAGCCACGGCTCGCCTGCGGGTGTCGAGGCGTCGGTGGCCGTCGGTGAGGCACTGGGGTCTGCCGGTCGGTCCAGCGCGTGAGCGAATCCGGCGGCGCGTGCCGCACCGACGTTGTTGGCGTCGATCGTGAGCACCTCGGCCCCTGCTGAGCGTGCGAGCCTCGCGGTTCCGTCGGTGCACGCGTCAGCCACGACGATCAATCGAAGCCATATGCCGGCATGGCGTGCGGATGCTCGCACCGCACTCAGTGCGGCCTCGATGGTTTCGGCCTCATCATGGGCAGGCATCACCACGATCACGGACGGGCTCTGCGCGGAAGGGTCGGTCACAGATTGATTCTAGGCTCATGAGAGACGTCGGAGTCACCGCTGTTTGGAGCTTAGGTCCTGGCTTTGGATCGGATCGCCCGGGGTGCCGAAGACCGGTTCACTCCGGTGCAGGCGCAGCAGCTCGGCCTCTTCGTCGAGGCTGAGCCCGGATCGACGTGGCCGCAGGAGCCCGCGCAGCCGCTCATCTTCAAGTACCCGGACAGTGGTGTGGCTCCAAGGTCTGAGCGTGCCGCCGGCCCGCAGAAATGCTGCGTTGCTGCGCCGGGCGAAAGCGACATCGGCCCGCGGCAGCCACAGCGGCAGAGACCGTGGCCCGGCCCAATGCCGCACATCGTTCTCGCGCAGCCACTCGTCCGTCGCGCTCACCAGTGTGGTGCCCGCCGGGGCGGCGGACCCCAGTTCGGTGAAGAACTCTTCGAGGCTGATGCTGTGCCCGACGGCGTTGAGCTCTCCGCCGGTCCTGGTGGAGCTCGCAAGCAGGATAAAGCCGGCGAGGTCGGACACGTCGATCGTCTGCACCCAGCGCCCCGCAGCCTCGGGGACCAGGATCGGCCCACCGCGCTGAAAGCGTGCGGGCCAATACCCGAACCGGTCGCTCGGATCGCGAGGTCCGCTGATCAACCCGGGCCGGATGATCAGCAGCCGTTCCCCCAGCCGGGCACGAGAGATGCGCTCGGCGTGCACCTTCGCATCGGCGTAGTCCTGAAGGTCCCGAGGCTCCACGAGCTGGGCCGTCTCATCGGCGTCGGGCTGATCGTTGCGCGCGTAGACCGACACGCTGGAGATCAGCGTCCAGTGCCGGGCGTGCCCGGCGAGAACCTCTAGTGCTGACTCCACCAACGGCGGCGCGCAGGAGAGTTCGATGACCTCATCCCACGCGTGCTGCACCTGGTCATACGCCCCAGGCTCGGTGCGGTCAGCCCGGATCAGCCGCACACCTTCAGGCGTGACCCCGGAGGACCCACGAGCCAAGGCCGTCACCTCATGGCCCTCCTCGAGGGCGGCAGTCGCGATCTCGCGGCCGAGCCACCCGGTGCCGCCGAGGATCAAGATCTGTCCCATGGGCCGATCCAACGCGAAGACCCGTGGAGGGACAACAGTGTTTCGCTCTCAGCGGCAGCTCAGCATCGAATGAAGCCGATGCCGGGTCCTTCAGCCCTGGTCTTCCAGGAGCGCCTTGAGTGCCTCCTTGTGCGCGAGATACGCCTCACGTCCGGCAGGGGTCAGGGCGAGCATCAACCGGGATCGGCCCTGGAAGACGAAGGGCTCTTCGCTGAGGTATCCGGCGTCGGTGAGCTGAGTCAGATGTTTGCTCAGCGCCGACTTGGAGAGCCCGGTGCGCTCTTGGATCTCGCCGAACTCGATGCTCGAGGCTTGGGAGAGCATCGCGCAGATCCGTAACCGATGCGGGGCGTGGATCAGCGCGTCGAAGGCCGGCTCAGGCGCCACGATGCCGCCGCTGATAGGGGATGCCGACGGCGAGGATCCCCGCAGCGAGGATGGCGCCGGCCACCAGCCAGACCCAGGAGCCCAGGGCGTCATCCAGGAGGATCGCGGCGATCGGCACTGCTCCTGCCGCCAGGCCTCCCGCGCAGACCTTGCCCCAGGGCACGCGGACCCCCTGGTAAGCAGGTTCACGGACACTCACCACACCTGCAATCGCGCCCATCCCTGCGGCGAGCAGCACGATGAGGGCGACCTGGAGAATGCGCATCGGCACACCGAGGCCTTCGATCGCGTTGGAGCCGGCGATCGTGAACGCCGTAAGGGCGAGGCTCGGGAAGTACCAGGCGGGAACCGGCCGGTTGATGGTGGCCTGCTCCTCCTGCTCGGCCGCGTCCAGGGCGCGACGGGCCTCCTCCGGGGTCGGGCCTGACCGTTGTGTTTCCATATGGGAAACACTAACGAGTTTCCTGCATGGAAACAAGAGGTGGGCCGATGTGTCTCGGCTCTCCCTCCCAGGTCCAGGGGAATTTCTTCGGTCCTGGCCGGCTTCCACCGGGCATGACTTCCACTGCAGAATCCACCGCTGCCACCGCCCGGACAGCACTGATCGTCGGGGCCTCCGGGATCACCGGTTCGGCGATCGCCCGCCAGCTCATCGAGGAAGACTGGGAGGTCATCGCGCTCTCACGCAGCGCCTCCTCCGCCCCGGGCATCCGCGGGGTCGCCGCAGACCTGCGCGACCCGCAGAGCCTGCGCGCCGCGCTGGCCGACGAGCGCCCCACACATGTCTTCTTCACCGCCTGGCAGAAGCAGGACTCCGAGGCCGAGAACATCGCGGTCAACGGCGGCATGCTGCGCGACCTGCTGGCCGCCCTGGCGCATGCGCCGCTGCAGCACGTGGCGCTGGTGACCGGGCTCAAGCACTACCTCGGACCCTTCGAGGCCTACGCCGCCGGAGAGACTCCCGATACGCCCTTCCACGAGGAGGAGCCGCGCCTGGAGACCCCCAACTTCTATTACGCGCAGGAGGACGAGCTCTTCGCCGCTGCGTCCACGCAGGGCTTCCACTTCTCGGTGCACCGTGCACACACGATCATCGGCCACGCCGTGGGCAATGCCATGAACATGGGACTGACCATCGCCGTGCAGGCCACGCTGGCCAAGGAGCTCGACCTCGACTTCGTCTTCCCGGGCAGTGAGCAGCAGTGGAACGGTCTCACCGACATGACCGACGCCGGACTGCTCGCCGAACAGATGATCTGGGCCTCCACTGATCCGGCCGGGTCCGACGAGGCGTTCAACATCGTCAACGGCGACGTGTTCCGCTGGCGCTGGATGTGGCCCCGGCTCGCCGCAGATCTCGGCGTGCCAGCCGAGCGCGTCGTCGGCTACGCCGAGGCGCCGCGACCGCTGGAGCAGCAGATGGCCCCGCATGAGGCGGCCTGGCCGGGCATCGCGGAGAAGCACGGACTCGTGGAATCCGACATCGGCCGGCTCGCCTCCTGGTGGCATACCGACGCCGATCTGGGCCGGGACATGGAGGTCGTCACCGATATGGGCAAGAGCCGAAACGCCGGATTCCTCTCCCACCGCCGCACCGAGCAGGCGTTCAAGGATCTCTTCGCCCGGTACCGCGCGGATCGCGTCATCCCCTGATCTGATGCGCCCGCTGAGCTGGGTGATCGGTTGAGCCGAGCATCCAGCAGCGCGGTCAGTCCCGCACCGCGGCCACGGCCTCGATCTCCACGAGCTGCGCATCGTAGCCGAGCACCGTCACACCGAGGAGCGTGCTGGGTGGATCGTGGTCACCGAAGGTCTCGCGCACCACGCGCCAGGCGGTGACCAGGTCCGCCTGGCGGGTGGAGGCGACCAGCACCCGGGTGCTCACCACGTCGTGGAGCCCAGCCCCGGCCTCACCCAATGCGGTGCGCAGGTTCGCCACGCACTGCTCCGCCTGGGCCGCGTAGTCGCCGACGCCCACGGTGACGCCCTCCCGGTCCAGCGGGCACGCCCCGGCCAGGAAGATCAGCCGTGCATCGGCGGGGGCTGTGGCCGCATAGGCGTACTCCACGGACTCCGCGAGCGAGGGCGACCTGATGAGTGTGACGGCGGTCGGCAAGGGGTGGCTCCTTCGGTGAGGCTGCATGGGCCGTGTCGGCGTCATGCCGAGCTGTGTGGCGAGCTGCGAGGGTCCGAGGCGCGGCCCGCGTAGAGCGCGAGCTTCAGCAACTCGGTGAGCACCAGGACCAGCACCCCTGAACTGAGCGTGATCAGCAGGTAGAACGGGTCCAGCACCGCGGTGTCGAAGATCGTGTGCAGCCAGGGCAGGTAGATGAACCCGACCTGCAACAGGGTCAGCGCCGCGACCATCAGCCAGGCGAGCCTGTTCTTGAACAAGACCGCGGGCCTCAGGCTGAACTTCTCCAGGGACTTCACGCTGAAGAGGTAGAAGACCTGACAGACCACCAGCACCGTGGTGGCCAGGGTGCGGGCCACCTCGAGATCGTCGCCGGCGTCGATGCGCCAGCGGAACACGATGATCGTCACCGCGGCGATCAGCAGCGAGACCACCGCGATCTGCACCACGTGCCGGGTATCCACGATTCCGGCGTCGGGGTCACGGGGCCTGCGTCGCATGATGCCGTCCTCGGCGGGCTCGAAGGCGAACGCGAAGGCCAGCGTGACACCGGTGACCATATTGACCCAGAGCACCTGCAGCGGGGTCAGCGGCAGGGTCCAGCCGAAGGCCACCGCAAGGAGCACCACCGTGGCCTGGGCGCCGTTGGTGGGCAGCAGGAAGACCAGCGCCTTGCGCAGATTGTCATAGATCCGGCGGCCCTCCTCCACCGCTGCCTCGATGGTGGTGAAGTTGTCGTCGGCGAGGACCACCTCGGCGGCGTCCTTGGTGACTTCGGTGCCCTTGAGGCCCATGGCGATGCCGACGTCGGCCCGGCGCAGCGCGGGGGCGTCGTTGACGCCGTCGCCGGTCATCGCGACCACTTCACCCTCGGCCTGCAGGGCGCGGACCAGTCGCAGCTTGTGCTCAGGGGAGGTGCGGGCGAACACGTGGTGGCGCTGGGCCAGCGTCCGCAGCCCCTCGTCGTCGGTGGCCTCGAGCTCGGCGCCGGAGATGGCGCCCTGACCGTTGTCGATGCCCATCTGCAGCGCGATCGCGGTGGCGGTGCCGGCATGGTCGCCGGTGATCATCTTCACCTGGATTCCGGCGTCGTGGCAGACCTTGATCGCGTCGATGGCCTCCTGCCGGGGAGGATCCACGATCCCGACCACGCCGACGAAGATCAGCTCCTCACCGAGGGATTCCATGGTCAGCGACTCGCGGTCCTGGGTGTGGGCGGGGCGGCAGGCGGCGGCCAGGACGCGCAGACCATCCGCAGAGAGGGCGTCGATGTGTGCGTTCCATGCCTCGGCGTCGAGCGCAGCGGTCTGGCCCTGCGCGGTGAGCTGGCTGGTGGAGCGGGCCAGCAGCCGGTCCGGAGCGCCCTTGATCAGCACGAAGGTCTCGCCCTCAGGCAGCGCCGCCGTGGTGGCCATGAGCTTGTTCTCGGAGCTGAACGGCAGAGTGGCCAGTCGTGAGGCCGAGTCGTCGTCGAAGGAGAGCTTGCCCGCCAGGGATTTCAGCGCGCCCTCGGTGGGCTCCCCGGCGATGGTCCAGCTGCCGGCCTCGTTGCGAATCAGCTCGGTGTCATTGGTCAGGCTCATGATCTCCACGAAGCGACGCAGCCCGGAATGCTCCAGGGTGACCTGCTGACCCTGCAGGGTGACCTCGCCCTCCGGGATGTAGCCGGTCCCGGAGATCTCGAAGGTCTCATCGGCGAGGACGAGGCGCTCGGCAGTCATCTCGTTCTTGGTCAGCGTGCCGGTCTTGTCCGAACAGATGGTGGTCACGCTGCCCAGGGTCTGCACGGCGGAGAGCTTGCGGGTGATCGCGTGGCGCCTGGCCATGGTCTGCACGCCGAGCGCCAGGGTGATGGTGATCAGCGCCGGCAGGCCCTCCGGGATCGCGGCCACGGCGAACCCGGCGGCGGCCTGGAGCAGCTCGGCGATCGGGGTGCCGTGCAGGCCCCAGCCCAGACCCACCAGCAGCAGCGTCAGCACAAGCACGCCCAGGGAGAGCACCTTGCCGAATCGAGCGATCTGCCGGGTCAGCGGAGTCTCCAGGGTCTCAACCTCGGACATCATCGTGTTGATGCGCCCGATCTCGGTGTTCTCGCCGGTGCCGACGACGACGCCGGTCGCGGTCCCCGAGGTCAGCATGGTGCCGGAGAACGCCATGGAGGTGCGGTCCCCCAGAGGGGCGCCCTGTTCGCTGGCCTCGGTGGTCTTCTCGGAGGGGACGGATTCACCGGTGAGCGCCGATTCCTCGATGGCGAGGTCGGCGGTGTGGATGAGGCGGACATCGGCGGGGACCTTGTCCCCGGTCCGCAGCCGGACGATGTCTCCGGGAACGACCAGCTCGGCGTCCACCGTGGCCCAGGAGCCCTCGCGGCGGACATCTGCCCTGGGAGAGAGCATGTCCCGGATGCCCTCCAGGGCGCGCTCGGCGCGGCCCTCCTGCAGGAAGCCCACGACTGCGTTGATCACGACCACCAGCAGGATCACGATGGTGTCGGCCCAGTGCTGCAGCAGCGCGGTGAGTCCGGCGGCGCCGATGAGCACGTAGATCAACACGTCGTTGAAGTGCTTGATGAACCGGATGAAGGGGTGGTCCTGCACCGGGTCCGGCAGCCGGTTCGGGCCGTGCTGTTCCAGGCTCGCCGCGACCGCCTCCGAGCTGAGTCCCCGTTCGGGGTCGACCTTCAGGCGGCGCAGGACTTTCTGGTGTTCCACCGCGTAGGCCGAGGCGACGTCTTCGATGGAGGCGGCTGCGACGTCGGCTCCCGTGGTCTCGTGCGTGGACGGTGTCTGGGCGGGTGATCTCACAACGATTCCTTCGTCCCGGGGTCAACGAGTGCTCTCCAGCCTACGGGTGCTTCATGGACAGCGTGCTCGGGGGCCGCTCGGCCCAAGAGAGTCCTCCCTACGACAAACGCCCCGCCACGCGGAGCTTGAGAGCTCCTGGCGGGGCGGGGCGTTCATCGTCGCGGGCGCTGCGGGGTTCCCCGAAGCGTCCAGCGCGATCAGGCGGCGGCGTCGGCCTTGTCCAGGGACGCGATGTCGATGACGGCGCGGTAGCGCACGTCACCGGAGACGACCTTCTCGTAGTACTCGTCCACCTGGTCGGCGTTGATCAGCTCGATCGTGGAGGTGATGCCGTGCTCGGCGCAGAAGTCCAGCATCTCTTGGGTCTCGGGCAGCCCGCCGACCATGGAGCCGGCGTAGTTGCGGCGCATGGCGAGCAGCGAGAACATCTGGAAGGACTGCTCCTCGCTCGGGGCGCCGAGGTTGACCATGGTGCCGCCGCGGCCCAACAGGCCGAGGAAGGAGTCCAGGCTGACCGAGGCACCGACGGTGTTGATGATCAGGTCGAAGCTGCCGGCGAGGTCCTTGAACGCCGAGCCGTCTTCGGTGGCGCGGTAGGCGGTGGCGCCGAAGGCCAGGCCGTCTTCCTTCTTGCTGTCGGTGCGGCTGAGCACGGTGACCTCGGCGCCCATGGCGGCGGCGATCTTCACGGCCACGTGGCCGAGTCCGCCCATGCCGATGACGCCGACCTTGACGCCGGGGCCGGCGCCGTAGCGCTTGAGCGGCGCGTAGGTGGTGATCCCGGCGCAGAGCAGCGGGGTGGCCGCGGCGGGGTCGAGGCTCTCGGGAACGCTGAGCACGAAGTGATCGCGCACCACGATCTGCTGGCTGTAGCCGCCGTGGGTGGTCTCGCCGTCCTTGTTCTGACCGTTATAGGTCGCGACGACGCCCTGGCTGCAGAACTGTTCCTCACCGTCCTTGCAGGCCTCGCACTCCATGCAGGAGTCCACGAAGCAGCCGACGCCGACGGTGTCGCCGACCTTGAACTTCGAGACATCGGCACCGACCTCGACGACGTCGCCGACGATCTCGTGACCCGGGGTGATCGGGAAGGAGGTGCCGCCCCACTCGTCGCGGACCTGGTGGATGTCGGAGTGGCAGATGCCGGCGTAGCGGATGGCGATCCGGACATCATCGGTGGCCAGGCTGCGGCGCTCGAGCGTGCGGGTGGTGAAGCTGGACTCCGCGCTGTCGGCCTGGAGCGCTGTGATCGTTGTGGTCATGAAACGTGTTTCCTTAGGGGAAGTAGAAAGAGGGGGACACGGCGCAGGGCCGCAGCGAGCATGAGATGCGCGCCGCGACCCTGCAGAAGTGTGGTGGGCCCGGGTGGGCCCGCGAGGATCAGCTCTCGAGGGTGGCGTCCAGGGTGATCTCGACCCCGGTGAGCGCCTTGCTGACCGGGCAGCCGGTCTTGGCGGCCTCGGCGGACTTCACGAAGGTGTCCTCGTCGATGCCGCTGACCTTGCCGTTGACCGTGACCTTGATCCCGGTCAGCTTGAAGCCGCCCGACTGGTCTGGGCCCATGGAGACATCAGCGCGGACGTCGAGGGTCTCGACGGTGCCACCGGCGTTGGTGAGCTCGGCGGAGAGCTGCATGGCGAAGCAGGAGGAGTGCGCTGCCGCGATGAGCTCCTCCGGGCTGGTGCTGCCGTCGGCGTCGTCGGCCGCGCGCTTCGGGAAGGACACCCCGTAGGTGCCGATCTTGGAGCTGCTGAGCTCGACCTCGCCGGAGCCCTCTTCGAGTGATCCGTTCCAGGCGGTGCGTGCTGTGCGTGTAGGCATATCTGTTCTCCTTGAATGGGTGGGTTCAGCGTCAGTCTTGCGGCTGTGTCCGGATGCTTCCTGGACGTGATCAGGAGCGCAGGAAGGTCAGCAGGTGTTCGTTGACCTCCTGGGCGTGGGTCCAGAGCATGGCATGCGGGGCGTCGTCGATCTCGTGATACTCCGCGGAGGGCAGCGCCTTGTGGAAGACCCGGCCGGTGGAATCGATCGGCAGGATGTTGTCTGCGGTCCCATGGACGATCAGCGCTGGGACGCCGGAGCGGCCGACGGCGGCGACGTCCTCGCGGAAGTCGGTGAGCCAGGTCGGCTGGGCCCAGACCGAGGCATGCGGGGAGGCGGCGTAGGCAAGGTTCTTGTGCGCCGCCAGGGCCTCCTCGCTGAGTCGGCTGCCCAGGTTGTCCTTGGTGTTGAAGAAGTCGTCGAAGAACGCGGTGAAGAAGGCGTAGCGATCGCTGGTGGCGGCCTCGAAGAGCCCGTCGAACACCTCCTGCGGCACGCCGGTGGGGTTATCCTCGGTCTTCAGCAGGAAGGGCTGGAGCGAGCCGAGGAAGACGGCCTTGCTCACCCGGTCTGAGCCGTGGTCGGCCAGGTAGCGGGCGACCTCGCCGGTGCCCATGGAGAACCCGACCAGCACGGCATCGCGCAGGTCCAGGGATTCCATGAGGGCGTTGAGGTCGGCGGCATAGGTGGTGTAGTCGTGTCCAGTGGTGGGGCGGGAGGACTTCCCGAACCCGCGACGGTCATAGGTGACGACGCGGTAGCCGGCGTCGAGCAGCGCGGAGGTCTGCTTCTCCCATGATGAGCCGTCCAAGGGGTAGCCGTGGATGAGCACGACGGGCTGACCCGCGCCGTGGTCCTCGTAGTAGAGCGAGACGTCTGTGCTGTTCTCGGTTCCGACGGTGACGTGAGACATGTCAGTTCCTCCTTGAGGGTCGGAGAACGTTCGTTCTCCGTGGTCCTCAGCCTAAGAGAACCGTCGTTCTCTTGCAAGTACACTGGGATGACGGCACCATGAAAAGCGCGGAAACGCGAGGGTGCGCAAGGCTTTGGGTCACCGAGGCACCGTGATCCTGAAACACCGCGATATTCAAACTCAAGGAAAGGGCCGTGATGGCGCGTCAGGGGGACGCACAGCTGCAACAGTCTGCCGATCCGCTGCGCCAGCGCATCATCGAGGCGGCAGATGAGCTCTACTACGCCCACGGCTTCCGCGCCGTGGGCATGGACGCGCTGCGGCAGCACGCCGGAGTCTCGCTGAAGCGGCTCTACACGGTGTTCCCATCCAAAGAGTCCATCGTGCTGGCCGTGCTGGACTACCGCCACACGATGTGGGCCGATGAGATCGCCGCCGCCGTGGCCCAGGAGGGCACCCCCCGCGCCCGGCTCCTGGCGATCTATGACTATCTCGCCGGGTGGTTCCGCTCGGACTCCTTCCGTGGCTGCGTCTTCATCAACGCCTTCGGAGAGCTCGCCACCGAATCTCCCGCCGTGGCCACCAAGGCCGCGGACCACAAGCGCGAGTTCCGGCGCTTCATGGAGCAGCTTGCGACCGAGGCAGGGTTCTCCGAGGAGCTCGGAGATCAGCTGATGCTGCTCGCCGAGGGAGCCCAGACCACGGCGGCGATCACCGGAGACTCCGCGATGGCGCTCAAGGCGCGCCGCGCCGCCGAAGCGCTGCTCAGCGTCGCAGAGTCGACCCGGACCCACTCGGTCCGATGAAGCACCCCACGGCGCTGATCTGGTGCGCAGGCCTGCTCGGCCTGCTCAACGCGGCGCCGAGCTACTACTGGGCCGCGGGCGGGGACGCGCTGCTGGGCAGCATCGGGCAGTGGCTGATCGACCTGCGCGCCGACATGCCGGGGCTGACCGGCCTCGCCCTGCTGGGCATCGCGCTGGGCAAGACCGGCGCAGCGGTGGTTCCGCTGGTGGCGGCCCGACAGCTGACCTCCCGCCGGCTGATCCCGCGCCAGCTGAGCTCCCGCCGGTCGACTTCCCACGAGCCGACTTCCCGCCAGGCGCGCTGGTGGAACCTTTCCCGGCTGGTCGCCGCCGGGCTGATCGTCTACGGCGCGGCGGGTCTGCTCATCAACGCCGGGCTGCTGCTGTGGCCCGGGCTGGACCTGCAGGATCCGACGGCGCGGCTCGGTCAGGCGCTGCTCTGGTACCCGATGCTGCTGCTCTGGGGGCTGGTGCTCGCAGCCGGTCTGCGGCGGCTCAGAGCCAGTGTCGCCGCTTGAACACCGTCCACAGCGTCAGGCTGAGCCCGACCATCAGCGCCACCGCCAACGGGTAGCCCCAGAACCAGGTCAGCTCCGGCATATGCCGGAAGTTCATCCCATAGATCGAGGCGATCAGCGTCGGAGCGAACAGGATGGCCGCCCAGCCCGAGATCTTCTTGCTCTGCTCCCCCTGGGCGTAGGAGGCGTCGGCGAGCCGGCGCGTGGCCTCGTTCTGCTCGATGGTCAACAGCGTCGAATGCAGCCCGACGGCGTTCTCCAGGTGCGACCGCTGCAGCTCCACTCGGTCGCGCATCCTTCGGGTCCGCATGATCAGATCGGCCCAGCTGGATGAGGCCTCTCCGGCCGCGTCGGACTCGGCGGCGGCTGCGGCGCGGTCGGTGGCCACCGACTCCAGGGGGCGCAGCGCCCAGTCGAAGCGGTGCACCTTCTGCAGCAGCTGGTAGATCCGATGGGAGAGCGCCGCATCGAGCCGGGCCTCTTGGAACAGAATGCCCTCCATCGTCTCGATCGCGTTCTCGAGTTCATCCAGCGCTGCCGGATACTCGCGCAACACCGCGCCGACCAGACTCGCCACGGCCTCCGAGGAGCTCACCGCGCTCCTCGAGTGCGAGGATCGAGCAGACTCCAGCAGCGCCTGCAGGTCCAGAGCGTCCTGCCCCGCCTCCACGGCCTGGACGGTCACCACCAGCTCGTCTGCGGCGAGGAGACGCAGCTCCGAGAAGCGGAACCTGGTGTCCGCAGCCGCCTCAGAGGCGGTGGTGGAGACCCGGTGCAGCACGGCGGCCATCGATTCCCCCGAGGCGGCGGGAATGGGAAGCCGACTGCGGTCCCCGCGGAGGAACTCGAGCTGGGAGGGCCGCAGCCCCAATGCGGCGGCGGTTCCTCCAAGAGCTGGCAGGTCTTCCCCGGTGAGGTCCACCCAGAGCAGCACCGATGCGGGGTCCGCCCTCGGGGTGGCGTCCAAGGAGGTCACCTCGGAGCTTGCCGCGTCAGCGGTGAACCGCCGCATGGTGATGGCCATTGCGCTCCCTGGGATCGCGTCGAGATCAGCACCTGCCCCGATGCCCGATCGGATCTCAGCGTAGCCCAGCGACTCGGCTGCGACTCGGTGGCGGCACGGTGCGGA
The DNA here is from genome assembly GCF_017347085.1 of Nesterenkonia sp. E16_10. Classification (GTDB taxonomy): domain Bacteria; phylum Actinomycetota; class Actinomycetes; order Actinomycetales; family Micrococcaceae; genus Nesterenkonia. The sequence continues at coordinate 128,271 of NZ_JADPSA010000042.1, forward strand.
CTCGGTAGAGGCTCAGTGCAGGCTCAGGCCGCGATACCGGTTGATCGCGGCGTGGATCTCCTGGGTCCGCGGACGGGCCAGGTGGCCGGGGTGTCCGCGGTGCGGGGAGAGGCCGTCCAGACCCTCGACGTCGAGGCGTTCCACGAGTTCGGCGACCAGGGCGGCGATGTCCCGGGCGTCGTCGGCCTGCTCCGCGAGCCGGTCCAGCGCCTTGGCCAGCGCCTCGGTCTGTGCCGGGTCCACCAGCTGCGCCACTGCGGTGAGGTCGATGTCCTCGCGGCCATATTGGATCATCCGGTGCCCGCGGCTGCGCGCGGGCTTGGTCTTCTTCCCCGGGTCCAGCGAGGCGCGGCGCGGCACCCGCGCCGGGTCCGTGGTGAAGACTCCCGAGTCCGGGCTCGCGGGGCGCGTCGTCGTCGCCTGGTGGTCTGCGGCGATCCGGTGCGCCTCCGCGGTGACCTCGCGCAGCCGGTAGTCCTGCAGCGCGATGACCTGGTCGGCGACCTCGAAGAAGGCTCCGGATCCACCGGCCACCAGCACCGTGGAGACCCCGCGCTCGGTGAACAGCGGGCGGACCCGGTCCACGAACGGGGTGATCGGCTCACGCTCGGCCGGGACCAGTCGGCGCATCCGGTCATCGCGGATCATGAAGTTCGTCGCCGAGGTGTCCTCGTCGATGAGCAGGGCGCAGGCGCCGGCTTCCACGGCCTCGACCAGGTTGGTGGCCTGAGAAGTGGAGCCGGAGGCGTTGGTGCTGGAGAAGCTGCGCGTGTCCGCACCGGAGGGCAGCCCGGAGATGAAGGGGGAGATGTCGACGCCGGCGGCGCTGCGGCCGTCCTCGGCCCGGATTGAGGCTGCGGAGTCCCGAGTGATCACCCATTCCCGGCCGTCCCCGGCGATATGCGGGTAGACCCCGCGTTCGATGGCGCGCAGCAGCGTGGACTTGCCGTGATAGCCGCCGCCCACGATGACGGTGACGCCTTCGGGCACGCCCATCCCGGTGACCTGACGGCCGCTGGGCAGGGTGAAGCTGCGACGCAGCGAGTCGGGGCTGTGAAACTCCACCGCGTCCACGCCGAGCGGCAGATCGGAGTCCCCGGCCTGGCGGGGCAGCACGGACCCGTCGGCGGCGAAGCAGACCAGCTTCGCCGCGGTGAGCTGGGCGCGCAGATCCTCCTGGTCCCGCAGCAGGGTGACGTGGGAGCGCAGCGCGTCCTGGTCCAGGCTGGTGTGCAGCAGCGAGGCTTCGGCCACCCGGGGCAGGGTCTCGGTGAGCAGCCGGGCGGCCTTGACTCCCAGGGCTCGGCGTCCGGCCGCGGGCAGCGCCACGGAGAGCCGGGCGGTGATCAGGTCCTCGGTGATGACCACGCTGGTGCGCTCGAGCACCTGCTGTCCGGGGCGCCCGATGCTGATGCTCGCCGCGGAGCCAGAACCCTCAGCGGCATCCGCGTCCACGGCCGCGGCGACGGCGCGGGTCAGGAAGTCGCTGGCGGCGATCCGGCCGAGTCGATCATCGAGCAGGTCCGCCGGCAGTCCGGCGTCCTCGCGGGACAGGCTGATCCGCATGAGTGAGGGCGGAGCGAACGGGTCGACCTGCACCTTGTCCACGTTCAGGGTGAACCGACCCAGGCGGTGGCGCCCGCTGAGCTGCTTATAGGACGCGTACCCCCGGCCGTCGATCGAGGTCAGGATCTGCTGCAGGGTCTGCTGATGGCTCATGCACTCTCCGTGTATTCGCGCTGACGTTCGCGCTGTCCGTGGGTCAGTCGGCGCAGGTCCGCCCCGGAGTCGAAGCTGGATCCGATGGCGCCGGCGAAGACGCCCATGACCGCGCTGAACCAGGCGATGTTCAAGTAGTTGAGCAGGCTGACCTCGCCGCCGATCACGGTCGCGAGGTACTCGGCGTCGATGATCACCAGCCCGGCCAGGAAGATCACGCCCACCAGCAACACGTAGAGCAGCAGGATGCAGACCAACAGGGTGATCGCGGTGGAGCCGTTGTAGAGCGTGACCACGGTGGCGAGGCTGCGGTGCTTCGGCCGATCCCAGAGCCCCTCGCGGACGACCAGCCAGAAGATCATAGTGACCACTGCGGCGAGGCCGACCAGGACCAGCCGCGTGGTGCTCAACGCGTCGGCCATCTGCCAGATCGAGCTGTAGAAGATGCCGAAGGCTCCGGTGGCCGCACCTGCACCCAAGGCGCTGGTGAGCTTCGGGACGGTGCGCAGCGGATCGTTGCCCAGCACCATGCCGGCCACCGTGCGGGGACCACCGGTGAGGGTGTGGGCGAAGAGACCGAGGCCATCCTCGCGCTCGGTGGACCTCCACTGGCTCCAGCGCTGGTCGAAGGCCTGCGGATCCGGACTCGCTCCGGGGGGGAAGCAGGCGCAGCAAGGAGCCGATGAAGACCTTTTGGATGCGGCTCTTGGTGGCCCAGGCGCCCAGCGTGGGGCAGGACACGATCGCGACGTTGTTCTTCGGGAAGATCTCCGAGATCAGCGGATGCCCGCTGGTGTGGCGCGGGATCTCGGTGAGCATGATGACGGCATCGGCCTCAGCATGGTCCTCTTCCATCTCGCGCACCGCGTCGATGTCCAAGGTCGCGTCGGGGCGGATGCGCAGTATCTTGGTCGCCGAGGACACCGTGACCTCACCGTGGAGCAGCCTGCGCGCCTCCTCGGTGAAGGACTGCTGGATCGAGTTCACGCGCCGCGTAGGCAGTCCCGGATCGGCGAGCAGCCTGATATGGAAGGGTTTCGCGGATTCAGGCACAGCCTCAGGTGCTCCTTAGCTGGTGGCGACGAGGACCTCGTCATGAGGTCACCCACCCGCTGGGCCGGTGGCCCAGCGGGAGATGCCCGTGCACCGGGCGGGTGAGCACACTCTAGGCGAAGAGCGGCGCGAAGCCTGTGGGCAGCTGCGAGCGCAGGTCCTTGATCTCGCCTTCGGAGACCGAGTCCGCGAGGGTGGAGAACACGGCCTTGACCTGGTCAAGCGCCTCCTCGGTGCCGACACCCTGCTCGAGCTTGCCGGCGACTCGACGCAGGAACTCATCCACGTCGTCGAGCGTATCGGTTCCGGCGTTCTCGGTCAGCGGTGCCTTGAGCTCCTCGGGCAGCTGCGCGGCGAGGTCGCTCGCTTCGCCACCCTTGAGCCGCTTGCCGAGATCCTCCAGCACCACGTTGACCAGCTGGCTGGCCTGCTCGCGATCCGAGGGACCGCCCTTCTCGGTGACGGTCTTGAGAAATTCGTCGTGGCGCATCTGTTGCTCCTTCACTTGCGATGGCCAGCGGGCCTTGCGCGGAGGCGAGAACGTCCGCTCTCGCGTGCCGGCAGGATACATTCGCTGCCGGCGGGCCCGACCGGCCGGTTCCTCCACGGTAAACATGGGACCCCGGGCCCTGTCGAACCAGAGGCGGGT
>NZ_JADPSA010000043.1 GCF_017347085.1 Nesterenkonia sp. E16_10
ATCACCTTCGACGACGCCGAGATGATCAACGCCTGCACGCTCTCCGACGACGTCTTCACGATCACCTTCTCCGGGCTCTCCAAGACCTGGCGGGTGGCCGGCTTCCGCTCGGGCTGGCTCTACATGTCGGGGCCCAAGCACCGCGCGAAGAACTACATCGAGGGCCTGAACCTGATGTCGAACCTGCGTATGTGCCCCAACGTCCCGGCGCAGCACGCGATCCAGACCGCGCTCGGCGGCTACCAGTCGGTCGAAGAGTTCATCCGTCCCGGCGGCAGGCTCTACGAACAGCGCAACGTGGCGCATAAGCTGCTCTCGGAGATTGAAGGCGTTGACGTCCACCAGGCCGACGGCGCGCTATATCTCTTCCCGCGGCTGGACCCGAAGATCTATCCGATCCAGAACGATGAGACCTTCGTGATGGAGCTGCTGCGTCAGCAGAAGATCCTGGTCTCCCACGGACGGGCGTTCAACTGGATCGACGACAACCACTTCCGGCTGGTGTCGCTGCCCGCGGTGGAGGAGCTCGAAGAGGCGATCGCGGGCATCGCGGACTTCCTCGCGTCGTACCGGGATGTGTTCGCCCGCGCCTGAGTGCGGGGCTCGAACACGCTCAGCATGTGAAACAGGGGCGTTCTCTCACCCCGGAAGGTACAGGATAGGACAGTGCGTAACTCCAGGATGCAGGAATTCGAAGACTTCACCCAGTCGCCCAAGCTTCAGGACGTCCGGTATGACGTGCGTGGGCCCATCGCGCAGGAGGCCGCCAGGCTGGAGCGCGAGGGACACGCGATCACCCGGCTGAACATCGGCAACCCCGCGCCCTTCGGCTTCGAGGCTCCGGACTCGATCCGGATGGCGATGATCAGCAACCTCCATGACGCGCAGGGCTACTCCGACTCCCAGGGCATCTATTCCGCCCGGATCGCGGTGGCCCAGTACTACCAGGCGCGTGGAATGACCGACGCCGATCCCTCGGACATCTACCTGGGCAACGGAGTCTCCGAGCTGATCTCGATGGTGCTCCAGGCGCTGCTCGCCCCCGGGGACGAGGTGCTGATCCCCGCCCCGGACTACCCGCTGTGGACCGGTGCCACCACCCTGGCCGGCGGCCGGGCCGTGCACTACATCTGCGACGAGGACAACAGCTGGTGGCCGGACCCGGAGGAGATCGAGTCCAAGGTCACTGAACGCACCAAGGCCCTGGTGATCATCAACCCGAACAACCCCACCGGGGCGGTCTATCCGCGCGAGGTCCTCGAAGCCATGGTCGACATCGCCCGGCGGCACAACCTGATGCTGCTCTCCGATGAGATCTACGAGAACATCACCTTCGACGACGCCGAGATGATCAACGCCTGCACGCTCTCCGACGACGTCTTCACGATCACCTTCTCCGGGCTCTCCAAGACCTGGCGGGTGGCC
>NZ_JADPSA010000044.1 GCF_017347085.1 Nesterenkonia sp. E16_10
AGTCCAGAACACCTGGAGAAGATCCGGTCTCACAAAGATCGAGTAGCCCGTCATATCAACACCCATCTACTAAGTGTTGCAATCACCGCAAGAACCCAAGGATCCCTCAGCGGGCATTATTCCCTCGACGGGAGTCCGAGTGCCCGCAAGCCGACCGGTTTGCGGGCGGTGACCACACCATCTCCTGCCGCGGCGCAAGGACCAGCCGTGGATGTCAGGTGAAACCAGCGGCGCCTGTGTCGACGACTCCCCAAAACTGGACGCTCATCGCGTGGCAAGGTGACCAGTATTCACGCGTCATCGAGAGCGCCGCCTGGAGCAGACTGTCGCGGTTCGGGTGGAGACGTAACTCCTACGCAAGATGCTGAACTCAGAGGCCGTTGCACACAACGCGGGAAGCACCTTCGAACTAGCAGTGGCCACGGCTGCCGGAACCCGACCAACTACCAGTCACGTATCCTGGGCAAGAACTTCAGACGGCCACGCCGATGCCCCAGAACCGCCCTCGCGGGAGTACGCACACCGAAGTGTGAATAACTGAAAAAATGCGCCTCTCGCGAAAACTGTATTAGCGCTAGGATTTTATGGATAACTTCTGGATGTATTTTGAGGTTCTTGCTCCCTCCATAGGAGTGGGACTGGTGTTCTGGATGGCTATGCGTGCCATCTTCCGCGCGGACCGCAGTGAGCGAGCTGCGGAGGCGCAGGTGCGCCAAGAGGCATCACAGCAGGGCTCCGGGCACGCGCCGGAGGCCCTGGATGAACCCGTCCCGGAAGAGCTACGGCGAACATACCACTAGAGTCTCGATAGCCCGAGACGCAGAGCCTTGCCCTCGTCGAGTTCTCCAAGAACCCCAGTACGTGACCGGCCAATGACCATAGGGCGAGTCAATCCGCACCCGCCCAGGTCACCGCGCGGTGATCAAGGTCGTTTCCTCGACGGTCGCTACTTAGCTCCTGGCGCCCGCACTGAAGCGGGTCTTTGTCCAGCCTCGAGATCTCCGTCGTAGCTCTACCTGGTACCTGTTGCGAGTCCAACCACAAGAATGGTGCAGCCGGGGGGACTCCTCCAGAATCGGCCTCAATCACTAGATGCACCCCTGTCGCTGGGGACGGGCACAGGGTGCGACGTTGATGCTGCCCGGGCAGGTGAACGCCGAGTGGCCGTGGCCCTGAGAGCTAGAGCCACAATGCTTGCGCCCCCAACACCAAGAACGATCATGCCCCCCAAGTCCTGGTCGGACAGAGCATTGTCCATCCAGGGCAGCCCCATCTGTGCGAAGTAGTCCACCGAAAGCACTCCGGCCTGGGAAATGATGCCGAATCCCAGAACGGCGTAGCAGGCCAGTATCACTCCGAGAGCGAGCAATCGTCCAAGATGGGAAGTCTGACGATGACCCGTGACGTTGGTGACAGCCTGGATGAAGGCGCCGCTGATCAGCAACAGGTACACCACCAGGGCAGCGCGAGCGAAATAGCTGCCTGCCGTGAGGTCCAACAGCGCAGTGAAGAACAACCCCAGCAGGGACCCACCCAGAATCCCCGCCAGCAGCACCGGATGGGCCAAGGCACTCACTCTGGGCGATCGAGTCAGGTGCAGAATCCATTCCCGGGGACCACGGGAACCGTCCTGGCGTTGGGGCAACGCCTGCAACGCCAGTGTGGGGCCAGCTCCGTGCACCAAAAAAAAGGGCACTACCGCAGTGATTATCAGCAGTTGCAGCGCGTATCCGCTGAACAGGACCCCGCCGTACACGCTGGGGCCTCCGTTGGTTAACCAGTAGAACAGCACCCAGCCGATGATCCAGCTGGCGGTACGACCCGGAGCCCAGATCTCGCCGCGCCGACGCAGACGCGCCACCCAGCGCAGGTAGACCAGGACGGCGGCGACGCTGAGCAGGCCCAGCATCAGATCCGGTCGCCAGTGGCTGAGGTAGCTCAGCACCGTCGGCGGTGGTGGCACCGGGCTGCCAGTCAGGAAGAAGGCCAACCCCGAATCGGTGGGAGCAGGTTCCTGGGGAATGGGCGGTGCCGAAGAGCCTAGAGCCCCGGCAACTCCCATGACCGCGCCCATGACCAGCACCTCCACACCGGCCAATCGCCAGAACGCCCAACCCCGAACCTGACGGGGCTTAGCTTCAGAACCGACGTCGGCCTGGGAGGCGACCGCGTGTCTGCCGATCGCCGGGATCGTCACCCGGCGGTGCCACCACCCGGCCACACCCAGCACCAGGGTCAACACGATTTTGATCATCAACAGCCAGCCATAGGTCGTTGTGACCAGGTCCGTCACGCTCTCCAGCCGGATCCAGGCACTGACGATGCCCGAGACGGCCACCAGGACAAAGCACCACAGGGCCACCTGTGAATAGCGCTGCACCACAGCGCCAAGAGTTGGACCGGTGCGCGGTGCCACTAGGCACAACACCGCGAGACCGCCGGCCCAGATCGTGACCCCGACCACATGCAACCAGATCGCAGTCACCGCCAGCTCGTGATTGGCTGCTCCTGCGGCGTGACCGGTCAGGGCCAGCGGCACCAGGGCCAGCACACCTAACAACAGGGTCACAGCAGCTGAGGTGTACCCAGTGACAGTGACCGCGACCGCAGAGGCCAGGACGACAATCAGCGCCCCAGCCACAAGAATGCGTCCCGCATCGATCTCGGTGACGTACTGCATCAAATGATCCATGTAGGACACGCTGCCGATCCCCGTGCCAAGGGCCGCGAGGTGGGTCAGGACCAAGTGCGCCAGCTGTGTCGGGACCCAGAGGACCACCGCGAACATCCCGATGCCGGCGGCGAAACGCCAGGCACCCCCCACTGGATCCTTCCCGGATCCAGCAGCGGATTCCGCACCCTCGATACCGCCCCGGGTGTCGGGCTGGGCGTTGATCTCCGGGCGCCGTCGGGGAAGAACAAAGGCACAAAGGAAGAAGGCCCCGATGGCCACGGTCGCCGTCAGGTTCAGGAGCACTGTCACGATCGGCGTGCCCCACCGCACCACCGAGCCAGGATCGGCCAAGGAGCTCGGAGCGGAGGCACCGGTCATCAGCAGCCCGGCCACGGTAGCGAACACCGCTGCGAGCAGACCCCCGAGAACGAACCACCACACCGACGGACGACCAATACGCATCAAATTTTTCACCCGCCAAGGCTAGCCTCGATCCCGTCCGGACCCATGACGGTGCCCTGGTGCTTCACACCAGCGACCAGGCTGCACCTCTTGCAGGCAGGCCCTCAGCCTGGTGACACCGGAGCAGACATCCTCTTCAGCATCCCGTGCAGGGGCTTTTGATGACGCCGTAGCCCCGTCCCTGTAGACGCAGAGAGGGGTTCAGCGCTCCTGTCCTTTTAGGATGGCCTGATGCGAAGCCACGTTTCTGCTCGCCCTGCCCGAGTTCTACCCCGAGTCTTTATATTCACCATGATCGTCGCTCTGCTCGGTGTGCTCAGCACCGTCACCGCGCCCCGAGCTCTGGCCCACGACGTCCTGGTGGACACCACCCCGTCGGACGGAGCCGTGCTGCAGGAACCCCCGCACCAGGTCTCGCTCACCTTTTCTGGGGAACTGGTGGAGATGAACCCGCTGATCATCGTCTCTGACGCCGAGGGCGAGGTCATCACCGATACTCCCCCGCGCATCGATTCTGGTACCGCCACCGTGCCCTTGCCTGACGTGGGCGCCGGGGACTACCGGGTGCAATGGTCGGTGGTGTCCTCTGACGGACACCGCATCGAAGGCAGCTACCGGTTCAGCGTCGCAGCAGAATCACCGTCTGCACAGGATGCCAGCTCCGAACCCACCGACGAGGACCCAGAACAGGCTGGCACCCCAGTCCCACCAGCGTCTTCTCAGAGCCCTGAGCGGAACCCCACCTCCGAGGCGGACGCCGACCTTTCCGGGACCCAGGATTCAGGCAGCCTACCCGCCTGGCAGGCGCTTGTCCTCGCTGCGGTGGTGCTGGGCGCAGTGGTGCTGGGCGCAGTAATCATCACTGTCACCAGGCGCCGCAAACTCTGACGCTGATGCGTCAATCGGCGGGCCCCGGTTGCAAGTCAGGAGATGAACCCGCGCGCTTGGTGGTCCCTGCTGAGACCCCAGCCGGTGATGCCCCCCCCCCCAGGGTCGAGCCCTTCGGCCACGACCGGACATTCCTGCTCAACGTTGGGTCCGCATCCTGACGCGAGCGAGATCCAGGGCGGCGCCTTGACCACATCAGTGCCGTCTGACCGGCGAGCAGCATTACACAGACCGGCGATGGCAGCATCTACACCACGAGGCTGACCGTCAGTCGCGCGGGAACGATCCCCGCAGGCCTTCAGATGGGTTCGCAGCTGCCGAGCCGGGCTTCGGTGGCTCGCCACAGGTACCTCTCGGTATGCCGTTTTCTACGTCCTGTAGAATTTCCGCAGATAGCCGATCCCCACCCGTGGGGTGGGGAGACTGGGAGGAGGCAGGGTGCTGTGTACGCCTCAAATCTTCGCGGTCTTGGACGGGTCGCCCGGGGTCTCATCATCGGTTTCACCGCCGTACTCTCAACCGCTGTGGCTCACTACTCCGCCACCGGCCATGTGCCGGAACCAGTAATAGTTCTCCTCGCCCTCACTGTGGCCATCCCGGTCTGCATCGGTCTCTCACGCGTGCCGCGCAGCCGAGGACGACTCGTCAGTGCGGTACTCACTGGTCAAGTGTTCCTTCACCTGTTGTTCGGGCCAGGTCCCGCTGCTGTGGGGGATCATCAGCATCCGCTGCTGATCCATCTCGAATTCGGCGCCCTCTCGATTCATGTGGTGGCTCTGGTGGTCACCTACGCGGTGATTCGTCGCGGCGATGGGCTGGTAGAAGTGCTGTACCTAGTGCTGGGGATGTCGCTGTTTCAGCCGCTGCCCGGGGTCATACCCCGGGCGTCCTACCCAGCCTGTGTGGCCGTGGCAAACACGATATGGGCGCCCGTCAAACCTCGCCCTGGGGAGGGGCCCACTCCTCTTCGGGGGCCACCAGAGCTCATCCTGGCCTCGTGAAGCGCGTCTGAGACTTGATCGTTTCTGCGCCTCGGCGATGGCTCGTGATGCTCTGCCCCGGTGAGCTGCGCTCTACCGGTGACCAAGAACCTGCCTCAAGAACGGATCCCCATGTCTGCTGATCACCCCCCAGGTCCCCCTATCAACAGCCCCCTTGGCGGAACGGCCACCAAGAAAAAGACCCTACGATGGCTTCTTGGCGTAGCAGTCGTCGTGGTCCTAGCCGTGGTCGCGATCATGATCTTCCGCGATTCCCCAGAAGAGACGCCCCCTGCCTCGGAGTCCAGCGCAGTGAACTCCGAGCTGATCGTCAGAGAAGATTCACGCAGACTCGACGACGTCCCACAGAGCGATGTGACCTTTGTGGAGTTCCTGGACTTCGAGTGCGAAGCCTGCGGCGCGATCTATCCCACCGTCGAAGATCTTCGGGAACGCTACGAAGGAGAAGTGTCCTTCGTGATCCGCTACTTCCCTCTCGATGGACACCCAAACTCCCGGCAGGCGGCCCACGCTGTAGAAGCTGCCGCCCGACAGGGTGAACTCGAGGCGATGTATCAGAAGATGTACGAGACCCAGGAGCAATGGAGCCACAACGAAGACCCTCAGGACGATGTGTTCCGTGGCTACGCCGAGGAACTCGGACTCGACATGGACCAATGGGAAGAGGACTACTTCTCCGATGAGGTCGCAGACCGGGTCCAAGCGGACTTTGACGATGCTGTAGAGCTTCAACTCCAGGGGACACCGACGTTCTTCGTCAACGACGAACAGCTCAACCCTGAGTCGATCGAAGACCTCACAGACCCCCTTGATGAAGCCCTCGAAGCTCAGTGAGGACACGCCCCACACCTGAGTCGTCTGAAAGTTCCGCGCCAGCATCAACTAAAACCGTTCCGGGGCTACCCTCCAAGGTCACCGGGCTGGTGCTCTTCGTCTCTGGTGTCCTGGGACTGGTGCCTTCTTTCATCCTCGCGGTGGAGAAGTACTGGCTGCTGACTAACCCCTTCTATTCTCCGAGCTGCACCCTGGGCGAGACCGTGTCCTGTTTGCCGGTGATGAACTCCTGGCAAGCTGAGGTCTTTGGTTTTCCCAACCCGTATATCGGCCTCGTAGGATTTGCACTGGTCGCTGCCACTGGCGGGGCACTTCTGGGTGGTGCCCGCCTGAGCGGGTGGTACTGGGGCGGCCTGCAGGCCGGTGTCACACTTGGCACGTTCTTCGTCGGCTGGTTGATGTCTCAGAGCCTATTCAGCATCGAAGCGCTCTGCCCCTATTGCATGCTCGCGTGGGCAGCCATGTTCTCCTCCATGTGGTACGTCAGCCTCGAATCCCTGAGCCGATGGGGCCACCAGAGATCTGGAGGACCCCCACGACTGGAACGGACCGTGCTGGAGCACCACGGCACCGTGTTGCTGACATGGTTCGTACTGATCGCGGGACTCGTGATCGTTGGCGCTCTGAACTTCTCCTAAAGCGTGCGGGTCCCCTTGTCCCAGAGCGCGGCGAGGACGGCAAGCACAGAGCCCGACCGGCCGCACAGGACCGCGAAGATCTCACACCAGGAGACTCCATGACAGCAGATTCTTCACCCACACCTCGGACCCGCCGGCACGCCCTCACCACGATCGCGTTGACCGCCACGGCGTTTATGGTCAGTGCTTGCGGCTCCGAGAATGACGACTTAGCACAGCGAGCACAAAATGATGGAACGAACTACATCTCTGGTGACGGCTCCGTGGAGGAGTACGCACCTGATAATCGTGGAGCTGCCGTGGCCTTCGAGGCCAAACTCTTCAACGGTACGAAGATCACCCCGGAAACCCTCCAGGGTGAGGTCACCATCCTCAACTTTTGGTACGCCGCCTGCGCTCCGTGCCGGGTAGAGGCTCCCGACTTACAAGCCGCCTATGAGGAGTTCAGACCCGATGGCGTCCAATTCTTCGGGATCAATACCCGCGATACTCAAGCGACTGCCGAGGCTTTTGAACGGAACTTCGGCATCACCTACCCCTCCATGGAGGACCGGACCGGAGAGGTCATGATGGCCATGACCGATTACGTCCACCCCTCCGCGGTACCCACGACGTTGGTCCTGGACACCCAGGCTCGGGTCAGCGCTCGTGTCGTAGGAATCATCGAGCCGAGCACACTGCGCACCCTGATCAGCACCATACTGGAAGAAGATCAACGCGACTTAACCGGCAGCGGCGTCGTTGACAGCGTCGGCGAGGAGCAGAGGGGGAACCGCTGATGCTCGGCGCAGCCACCACGAATAACCCTTTCGCAGAAATCGTCTTCGACAGCTCGCTGTTATTGGCAGCACCGGTTGCCATGCTCGCGGGCCTGGTCTCCTTCCTCTCTCCGTGCGTGCTGCCGCTGGTGCCTGGCTACCTTGGGTATATCACCGGGCTCTCCGGGGTTGAACTGCATCAACGCTCGCGTTCACGCATGGTGCTCGGCGCGTTGCTCTTCGTCCTGGGGTTCAGCGTGGTCTTCATGCTGATCGGGTCCGTATTCATCTACGCCACGACCTGGCTCAGGGTCGAGGGAGGCTGGGTCACTCAGCTGCTCGGGGTCATCGTCGTTTTCATGGGCCTGATCTTCATGGGCGCCTTCAGCTTTTTCCAGCGTGAACGAAAGATCCACCGCCGCCCACCAGACGGACTGCTCGGAGCACCCTTCCTCGGTGCGACCTTCGGGATCGGCTGGGCGCCGTGTATCGGACCAACCCTGGCCGCGGTCCTGGCTCTGGTCTACGGAGAAGATTCCACACGCGGAGCCCTCCTGGTGTTTGCCTACTGCCTGGGACTGGGAATCCCCTTCATCCTCATCAGCGCAGGCATGCAACGTGGCATGCGCACCTTGAAGTTCTTCACCCGGCATAAGACCACTGTCATGCGACTGGGCGGGGGCATGTTGATCACCGTGGGCCTGTTAATGGTCACCGGCATCTGGAATGACTGGACCTACGCTCTCCAAGACTGGTTCGCCAACGAAGTAGTCATGCCCATCTGATCAAAGAGCCGCCCTCACTACGAAGGTAGCCCTGGGGTTTTCTGGTGTCTGCCAAGACTCCCGGGGCGGGGGAATTGAGAAACTTTTCTCGCCCACCGAGGCCGTAGGAGACTCTCCAAACAGTTCACCACTTAATGTATAGTTCAGCGCATGCTGACTATTGCTTCGCGTCTCGATGTGATGAACCGGCTGGGTCGGGCAATGGCTGATCCCACCCGCTCGAGAATCCTGCTGCTGCTGCTCCAGGGGCCACGGTATCCCGGGGATCTTGCTCGGGAGCTGGGGCTCTCGCGGTCGAATGTGTCGAACCACTTGGCATGCCTGCGGGACTGCGGGATCATCGTCGTGGAGCATCAGGGACGGAAGACCCGCTACGAGATCGTCGACACTCACCTGTCTCGGGCGCTGAACACGCTGGTAGAGACCACACTGGCTGTCGATGAAGAGGCCCCCTGTGTGGATCCGCAATGCACGGTAGCAGGGTGCTGCGAGGGCCAGGCGGCCCAGCGGTGACCACATCGGCCTGCGGCTGCGAAGCCCCCGGACCGGCCGCTGAGCAAGAGCGCCACACCCCGTGGTGGCGTAGCCTTTCCGTGCTGATTCCTGCATCCTCGGGCCTGCTGCTGGTGTTCGGGCTCCTGGTGGAGTGGCTCTCCAGCGAAGCCGAGACGCTCGCTATGGTGCTGTTCTGGAGTTCGCTGCTCTCCGGTGCCTCCCAGTTCGTCCCGGGGGCGCTGACGGGACTGTTCACTCGCGGTCGGCTAGGAATTGGGCTGCTGATGACGATCAGCGCGACGGGCGCAGTTCTTCTGGGGTATATCGAGGAAGCCGCCGCTCTGGCTTTCCTGTACTCGATCGTCGAGGCGCTGGAGGACCTCTCCATGGACCGGGCCCAGTCTGGGCTGCGTTCATTACTCGGCCTGATCCCCACCACCGCCACCGTGCTCGCGGCCGATGGCTCAAAACGCACCACACCGGTTGAGGATCTCGTCGCCGGTGATGTGCTGCGTCTGGCCGCTGGTGAGCGTCTGGCCACCGACGCGGTGGTGCGTTCTGGGCACAGCAGCATGGATGTCTCAGCGATCACCGGAGAATCCATCCCTGTAGAAGTCAGTCCCGGGGATGACGTGCTGGCCGGATCGATCAACACCTCCGGGGCCTTAGACGTCGAAGCCACCGCCTCAGGCACGGATAACTCCCTGACCACGGTCGTGGAGCTGGTCGAGCAGGCACAGACTCAGAAGGGCAACCAAGCCCGCTTAGCCGATCGTCTAGCTCGACCCCTCGTGCCAGGGGTGCTTCTCCTGGCGACCGTGGTCGCTCTGGTCGGGTGGATCTTCGGTGACTCGGAGCTATGGGTGCAGCGTGCCCTGGTCGTCCTGGTGGCCGCCTCGCCGTGCGCGTTAGCGATCTCAGTGCCGATCACGGTGGTCTCTGGCATCGGTGCAGCCAGCAAATTTGGAGTGATCATCAAGTCCGGCGCCGCCTTCGAACGCCTCGGTGGCATCCGCCATGTGGCCCTGGACAAGACAGGAACCCTGACCCTCAATCAGCCCACCGTCACCGTGGTACTCACCACCGGTGACACCACCCGGTCCCAGGCGTTGAACTGGGCGGCGTCTCTGGAGGCCCATAGCACCCACCCGTTGGCATCAGCCATCACGGCCGAGTCCACCGAGGTGCTCGATGCTCAGCAGGTCACAGAGACGGCTGGTCAAGGAATCAGCGGCATCGTCGATGAGGTGCCGATGTCTGTGGGGAATCCGCGCTGGCTCAGCCCAGGTGAACTCGCTGAACAGGTCGAAGACTTCGAGAATCGAGGCATGACCATGGTGATCCTGCACCGGGGGCGTCAGCCGGTTGGCGCGATCGGGGTCCGTGATGAGCTTCGCCCGGAGACCAGCCAGGTCATCACGTCCCTGACCTCTCGGGGTCTGGACGTGACCATGCTCACCGGGGACAACACCCGCACCGCAGAAGCACTCGCCCACGAGGCGGGCATCACCGAGGTCCGGTCTCAGCTGCGCCCCCAAGACAAGGCACGCGCCGTGACCCAGCTGCGCGAAGCCGGAGCAGGTCCGGTGGCGATGATCGGTGACGGCATCAATGACGCCCCCGCCCTGGCCACCGCAGACGTCGGTATCGCCATGGGCGCCACCGGCTCGGACGCCGCAGTCGAATCAGCAGATGTCGCTTTCACCGGCGAAGACCTCCGTCGCATCCCCCAGACACTTGATCACACCCGGCGAGGCCGACGGATCATCACCCAGAACATCGTCTTGTCACTGGCGCTGATCATCGTGCTGCTCCCCCTGGCGATCACCGGTGTCCTCGGTCTAGCCGCTGTCGTGCTGGTCCATGAGATCGCTGAAGTCTTCGTCATCCTCAACGGGCTGCGCGCCGCCCGCACTCCCTCAGCCGAACATGCTTTCATCTCAGCAGAACCGAGAACCAGGCCACACCTCACCGCACCAGCCCGTTGACCGCGTAGTGCCGCTGCGAATTCTCTACGAGAGTCTCGCGCCGATGAAACACCTTGGAGGTTAAACGATGCAGGGATTCACCCTCGTCCTGGTCCTTGCAGCCTTGCCGGCTGCCGGGAACTTTCTCGGTGGACTGCTCGCGGAAATCACCAAGGTCTCCGACCGCACCCTGAGCCTGGCACTGCATCTCGCCGCTGGCATCGTCTTAGCCGTCGTCGGACTTGAACTGATGCCGGAAGCCCTCTCAGCGACCCACGCATGGGTGCCGATCCTCGCACTGGCGGCAGGTGGGTTGGGCTTCATGGGACTAGAACGTGTCATCGACTCCGTGCGCCACCGTCTAGGACGCGGTACTGAGAGCAACGGTCCTTGGGCGATCTTCGCTGGTGTTTCTCTGGACCTGTTCAGCGACGGGATAATGATCGGCGCCGGGACTCTCATCGACCCACGACTCGGTTTGATACTGGCCCTTGGTCAAGTGCCCGCAGATGCACCTGAAGGCTTCGCCGCCATCGCCACCCTGCGTCGAGCAGGAGTCAACCGCAGCAAACGGATCCTGCTCGCCCTAGCCTTCGGCATCCCAGTCTTCACCGGAGCAGCTCTAGGTTATTTCGTGCTCCAATCAGCGCCTGAACTGCTGACCGTATCTGTGCTGGCGTTTACCGGCGGAATACTGATCAGTATGGTCATCGAAGAGATGCTTGCTGAAGCACACAAGGGCGACACCAGCCCGCTGGGGCCCGTAGTCCTGACGTCTGGCTTCGCCCTGTTCGCGCTGATCTCCGCATACCTCTGAGAACAACGCCACAACGCATTTCTGCAACGCAGATCAAAGTCAGAACAGCGACCAGACGAAACAGACAGTCACCGAGGAAGGGGCCGCCTCGGGGGTGCGGTTCCTCCGGGTGGCACAGGTGCGGGACTGACACTGACCGTCCCCCTGCAGCGCCGCCGCCCCTTCTCATGGAGAGCCAGAACTTCGATCCGGCCAGTGCGGTGCGTGCCGGCATCGTGCAGCCCCAGCGATGGCGGGCAACCTCATCCCTGGGCGCTTCACGCGCCAGACCGGCCAGCGACCGGCTTCCGTGGTGTCTTGATCAAGATGCCGGCTGCGAGGAAGACACCTGCGACGGTCACGTGCGCCCCAGCCCACTGCGGGCCATCGAATTCGAATATGTAGAGAGGGTTCCACAACACCGCGATAGCGAGCATCGCGGGGACCCACCACCACTGGCGTGCCTGCAGAGCGAACCACCCGATGATGACGGCGAGGATCGTGATGATGTAGCGGACCTCAAAGTAGTACTCGTGGTCGATCAGGACGATCCCGGCCAGGCAGACGATCGCTGCAAGGATCGCTGGGGCGAAGGCGTTGCGTTGGTACTCCGATGGCCTCTGGGATGGTGTCTGGGCTTGCGGTGTAGGCATGAGGCTCCATTCGTAGTGTTAGCTTTCAGCTCTGCGGGCCGACACCGCAGGATCACCCGACCAGTCTGCCCTGAACCGCACTGGGATTCTTGGAGACTCCATCGTTTGGAAAGGATGATGGAGACATGTCAAGAGAGATCAACCCGGGCATCGCGACCACGCGCCGCTACTCCGAACAGGAGAAGGCCGCAGCGGTGCGTATGGTCCGCCAGCTGCGCAAGGAGCTGGGCACTGACCGCGGCACCGTGAAAAGGGTCGCGACCCAGCTGGGCTACGGCCCCGAGTCAGTCCGGTCCTGGGTCCGCCGAGCTGACATCGATGACGGGCATGCCCCCGGTGTCAGCACCGAGCAGTCCGCCCGCGAGAAGGCCCTGGAACAAGAGAACCGTGAACTGCGGCGGGCCAACGAGATCCTGAAGCGGGCCGCGACTTTCTTCGGGGCGGAGCTCGACCGCCAGTCACCGAGATAGTCGCCTTCATCGACGCGAACAAGGACGACGTCATCGACGGTCGTCGACTCGGAGTCGAGCCCATCTGCGCAATCCTGCATGTGGCTCCGAGCACCTACTACGCCGCGAAGAACCGTGCCCCCTCGGCCCGCAGTGTCAGAGATGCCGAGCTGATCCCGCAGCTGGTAGAACTCCATGCTCAGAACTACGGGGTCTATGGCGCCAGGAAGCTCTGGAAGGCCGCGAACCGGGCCGGCCTGAAGATCGGTAGAGATCAGACGGCGAGACTGATGCGCCAAGCTGGTCTCGAGGGTGTTCTTCGGCGTAAGAAGCTCCGCACCACCACACCCGACCCTGAAGCCCCGCGGCATCCGGATCTGGTCAATCGCGAGTTCACCGCGATCGCGCCGAATCGGCTCTGGGTCACCGATCTGACCTACGTGCCGACCTGGGCCGGTGTCGCGTATGTCTGCTTCATCATCGATGCGTTCAGCCGGGCGATCGTCGGGTGGCGGGTCGCGTCGACGATGCGCACCGAGACAGTGCTCGATGCCATCGAGATGGCCCGCTGGTCACGAGGTCCACGGCATGAGCAACTCCGGTGCCACAGCGATGCAGGATCTCAATTCACCTCCATTCGATACGGCGAGAGACTGGCAGAGATCGGGGCGACCCCCTCGATCGGCACCGTTGGCGATAGCTATGACAATGCTCTGGCCGAGACCGTCAACGGCTACTACAAGGCCGAGCTGATCCGAGGGCCGGTGCGGACTCAGCGGGGGCCATGGAAGACGGTCGAAGACGTGGAGCTCGCGACTCTGGGATGGGTCCACTGGCACAACACCGAGCGGCTTCATGGCTACCTCGGTGACCGGCCACCGGCTGAGTTCGAGGCCCTGTTCTACGATGACAGCACCAGAGCCAACGAGCTGGTGGAATCCCTATAGCCGGAGTCTCCATCAATCCCAGTGCGGTTCAGCCCCTAAACCGTTCCTTTGCTGGCCGGTGGTGTCACCGGGGCCGCCGCAGGGCTCAGCTAAGACTGAACCTTGAGTCCTGGCATTGGCACTGGTACGGATGCGGCGCCGAGGGCCCCACGGCGATAGGAGAGGATTTTATTCGCGGTGCGCAAAGTCACCCCACCGTCCGCAAGCTGCCCGTAAGCCGGTCGTCCACCGGGCACTCCCCCACC
This sequence comes from Nesterenkonia sp. E16_10, assembly GCF_017347085.1. GTDB lineage: Bacteria > Actinomycetota > Actinomycetes > Actinomycetales > Micrococcaceae > Nesterenkonia. Next base: position 13,593 of record NZ_JADPSA010000044.1, read on the forward strand.
CTCAAACCACTCCATACAGATACTGGGCTCAGAGTGCACGTATACCCCGCCCGATTAAAAGCACGGTGAAGGCCCCTTATCTGCAACACTGAGGGCCATGACTGGACTGAAGATCGGATACGCCCGGGTCTCGACCACCGGACAAGACCTCACCGCCCAACGCGAAGGACTCATCACCCTCGGCGTCGACCCCGATCAGGTCTACGTCGACCACGGACTCACCGGCACCAACCGAACCCGACCCGGACTCCGCGAAGCCCTCGCAGCCGTCCGCTCAGGAGACACCCTGGTGGTCACGAAGCTCGACCGCCTCGCCCGCTCACTGCCTGACGCACGGAACATCGCGGATGAACTCACCACCAAAGGGGTGACGCTCAGCATCGGCGGCAGCCTCTACGACCCCAACGACGCGGTAGGCCGGCTGCTCTTCAACGTCCTAGGCATGGTGGCAGAGTTCGAAGCCGACCTCATACGCGCACGCACCAGAGAAGGAATGGCAGTCGCGAAGTCGAAGGGTCGACTCCGGGGCAAGCAGCCCAAGCTTTCTCCCTCGAAGCGGAAGCATCTCCTGACTACGCATAAGGCTGGGACCCACACCCAGACTGAACTGGCAGAGCTCTTCGACGTCTCCCGAGCGACGATCTACCGAGAGCTTCAACGCGCCCAACCGGAAACTTGACCAATAGGTGCGCCACAAAACGATGCGATATCACCGCCATTTAGCGCTGCAATCCACACAGTCGGGGCACGTCGCGTGACGTGTCCGCGCGGTCTAGCGAAGATCTTAGACATGACGCCACAAATTGAAGGGCATCGGGTGGCCTACCTGCGGGTCTCGACCACGGATCAGAATTTGGATCGCCAGCAGGCAGCCGTTGGTGATGTTCACATGAGTTTCGAGGAACACGCTTCGACTTCTTCTCGGCGCGGCCGGCCTGAGCTTGGACGACTGCTGAGCTATGTGCGGGTCGGCGATGAAGTGGTGGTGGCCTCGATGGACCGGCTGGCCCGGTCGGTGATCGACCTGAGTCAGATCACCGATGAGCTGATGGCCAAGGGAGTTCGACTGCGCTTCGTGGCTGAGTCGGTGACTTACTCGCCTTCCGGCTCCGACCCCTACGCTCGATTCCAACTGCGTCTCTTGGGCTCGGTGGCTGATCTGGAACGCTCGATCATCCGTGAGCGACAAGCTGACGGGATCGCGGCGGCGAAAGCTCGTGGCGCCTATCAGGGCCGGCCGCTGGCGCTCTCTGCGGAAGATGCCGACGCTGCGCGCCGCCTGGTGGCTGAGGGTGTCCCCAAAGCTGAGGTAGCGCGCCGCTACGGGATCAACCGATCAACGCTCTCCAGGACCGTCCTACGGTCTTCAGTCCTGCACAGCGCGTAGCTGCTGCAAGGCGTCAATGAGGTCGTCTATCGCGTGATTGCGGTCATAGCCACTCATAGCGACATTGATCCACCGAGCGGGCTCCACGAAAGCTGTGTTCTCGATCTTCACGGCGGCTTCGCCGTCTGAGTTCGGGGCAACTGAAATGGTGTCGCCATAGTTGACGGTTATGAACTGCTCTTCCATAGCGCTTTCAGTCCTTCGGGATAGTCGTAATGCCGTCGCGTTCCATGCCTTCGTAGATGTAGCGAAGCACCACATCGCGCATGGATACATCCCGCTTGAGTGCTTCCCACCTCAACGTGCGATGCACGTCCTCGGGTAGATCAAAGGTGGTTTTCTTCGTCGGGGAGGTCTCGGTGACCTCGCGGAAGGTGTGTGCCACTCCCCCGGCCTGGTCGGGCTTGGGTGCGCTGTTCCTGCGCTGTATGGCTGCGGCCATTGGGTTCGGCTTTGGTGCGCTCATGGTCTGTGGTCCTTAGCTGGTCAGGGCGCGCATAGTGGCGCTGAGTTCGGTAATGACTTCCTCATAACCGTGGAGCCGCACCCCGGAGAGGTCCGTATGCCAGGCCCGGTTGATCTCCTGGCGGTCCGGGATCGCCGTCGTAAAGACGGCGATATCAGCATCGGTGAGCATTTCGCGGGACTGCTTGTAGAGCTGGTGCCGCTGGTCAACTCGCCACAGCAGGATCGCGGCGGGAGTCGTCATAGCCTCATAGGTCTGAATGGCCCGGTCCATGTCAGCGATGGTGGTCCCTGTGGGGATGACGACCATATCTGCGGCGGCGGCTGCCGCGTCGATGATCGCGGGATCATTGGGCGCGGTGTCGATGAACAGGAAATCAACGGTGGACTTCTCCACGGTCTTAGCGAGGGTTGCACGGTTGGCGATGTTCACCGGGAAGTGCAGCGGGGTTCCCGCTGCCTCGGCCGCCTCGGCCCAGCTACTCGCGCTCCCCTGGGGGTCAGCGTCGATGACTTCGGAGCTGTACCCGGCCCTGTAGGCCGCTTCGGCACTCATTAGAGACGAGGAAGTCTTACCTACGCCCCCCTTACCGTTCAGATAAGCAACTCGCATATCTCCATACCTCCGTGTCTATGGTTCCCCGTTGCGCTACATCTAAGGTGCGACGGGTTACCAGGAATAATATTGCCGTATTTATGGCAGCCCGTTTAGATATATCACCATCATAGCAGCTACCCGTTTCCCCGTCCCGACGGGTGTACGGGAGTATGTATGTACGGGCGCCCATACAAACGGCAAACCATAAATAATACTTACAGAGATATGGAGGGGCGGGGGAGACTTGGCACCCTGCGCGAGACACCAACCGGGCGGAACTGTTCACCTGTTGAGCTGTGGTGCGGTCGCTGGTGCTGAGGGCAGGCGGTGGCCTGGGACGTGTCATACGGGCTGATTAGCGTGGGAGTCACGACGACGAGGGGAGCTGCGATGACTGCTGCGGAGACTGAGGGACCGACTGCGGGGGAGTACGCAGCACTGCTGGCCATCCTGGAACGGATCGGCCACGGAGCACCACCGATTCCCCTGTGGAGTCTCAGTGGTGCAGGGCTGACCGCTGCACGATTGAAAGCTGCGGTGCACGCGTTGGCTCTGCGGGGCTGCATTCGAGCGTCCTATAGGGCAGGGCTACCCGATGGGGTAGTAGAGGTCCGTCCCGAAGCAGGGCGGTTAGCTGCGGAGTGGACCGCTGGGCGGTCCTGAGCTGCTGTCGCCGGGGGAGTCAGGCCAGCGGGTGGGGATCTCGCAGGGTGTTCCAGGCCGGCGCGGTGGCCATGACGGGTGCCGGGGGTGAGCCCGTGTATGGCGGAGGGGTCTACGGAACACCTGATGCTCCACCGATGAGAATTGGCACTGATGCTGCACATGCCGGCGTAGCCACCGGTAAACCGTGGCTGGTGCGGCCGCGAGCTTCTGCCCGATAGAGGCCGCTGAATGGCCCTGTGCGCGCATCTTCTGGGCCTGGCGGGCTTTGGTGTCTGTGCGGGGCTTGCGGGCCGCTGCGGACGCGGCAGGGCCTAGCGCGCGGGCGGCGCGCTGCGCAGCCGTGTTGGCTGATCCGCCGCGTCGTCCCATCTCTGCCATGAGTTCCCGTATCTGGGACGGAACGGCGACTGTGGAGCGGTGGCCACGGGGGTTCGCCATGTAGCGGGTGATGCTTCGGATGATCCCGTGCACCTCAGCGGCTTTCATGGGCTCGGGTGCTGCGTCGTTGGTCTCCCAGGCCACAGCCTCGAAATCTTCGCCGGCGTAGGCGGCGTGGCGGGCGACGTCGAACACGGTCTGGTTCCGGTTTCCGGTGTCGATCGCGGCCGCGATCGCGCGGTGAGCTTTCTTGGTGGCGCTGCGGCCGGTGAAGCGCATCCCCTCGGGCCATAGGTCCGCCGTTTTGAGCGCCTGGTGTAGATGCCTGAGCCCGTAGACCGGGGGAGTGGCCGACGCGCGCAGCTCCACACGGGCATAGGTGGGGTTGCGGACCCGCACGGGGGTCAGCGGGTCTACCGCTTCGTCGCCGGTCAGCGCGGAGCGCAGCGCAGCGCCAACGGCGCGCGCGTAGGCGACCGGGCGCTCACGGGCGGTTGAGCGGAGGTCTACCGGGTCGATCATCCAGCCGGCTTGTGCGCCCTTGCGGGTCTCCACGATCCAGGAGGGGCGGATCTCCGCCGGGATCGTGTCAAAGATCTCGAGGATCGCATCTGGTCGGTCTATGTCGATGACCAGGGCCGACCCCACGGAACGTGAGGGCGTGAAGAACTCGAAACCTGCCAGGTCAGCGGCGCTCACTCGCACCGAAGGGGCGGTCTTAGTTGCGGACGCGCGAGCCCACGCGGTACCGATATGGCTTAAGAAGGCAGCACGAAACGCCGTATGGCGCTCCGTAGACTGTTTCGGGTGGTTTGGCGGTGTTACAGTAGGAAACACGCGAGACCCCTGAACAGGTCATAGGCGTGATCCCCTTGCACGGGGGACATAATCGAATCTCCTTCGGGAGGAAGATCAGAACCGGTTAGTTTGGCGACGTAGCGGTTCTGACAAGTCTTATGAAGAAGCGTTCACCGGTAGGTGGGCGCTTCTTCTTTTTACGCGGACATTGGTAGTGGCTCCTGGCCCTCGACCGCGTCTATGTCGAGGGTGTCGAGATCCTTAATGATCAGGGCGGCGATGTAGTCAACCTTGGTCTCTCCGGTTGCGGCTGAGAGTCGGTTGAGCTTGTCGTAGTAAGCGCGCGGAATCTTCGTAGTCAGCGATACCCGATCACCCTTATACGGCCTGGTCATCCTGATCTCCTTACGTCACGACTGGAACACTGCTCAATCTGTCACGGTATAGCCACAAAATCGTGTAAGACGTTATGGCGTGTCGGAGGAAATCGCCTCCCTGGCGAGCAGGAAAGGCACCGTTAGCAGGAATAGCGCCGAAGTCATGACTTAGAGCCCTCTCGCGACCGCGGCGGCGGCGCGCAGCCATGCGCGCTGTGTGGAGCTGCGCAGCGCGTCATAGTGCAGCACTCCATCGACCATTGCCGGGTCATACGGGATCGCCACCGCTTCTCGAGCGAGCTTGCTGAACCCGTTGCGCACTTCTTCGGCTTCGGTGGGCCGTGCGCTGTTGTTGGATTCTGAGACCACGACCACGGCCTCATCGGCCAGGGCTGCGGATCGCTCGTCACGGTCTGCGAGAGCTTCGAGCAGAAGGGCGCCGGCCTCGGCGTGCTCGTCCTTGGTGGTGGTGGCCACCACCAGTTGGTCGCTGAGGTCGATCATGCGCTTCCACAGCGGATCGGACTCGTCGTTGCCGGAGTCGATGAAGATCAGCCGGTAGAACTTGCTGGTGACCTGGTGAATGGCGTCCACGTCGCCGGCATCGACGCGCTGCGCGTCGGCCAGGGCCACCGGCTTCGAGCGCAGCACGTCGTAGCGGTCGGTGGTCTGGTGGTGCACGAAGTGGGCCAGGTCTGCCGACTGTGCCCCGGTGGAGAGAAGGTCATTGGCCTTTGGCAGCAGATCAAGGATCGTCGCATCGTGGGGGCCTTGCTCGGTGCGCCATCCCAGGGTGCCGCGCGTCTGGTTGTTGTCGTAGGCCAGCACGCCGCCGCCGCCGAACCGGGCGAATACTGCTGAGAGCAGGATCGTCGTCGGGGTCTTTGAGGCTCCACCTTTGCCGTTGACGATGGCGATGGTGCGGGGTCCGGGCCAGTGCTGGGAGACCGCTTGGCGGTCGATCCGCTGGGCCTTCTCGGCCTCGCTCGGCGCGATACGGATACCCATGCTCGCCAGCACGCCGCGCCACCCTTCGGTGGCCGGCTGCTCGCGCTGTTCTTGGTTGAGGAAGCTCTGGCGCTGCTCGCGGACCTGCCGCCGGCTCGCGGCCGGGGCAGAAGTGGAATCCGCAGTGAGCGGGTTCGGCCGCGCCGGGGCCTGTGTCGAGGGCTCTGCCGGTGATGCTGCGGCCAGTGATGCTGCGGTCGGTGGGGGAGTGGGCTCTACTGGCTGCGCGGCCGGCTTGGGTTCTGCCGGCGCTGCTGCTGCGGCCGGCGCTGCGTTGGGCTGCTCGGGCTCGGACTGAGCTGGTGCCGGGGAGCTGTTGGGAACCTGGTCGGCAGGAACAGGGGTCACGGTCCCGCGTGGCTCGATCAGCAACGTCGTGGGGGGAGTCTCATCGGTCACGGCGTAGAGCTTTTCGCCGGCTGCTCGGGCGCGCTCCACGAGCGCGTCTATGGCTTCGGTCTGCGCCTGGTGGTAGGTGCCGGCGACGATGGTCTGTGGCTCCATTCCCTCCCCGTGCAGGGTGGCGGTCCCGTCATCGGTGATGCTGATCTGAATAGTCATCAATCGTCCTGTTCGTCCTGGGTGGGCTCTTCGGGGTCTGTCTCGTCGGTGGATTCCTCCTCGGAGGTTCCTGCGGGGGCGCGGTAGAGAATGATCTGATCCAGCCGGGGGGCGGTCACATAGGCCGCGTCCTCCGCCACGATCACCGGGGCGGTGTCGTCCTCGGTGAAGGTCGCGTAGGACTGCGCGCCGTCTTGGGGTCGGCCCAGGTCCACCAGGGCCGGCCCGTCGCTGGTGTTGCCGTAGAGGGTGTTCGCCTCGATCACGGGATCTTCCATCGCGGGGATCTCGTTCAGGCTGGGATCGTCGTCGTATCTAACCGCCAGGGTGCCGATCACGGCGCGCTGCGAGTCGGTGTTGTAGGTGATCTCAGCCGACTCGTGAGGCAGCTGCTCCACCTGGTCTTTGATGATCGTTTCCCCGGTCTCCTGGTCGATGACGGCAATGACCGGGGAGGCTTGAGAATCAGGCGCAGACCAGCCCAGCACGAGCGCATCGGTGCCGGCGGTCCAGAACACATCTGCGGGGCCGTCCACGCTCTCAGGAGGCGTGAACTCGGTAGTAGTGGACTCTCCATCGAGTCCAGTCCTGTAAATGGTTTCAGGGCCTAGTGAGACGGCTTCACCGTCCACGGCGGATACCGGATCGGACCCGGCGGGGATGGTGGCCTCAGTCAGCGTGCCCTCGTCGTCGGGGACCAACACGATGAAGTCACCGAGAGACACCAGCGGGGTGTCTCCGCCCCACAGGATCTCGGCCTCATTGGCCACAGGGACTTGTTCAGGCGCGACCGCCTCACCGGGGGTGACATCTTCGAGCGGCCACAAGGTGAGGTTGCCCCGGTTGTAGGAGGCAAGGACCGGCTGGCCGGTCCAGGTGGTCTCGTGGATCTCAGAGAGATCCTGCGGAGCACCTGAACCGGCCCACTCGGGTTCAGCAGTCTTAGGGTCTCGGGCGGAGAGGATTCCATCGCTATTTGCGGTGAGAATCCTGCCGTCGTCGAGCCCTGTGGCTGCGGTGTCGTCGTTGATATCTACTGACCAGTCCGAAGGGCCGGTGAACCCTTCGGGCAGTCCTACGGGGATCTGCTCGCCGGCACCGGGGATCTCCCACTGTGGCGCGGCGTTCTGGTCGTGGTCTGTCTCGGTGCTCAGGTGCACAGCGAGAGCGGTGGTTCCAGCTAATGCACCCAGGGTGATGATGACTCCGCCGAGAATGGTGGCGGGGCGTATGAACGGTTTTCTCTGCTGCGATTCAGGGGTGGGTGTGGTGTCGAGGGGTTCGCCGTCAACGGTGACGATCATCGTCCACTCTTCCCCGATGGGGGTACGGATCTTGACGCGAACGGCGGTCAGTCCGTGACCCTCTGCTTTGCGCGCTGCGGCGTCTTTCGCCGCGTCGGCAATGTTCACTCCGTGGGCGGGTTCGATGGGAACACCATCGAGCTCAGCGGTCTCGTTGTCCTCGTCGTAGTCGATGACGTAGCACGGGAACGCTGGCACCTGCTCAGGAGTGAGGGGGTCCATCAGTCTGAATCCTTCTCCTTCTCAGCGGTCTCGTCCTCCACGGCTTCGACCTCCACGGGATCGCTGTCGTCGTCCTGCATTTCATCGGCGTGGAGCAGGAACTCGCGCAGCTTGGGCTTCATGATGCGGTTGACTCTTCGACCGGCGTTGATCGAGAGCAACCGGCCCTCTCGAATCCACTGGTTGACGGTGTTGAGCCGTACGCGCAGGAGGTCAGCGACCTCCTTGGGATGCGCAAGATCCGGGAAATCTTCAAGCAGCAGGTCAATGGATTCTGGATCGTTCACTCTCATTCTCCTTATAATAGCTATGCGACGCAAGATAGGTAAACAGCGTGCATGTGTTTAGTGATATTTACGGTGAACACTGGTATTTTTGGGTCGTACCCAGCTATTTTCATTGTATGAAGGCCAGCAGCTAACGGGCTGTCCATTGGTGAGCAAAGGGAGCAAAAGTCTGTGCAGCGTAGTAACCCCTTTACACAGGCACCGCCGGAAGAGCCAGAGAACACGGTAGAGATGCGAGACGACGTACTGGGGAACCAGACCATCGTCAATGGACCTCCGGCCCCATTGCCGTTCGTCTCACCGCCAGCAGACATGGTGCGCTGGCCGCGTATCGAGATCTCCGATCATCGGCTGATCACAGTGGCCGGGCTCCACGGGGGAGCCGGAACCTCCACCGTCGCGGCCATGCTCGGAGACCAAGCGACCGACGCCGGCACCGGCTGGCCCGTCGCCGCCGGGTGGGTGCGACCGCTGCCGACGCTGCGTGTCGTGGTGGTCGCGCGAACTCACTGGGTCGGCCTCGACGCAGCGGAGAACTTCACTCAGCAGTGGATCTCCGGTGAACTCACCGACTCCCGCCTCCTGGGGCTGGTGTTGGTCGATGACGCTCCGAAGCTGATGGAGCAGCAGCGCCGCGCGGTGAAGCGGTTGCTGCAAAAAGTGCCAACGGGAGCACATATCCCGTGGGTGGAGCACTGGCGTATCCAAGCGCCTGACTTCACCTCGCCGCCTAAGCGGCTGCAAAAGATTATTCGCACGTTCCACACCAAAGCAGAAGAGGACAACACATGATGATGCTCGAACTTCTTTCCGCACTCTCTGGACTGACCCCGGCGGGGATCGTCCCGGACGTGAGCCCGGAAGCGCCTCCTGGGGTCGAGGGGTTCACCACCCTTCTGAACTGGATCTCCTGGGGCGTGATCATGCTCGGCCTGGCCGGGTTCCTCGCCTCGGCCGGCTACCTGGCGTTCGCGTCCTTCACCGGCCGTGAGATCCAGGGCTTCAAGGGCCTGGTGATCTCGATCATCGTCTGCATCCTCGCGGTGGCAGCGGCCGCGATCATTCGCGTCTTTATCTAGAGCACTCACGCCACCACGGAACGGGAACCGATATGGCACAGAAACAACAGCACAGCGGCGGGAAATCGTGGATCTTCTGGGGCGCGGGTCTATTGATCGTCATCGTCGTGGTGGTCGTGGGTCTGCTCACGATCCCCTCGGGCTCTGATGAGGCCGAAGAACCCGACGAGGGCCTGAATGCTGAGGGTCCAGATCCCTCGGCTGAGCCCGTGGAACCAGAAGAGGAAGAGCCCACCGAAGCAGAGGGTGAGGGGCCGGCCCGGTGTGAGGATATGGACGCCGATAGTGCGTTCCCCACTGAGGCACCGGCCTTCGAGTGGCAAGACTTCGACGGGGCGGAGAACTTCTCCGTTCCTGTCTCGGATGAGCACGGGCCAGCCGTCCAGGAGGACGGCTTCTGGCGCTGCTTCTCGCAGACACCAACCGGCGCAGCCATCGCAGCGCCCATCTTGTTCGCTGACTTTGTCGCGGGTGACACCTACGAAGCAGCGGTAGATAGTCCTGGTGCTCGTTCGGCATACCCAGCCGGTGATCCCGAAGCGTCGGAAGCTTTCGATGGTCTGCTGGTCAGGGGCTTCCGCATCGTTGACTCGTCGGACTCTGAGGCCACGGTGCAACTGTGGGTGAGCGTTCCAGATACCCCCGGTGACGCGATGTTTGAATTCATCCTTGTTTGGGATGACGAAGCCAACGACTGGCGCGTGGATCTCGCTAGTGGAGCACCACCAGTTGAGGTCATCGAGGACACCAGCGATTACGTGGAGTGGCGGTAAGTCTCATGGCTGCGGAAGAAGAATGTGAGCCGTGGCAGCTCGTCTGCCGGGGCGGCAATGCGCTCGGTGACCTTGCTGGGAACGCGGCGACTGCCGCACTAGAAGCGGTCGCTCAGGGCCTCGCCAACGGTGCGGTGTCGTTCCTGGAAATGATCTCTACCTGGTGGATGAACGCGCCAGGGCCGGATATGAACAACCCTGCGGTGGCCTCTATCCAAGCCGATACGGGCTATTTCATCGCGGCGTTTGCGATCATCGGTTTCTTGCTCGGTATCGCCCGGATGCTGCTGAGCATGGACTTCAAAAAGATCATCACTGCCTTTGCCCCGATTGTGACCCTGATCGTGGTCACGGGCGTTTACGCGGTGGCTATCGGCGCGCTGCTCACCGCTGGTGACAGCACAGCCGCATGGCTGCTCGACCGGGCGACTGAGGGTGACGCGAACCTAGAGGTTCTGGCGGCTCCGGTCGGTGAAATGGGCCAGAACATCGGGGTCTATCTGATCGTGTCTCTGCTGACGTTCTTCGGCGCGATCATGAATTTCTTGCTGATGATCTTCCGCGACGTCGTGATCCTGGTCCTGCTCGCGTTCCTGCCCGTCGTGGCGGCTTCTACCGGCTCCGTCTCGGGTAAACAGGCGTTCCAGAAGACCAACGGCTGGCTTATCGCCCTGCTGCTCTTCAAGCCGGTTGCTGCCGGTATCTACGCGCTCGGGCTGCGCATGATGACCGAAGATTCCGAGATCGAGGGGCTGGCGGGTGAGTTGCAGAACTACTCGGCGGCGATGACCGGAATGCTCATTCTGGCGCTGGCGGGGCTCGCGTTGCCGGCGTTGATCAAGTTCATCGTTCCTGCTGCCGCGATGGGCGCTGCTGCCTTTGGCGGCGGCGCAGCTATCGCGGGTGCGGCCACGGTCGCGGCTGGTGCCGCTGTGGTGGCGGGCACGGGTGGAGCTGCTGCCCCTGCCGTTGCTGGGGGCGGCGCGGCCGCTGCTGGCGGTGGTGGAGCTGCGGCCGGTGGTGGTGCCGGCGCTGCTGGCGCGGCCGGCGGCGGTGCTGGTGGTGGAGCGGCTGGCGCTGCTGGCGGTGGTTCTGGCTCGGCCTCGGCCGGCGGCGGTGGTTCTGCGGCTGGACAGGCTGCCGGCGGTTCTGGGGCCGGTGGAGCCGGTTCCGGTGGCTCTGGTGACGGCGCTGCGGGTGCCTCTCCTGGTGGGGCTGCTCCCGCGTCTGACAGCGACTCGGGCTCTGGTGACGGTGGCTCGGGTGAATCCGGGGTCGGCGGCGCGGCCGGCGGCGCGGAATCGGCCGGCGGTGACAGTGGCGGATCTTCTGCCGGTGGTGCTGCTGATGGATCGTCCTCGGGCGGCGGCGCTGCGGAGGGTGCTTCCTCGGGCGGCGCGTCCGGCGGTGGTCAGGGCGCGGCGACTCCCGCCGGGGCCTCAGCCGCCGGCGGTGCTTCTGGCTCGTCCGGCGGTGTTGAGGGTGCCGGCGGTGTGGGTGGTGCTGGCGTGGACGCTGGCACTCCCAGCGGCGCGGACTCACCGGGAGCCGGTGACGGCGGCGCATCGGGTGGCGGCGCTCCTGGCGGTTCAGCGGCCGGCGGTGCTGCACCGAGCACCGGCAATGACTCCGGCGGCAACGCCGGGAAGTCTGGTGGATCGGCTGCTGCCAAGACCCAACAGTTGAAGAACGTCATTGATACCGGCACCGCCTCTGGTGCTCAGGTGAACCAGGCCGTTGAAGGCGACGACGGGGAGAGTGGCGCATGAGCGATTCAACCTCCGGGGTGATCCCCGGCGTATACGGCAATCTGCGGCACCCTCAGCGCACCGGCATCCTCGGGCTCTCCCTGGGTGTCTCACTGGCCGGGGTGCCCTTCATCCTGGTCTCGATCATCCTCATGGCCACCGGCCGCGCAACTGCGGCCGGGGTGGTCATGGGCACCGGCATTCTCGGGGCCGTGCTTCTGCTGGCCACCAAGCGGCAAGGCCGCTCGATCTACGGGAGAACCATGCTCAAAATTGCGCAGCGCCGCAAAGAACGTTCTGGCAAGCACCTCTACGTCTCTGGTCCCACGGGTCAGACACCAGACGGGGTGACTCGGCTGCCGGGACTCATGGCAGATACCGAACTTTCCGAGCACCGCGATAGCGCGGGTCAGCCCTTCGGGCTGCTGCGCATCACCGGCCGGGGCGCGTACAACTACTCGGTGGTCATCGAAGCGCGGCCCGATGGTGACGCCCTGGTAGACGCTGAATCGGTCAACCGCCAGGTGGCTCACTGGGGCGGCTGGCTCCAAGCACGCGGCCAAGAGGACGGAATCCGCGGGGCCTCGGTCACCATTGAATCCGCACCGGATACCGGGCTTCGGCTGCGCCGGCTGCTCTCGCATAACCGGGCAGACGGTGGCCCGGAATTCGCGCGCATGGTCACTGACGGAATTGCCAGCGAGTATGACCACGGCGCGCCGGAAATGACGGTGCGTCTCACGGTCACCTTCGACGGTAAAGCCTGGGAAGCGAACAAGGATCGCGGCCGCGATGAAATGGCAATCGACATAGGCGACCGGCTCCCCGGCATCCTCGGTGGTCTGCATTCCACCGGGGCCGGGGTCGTGCGCGCGTGCACGGCTCAGGAGATCATCGACTTCACCCGCGTGGCCTATGACCCGACCACCGCCTCAGCAATCGAGGAAGCGCAGATGGACGGCGGCACCAACCTTCGCTGGGAGGATGCCGGCCCGTCCTATGCTGCGGATCTCTTCGAGCACTACAAGCACGACAGGGCCTACTCGGCGTCCTGGACGCTCTATGAGGAACCGCGCGGAACCTTCACCCACGATTCACTGCGCCGGCTCCTAGAGCCCATGCCTGGGGTGCTGCGTAAGCGCGTGACCCTGCTCTATCGTCCGGTGCCTATCGACCGGACCACGGATCTCGTGCAGCGCGAGATCAAAGAAGCGACCTTCGGCGGATCTCAGCAGCGCGTGTCAGTGCGCGCAGCGCAGCGGCAGAAAGCGGCGCTGAAATCCGCACAGGAGGAAACGATGGGAGCCGGTGTGGCCCGGTTCGGGACCATCGTCACCGTCTCGGTGTCTGATCCCCAACAGTTCCGCCGGCTGGATAAGGAAGTGCCGGGGCTGTTCTCGAGAACTCGTCTGCGGGTCCGCAAAGCTCTGGCGAATCAGGCCGTGACCTTCCAGGCCGGCTTGCCGCTGGGGATGGTGCTGCCCGATCACATGCTCCTGAACGACGAGATCCAAGACTTCTTCTCCTAAGCCGCGATCACACTTGAAGGGTGCTGATGATGAGTCCACGAAAGGCCAAAGACCAGGAACCGGCAGAAGATTCACGGCTGGTTCTCTCCAAGCGGGATAAGGCTCGGCTAGAGCGTGAAGAGCGTCGAGCTCGCGCGACCGCGAAGCCGGTCACCGGGCTTCGGCGGCTGTTCGCGCAGGTCAGCTCGGATCGTCAGGCCACGCTCTCCCGGCCGGGGGCTACCGGCTGGAATCGTCGCGGTGGTGGCCCGGTGGGCTTCATCGAGCGGCCCTATGAGCTGCAAGGGACCACAGTGCAGCTCTGCGGCTACTGGCCCTTTATCGCCGGTTCCGGCGTGGATCTCGTCGGCGCTCCGCTCGGGGTGGATTTGCGGCGCCGGTCCCTGGTCTGCGCGGACCCGATCTCCTGGTTTACCTCTGAGCTGATCCGTAACCCGTCCGGGTTCGTGCTGGGGCAACCGGGCCTGGGGAAGTCCTCGCTGGTTAAGCGCATGGTCGCGGTGCTCCTGGATTGGGGCATCATCCCTATGGCGCTGTCGGACGCGCGTCCCGATTATGTGGACCTCATTCGCGCGGCCGATGGTCAGGTGATCGAGTTCGCTCCGGGCCGGTCCCATATCAACCCTATGGATATGTCGATGTTCGCTAAGGCGCTGGCCACGGTGACCAACGAGAGTGCCCGTGCCGAAGGTCTCAATGACCTGCGTACCCAGCAGCTCTCTTTGATGAGTGGGCTGGTGGCCATGTTTGCGCGGCGCAGTCTTGACCCGCATGAGACGACGATCCTCTCTCACGCGATCCGCACTCTCGACCCAGATCTGAGCACGCCGGTCCTGATCCCAGAACTGACGGATTTCATTCGGTCCCGGCCGGCCACGCTACGGACCCTGTCTCTGACCCACGACGACGAGAACGCCTATGACGCTCGCGTGCAGGGGCTCTTGGATGCGCTGATCGCGATGGGTCCAGATGGGCTCTATGGGGATCTCTTTTCGCAGCCGACCTCGGCGCACATCATCCCCGGTAAGCCGGTGGTGTTCGATGTGTCCGGGGTCAATGAGAACGACACCGTTCTCATGGCTGCGGTGCAGTCGTTGTGTTGGAACCTCGGCACTGTCACCGTGGCCACGGAGAAGATCGTGACCACGGATCGCGGCATTCCGCCGAAGCATTACCTTCTGGTGATGGATGAGCTGTGGAAGGTGCTGCGGGCCTCTGAGCAGATGGTCTACTTCGTGGACTCCCTGACGCGGCTGAATCGTGGTCGCGGCATTGGCCAGATCATGATTACCCACACCATGAACGATTTGAAGCTCTCATCCGAGACGTTGACCGATATCGCGTGGGGGTTCGTGAACCGCTCAGAAATGGTGTTCCTCGGCGGTCTCGCGCCGGACGAGATGGGGAACCTAGAGACTGTGTTCGCCCTCTCGGACACGGAGAAGTCCTGGATCACGGACTGGACCGATGACTCGGGCGGCGGCGTCGGCACGGAGCGCCGGCCGCACACCGGCAAGTTCATTCTCAAGACGGGTAAGCGGCCGGGTATCCCCTTCAAGGTGCTCCAAGTCGCGGCAGAGGTCGCCGTGACCGACACCAACCAAGCATGGAAGAAGCAGGGCTCGGGTAGCTCGACTGAGCAGAACGGGGCGCTGGTATGAGCAACCGTGCAGGACGTAGGAGCCAGCCCGGTTCCGGTGAGGCCGGCTGGATCGTCCTCGGCGGATTCCTCGCCGTGGTGCTGCTGCTGGTCATGGGCTGGTGGGGCGCTGCGCTCATTGATCCAGCGATCACCGGCCCTGCCGGTGAACGTGACCCGTTCACGATCATCACCGGACAGGCCACCGGGGCGCTGCCGGTCACGGCGGCGCAGCTCGTCATGTTCGCCGGGATCGTGCTCGCGGTGCTGGTCCTGGTGGGGCTGCTGGTCTTTGCAGCCCTACGCCAGCGGTCCAAGTCCTCGCGGGTCGATCACCTGGCTCGGTCTATGTCTCGGCCCAAGGATCTCGACGGGCTCAGCGTGAAGGCACAGAAAGCTACGGCGGAACGGCTGCGCGCCTCCAACGCCTCGGCCGGTGTGCCGCTGGCACGCTCGGTGGCCAACAACAAGGAGCTGCGCGCCTCGTGGGAGTGGGTGCAGACCTGGATCATGGGGCCTCGTGCCGGTAAGACCTCGTGTGTCTGTGTCCCTCAGATCATCGAGACCAACGGGCCGGTGCTGGCGACCTCGAATAAGCGAGACATTGTGGACCTCACGAGGAAGCCCCGCGGGGAGAAGGGGCAAGTGTGGGTCCACGATCCCCAGGACATTATCGGTGAGGAACCGTCCTGGTTCTGGAACCCGTTGAGCTTCGTGCGTGACATGGAGACGGCGCAGAAGCTCGCGGACGTGTTCATTACCTCGGAGACCTCGGCCGGGGCCTCCCAGGATGCTTATTTCACCTCTGACGGTAAGCGGCTGCTCTCTCACCTGTTCTTGGCTGCCGCGCTGTCGAAGCGTCCGATCACGGACGTGTTCACCTGGGCCAATGACCCGGATGACCCGACGCCGCGCGAGGCGCTGCACAGCGCCGGCAGTCCCAGCTATGCCGATGCGCTGGGCCAGATCATGATGCTCACCCCGAAGCAGCGTGACGGCGTGTACGGCACCGTGCGCCCGTGGGTCTCGGTGCTCGGGGATGAGCGGGTGATGCCGTGGCTGCGAGATCCCCAGATCCCAGGCGTGCAAGAGTTCGATCACGAAGAGTTCTCCAAGACCACGGACACGCTGTATCTGATCTCGCGTGAGGGAGGCGGATCTGCTCGCGCGATCACGGCCGCGTTGGTCATGGCCACACTGACCTCGGCGGAGAAGCGCGCCGGCCGGCTGCCTGGTGGCCGGCTCTCGCCGCCTGTTATGGCGGTGCTCGATGAGGCCGCGAACGTGGTCCGGTGGCGTGAGCTGCCGGATCTGTATTCGCACTATGGTTCGCGCGGCATCGTGGTCTCGACGTTCTTCCAGAGCTTTGTCCAGGGTGTGGAGGCGTTCGGGAAAGAAGGGATGCGCAAGCTCTGGTCCTCGGCCAATATCCGGGTGGCCGGCTCGGGTCTCTCGGAGGATGAGTTTCTGCCGTTCCTCTCCCAGCTCATCGGGGAACGTGACGTGATCAAACGTCAGACCAGCACCCAGACTCGCGGCCGGTCTACCTCGACCTCGATCCAGCGGGAACGGATCATGGACGTGGCCGATCTCGCGGGGATGCCTTCGGGGCGTGCGCTGCTGTTCAGCTCCGGCCAGCCGGCCGCGCTGATGAAGCTCGAACACTTCTCCGCGAAGCCTTACGCTAAGGCCGTCAAGGAGTCCCAGGCTCACTATGAGGCCCAGCTCGGCAGACCAAACCCGCTGACAAACCAGAGGCCGTGAGAACGGCATAGAGCGCCGCACACGCAACTGTCCCCCCAGCCGCTTCATGCGGCCGGGGGGACAGTTCTATGTCCGGGCTACTGCTCGCGTGGGTCGCCGGCTTCCCGGAACCATCCTCGCGGCGTGGGGGTGGTCTCCCAGGCTGGCGGCACGATGTTGCTGCGCACCGGGTCATAGGTGGCGTGGTAGTTCCAGAACGGGCCGTCAGGGGCCGTGAGCTGATCCATGATCGGGTACAGGTAATCGCGGTAGAACACCGCGATTCCTGTCCCTGGTTCGAGCCGTAGATGCTCCCAGGCTTGCCACAGCGCTTCGAGGGCTCCGCCGACCTCTTCGTAGTGCCACCACTTCGGGTCCCAGCGGCGGGTGCTCCCGCCAAGCTGACGCCGGTAGTGCGGCAACAGCCAGCCGTTCACCCATTCCCCCGCGTTGGGGTAGGCAAGCGCCGTGGCCTCGTCCTCGGCCGGCTCGTCCTCGGTCGTCGCCGGCTCCGGTGCGGCCTCGGTCGTGGGCTGCGCTGCGGGGGCATCTGCCTCGGCTGCGCTCTCGTTCTCGTCGGGGTCGGTGATCTCTAGTTCGGGCGCGAATCCTGCCGTATCGCTCACCGGGAGACCTCCTGGACCTTGTTCTGCGTCTTGGCCGCTCCGCGTGCAGGAGTGGGGCCGGTATTGCCTTTGCCAGTGACGGCGGTCTGCGCGGACATGGGGAAGGCTTGGGCCTGGCGTTGCCGCACGGCGACCAGGGCCGGGTCAAGCTTCTGAATCTCGTCAAGCTCCTGCTTCGTGACTCGCGCGTAGGGCTCGGGCTGGCGTCCGCCGGTGGCTTCCTCCGACCGGGCGTGCTCGCGGTCCTGGTGGGCCTCCGCGCCGGCCCGGTCGGCCTCGGCAAGATTCTCTGTCTCTGACTTCTGCGCCTCGGCTGCGCGGTCGCTCGCTTCCTTGCCCTCGGGAGTCTGTTCCTGCTCGACCGGGGCGGCGGCTGCGGCCTTTTCGGCCGGCTGCTCGGCGTCGTTTTCGGCCGGCGCGATCTCGGCGGCTGCGACCTCGGGCGCTGCGCCGTCACGCTGCGCGTCAATGCGTGCCTGGTCGGCGTCCACGTCAGCGCGCGCACGGTCGAAATAGTCATCGAGTGCATCGCGCAGCGCGTGGTGACGATCCTCCAATGAGTTCGGGTGATCGCGGTTCATCTGCTCGACGTTGATCCCGAAGTCATTGCGCAGCACATCAGCGGTGTGCATGGCTGCCATGCGCGCGTCGGGCTGTGTGCGTGCCAGGTGTGAGGCCACGGTCATGTGGTCGGCAATGTTCTCGCTCGACGCGGTGCGCCAGAACTCGCGGCTGTAGACCTCTTGGCGCAGACCAGTTGCCAACTGGGCTTCCTGTCTGCGCTGCTGTTCGGTGATCGCGGCGCGCTCCTGGGCCTGGGCCTGGTGCTGCCGGGTCGCTGCTTCCCTGTACTGCATCGCGGACCCGGTGAGGGTGCGCGCCATGATTGCAACACTCTCGGTGATCTCTGATTCTTCGTTGTCAGCCATCGTTATTCCTTCCGTGGTGGATTAGCGTCCGTGTCCCCGGTCTGCGCTGCCACGAGTGGGGCGATGAACACTCATAGGGGTTCGTGTTGGCTCTTTGCTCGGCTCCTTATCTGGTGCCGTGCTCCCGCTCTTCTCGGTCTCTTTCTGCACTCGGATGATCTCGGCGCGAACGATCCGATCTGCCTGGGCCAGCACGGGCAGAGTCGTCGCGGTGAGCTGCGGCCTGTTGGTGGCCAGCTTGTCATCGGT
Source organism: Nesterenkonia sp. E16_10 (assembly GCF_017347085.1). Lineage (GTDB taxonomy): Bacteria > Actinomycetota > Actinomycetes > Actinomycetales > Micrococcaceae > Nesterenkonia. The sequence continues at coordinate 31,959 of NZ_JADPSA010000044.1, forward strand.
CATCGCTCGGGCGAGCCGGTTGGCTTGTTGCAAAACAGCGAGCCAACTGCGCGCGGAATTCTTCGAGGCGAACCGCGCTCCGAGGCGCAGCGCGTGCGCAGCGTTGCCACCTCCCTGCGCGGCCCGGGCGTAGTTCTCGGAGAGCTGGTGGAACACTCCCGGCTTGTCCTTCTCCATCGACATTGAGACCCGCGCGTAGATGTTCGCCAGGGCGTCCGGGCCGGCATTGCCCTTCATGAGCTGCTGCGCGCGGCGCGGCTCGAAATCGTGCACTCGGGACGTGCGATCTGGCTGCGCAATGGACCCTGAATGGATGCCGCGCAGCAAACGGTCTGCGCCCTCCTTGCCTTCACCGTTGAACCGGGCGCTGATGTAGGGCCACCCCAATGTCCGGTCGATCTTTGACGGGGCATAGTAGATCGTCGATTCCTTGGAGCCGCGCTCGGGAGCGATCCCGACGCGGTAGCCCACGATCCTGTCTGTGGAGCCCTTGGCGAAGCGTGGAGCAACCCGCACGCCTGAGTCCATGAGGCGCTGCACGTATTCGTGCTGGTTCGATGACGTGGCCAGGGCTGAGCGCATCCGGCGGCGCAGCTCGGCCGGTGCCGGCATGGCCTGGCCGTTGCGCTGCGCGGTGACCCGCTCGGCTGGCTTATCCCCCGCAAGACCACGGCTCTTATCGCGGGATTCGAGAACCACGAGTCCGTGCTTCTGCTCGATCTCACTGGCGACTTTCTGGGACCGGCGCTTGTCGAAATGAACGTCGGCTTTCGTGCCGTCCTCGCGGACCATCTGCACGGCGATGTGAATGTGATCGTTGCCGTTCTTGGACTCTCCGTGATGTATGGCAGCCCACCGGGAAGTCTTGGCTCCGTCCGGGTCGATGAAGCCCATTCCTTCCACGAAATCGTGTGCGATCTCGGACCACTTCTCATCGCGGAGCTGTCCTTCGTCAGCTTTGAGAGAGAGCGAGCAATGCCAGACGTGAGCGTCTTTCGTGCCGGTGGTCACGTACTCGGACTTTTCCTGATCGAACTCTTTGACCGGCTCCTGAACTGACGTGCCGTGGGCCTTGCGTGGTGCATCGAGAACGTTGGCGATATCTAGGGCGTCATCACGGCTGAGGTTCTTACCGGGCTCGACGGCGAACGTCACCAGATCGTGTCCCGCAATGAGGCGCTGATCGGTGTGTTCGTTGGCTCGACCTGGACCGGCAAGGTACATGACGAGTCCGGCCATGCGACCGCCGCGCGTGACGTTGGGCATCATGTGGCATCGGCCTCATCGGGAGACACGGCCAGGCTCGACACGGCATCGCCCGTGCGCTGCATAGTGGCGCGGACCTGAGTCAGTGAATGAGTCAGCTCCGCGCTGATTTCCTTCGTGAGTGCATCCTCGGCGTTCGCGTGGCGAGCGAGCTGATTAATGTTGTTGCCGATAGCGGCCAGCGCGGCCTGGATCTTATGAAGGCTGAGAATCATCTCGTGGCGCTCTGCCACGGATATGCCGCGATCACGAGACAGCGCAGATTCCTTCAAGAATCGCGCTGGCGTCATCCCGGCTTTGGCAGCGGCGAAGTAGAGGGCGTTGTCCTCGAACTCGGTGAGCTTCACTTCACGAGTGACTGGGCGACCGCCTTTGACGTTCGCTTGCCGCATCCGTTTTGCCATGAAACTCACCGCCCTTCCGCCCAGTGCAACGACTCTCGAACCGTCCCGGTTCTAGAGTGCCACAGGCCCAGCGCAGCGACAAGGGCCGCAAGCGAGTTAGCCCGGCTAACTCTACAGCTTGCTCCGTCTGGAACACCTTATGTTGGTCTGTGCAAGGTTCTGACGTGCGCGCCTGAAAGACAGGCGTTCTTTTCGCCGGGGAAGCTTACGGGCTGCGCAGAACCGGTCAAGCCGTCCGACCGGCTTTCGCGGCATATCCTCACTCAATCGCTCCGCTCAATCGCTCCGGTATTCCACGGACCACTCTCCAGGCTGGACCGAACCTGCTCCACCCGATTTTCGGCAGTTGCCGAAAAGAACGGCAGCCAAGCAAACCAGGAGGAACCTATGTCTCGGATCATCACTCCCAGCGAGGTAGCGGAACAGCTCAACGTCACAGAAGATGATCTCGCGTTCTGGCGCGGGGCCGGTCTCGGGCCGGTCTGGCTGAACATCGAACCGGACACGATTCGCTACCTGGACTCCAAGGTTCACCAGTGGTTGGTCGGGCAGCTCGATCACCCGGCACCGACTTTGAACGTGACCAGCTCAGACGATGGGGCTGCGCCTCTTCAAAAGGAACAGCTACCCGACGTAGACTCGGGCGCATGAGTGAAATCACCCCAGCACAGCGCCACGTTCTCGATGAGGCACAGCGAGTCAACGAAGAGCGTATGAAAGCCGTGGAAGATCTTGCGAAAGCCGTCGCGCGGCGCGTGGATCTCGAACACGAACTTAACGAAGCCAAGAAGGAAGAGAAGCGCCTGATGACCGCTGCTGAGAAGCAGGGTTGGACCCGCGCTCAGGTGACGAAGTTCGCTAAGCCACCGAAGGCGGCTGCGCGCAAGTCAGCGGACACCGAAGCCGATACACCGGAACGGATGAACCACGATATGACGCACAGCTAATCACTGTGTGCCTAGACTTCATCGGGAAGGTGCCACCAGGTCGGACGGGAACTCTGGTGGCACCTTTTCCTGTATCCGGCTCCGTGGTGAGTCGGGTCAGCGGGGAGCGCGAGGGGCGGCAGCCCCTCGCCGTTGTGCGCCGCTCGATGCGGCGTGCAGCGATACCGCGCTAGAATCAGAAGTGAGGCCCGTACCTAGCTAGTTTGGATAGCTAGGTCCGGGCCTCTCTCTGTGTGCTGCTTAGGCTGCTGCCTCTACCTGCTCGGCGGTCTCGGTCAGTGCCTCATAGATGATGTGCGAGGCTTTCAGAACGTGGGCGGCGGTGCTGCGTATTATCTCGGTGTCCCCCTTGGCCCATCCGGCGATATAGCCGATGGTGTAGCTGCTGGTGTCGAGTCCGAACATTCCCGCGACCACGTAGGCCACGCTCTCGGCCTCGGTCTCTTTCTGGCCCTGGTGCTCTTCATATTCGCGCAAGTCCTGGTCTGCGTGCAGCACAACGTGTGCGGCCTCGTGGATCATTGTCTTAGCGCGCTGCGCGGGTGAGAGCTTGTCCGAGATAATCACTCTGCGCAGCTCAGGGCTGGTCATGCCGTTGGTCTCCCCGCCGATTGCCTCGGTGGTGACTGTCCATCCCTCATCGGTGAGCCAGTTTTCTACGGCGTCCGCGATGCCCTCGGCGTCGTCGCCTTCGAGGCGGTGGGCGATCACTCCGGCGTTGGCCTTGTCCTCATCTATTATCTCGGTCTGCGAGATATCGAACACTGACAGCGGCGGAAAATACTCGACGTATCGTTCTTCGGTTTCGCCCTTGTCGTTCTCTTCTTCTATCTTCTTCTTGGCGTATCCCAGGATGCGGATACCCTTCTCGCCGCGCTTCACGGATCGGCCGCGCGTCTGCCAGCTTCGGAACCCTGCGATCTGCGAGGCTTCCGGCATCTGAGCCATGACCAAAAGCAAATTGTTCATGCTGTAGGCGTGGAATGACCGGCACCAGGTGAGGTACTTTTCCCACTGCTGCGAGTCGGTCAGGCTCTCGACTCCTGCGGCAATCTTCGCGTGCAGCTCGGCGGCTTCGGCCTTGCGCTGCTCGGGGGTCTTGGTGTTCTTAAATTTCTTAGCCACGGTAGCTGTTCCTCTCGGTAGTGGGGGCTCAGAGCCGGTGCCCTGGGTGGGTCTCCCCATCGTTTTTTCTTCGTGCTGGCGAGCTTGCGAGCTGCCCGCGTCGGAGCTGGCACACCGGAGGCAAGACGGCGAAAAATCTGTGAGGAAATAAGCGAGGAACGAGCGCCGATCAGAATTTTCGACGGCGCAGACCCGGTGAGGAACGAACCGGGTTGTGCCAGCGGAGCGCGGGCGTATGATCCGAAGGACAGCACGACAGAAAAAAGTGGGTCCGGTGTGCAGCGAGGCACGAGCGGAACACCGGAACCACTACAGGCCGGGTCGATGCGAGGAACGAGCAGCGGCCCGGACCTCTAGCGCAGCGCACGGGTTTTCGCGCTGCGCAGCGGAGCCCGAGGGCGGGCAGCTCTCGCCCGCTGCGCGCCGCTCGCGGCGGTGCGCAGCGGTCCCCGATTTTTGAGGCAAAGGACCGACCCGGCCCTAGCTAGTTTGGATAGCTAGGACCGGGCCGGATTCGCCTCTACTCGATCACTGGTTGCGGCGGATCATCCACTGTCCGTAGGAGTGCTCGCGCACTGCGGCCCATCGGCAGACACCCATCGCGTCCAGCATCCGGGGGAACATGATCGAGGGGTCTATCGCCTCGGCCTTGTCTCCGAAAGCTCCCCCGATGGACCCTCGGCCCTTGGTCCACTCAACCCAGTTCATGACCGCGTATGCCTGGGCCATGATCTGCGGCTCATCCTTCGCGCCGGACACGATCACTGCCAGGATTTCCGCCAGGGCGTCGATCCCTGCCCAGTCCGGGGCTTCCCCGGTCAGTCCCAGCGCAAGGCGCTCGGTGCGCTCGTCGTCGGGCGCATCGGTTCCCAGGTAGACCCCACCGGCGGCGGTGCGGTCTCCGGCGGCGAGGACCATCACCGCGTCCCGGTGCTTCTGCCGCTCTAGGGACACTGCCAGGGTGGCCAGGGTGCTCTGCAGGATCGGATCGTGCTTGACGATCCGCTCGAGTGCCGATTCCCAGACCGTGAGCACCTGGGCGGCGTCGAGGTCAGCGGCTCGGGCCTCGTCCAGGAGGTCCGCGAACTCGGGGGCCTCCACGGTCGAGAACCGTTCCACCCGCTGAGCCGGGGTCACCAGGGATTCCCTAGTGAGCCCTGCCAACTGGCGATCACAGATTTCCGTGACCACATTCGCCACAGTCGAGGATGTTTCCGGGGTGCTGAACTGGAACATATCGTCTGCTCCCACGTACCAGCTCATGACCACCTCGGGGCCGTTGAACAGCTCCAACTCTGCGGTGATCTCTGAGACCAGCGGAGACAGCGCCTCAGCGCCGCGCGGGGACTGGTGGGCGTCGTAGATGCCGACCATGATGTGCTCGGACCCGTTGCCTACGGTCGCGTCTCGGACCATTGCCAACACGCGGCCTGTGTGGTCGAGGTTCGGAAGATCAACGCGCAGATGATAGGTCGTCATCCCCTCGTGGATCCCCTGGATCACCAGCGAATTTTCTGGGAGGTATCCGAACGTGGAGACGACACTTGCCAGGTAGCCGGTCGCCTCGCCGATCTGAAGGGCCTTGCTGCTTTCATTCTCAAACATCGGTGTTCCGTATCCGGGGCTGTGAGACGGTGCCAGCTCCCGACCCTCGCCCCTCATCGTTTTTTCTTCGTGCTGGCGAGCTTGCGAGCTGCTCGCGTCGGAACGGAGACACCGAAGGCCAGACGGCCGGGAGTTTTTCGAGGAGATAAGCGAGGAACGAGCGCCGAGAAAAAGTCGTGGCCGGCGCAGACCCCGACGAGGAACGAGGAGGGGTTGTCGCAGTGGAGCGCGGGCTTATGATCCGAAGGACAGCACGACAGAAAAAAGAGAATGGGCCGGTCCTGTAGCGAGGAACGAGCGCAAGGGCCGGCCCATCACAGCCGGACGCGGCAGCGGCCGTCCTCTAGTGCAGCGCACGGGTTTCGCGCTGCACCGCCTGTAGAAGCTCGCGCCCGTGAAATGATCACGGTGTGGGAATACGGATTCGGCGACGGTGGGTTCTGAGGTGGCTTCGCCGCGTCGGGGTGGTTCTCGTCCCGACATTGGTGTTCATCGCGATCGTGGTCTTGATAGTCCGAGCGCCCGATCTATTCCGGTGGCTCGGTGCCGATTCGACGGTGGAAACGGATCAGGCCGGTTCACAGAGACAAGTGCTCCTGCTGCTGTTCGGAGGAATCCTCGCCGCCGTGACCGCACTTCTGTCCTGGAAGCGGCACGGGAGAGAACAGCAGGCTCTTCAGATCGAGCGAGACCGGCATTGGACGAGCCGCTACACGGAAGCCGTTTCACAGCTAGGCGATCCCTCCAACACGCTCAACTATGGCGGTCTCTATGCGCTTCAGCGTCTTGCGATTGAGGCGAGGGAGGCAGAAGACGCGCAGATGATCACGAACCTACTTAGTTCCTATATTCGGGACCAAGCAGCTCTGCGTGACGCTCCGACATCGGATGAGGACGCGCCCAAGCGGGTGCCACCTCAAATCTTGATCGACACCTTCCGCGCGTTAAGCCAAGTCTCGGGTCACCACGAAATCAGTGGGGACTTTCGCGGGTCGAATCTCCAGAAGTTGAACGTATCTAGCCTGACATTGCCGCGTTCTCTATTCTCGAACTGCCATTTGGGTGATGCCAGCTTCTACAAAGCTGAGCTACCCGAGTCTCGGTTCCTCTATAGCTACATGCGCGGAGCCACCTTGCAGGGGTGCCAGTTGATCGACTCAAACTTCCACAAAGCGGACCTGCGCGGAGCCATACTCAAAGGAGCGAGCTTAGAAGGCTGTCTTTTGCACGGGGTAGACCTATCCGGGGCGGACCTACGGGGGACTATCCTCACCGGCGCAAAGGGGTTCAGAGGCAAGCAGTTAGAGGCAGCGGCGAAGTGGGACACCGATACGGTATGGCCAGAGGGGCACCGGCCCTCGACTCCTGAAAAGGGAGTCTCAGGCGGTGTCGTAACTGTAGTCCGAGACAAGTAACTCTCCGTCGTTGCCTTCCTCGAAGTTGAAGAAGAACAGCCGGCGCTCGGTGGGGTTGCTGATCACGTCGCCGTCCTCGGTGACCCATACCCACGTCGCCTCGATGGACACCACTTCATCGGAGGTTGCTCGGTTGGGCTTCACGGTCGGCTGACTGGTCGCGCCGGCCTCGGCAGCTTCGAGCCATTCGGCGCCCGTGGTCGGGCGCTCGGGCGCGGTGATCGACTCGGCAAGCTCTTCGGTCATGAGATCCGCTGCGCGCATTTCGGCTGCGGTCTGATTGAAGTCCTCGTTAGGGTCCCAGGTGGTCATGATCGCCGCGACCTCCATCCCAAGTTCCTCCATCGCCTCTCGATCCGCCAGCGGATCGTCGTCCTGCTCTTCTTCGGGCTCTTCGGCCGGCTCGGGCTGGCTGGCTGACGGGCTCGGCTCTGGCGTGGGTTCTGGCTCCTGAGCGGCCGGCTCATTCGATGAGACAGCGACGTAGGCGAAAGCTCCCGCTGCGCCGCCCAAGATGAGCACGGCCAAGATGATTCCAACGATGGTGCTGCGGCTCATGAGCTGATGCCCTTCTCTCTCAGAAGCGGTGCGGGGTCCACGAGGTTTTCCCAGCCAGGGATGGACTCGTCACCGTTGGGGGTGCCGATTTGGAAGTGTAGGTGCTCACCGGCTGATGAGCCGGTGTTGCCCTGGGTGCATAGCGGGGTGCCGGGGGCAACGGTGTCACCGGGATTGACCTGGATGCTGTTGGCCGCGCAGTGCGCGAACTCGACGTGGAGCCCTGGGGCCTCGGGCTGCTTAGCGAGGACTACCCAGCCGAGTTGTCCCCAGCCGTTGATGATGCCGGTGGCGCGGATCTCTAGATCCATCGGGGCGACGACGGTGGCCCCGGAGGGGCCGGCGAAGTCGATTCCTCGGTGGTCCGAGACGCCGCCGGAGCAGTTGAGCGCGTTGAGGATGGGGCAGGACCTGGCACCAAAGTTTGAGGTCATGGCCGCGCCGGGTAGTGGGCTGGTCCACTCCCCCGTGCCAAGCTCTCCGATCTCTTGGCCACCAACGGGTGAGCAGTCGGCAGAGTAGTTGCCCTGCGCGCTTCCCATGATCTTGTCCACGTACTCTTCGGTTTCCGGGAAGCCGGGGATTCCCCCGGCGCTCTGCACGGCCCCTGGTCCGGCGTTGTACGCCGCCAGGGCGAGTTCCGCGAGCTCCCGCTCATTGCCGGCCAAGTCGGCTACCTCGTCGGACACAGCGGCCATATAGCGGCCCATAGCCGCTATGGCGTCCTCGGGGTTGAAGGGGTCTCCCCCGTCGCCGTAGGTCTCCCAGGTCTGGGGCATGAACTGAGCGATTCCCTGGGCTCCTACAGGGCTTTCAGCGTCGGGGTTCCACCCTGATTCGGCGTCGATCTGCGCGGCCAGGAGATCCACGGACAGGCCCGATTCAGCGGCCGCGGATTCAAGGGCCTCCCGGTATTCCTCGGGAATCACGGAATCGTCCTGTGCAGCGCCGGGACGGCACGAGGCTTGCGGCTCTGGCTCTTCGCCTCCACTGATCGCAATGACCAGGATGAACAGCGGTATCCCGATAAGTAGAGCGAGAATGCCTACGACGAGGCCGCACCCTGACCCTTGATCGTCTGACATACGCCCCCCGATTGCGAACTTTACAACTCACAGTGTATTTCGATTCTATATAACATACATAGTGAAAATAGGGAGCAGTGCTTAAAAGTGGCGAAGCGGTTGGACCATGAACAGGTGCGTCGAACCGGCCTGACTAGCTGATATACGAGGATGATCGTGGACTGTTGCGCATAGGGGGCCGCACGACTACGGTAGGAACTGCCCACCGTTACGACGGATAGGGAAGAAGGCCTTAGAACCCCAGCCGGACGACTGGATCTAGGGCCTTTCGTTTGCCCTCTTCAGGATGAACCATTGAATCTGACGTGTGCTGTTCGAGCATGATCGTGTGTTGAAGCACTTCGAAGTGCGCCGGCTCCCCGAGATACGCGGAGTTCAAGGAACCAAGCACGGCGTCCGCGATCCATAGCAACGGCTCATCGCCACCTCTTAAGTGCTGGATGCGTACACCTTTATTGAGTCCCTGTGCTTGAAGGGCCACGATGTGAGCCCGGTCTTTCTTGTCCTGGGACGATCCCCGGCTCTCCAATGTCACCGGATAGACCTCGGCACCAGCCAACTCGTAGTAGAGCGTTTCTAGACACTTGCGGCGAAATCGCTCTGTCTTGGCTTGTCGTTCGCTGAGGTGAGCAACGATGAAGTTCATCGGCTCCAAGTCGGCAATGGCGGAGACAATTCGACGACGTCGACTCTCACGCTCATCTGTCCAGTGCAGTTTGATCTGGCCTGGCAATAGCAAAGTGCGAAGTTCCTCGCGGATGGCAGCCTCATCTGCGGCATCCAGAATTGCTGCGCCTATTAGGTATTCCTGGGTCGACTCGCTGCGATAACAGCTCGACTCGTCCACGTAGGCACCTAAAGCTCCCGGCATTTGATCCACCGATATACCGTAGCCGACTGCGTGCTATCGAAGAATGCGATGCATCGGGGTATATCCACAACTGCGCGCCGCTCGCCGGCTGCGGCTACATGCGGCACGAAGTACTCACGGGAGCTATCGCAGCAGGAGTTTTGCCATCTCTAGAAGCGGCAGCAGCGCTCACGGCCGGTCCCCCACCTCAGCGCACCAGTTCTCGAGTCACCGTGCCCATACGCTCGAAGTGTCCTCTGACGATTCCGCCCAAGAGAATCCCAGCGTTCATTCCTGCTGAGCTGTCTCTGGCGCATGCGACCACGCTTCTGTTCTCGTTTAAAGGAAGACACCCCTCATCGGTAGGGTTACGACGATAGGAAACAACCGCCACGCCTGGCAGTGTGGAAAGTCAGGAAAACAGAGATGAGCGCGATTACAGCTGCGCTGGGGCTTGCCTCTGTCAATGTCCGTGGCACCTGCTCTACTTGTTACGAGCGTCGACCAGCTGGCGGACGCTCGAATTGTGGGACCTGTGTGCCCGGTACGTATGCGCATCAATAAAGGGGCATGTAGTGGATGATCTGACGGAACTCGAGTCGCTGCCGGTCGAGCAGCTGATCGAGATGATCCGCGAAAAGACAGGTGCCGGAGTAAATCTGTCTTTTCCGGGCAAGGTTCTCGCTCGTCAGATCGGACGCCGAGTGCGTCCAAGAAACCAACGCCTCGTGAAGCACTTGAGCGCCGGCGACGAGCACGGTCGATCCCGCAATATGATCCTCGAAGGCGACAACCTTCAAGCCATAGCGTCCCTGTATCGCGAACGCGGTCATATCGACATGATCCTGACGGACCCGCCATACAACACGGGAGAGGATTTCCGGTACAACGACAAGTGGGATAAAGACCCCAACGACCCCGACATGGGTGAGTTCGTGGGCAGCGACGACCCCGCGAAACACACCAAGTGGATGAAGTTCATGTATCCCCGGCTTCAAATGATGAGGGCGATGCTCAAGCCTTCCGGTGTGCTAGCTATCTGCATCGACAACCGCGAGCTGTTCCACCTCGGCCAGATGCTTGACGAGCTATTCGGCGAAGAAAACCGCTTGGCCATCATCAACTGGCAGAAAACCGCTGCCCCGCGCTCTGACAAGTCAGGAGTCACGACCACGACCGAGTACGTGCTCGTCTACGCGCGGGACCTCGCCCGGACCAAGACTGCCTCACTGGACCGTACCGACGCGGACAATCGACGCTACTCGAACGTCGACCACGATTCCGGGGGCATGTGGCGGGAAGGAAATCTCACAGCCCGCACCTGGGCAGAGAAAGGCGACTTCGCAATTCAGTCGCCCTTCACCGGGGAGATGCACTATCCCGCGGGAGAAGGCGCATGGCGCCACCCTAAGCGGAACATCAAGACATGGTTGGAGCAGTGGGGTTCCGCTTACCACGAGAAGACAATCGGTGACGGCAAAGTCAAGGCCCTCGTCCTCAAAGACGGCTTTCAACCAGAGAGCGCTGAGCGCGCGAAGAAACGGTTAGGCGAGCCCGAATGGCCATTCATCTGGTTTGGCAGAGACGGCCAGGGACGACCCAGAACGAAGACATACCTAGAACAGATTAAAAAGGGCAAAGTGCCTGTCACCTACTGGGCAGACGAACAGCTCGACATGCCCGAGGAGCTCGGTTCAACCTCGTGGGATTTTGAAGAATCGGGACGGAGCAGCGACGGAGCAAACGAGCTGACGGCCATCGTCGGAAAGGGGCATGGCTTCACAACTGTGAAGCCCTTGAAGTTGATGATGAAATTGATCCAGCTATGGGTGCCTGCTCACGGCACCGTTCTGGACCCTTTCGCCGGATCGGGCACTACTGGCCACGCCGTGCTCGCCCTCAACGCTATGGCAGAGACCGACAGGCGATTCATCTTGATAGAGCAGGGCCGCCCCGAGAGCAAAGATTCCTACGCGAAGACCTTGACCGCCAACAGGCTCAAGCGCGTCCTCAGCGGCGATTGGGCCAACGGCAAGGGTCAAACAGTTGCTGGCGGATTCACCTTCAAAGTCTTGGAGAAGAGGGTCGACGCCAAGACACTTCTTCTCATGGAGCGCGACGAGATGATCGACACCGTCATCGCCTCGCACTCCAGCACCGGAAGCCGTAGGTCAGCCGTTCTGATCCCGATGGACCGGGACGGTGAGCCCTACACGTACCTCGTCGCCAAGAACGCGAGCAACGAAGGCATCTACCTCGTGTGGTCCGGTGCGAACTCGAACACCGACCTCACCGAAGAGGTCTATGAGGCGATCAACGAGGAAGCTAATACGGCTGGTCTGGGGGACGTTTACCACGTGTACAGCCGACGCAACTTCCTCGTCACAGACGATGTGATCTGGTATCAGATCCCTGACAGGATCCTGTCCGACTTCGGCTTGGACGTCCGCACCGAGTCCTTTACCGAGGAAGGCTGACCAATGGCACTCGAACTCTTCCAGTTCCAGCAAATCGCCGCGTCGCAGATCGCGGACCGTTATGTGGAGTACATTTCCGAACCGATCGTATTCGGGCGAGGCTCAAAGCGACGTGACGTTCCGTTCTACCAATCGCTGTCTGCCATTACGGGCTCGGGAAAGACCGCAATCCTGGCGCAGGCGGTAAGTGAAATCGCGGCCCTGTCCGAGGTACCGCCGGTCATTCTGTGGTTGTCCAAGGGAAAAGTCGTAGTCCAGCAGAGCTACGCAAACCTGGCCGACGGCGGGAAGTACAACCATCTTCTCGCCGACATCACCGTACGACTCCTGAGTGAGTATGACCCGGACGACGTAGCCAACTCGAAGGAAGCCCTGCTCTACTTCGCTACCGTCGGCACGTTCAACCAGAAGGACCGCGAAAAGAGCAACCTAAAAATCTTCGCAGCCGATACGGACAACATTGAGTCGAATCGGTGGGAAGCTCTCAAGGTCCGCGAGACCGCCGAAGGCCAGCGTCGCCCCCTCGTCGTGGTCTATGACGAGGCACAGAACCTCAGCGACCAGCAGACGACGCTGCTGCTCGAGCAGCAGCCGGCCGCGTTTCTCCTCGCAAGCGCGACGTTGCGTTTCCCGGCTCAATTCGACACCGAGGTCATCCAGCCTCTACGAACCTCAGGCGGCTATAAGGACCAAGACCTCATCAGCCCAGTGAAGTCTGCGACTGTCGTCGGGTCAGGACTGGTGAAGGGCCTGATATCGCTGGAGGGGCTTAACGCCCCGATGGAAGAGACTGTCGCCGAGATGCTCACCGACATGCGCGAAACAGAGAACGCCGCCAAGGCGGAAAATCTGAGCTTCTCACCAAAAGCGATCTACGTCTGCAACACGAACATCCTCGCTGATGATGCAAGCCAAACGGATGACCCCCAGCAACAGTTCGACCAGAGACAGGCGCCACCGATCACGATCTGGCGCTATCTGACTGAACAGTGCGGCGTGCCCGCCGAAGAAATCGCCGTCTACGCAGACCTCAAGACCCACAAAGATTTCCCGCTACCGTCAGAGTTCACTCTATTCAACGGTGGCGAAAGCGACTACGAAGATTTCGTGGCGGGGGACTACCGCCACATCATCTTTAACAAGACTCTTCAAGAGGGCTGGGACGACCCCAGCGTTTACTTCGCCTATGTCGACAAGACAATGGAGTCCACTGTCGATATCACTCAGGTAGTCGGGCGCGTACTTCGGCAGCCTGGTGCCACGCACTACGGAGCTGACCGCCTGAACACGGCGCACTTCTACGTCAGAGTAGACAGGAATGACTCATTCAGCCAGGTCGTCGAGGACTTACGCAAGGGACTCGGCGACGACGCACCCGAGGTGCGCATCCTGACTTCCCCTCCAGGAACGGAAGAGCCGGAAAGCCTGTCTGCGAAACAGCAGTTAACGGTGCCACGCACTTTCATCAACAACGTTCCCACGGTCGCGCCGGTGGAGGATGTCATCGCAAAAGTGCACGACTACTCGCAGGACAAGGTCAATACACACGGGGTTGGCCGACGAAGAACAGTGCAGCAGACGATCGGCTCTTCGGAATCTGTAGATTCTGAGTGGGTCGACTTCGAACAGTCGAACCGCGTCAGCGCACGCTGGGTGTTCCGTCGTGAAGTCACACGCCGCTACAAGCCGGCACTGATGGTGATGGACACCGACACGGAGAAGTTCGACGCCAAGGTAGGGGTCGGCAGCAACGCCTATTCAAGCCTGGCGACCAGCGCCACCGATGCCGTCGCGGAGTACCTGCGCTACGCCGTGATCAAGCAGCATAAACCCAAGCCTTATGCAGTGGGTAGCACGCTGGTCCGTCGTGGCAGCATGGACACCTTTAGGAATGCGCTCCACGAGGGCTACGACGGATTGAACGACCTGGAACGCCGCTTCGCGCGTGCCATTGACGAGACAGGTCTTCCATGGGCGAGGAACCGATCGCAGACCGGCTACAAGATCCCACTAGTCTCGCAAGGACAGACGGTCTGGTTCTTCCCCGATTTCCTCGTCTGGGCCGGCGATACGGTCATCTGCGTCGATACCAAGGGCAGCCACATCGTAGAAGGTGATGCCCGTCGCAAGCTGCTCTCTATTCAGCCGCATAAGGACGTCTCTACCCGAGTGCTCGTAAAGTTTGTGACCGAGGGTAGTTGGAAAGCTGACGGCACACCGGATAGCAAAGACGGTTTTTCGATTTGGGAGCTCGGATCCGGCCAGGACCTGAGACCACTTCCGCACAGCGACCTAGAGTCGGTCGCGAAAGCTATTGTCGCGGTCAAGGACGATGAAGGTTAGAGAAACTGCGCTAATCCGTCACCGCCGGCATGACGGCCACTCCTGGCCCTGACACCGCCACACGCAGTCGATTATTCGCACGCGGTCCCCCTGCATAACTGTCCAACCTTGGAGCAGAGGCGACAAATTTACACAGAACAGCTGTCTTTCAACCCTTAGGTTGCGAGACAGCGAGATGCGACACCTCTCCCCCGCTCAAGATCCGCGAAATCTCGCAGAGGACAATTCCCCCCAGCGCTTCGCAACGGTGTCTCGATAGCTTCGTGCACTCGTCGTCGGTTACGAGACACCCGCACGAGGCAGCGATAGAGAACATTCAACGGGGATGCTTTGACGGGCGCTAAGGAGGATGGCGCTCCGAGCCCTGCACTGAGATCGCATGCTTGCGCCAGAAACGCGCAAACCCCGCGGCCGAAGTGTGAGGGAACACTGTTTCCGGACGCGGGGTTTACTGAATCACTCGCACCTTCAAGAGGTAGTCCCGACACTAGAGAGATTTCTTGGACAAACAGTGTTCGTGGCCTGGGAGCTCCCTGGAGCTAGCAATCGGGCAGCGCTAAGGCTGGGAGGAAGCGAACGGTAGAGGCTCCCTAACTGACACACCTTCCCCGCAGATTGGCCCAGAGCATCATGCCTGTCATGCTCCACCACTGACGATTACGACAACGACCAGGTCTTACCTCGGCAGGGGCCGCCGGCAACCACGCATTTGCTCTCGCTTGAGTCTTGATGGTTTCTGCACCGCCTGTGACCGGTCGAGCTAAAGGGTCGCAGGAGGGATAGTGTTCGAGGCATGGCCTCCACCGTCACGTTCAACGTCGCAGGCACCGATTATGGGCTCGATCAAGCGCTCGACCGCTTCGTCGGCTACCCGCGCAAGACGCCACCTAGGTTCGACTACCCGCCGTCCGGTGGCCACGGGACAATCACCCCGGAAGAGATTAAGCGGACTCGGTACGTAAGTTCGAGAATCTCGCACGCCGAGGGTGACTATTTCATCGCACGGGCTGCGGATGCCCCATGGATCGCGACGGGTGCGGATCTCGCCGACGCGGACCCAGAAGTGCGCGGTGGACTCTTCGACGACATGTCGGACCTGTACTGGCACTTCTTCGGGACGGCCCCGCGCGGAATTTCTTTCGCGAAGGTCTCTAAGGTCCTACACGTGAAGTACCCGGCTGTGTTCCCGCTATTGGACTCTCGTCTGTGGAAGGCATACCGGACGGCTGCCCGGGCCCACGCGGCGCGATACCCAGAACTACGGCAAAGCCAGCTCAGGTGGATCGCCGTACGCGAGGACCTACTCGCCGCCCGCTCGTCCGGTGCCATCGAAGACTTGCGCGAAGCCTTGGCCCGGTACGAGCACCAGGAGCCGGCTGTCCAACAGCGCGTCCGCGACATGACACAGCTGACCGACCTGAGATTGCTCGACATCCTCGTTTGGTGACCTAGGAGGATCTAGAGCAGGTACGCGAAGCACCGTTGCATCGACTTCACCGCGCTGTCCATCGCCAAATCGTCCGCCCGTAAGCCGATCCCTCAGCGGGCACCGATTCCTGAACTGGACTACAAGTGCCCGGAAGACGCCCGACTAGCGGGCAGTTTTCGAACTCGACACGAGTTCGGAAAGCACCGCTTCGGTGATGCCTTCAGAATGAGTCTCGTAGCGGTCAACCAGAAGGCCACGCATCCCCGCAGCCCGAGCGCCCGCGACATCATGGGCAGCGTTATCCCCCACGAACAGGCATTCCGAAACACGCACTCCGAGCCCCTGCGCCAACACGAGGAACGCTGCTGGATCAGGCTTCTGGACCCCGATCGCCTCGGAGGTGCATACGACATCGAACTCGTCAGCAAGGCCTGTGCGACGGAGTTTGTCGAGCTGTTGTTTCTCAGCTCCATTCGATAGCAGTCCCACTCGGTATCTCGATGCCCGCAGAGCGCGCAGAAGCTCAAGGCTGTCAGGAAAGGCCCGCCATTCCTCCTGGTAGGCACGCAGGTACACATCGAACAGCTCATCGAGCTGGGCATCCGGTTCTGGCGGCTTCATGCCCAGCAACGGCAGCACGGTGCGGAGTCTCTTCCGGCGCTGGTCCTGGAAACTGATCTGTCCCGTTCGCCATCGTTCGAAGTGCGTCTTCTCGGCCTCAAACCACGCTTGACGGGCCCCAGAAGAAGGGTCTATCCCCAACGACAGGAAGAACGCATCGACCCCTGCCTCGGCTGAGCCCTGGTGATCGAACAGGGTGCCATCGAGATCAAACCCGACTGCGTGCAACGTGACCATCACTCCAGCCTACAAATCTGCAGGCGTGGAAGTGGACGCTGTGACCTCTCCACTCCAGCGACCTGCATCCCCAGAGATGCAGAACCCCGAATCCTGGTCATAGGATCACCAGCCGGTACTTGATGCCCGATGAAGCCCAGACTCCTCGCGGTGCCGCACACCACCCCTGAACACTGGTATAAACGTACGCTTGTATCACAAGCCGCCGCTTGTTAGTGTGGCGTCATGGCTTCCACGATCCAACTTCCCGAGCTGACCTCAGACCTGAATCCCAGAGAACAGGCGGCCTATCTGGCTCCGACCCTTGCGGCTCTCGCCGATGAGAACCGGCTGACGATCATCTTGTCCTTGGCCGGCGGGGCCAAGACGGTCAAGCAACTTCAAGAGGCTACGGGCATGAGCCAGGCGCTGGTCAGCCACCACGTTGCAGCTCTGCGCAAGGCCGAGCTGGTCACCTCGACCCCGCAGGGGCGAGCGAACCTCATCTCGACCTGCTGTGAGCAGCTCGCCGCCCCCGTGCAGTGGCTTGCCTACCTCGCCACGCTCACACCGGAGGGTCAGCAAGCATGCTGCACCGATGCGGGCTTACCTGCCGCACGCGCCACGGCGGTCGAGGAGGTCAAGTAACCGTGCTGATGGATGTTCTTTCGACCTTCGCTGTGCTCTTGGTCGAACTGCTGGCACTGTTTCTGGTGGTCTCGACCCTTGTCGCTCTGGTCAACCGCCGTTTCGGCCCGGAGAAACTGCGTCAATGGCTCGGCAGCGGGCGCGTCCCCGGCCCGGTCAAGGGATTACTGCTGGGGGCGATCACACCGTTCTGCTCTTGCTCGACTCTGCCGATGCTCGTGGGCATGCTCAATGCCGGGGTCGCGTTCCAGACCGCGATGACGTTTCTCATCGCTTCGCCGCTGCTGAATCCGATCATCGTCGGCGGCATGGTCATCATCTTCGGTTGGCAGACTGCACTCGTCTACACCTTGTTCATGATCGTCGTCGCGCTCATCATCCCCTGGGTGTGGAAAGCGCTCGGGTTAACTGACGCCCTGAAACGTGTCCGCGTCACAGGAGAAAGCACCCCCGAACCATGGAGCGGGGTGCGCCGAGAACTTCCCGGCGCGTTGCGCCAGGCATGGCGTGACCTGCGGCCCCTGCTGATCCCGATGCTCATCGGAATCGCGATCGGCGCGACGATCTATGGGACCGTGCCCGAAGACCAGCTCGCCGGGTTCGCCGGCGCCGGAACCTGGTGGGCGGTGCCCCTGGCGGCTGTGATCGGTATCCCGCTCTATATCCGCCTCGAGACCATGCTCCCGATCGCGCTCGCTTTGCAGACCGCAGGCGTCGGGATAGGACCGATCTTCGCGCTCATGATCGGCGGCGCCGGCGCCTCCCCACCCGAGGTGTCCATGCTCGCGGCGATCTTCAAACCTCGCCTCCTCGCCGCGTTCGTCATCACGATTATCACCGTGGCGATCCTCGGTGGCTACCTCATCTCACTGACCGCCTGACCATCGCAGTACCCGCAAGAAACACGAGAAAGGAAACCCCGCACATGGGAATCAAGAACCTCTTCACTGGAAACGCACACAAGACCGCAGACAAGGAGCAGTCCGACTGCTGCAACATCCAGATCGTCCCCGACGACGCCCCCGAGCAGCAGAGCAACACCGGGACAGACGATCAGCAGAGCGCGTGCTGTGAACAAAGCACCGAATCCGCAAAGAAGTAACGTTCACTCCAGTTGCCGCGCAGGGTCACCCCTGCGCGGCAACCCCTACCCCCAGAAGTACGCGGTTCCCGATGAACCTGGTGAGAGGAACATCCACACCGACGTGCTTATAGCACCGCATCACCCGCACCACCCTCTAGGTCGACACCACAACACGCACCCACCGATACGCCGCGAGACACTGAACAAACTCGCCGAGACGCCTCACCCCGGGTCCTCAGTCGCAGCGACAAGTCGCAGTCCATTCTCAGCGTGAGATGCCACCCCCACTGCCCGTAGACCGATCGGCGGATTCTGGCGGTCATTGCAACAGGAGGTCTTCGATCAGTTCGATCGGCTTCTGAAAACCTAGTCTTTTCCGTGGTCGATCATTGAGTTCCTGGGCTA
>NZ_JADPSA010000045.1 GCF_017347085.1 Nesterenkonia sp. E16_10
GGAGTCTTCGGCCGGGAAGAGGTTGGGCGGATTCTGGCGGTCATTGCAACAGGAGGTCTTCGATCAGTTCGATCGGCTTCTGAAAACCTAGTCTTTTCCGTGGTCGATCATTGAGTTCCTGGGCTACCCAGTCCAGGTCCGCTTCGCTGTGGATACTGAGGTCCGTGCCCTTCGGGAAATACTGCCTCAGGAGCCCATTCGTGTTCTCGTTGATCCCACGCTGCCAGGGCGAGTGCGGATCGCAGAAGAAGATCTCAATCCCGGCATCGATCTTCACGGTCTTCCAGTCGCGCATCTCGGTGCCTTGGTCCCAGGTCAGTGAATGCCGCAACGCTTCAGGCAGAGTCTTGATCTTCGCGGTCAACGCGTCACGCATCTGCTCGGCTTTATACCCATCCGGTAGATGGATGAGCATCGTGTAGTTGGTGCTGCGCTCCACCAAGGTCCCGATCGCGGAGCCGTTGCCCTTCCCGATGATGAGATCGCCCTCCCAATCCCCAGGCGCAGCACGGTCCTCGACCTCCTTGGGGCGTTCGGAGATGTTGATCATGTCCGGGACTCGGTTCTTGCGCTGCCCGGCCTTCCTGCACGGTCTCCGAACGGCCCTGCCGGTGCGCAGACACGCTGCCAGGTCCCGCTTCAGCGCACCACGCGATTGCACGTAGAGGGATTGATAAATGGTCTCCGGGGACACCTGCATCTCCCATTGGTCGGGGAACTGACGTCGTAGTCGCCCACTGATCTGTTCGGGGGAGTACTTCTTCCTCAGGTCAGCCTCCACCCTGGCACGCAACACGCGGTTGGTGTGAAGCTTCGCAGGCTTGGGTCGAGAGGCACGCTGATAGGCCAGCACCTGGGCTGAGGTCGCCCGGTACTGAGTGCCAGGACGGGTGTTGCGTCGCAGCTCCCTCGACACGGTCGAGGCTGATACCCCAATCACCGCGGCGATCTGGCGCAGCGAGTGGCCTTGAGCGCGCCGCACGGCGATCTCCTCGCGCTGGGCGAAAGTCAGACATCGACCTTTGAGATCACGGCCTCGTCGGGGTCTGACGCCACCGGCGTCGAGCAGCACTCGGCGTCCCGTCCTTCTGCTTGTATCGATCGGGAGAACAGCGTCAGTGATGAATTCGCCGGCCTGCATCCCAGTCCAGAACACCTGGAGAAGATCCGGTCTCACAAAGATCGAGTAGCCCGTCATATCAACACCCATCTACTAAGTGTTGCAATCACCGCAAGAACCCAAGGACCGGCTTACGGGCGCCGACGTGTGCACGAGAACAAGCTAACCCTGAGCGGTTCAGGTTTACGGTATGTAGACATGCTGCGGGTTCTAGCGGTGGTTGTGGCGGGTCGTGAACGGGATATGGGAAGCCAGTGGGCAGTGCTGACGAAGCTTGGAAGGATTGCCGATTAGACGACCCCCCGGGTGCGACCATGCTAATTACCATCGCTGGGAAGTGAGAGCCACGGCGGAGTTGTCCGGGCACGGCCCGCGTCAGGTCCCAGGCCGAACGCGTGGTCCCACCTCGATCAAGGAGCACCGATGAACCCAGCACAGACCGGTCGGATCCTCGTGGTCGACGACGAAGTCGATCTGGCCCGGCTGATAGAGGGGTATCTGCACAAAGCAGGATTGGATGTCGCGGTGCGCCATGACGGCACCGAAGCGGTCGCCGCGGTGCGCGACTTCGACCCGGACGTGGTGGTGTTAGATCTGGGACTGCCCGGCATCGACGGGATCGAGGTGTGTCGGCAGGTGCGCACCATTTCGGACTGCCACGTGCTGATGCTCACCGCCCGGGATGATGAGATCGACAAGATCATCGGGCTCTCGGTAGGGGCTGACGACTACGTGACCAAGCCCTTCAGCCCCCGGGAGCTCGTCGCCCGGGTCCAGGCCATGCTGCGCAGAGCCCGCACCCACGACACGGAAGCACTCACCGCGCCGGATGCTCCAGGTCAGAAGCTCGTGATCGAGGACTTGGTGGTTGATGAGGCAGCCCGCAGAGTGCAGCTGGGAGGCGAACCGGTGGCGCTGACCCGGATCGAGTTTGATCTGCTGGTGTCTCTAGCTACTCACCCGCACCAGGTGTTATCCCGGGCTCAGCTGGTCGAGCTGGTCTGGGACACCGCTTGGACCGGGGAGGATCATCTAGTAGATGTCCACATCGGACGCATCCGGAAGAAGCTCAGCGATGATGCCTCTGACCCAAGGTTCATCCACACCATCCGTGGGGTCGGGTACCGGATGGGCACTGGCCGATGAGCTCCATTCAAAACGACCGCGTGTGGTCATGGGGCCCGCTGACGGTCCGGCTGATGCTGGCCCAGACCGCAGTGCTGGTGATCGGGTTGATCATCGTGGTGGCCACCGCTGTGCTCGTGGGGCCCTCCATGTTCTACCACGAACTTGTCGAGGCCGGTCACGCCTATGAAGCCACCGGGCTGGTCCACCTCGAAGATGCCTTCCGCTCGGTGATTCTGACCGCTCTGGTCATCGGCGGGCTGCCAGCCTTGTTCATCGCCGGGCTGCTCAGCTTCTACCTCTACCGCACCATCGGCCGTTCCCTGTCCTCCTTCAGCACCGCCGCCAAGGAAGTCGCTGCTGGCAACTACGAGGTCGACGTCACCTCCACGAAGCTGGGCCCGGAGTTCGACTCTCTAGCGACTTCCTTCAACGACATGGCTACCAGACTCGCCGCCGTAGACAACACTCGGCGTCAACTATTGGCCGATCTGGCCCATGAGATGCGCACCCCCTTGGCCAGCCTCAAGGGCCATCTGGAGGGGATCGAAGACGGGGTCGTGGAGTGGGATGCCCGGACGATCGGGATCTTCAACGCGCAGATCGCCCGCATGGAACGCCTCGCTCGTGATATCCGGCAGCTCACCGCCGACGAGGAGGCCACGGCCAAGCTGCAGCTCACCCTCCAGGACCCGGGTGCGTTGGCCGCTCAGGCGGTCGCGGCCATCGAGCCCGCCGCAGCGGACAAGAACATCACGGTGGCAGCCAGCAGCGCCGGCCCGCTTTCAACACCAGTGCCGTTGGATCCGGAACGCATGGGTCAGGTGCTGGGCAATCTGCTGGAGAACGCTTTGGGCCACACACCGCCCGGAGGTGCCATCACCGTGCACACCGAAAACACACCAGACGCGGTCACCATCACCGTCACCGACACCGGGGAAGGCATCAGCCCTGAGAACCTTCAGAATGTCTTCGCGCGCTTCTACCGCGTCGAGACTGGCCGTGAAGCCCACCGCGCAGGCTCAGGGCTGGGGCTGGCGATCAGCAAATCCCTGGTCGAAGCCCAAGGCGGAACCCTGGAGGCGAGCAGCGACGGGCTCGGTCACGGAGCCAGTTTCCACATCCGGATTCCCCGCACCCCAGCCCCGCAGTAAATCGGGGCACCCTTCACGCGTCTCACGGGCCGCCCCGCCACTGGGACGCATGTGCCGGAGCAGGGTGTCCTCCGTGTTGCAGACGCGGGGGCTCAGGTCTGGCTGCCCCGACCACCGGCGACGTTTCGAGATTGACCTTCAGCTCCGGACACCAACCGTCGAGTGCCCTTCGCGCTGGTGCTGACCACCTTCTCCAACGGCCCCTGCCCCAGCGACCGTTGCCACACCACCGCAAATAGGGCTGCCGCGACCAGGTGGATCAGGAACCACAGGTAGGGCTGGCTGTAGTGGACCTCGGCCGAGAGGGCCACCAGGTGGGCGGTGTACAGGGTGAAGGTCATCGCGCCCATCGCGGAGAGAGGCAACAACCATTTGCCGACCTTGGGAGCAATCAGTAGGAACACTCCCAGCACGGTCAGGCTCACCCCGAGGCTGGCCATGATCGCCAACGGAGTGTTGGTGTGTGGTGTGGTGATCGCCAACCACCACCCGGTCGAGGCCGGCAACGAGTCCGGGCCCCAGGTCAGGACCTGATCTAGCTCGTACTCACTCATCCCGGAAGCACTCAGCAGCCGCTGGTACCCACCGAAGGCGTAAAGCAGGATGGATGACGTGAAGTACGCGAAGATCGTCAGCCCCACTCCCACGACCAACACCCGGACCTGCAACGCGGTCTCCCGCAGATTCAGTCGACCCAGCCCCAGACCGACCAGCAGATACGCCATGTAAGGCAGCGCCGGGTAGGTACCGGTGAGCAGCAGCTGAGAAGCGATCGCCCCGGGCTCGGTCACCATGTCGATGAACGTGGGGTTATACGAGCTCCACGCAGGCAGTTCGCTAGCAAGATTCTGCATGAGCACAGGGGACACGATCCCAAACACCGCCGCCGAGGCGAAGAGCGCCTTCGGGCCCATGTGCAGGAACGGGATCGCCAGAAGAAAGAACATCCCGTAGTAGACCAAGATGCTGTAGGCCGGAGGGTCTTGCGGCATCAGAGTTCCGATCCACAGACCAACGACTGCGATCAGCAGTGCCCGCACGACGAGCCCCACCCGATCGGCTGCCATCCTCCTACCCTGATGCGGGTTCCGGCCGCCGGAAGTCAGCGCAAGACCCACCCCGGCCAGCAGCGCGAACAACGCCGCCGAGTCCCCGGAAAACAGCCGCCAGGACCAGCTGGCCTCCCCGGTCTCCTCATTCCACGCCGGCAACAGATGGATGGCCATGAGCCCCACCAGAGCCAGCCCGCGTGCCGCATCGATGCCCACCAACCGGGTCGTAGACCGTACAGAAGCATTCTCGGTGGCCCCCGCTCCACTTCCTGATGTTCTACTCATGTCTTGTGCCCCTTCCTTTCCGTCCCGTAAGGGAGCGTGAAGCCTGCGCCCAATGGTCGTCGCTGTGGTCCCGGAGTGCCGGGATGGTACTGGTTCCAGAGTGTCTGCTGCACTTAGAGCGCAGGTCGCAGGATCCTCAAGATTTGATGAAGACTCCAGGGGTCAGCGGCAAAGGGTGCCACCATTAGGACTGACATCACAAAGCAGTAAAAAGGGGAGCTCACAGTGCGGCCGCCTCCGGAGGTCGCCACGAGAAAGTTCGGTCGAGATGGAGCGGATGTTCCAAGAACTGTCAGAGGATATTTGCTCGCCCCCATCGCGCGGTGTCATCACATGCGTGCCGCGTCCGGCAGAGGGCGATGAGTCGATCGACGAAGGAGGACCGTGATGATGTGGGACACCGGAATGGGAGCGGGAATGGGCTGGATGTGGCTCTTCTGGATCCTGCTGATCGTGGGAACGGTGGTGCTGGTGGTCGTGCTTGTGAAGGCCTTCACCGGCGGTTCCACCGACGGGAGCCGACAGGGTGGCTCCGCTCCGGCGACGGGGGCGCTCCCGCGCCGGTCCCGACAGATCCTCGAGGAGCGCTACGCGCGCGGGGAGATCAGCACGGAGGAGTACAACGAACGATTGCGGACCCTGGAGGATGGTGACCGGTGAGCCCGCTGACGCGACGGCAGCTGCTGGCCCTGGGTGCGGTCGGGGCCGGTGCCGCGGCCGTGGGCGCGGGCGGGCTGTGGTGGACCAGCAGCCGCGGCGGTGAGACCCTCGGCGGCGATAGGGCGCTGCTGCAGCCCGAGGTGCTGACCAGCCGGGACGGGGTCCTGGACCTGGCCCTGGAGGCCGCCCCCACCCGAGTGCGGATCGGGGCGCGTGAGGCGAGCGTGCAGGCCTTCAACTCCTCGCTGCCCGGACCCACCCTGCGGGTCCGGGGCGGGGACACCCTCCGGGTGGCGATGACCAACGGCCTGGAGGCCCCGACGAACCTGCACGTGCACGGTTTGCACGTGTCCCCCGAGGGCAACGGGGACAACCCCTTCGTGAGCATCGAACCTGGTGAGTCCTTCGACTATGAGTACGTCCTGCCACAGGACCACGCTCCCGGCACCTACTGGTACCACCCGCACAGGCATGGGCACGTGGCCGACCAGATCGCGGCAGGGCTCTACGGGGCCATCGTCGTCGAGGATCCGGATCCTGTCCCCGTGGCCCGGGAGCGCGTCCTGGTCGTCTCAGACATCACCTTGGACGGCTCCGGCAACCTCACCGAGGTCTCCCCGCCGCAGCGGATGATGGGCCGGGAGGGTGAGACCGTGCTGGTCAACGGCCAGGTCCGTCCTGAGGCCGCCGCGGCACCGGGGGAGCGGGAGCTGTGGCGGGTCGTCAACGCCTGCCCTTCCCGGTATCTGCACCTGACCCTGGACGGGCAGGGGCTACGAGTGCTGGGCCGAGATGTCGGTCGGATGCCCGAGCCGGTGGAGATAACCGAGGTGACGCTGGCCCCCGGCAACCGCGTGGAGCTGCTGGTGGACACCCGCGAGGGGACCTCCACGCTTCGCACCGCCCCGGTGGACCGCGGGAGCATGGGCGGCATGATGGGCGGGGACACACCCGGAGACGGCCCCGGCGACGACGAGCCGATCGACCTGCTCATCCTCGAGGTCACCGGGGATCCGGCCGGGGAGCCCGGGCCCGTGCCCGCGGGCACGGCCCTGCGGGACCTGCGCGATGAGCCGGTCGGCGCCCGACGCACCATTGACTTCGCCATGGACATGGGGATGGGTGGGATGGGAGGAATGGGCGGTCCCGGGGGGATGATGTCCTTCACGATCGACGGGCGCGAGTTCGACGCCGAGCGGACTGACCAGCGGGCCCAGGTGGGCACCGTGGAGGAGTGGACCCTGACCAACTCCAGTCCCATGGATCACCCGATGCACCTACACGTGTGGCCCATGCAGGTCATGAGCGAAGATGCCCGCGACGTCTCCGGACCGCGGTGGCAGGACGTGGTCAACATCCCGGCCTTCGGGGAGGTGACGGTCCGAGTGGCCTTCGAGGACTTCGGCGGCCGCACCGTCTACCACTGCCACATCCTCGACCACGAGGACCTCGGCATGATGGGCACCATCGAGGTCAGCTGACACCGCGGAACACCGCGCCGGACCACATAGGAGAAGCATGACTCACGACGAGGCGCACGAACACCAGACGGACAGGCAGCAGCAAGGCGGGCAGCAGCTGTCCCTGACGGGGTCCGTCGCCCTGGGAACAGGGGTGATGATCGGCGCGGGGATATTCGCGCTGATCGGTCAGGTGGCGGAGCTGGCCGGCGGTTGGGTCCCCTGGGCCTTCCTGGCCGGCGCCGTCGTCGTGGGGTTCAGCTCCTACTCCTACATCAGGTATTCCATGGCGAACCCCTCCTCGGGCGGGATCGCGATGCTACTCAAGGCGGCCTACGGTCCTGGAGTCATCGCTGGTTCATTCTCACTGTTCATGTATGTCTCGATGGTTCTGGCGCAGTCCCTGTTAGGCCGTACATTCGGTAACTACGCGTTGCGGCCCTTCGAGATGCAGGACTCCTTGCTGTGGGTCCCAGTCCTGGCAGTCCTGGCCATAGTGGGAGCGGCGCTGGTAAACGTCGTGGGCAACCGCTGGGTGGAACGCTCCGCGTCCGTCACCGCGGCAATCAAGATCATCGGCATTGCGGTGCTGGCGATCGCGGGACTGTTCGCCGCAGGCGTGTCCTCCCTGGGACGGCTGGTCTCCCCAGAGAGTGCAACACCGGATCAGGGGTGGTTGGGCTTCCTCGCCGGGGTCACCCTGTGCATCCTGGCTTACAAGGGCTTCACCACCATCACCAATCAGGGCGGTGACCTGAAAGACCCGAAGCGCAATCTCGGCCGGTCGATCGTCATCTCGATCTCACTGTGCACAGTGCTCTACCTGCTCATCACCGTCGCCGTCACCGGCAGCCTCAGCGTGCCGCAGATCATCGAGGCACGCGACTACGCGCTGGCCGAAGCGGCAGAACCACTGTTCGGGGCGTGGGGCGTGGGGCTCACCGTGGTCGTCGCAGTGGTGGCCACCGTATCGGGACTGATCGCGAGCCTGTTTGCAGTCTCCAAGCTCTACGACATGCTCCGCGATATGGGCCAGGTGCCGGGGTTGCCCGGCAGGCGCGAACACCAGTCGTTGCTCATCACCGCCGGGCTGGCGATCGTGATGGCGGCGCTGTTCGACCTCTCCCAGATCGCCGCGCTGGGGGCCATCCTTTATCTCTGCATGGACATTGCGATCCACTACGGCATCCTCCGCCATCTCAAGGAAGAGGTGAAAGCGAAGGTCTGGATCCCGTGGGTGGCCATCGTGCTCGACGTCGCGGTGCTCGTGCCGTTCCTGATCCTCAGGGGGTCCTCGGACCCGTTCACGTTGGTGGTCACAGCCGTGGTGGCGGCGCTCATCATCCTGGCCCAATGGGTCATCGTCCGACGTCGGAGGGAGGACTCCGACAACGACGAGCAGGAGAGTGAACAGCTGCGTTGACGGACTGCTAGCTGATCGAGGATATCGAAGCAGGCTCAGTCCCCACCGCCGAAGAGACAGAAGCCGTCCAGTTCCCGACTACCACGAGTCCCCAGCTCTCCCATGTCCCAGACTGAAAGCGAGTGTCCGGGACCTTCTCCAGGGACCGGACGAAAGGCTACCTCGAGTTGAATAGCGCAACCGCACGAAATTCGCCCGTCGAAGAAACCCGGCTCGACGGAGAGCTGTTTCAATCAGCGCTGGATGATGTAGCACAGCACCTCGCCACCCGATTATCTGTCCAAGGGGATTCAAACCGCGAGATTCTCGAACACTTCGCCAGCGATAGTGGGCATGCCGGTTGAAACTGTCTGGGCGCTCGTCGTGATGGGCGCCCAGGGTGAGCCGATCAAGCGCGCTGGGTCGGTTCTACGGCGCACCACAGGAAGACCTGGGCAGGACGTAACACCCGACATTCGGCCCAACTGCAGAGACTTGTGCGGACGGTGAGCCCCGCCCCACGGACATCCTTAACCCGGCATCTGCGTAGGCCGTTACCGTTGCGCGGTCGGCGCCTTGTCCTCGACCCCGGAGTGGATCTTCCTCGGAACAGACGTGCGGACACTCGGGGAGAGCTGGTTCAGTCGTTGGCCATGTCATTTGCAGGACCTGCGCGGGTTCAAAAACGCGGGTAGCAGCAGTAGCCTCATATCCACTGGCGCCGTGCCGGCCGAGGTTCATGGCAAGCGCCCCACAGCGACGAGAGGAACATCATGTCTCACGTGAGGTCCATGCTTCAGGCTCATCCCAAGGGAGATCTCGGAATCGATCAGGAGAAGCTCGCGGCGTGTATTGCAGCGTGTTTTGAATGTTCCCAGACCTGCACGGCGTGCGCTGATGCTTGTCTCAGTGAACCGATGGCTGGTGACTTGGTGACGTGCATCAGCACAGACCAAGATTGTGCCGATATTTGCCTGACAACTGGTCGGATCCTGACTCGTCTCACCGGGCAGAACAAAGACGTGGTCCGTATGATGTTGCAGGCCTGCCGAGAGGCATGCCGAGCCTGTGCCCAGGAATGCGAGGAACACTCCGAGATGCACGAGCACTGCCGCTTGTGCGCAGAAGCTTGCCGGCGCTGCGAGGCAGCCTGCGACGAGCTCATCAGCGCACTGGGGTAGACCCGCAGCGGATCGAGGCAGACCGACCCGGGCCAGACGCACAAGCTCTTCCTCTGACCGGCCGCCCACCCACGCTCCCGCTATCTGACAGACGGCGCCTTGGAGCATCCATATCCAGAAATGCTGTCGGTAGCGGTAAAGATGTCCCAGCCTCTCCGTGCCGGATCTCCAGCTGAGGAGACTGGGTGATGGTCGACCTCAGGAAGCGGAGGCGGAGACCGCTGCGCGCGGGCGTGGATCCGGGGCGCTTTCGTTACGCGCCTCGGTGGCGGCCAGGTGTGCAGGGTTGAGGTCGATGCGTCGCAGGAGCTGGGCGTTGAGCGCCACCACAATGGTCGACACCGACATCAGCACCGCACCAACGGCGGGGGAGAGCACGAACCCGATGGGTGCGAGGACCCCTGCGGCCAGGGGAACTGCGACGACGTTGTAGCCGGCGGCCCATACGAGGTTCTGGATCATCTTGGTGTAGCTGGCCCGGGAGAGCTCGATCATGGAGAGCACCGCTCGAGGGTCGTTGCTGGCAAGGACGACTCCGGCGGATTCCATGGCTACATCGGTGCCGGCGCCGATGGCGATGCCAACCTCAGCTCGGGCCAGGGCGGGGGCGTCGTTGACACCGTCTCCGACCATGGCCACGGTGTTGCCGCGTTCCTGCAGCTGGGCGACCTTGGTGTCCTTGTCCTGGGGCAT
This sequence comes from Nesterenkonia sp. E16_10, assembly GCF_017347085.1. Classification (GTDB taxonomy): domain Bacteria; phylum Actinomycetota; class Actinomycetes; order Actinomycetales; family Micrococcaceae; genus Nesterenkonia. The sequence continues at coordinate 10,133 of NZ_JADPSA010000045.1, forward strand.
GACCTCGGCGAAGACTTCATCGATGCCCAGCTCAGCACCTACCGCTTGGGCGACCTGGTTCGCGTCCCCGGTGATCATGGCGACTTTCACCCCACGTGCCTGCAGAGCCGCCACTGCGGCCCGAGATTCGGGCCTGACCTTGTCCTCCAGTGCCAGTGCCCCGATGACCTCACCGTCGGCCAGGACATGGAGGACGCCAGCACCACGGTCGGCCCAGGCCTTGGTGTGCTCAGCGACCTCAGATGGGATGGACACGTTCTGCTCCCGGAGCATATTGGGTCCGCCGACGGTGATCTCCGTACCGTCGACGGTGGCCATCACACCGCGGCCAGAGGTGGAGCGAAATTCGGTCCCACGCAGACCCAATTCTGCGGCCTCGGCATGATCCTCGGCGGCGGTGACGATGGCTCGAGCCACCGGGTGCTCGCTGTCGGCCTCCGCCGCTGCGGCATAGGCCAACAGGCGCCCCTCGCTGGTCCCGGTAGCTGGGATGGTGCCGGTCACGGCATGAGCGCCCTCGGTGAGTGTTCCGGTCTTGTCGAAGAGCACGACGTCGATGGTGCGCATCCGCTCCAGCGCCAACCGGTCTTTGATCAACACTCCGGAGCGGGCTGCACGTTCGGTGGAGATGGCGGTGACCAGCGGGATGGCGAGCCCCAGGGCGTGGGGGCAGGCGATGACCAACACGGTGACCGTGCGCACCACCGCATCGTCGGGGCTGCCGAGCAGGGTCCAGGCAATGGCAGTGAGGATCCCTGCGGCCAGTGCGAACCAGAACAACAGGGCGGCGGCGCGGTCTGCTAAAGCCTGGGCCCGGGAGGAGGACTCCTGGGCATCGGCGACCATCCGCTGGATACCAGCCAGAGTGGTGTCTTCTCCGACGGCCCCGACTCGGACTCGCACAGCGCTGTCGGTGGCTACCGTGCCCGCGACCACGGTGTCGCCGACCTCGCGGGAGACCGCCTGGGACTCTCCGGTGATCATGGACTCGTCGAATGCGGCCGCACCCTCGGTGATCGTCCCATCGGCTGGAACCCGCGCTCCAGAACGAACCAACACGATGTCATCGACGGCCAATTCAGCGATGGAAACGGTGGTGGTCTCGCCATCGACAATTTTTTCTGCCTCATCGGGCAGAAGTTCAGCCAAAGCGTCCAGGGCGGAGGAGGCTGCGCCCAGAGCGCGCATCTCCATCCAGTGCCCCAGCAACATGATGACCACCAACAGGGCCAGTTCCCACCAGAAGTCGAGGTTGAAGTCCCCGATTCCCAGGGTGGTGACCCAGGACGCGATGAACGCCACGGTGATGGCCATGGCGATGAGCAGCATCATGCCCGGTCGGCGGGACTTCACCTCAGTGAGCCCGCCCTTGAGGAAGGGGGTCCCGCCGTAGAAGAAGATCACGGTGCCCAGAACTGGGGCAATCCAGGTAGCGCCGGGGAACTCGGGGAGGTCATAGCCGAGCAGGTGTCCCACCATGGGGCTGAAGATGACCACCGGGATCGAGAGCACCAGGGAGACCCAGAACTTGTTCTTGAACATCGCCGTGGAGTGCCCGGCATGTTCTCCGTGACTGTGTTTCTGATGGTCCTCGTCCAGGGCCGAATGGGCGTGATCGTCGGGCATGGTCTGTCCGTGGGTCTCGGCGGCAACATGGTCGCCGTGGTGGTGCGAGATGCTCATAGTGTTCCTTCCACTGAGCCCGGGGAATCAGGATCCTGGGAGAGTCAGGAGGTCAAGGGGCTGCGGGAGATTTAGTGCGGGATGGCCCGATGAGGGCTCAGAACTCAGCGCCCAGAATTCAGCGCCCAGGACTCGGTGCTCAGGACCTGGCCAGGGAGTAACCAGCATCCTCGATCGCAATGCGCACGGCCGCAGAGGTCGGTGAACCGGTCACGGTTGCAGTAGAAACACCGCCGGCCTGCAGATCGATGCGCACATCTTCGACTCCTTCCAGCGCCTTGATGGCTTCGATGACCGTGCCGACACAGTGTCCGCAGGTCATGCCTTCCACTGCGTAGGAGACGGTCCTGGTCGAGAGCTCCGCAGTGGGAGGGGCTGAAACTTCTCGGTCGTCAGTGGTGGACGGGGCGCAGCAGCTGCAGCCGGTGGAGGCCAGTGGCAGGGTCGGGCGGGATTCGGTAGTCATCTCAGTCTCCTTGAATCGAATCGTACGGCACGGGTTCTCTTACCCCATATATATACCCCCTAGGGGTATACCGCAACAGGAGGTTCGCGTACTCAGCTTCATTGAATCTTCAGGCAACCCGGGCCTGTCACCGGCGGGACCGCCGGTAGAATTGGGGGTCGATCTGCTCGGCAAATCCGCGGTATGCACAGGAAAGGCTGTATGACGACCTTGACCCGAAGGCTCCTGCTCACAGGAGGACTCGGCCTGCTTGGGGCAGGCGCTGTCACAGCCTGCGCCGGACCTGATTCCTCGGAAGGAACCGACGCCGGCGCAGGACCCCAGAACGGTGCAGACTCTGAGGCCGGCGCTGCGGTCGGTCATGTCCACGGCATCGCGCGTGATCCCTCCGATGGAGTAGTAGTGCTAGCTACCCACTTCGGTCTGTTCCGCGTCCTAGAGGGTGACATGGTCTCGGTGGGTCCCACTGTTGATCTAATGGGTTTCACACTCGCCCCAGGCGGTCGCTACCTGGCTTCAGGCCACCCAGGAGCTGGATCAGACCTGCCCGAACCTGTCGGGCTGATCGAATCCACCGATCAGGGGGAGAGCTGGAGTGTGCTCTCTCGAGGCGGGGAATCAGACTTCCACGCCCTGACCGCTGGCGCTGATCGTATCGTCGGCTTCGACGGAGAGCTGCGCGTCAGCACAGATGGTGAGAACTGGGAGACGCTGTCCATTCCCGCACCCCCTGTCGCTTTGGCCACCGCACCGGGCACGGGGGCCATCATCGCCGCCACCGAAGCAGGGGTGCTGCTCTCCAGTGACGGGACCACATGGGAGACCTTAGAGACTCCGCAGCTGATGTCACGTGTGGCGTGGGCCGATGAGACCACGATCGTCGGGTCAGGAATCGATGGACGGTTGGTGACCAGTCGCGACGCCGGGCAGAGCTGGACCGCCAGTGAGGAGCCGGTGGGCGAGGTCGTCGCCCTCGGCGCCGGCCTCACCGAAGACGGGTCAGTGGAAGCACTGCTCGTGGTGGACTCCACTGTGCTGCGCACCGTGGACGGCGGGAACACGGTCGAACAACTGGCCTAACCCGAGCCGAGGATAACCCAAAGAAGAGGGCACTGCCGGGATGCAACTGCATCCCGGCAGTGCCCTCTATTTCTCGGTTGCTCAGAGATCTTCGAGCATGGTCTCCATCTCGTCGATCTCGGCTTGCTGGTCAGAGATGATGGTCTCCGAGAGCTCCAGGGCCTCGGGGTTCTCCCCGTTCTCCAGGTGAGCTTCGGCGGAGGACACCGCACCTTCGTGGTGGGCGATCATCTGCTCCAGGAACAGTCTGGATGCTTCAGTGCCGGTGGCGTTCTCGAGCTCGCTGAGGTCGTCCTCGCTCATCATGCCTTCCATGTCCGACATGCCCTCCATCGAGTCCATGTCTTCCATGTCGCCGTCACCGTGGTCCATGCCTTCCATGTCGCCATCACTGGTGCCCGTTTCGCCCCAGGCGTCCAGCCAGGCTTCCATCTGCTCGATCTCAGGGCCCTGGGCCTCGCGGATGTCTTCGGCCAGAGTGGTGACCTCTTGGTCGACGTCGTCCTTCTCGAGCAGGATGTCGGACATCTCTACAGCCTGCTGGTGGTGCATCGCCATGCCTGAGACGTAGTCCACGTCTGCGTCGTTGTACTGCGCTGAGACTTCCTCGGTGCTCTGGGTCGTCTCCGGTGCGGACTCACTGGGTTCTTCTGATGAGCCACACCCGGCGAGGGTGGCGGCGAGGGCGAAAGCTCCGATGCTTGCGGTTAGGGTCTTCGTCGTCATGGGGTTGCTCCTCGGTCAGGCGGATTGTCGGTGATGCCTGAGTCAACACCGGTGTGTTCGCGCTGATGCCTGTGACGCCGGGTCTTCAGGGAATCTTCATCGAAATCAGGCGCCTTCTTCACCGCGAGATGCGAACTGCCGATGACTCTCACCGCAGCGGTGCCCAGTCCGACAGTGATGCCCGGTCAGCGTGTGGTGCGGCGTGGGTTCGGCGCCCGGAGCAGCGCTTCGAAAGGGCCGCGGCTGAAACGCTGGCGCCAGAGCCAGGCGAAGAGCGCCAACGCCGCGACCGTTGAGGCGGTGGCGAGCACGCCCTGGGCCAGGGTGTCCGGACCGGGCCGCACAATGAGGGCCAGGATCAACAGATGCCCGATATAGGCCGTCAAAGCGAGCTGGCCAAGGAAAATCAGTGGGGCGACCCCGGGCCGTGTCCATGCGTGGATCTTGAGGCACACGCCGAGCGCGAAGACCGCGGAGCCGGTGCCGCTGATCAGCCACAACGGCATCTGCGAATGCGCTACCGCGCTGAACAACCTCTGCCAGTCAAGATGGCTAGTGGGTTCCCCGAACATGGCCACTAAGACGGGTGACAACAGTCGGGCCCCCACTGCGGCGGCTGCGCCCCAAAGGATCAGGCGGGTGCTGAGCCTGGTCTCGGTGAGTTTCTGGCGGCCCAGCCAGAGTCCGAAGACGAAGGGAGCGGCCCAGACGATCAGCGGGTATGGCCCGGTGATCACGATACCGGTGAGGATCTCCCCGATCTGGTCTGTGGCCGAGATGGGATCTCGATCGAAGCCTCCGTCGGTCTGGGCCTGGACGAGGATCCATAGGGGCGGGCCGGCGACGGCGCTCAGTCCGGACACCACAAGCAGGCTACGTCCAGATGCTCGAAGCAGCGGCAGGGAGAAGAGGATCAGCAGCGCGTAGATCTGCAGGATGACGGAGACCCCGTGATCCAGGGACTGCAGCGCCAGGCCTCCCAGCATCAACAGCGCGCAGCGCCAGAGCAGCCCGGCCCAGGGCAGCGGGGCCTGCTGTAGCCGGGATCGTCGAGTCATCAGGGACAGCCCGATCCCGCCGAGCAGGACGAACAACAAGGACGCCCGACCATAGGGGACGCGGTAGAACAGTTCCAGGGGGCTGTCGTCGCCGCGGGGGCCGGTGTTGATGGCGATCATGCCGATCACTGCCAGTCCGCGCGCGGCGTCCAGGGCGAGCATACGGTGTCGACCCGTCCTGGGCGCTCCTTCGAAGGAGACGGTTCCCTCAGTCGACACTCTGCTCCTCCACTGGGTTGGATTGCTCCGAACTGCGCCTGCCGGTTCGCGCGCAACCATTCATATTAGCCAGCGTCTTTCCAGAGACGACGGCCCACAGGTGTTCCTTCATTGAACCTTCACCGTGTCAGTGGTGTGGCGTGGCAGGTCCACGGTGAAGACGGTGCCCTTGCCCGGCCCGTCGCTGTGGACTCGGACCTTCCCGGAGTGGGCGGCGGCGATTGAGTGCACGATTGCCAATCCGATGCCGGAGCCGCCATGGGTGCGATCTCGGGCGGTATCGACCCGGTAGAAACGCTCGAAGATATGCGGTAGGTGTTCTGTCGCGATCCCGTGGCCCGAGTCCTGAACTTTCAGCGTCAGCGAGACGTCAGTGGCTTCTGCGCAGAGCGTCACGGTGTCACCCGGGTCAGTGTGTTGCAGAGCATTGTCGAGAAGATTGGTCAGCACCTGCCCCATGCGGTCGGCGTCGATGCGCAGCACAACGTTCTGGGCGTCTTCGCTGGCGCTCACGTGCAGTTCCACGCCGTGGGTCTCATAGCGGCTGCGAGTCTGGGACTGTGCGGCGGTGAGAAGGCTCCCGATCCGGGTGGGCGCGGGGTGCATGCTCAGACGTCGCTCTTCGGCGGCGCTGACCAGGGAGATGTCCTCGGCCAGGCGGGTCAGTCTGTCGGTCTGGCCTCGAAGCATCACCAACGTCTCGGTGTCGGCACTGGCCACACCATCCTGGATCGCCTCTAGGTACCCGTCCAATGTGGCGACCGGGGTGCGCAGCTCATGTGCCAGATCCGCGAGCAGGCGTGTGCGGGTGCGCTCGGTCTGGTCCAGTTCGTCGGCCATCGTGTTGAAGGCGCTCATCAGCTGAGCAAACTCGACACCGATGCCTCCTTCGGGCACCCGGGTGGTGAAATCACCCTCGGCGACCTTCGTGACTGCGGCTCGCATCTGGTGGATCGGGTGGACCAACCTGCGGACCATAAAAACGGTGACGAAGATGGACGTCGCGAGAGCTGCCAGCAGAGCCACCATCAAAGATGTCTGCCAGGCGGAGTCGAAGGCCTCCTCGGCGTGTGCCACGACGTCGGAATCCGGCTCGGCGGGACTGACCATGAGCATGTGGTCATGGAAAAGCCTCGGCCCGATGACCAGGGCAACGAGCCAGGCTGTGACCGTGGCGACACAGAGCACCACGATCAGCGCCCCAAAGATCCGTGTTCCGAGGCCAGAACCCGCCAGTCGCCGTTTCACCGTGGAGCCCCCATCTTGTAGCCAACCCCACGAACGGTGTGGATGAATTCAGGTGAATTCGCGTCATCGCCGAGCTTTCGGCGCAGGTGTCCGACGTGGACGTCGACAACGTTGCGGTCACCGAACCAGTCATCGCCCCAGACCTTGCTGATCAGCTCCCGCCGGGAGAGGGCGACGCCGGGTTGAGAGGCCAGCGCGGCCAGCAATTCGAACTCCGTGCGGGTCAGATCAACCGGTGCGTCTCGAAGCTGGATCTCGCGCCCCGCCAGGTCCACACGAAGACTCCCCACCTCAAGGAACTGCGCGCCACCACCATCGGTTCGAGGCCGGCGAAGCATCGCCTTCACCCGCAGCACCAGCTCTCTGGGACTGAAGGGCTTTGTCACATAGTCATCGGCCCCCACGGAGAGACCGATGAGTCGATCGACTTCTTCGGCGCGTGCGGTGAGCATGATGATGTAGCAGTCCGAGAAGGTGCGGATGCGTCGGCAGGCCTCCACGCCGTCCATACCAGGTAGACCCAGGTCAAGGATCACCACTTCTGGATTCTGTTCGCGCACGAGGTCCACCGCCTTGGCTCCGTCTCCGGTCGCCTCGACGCTGAACCCCTCGCGGATGAGGTACTGCTCGATCAGATGGACCAGCGGCGCCTCGTCATCGACCACCAAAACCTTCATGAGCCTCCACGCTCTCTGCCATGCGCTGGGATCTAGGACCTGGCCCCCGATGGTTTTCCTCCTATGCGGTACGCGCCCCATGGGTCTAACTGCCGCTCGACTCCCCGGGGACCATCTGCTGTGATCACTGGGCGAGCGTGGGTTGCTCCATCCATCCAGCCAGCCCGTCCTAGATCAGTCGATCACGGTGTGGCTGCCCACGCGCCGATCATCGTCGGCGCCGGTGACCTCACCGGTCTCGTAGTCGACCTCGAGCGCCTGGACCGAACCGAAGCCGCCCCACTCGTCGGGCCAGACCTGCAGCTCCCAGCCGAGGTCCTCGAGCGCCTCCCGGGTCTCGTCGTCGGGCTCATCGTCGAGGACCAGGAGCTCGTCCTCCGCGATGAGGCGGAAGCGCAGCCCGTCTACGGCCTCCTGCAGCGGCGCGTCCTGCAGCCCCCACTGGGTGAGCACGGTGCCCATGATGTTCAGGATCTGGTGACCGCCGGGGGTGCCGATTCCCAGCACCGGGCGCTGCTGATCATCGAGCACGATGGTGGGCATCGACCAGGTCACGGACTTGCGGCCGGCCTCGGGCTGGTTCGCCGGGGAGTCCACGGCCTCGAAACGGCTGAGCTGGTTGTTCAGGAAGAATCCTGCGCTGACCTCGCCTGCGCCCCAGAAGTTGGTCAGGGTGTTGGTCATCGAGACCATGATGCCCTCGTCGTCGATCACCGAGATGTGCGTGGTGTTGGCGTCCCGCGGGGCATCACCCTCAGCTGGTGCGGGCTGCTGCTCCGCGGAGCCCTGGGCGGAGCCTGCGTCGGGATCCTGCGGCGCGGACTGCGTGGAGATCTCGATCGCGGCGTTGGACTCCGCGTCGGTGATCTCCTCCACGGGGACCTCCACGAAGGCGGGGTCGCCGATCTCGGTGAGCACGGTCTCCTCCGCGACCAGCCAGGCCTCAGAGAGGGTCTGGATGTACTCCGCGGAGCCGGGTTCCAGCTCCGCGATGCCCTGGGACTCGGCGATCTGGAGCAGCTGCACCAGGGCCGGGCCGGGCAGCGCGGGCGCGGCGGCGAGCACCTCGTAGTCGCCGAACTCTCCGGAGACCGGCTCGGACGCGGTGACCTCGTACTCCGCGAGGGTCTCGGCGTCGATGCCCTCGACCTGGGTCAGCTGCTCGGCGAGGCTGCCGGTGTAGAAGGACTCCCAGCCTTCCGCGGCCAGGGTCTCCAGCGTGCTGGCGAGCTCGGTCTGGACCAGCTGTTCTCCGCTGGCCAGGGGCTCGCCGTCGACCTCGAAGGGTTCGACCCCGTCGATGGCCTCCGGGCCGAGGTCCTCGGTCATCCGGCTGGCCAGGAAGTCATAGACCTCGAAGCCCTCGGACGCGAGCTGCTGTGCGGGCTGGATCAGCCGATCCCATTCCAGGCTTCCGTGCTCCTGGTGCAGGCGTCCCATGCCGGCGACGAAGCCTGGTGCTCCGATGCCGGTCTCGGGGATCTCTCCGTCCACGCCCACCATCTCGCGGTAGTCGTAGAACAGCGGTTCGCCGTTCTGTCCGGCGATGACGACTGAGCCGCCGCCGCCGAGCCCCGAGGCGAAGGGCTCGACCACCGACATCGCGAAGGCCGCGGCGATGGCAGCATCGATCGAGTTGCCACCATCGGAGAGGACCTGTTCGCCGGCCTCGACGGCGAGCGGATGCCCGGCACTGACCCCCTGCTGGTCGAGGGCACCGTCTACTGGTTCAGGGGTGCCGGTCGGTTCTGCTGGTTCAGAAGCTGGTGGAGGGGGTACTTCGTCAGTGGCGCAGGCGGCGAGCATTCCCCAGGTGGCCAGCAGCGCGGTGCTCTGAAGGATCCGACGGCGCACGGTGCAGCCCGCGACACCGCGGGGCGTCTGGTGGTTCTTGGGCTGCATGTTTGGTCTCCCTCAGTAAGGCGTCGGCTTCTATTTCATGGAGGAAACTGACTTCACCTGGTATAGGCACGGGGGGCTGCCCTCAGCGTTGATTTCCTGAGAAATTGACGATCAAGCGACATTGCAATCGGGATCATGCACAACCGGACAAGGCGTTCTGGATATCCCGGCGACTATCTCACCTAGGACTGTGAGATTCGCCCTCGCGAGCGAGGTTTGCGGCCCTGTTGAAGCGGTAGAAACGTCAGTTGACGCTGAGGTACATCGTGTTGGTCCAGTACGGGGAGTCCAGCGGGTACTGGATGGTCCCGACGCGGGGGTTGTTGGCGCCGATGATCTGGCCGTTGCCGACGTAGATGCCGGCATGGCTGCCGCCGTTCTGGATGACGATGTCGCCCGGGGAAGGCGAGGAAACCTGACGCATCGAGGCCATCATGCCGTAGGTCGTGCGAGGCAGGGAGAGGCCGGCTTGGTTGTACGCCCAGTTAATGAAACCAGAGCAGTCCCAACCTGAAGAAGGTGACGTGCCACCAAGAACGTAGGGGTTCCCAAGACCTGCATAGGCTGCGCCCACGATTGAGCCGTTGCCACCGCTGTTGGAGGCGGGAGACTCTTCCTGGGAAGGCGCGCTGGAGGCGACCTGAGTGTTGCCCTGCGAAGTCTGCTGGCCGCTGCTGCTCTGAGCCTGCCAGGT
>NZ_JADPSA010000046.1 GCF_017347085.1 Nesterenkonia sp. E16_10
TCTGGCGGCGCCGGTCACGGCGTGAGACGAAAGTCATGTCTGTCACTTCTCTGGAAACCTCTCCCTGTAGTTGCGGGGCCGCCTGGTGTGAAGTGTGAGCCGGGTAGCTCACGTTCTTCAGGTCTTGATCGACCGCGGTGCCCCGCACCCTGCCTTGCGGTAGTTACTGGAACAGCTCCGGTCAGCGGCAGGAGGAGGTCTGACTGGAGGTGCTGCGGCTTCGGACATCGGTCGCAGGTACGACCACGACGGTATAACAGATCGATAACAAATGTCACGTTGAGGTAACGGTTAGAGTAGAAGCGAAGTCATGCACCCAGGACTGGAGCGGAGCAGCCCAGGTGCCCACTGAAGCAGCCGAACAGACGCCGAGTGGTTATCAGTGGGCTTTTGAAGTCTTTCCGGGCTGGCGTTTCCCGTTGTGTTGGTCCGGTCCGCTTGGACGCCCTGGCCCCTAAGCGGATACGTAGCGCAAGTGTGGGGGACTCAGTGCCCGTATACCCTGCCCGACTAAAGGTCCGTAAACCGATCGGCTTGCGTGCACCGACATTCGCGAGAGAACCGGTCGACATTGCCCGGAGCGGTTCGTGGGCACAGCGCGATGCGGGTGTGCTCAGGAGATTTTCTGAGCACACCCGCATCGGGTTCTCGTGGTTTCTATCAGAACCAGGACAGAACGAGCTGCAGGCTCATCGCCAGAAGGATCACTATGCCGATGACCCCAATAGATTTCTTGATTGGACCGTTGACCAGCTGTCCCATGAGCGTGCGTCTGCTGGAGAGCAACACCAAGATGACCCCTACGAACGGTGCCACCAACACGATCAGCGCTTGGGCCGAAACGATCAGCTGTATGGGATTTCCTCCGGCAACGATCATGACGGTCGCGCCGAACACCAGGGGAATCAGAATGAATCCCTTCACGCTCTTGGTCTCTAGCTTGTGACCACGTCCCAGAGCATCGGACAAGACCGTGCCGCTGGCCACTGCGTTGGCTGTCATAGAGGAGAACGCAGCGGCGAAGAATCCTAGAGAGAACAGCGTGGACGCGACGGGTCCAGCTACGGGCTCTAGTGCTACGCCCAGTTCCTGGAGTGTGTTGGACTCAAGTCCTTGTTCACTCGTGGCCACGGCTGCGACGATGACGAAGACCGCCATGATGCCCGGTGCGCCGATCCCTGGAATCGTGTCACGCAGGGTGATCGTTCGGTACTGATGCTCTTTCATCTGGCGCTCACGAATCGCGTAGCTGACGTAGAACGCGGCGTTGATTGAGAAGTTCGTGCCGACCAGTGCCACGACGAGGAGTTCTCCTCCGGCAGGGATGGTGGGTATGACAATCCCGGTCGCGACTGAACCCCACTCGGGGGAGGTCATGAGGGCGCTGACCACGAAGCCGATTGCCATCACGGCCACCATGGCGATGAGCATTCGCTCGATGATCCGGTAGACGTTCTTCGCGAAGACCACGAAAGCCACGGCCAGGGAGGCGATGATCGTCCACATGATCGCGGGTCCGCCGAATAGGGCGCCGAGTCCTATGCCGGTGCCGACGGCGTTGCCCACGGAGAAGATCAACGTGATGAGGAAGACGCCGAGACCTGAAGTAGCGCCTACTGCCGAACCGTATGCGTCTTTTGCGGTCTGAATAACGGATTTGCCGCTTCTCAGGCCGATTCGGACGCTCATGTCGGTGAACACGATGGCCAGTACTGTGGAGAGGACGATCACCCACAGCAGGACGTATCCGTAGCGGTTTCCTGCTTGGACTGCGGTGGTCAGTGCACCGGGTCCGAACTGCCATGCGCCTGCGATGAAGGCCGGCCCCATGATGGCGAGTCCGGCAAGTAGTCTCTTGCCCCATCCCGGTCTGGCTTCCTCAGGGGGGCCGAGGCCGCGTGACTGTGGCTTCCTCTCGTGGGTCGCGCTCATACCAGTTCAGCCGCCTGGAGCGCGTCTCGAATGGCGATACGTGCCTCATCGGGAAGATCGATCAGAGGTGATCGCACTGTCGCGGTGGGAATGATTCCTCGTTCCACGAGGCCGAGCTTCAGGGCGACGGTTCCTTCCATGTGTGATCCTCGGTGATAGACCACCTTGGTCAGTGGCAGCAGCCGGTCATGGATGGCGCGGGCTGCCGGGTAGTCGCCACGCTTGCCGGCCTCGATGAAGTCGACGAGCGGTTCCGGCGCCAGGCCGCCGTACCCGACGAGTGCGCCATCGACATCGAACATGGTGTGGAGAAGGTACTCATCGTGACACGTCAGGATCTGCAGATCTGGGTGCTCGCGGCGCAGCACGGGGATCTCGGTATCCCAACGCTTCATGTTGCGGACACCGTTCTTGGTGGCGACTACTCCTGGCTGGGAGGCGATTTCCAGCTGGGTCTCCAGGTTGTAGGTGGCTTTGGTGACATCAGGGTACTGAAAGAGGATGCTTTGGAGCCCTGATTCTTCATGGATGGCGCGGTAGCGCTCCTGGGGGGCTCCTGTCTGGTAGCCGAAGCGGAGCCATCCGTGGGAGGGGTACACCAGTGCGCCCACGGCACCTGCGTCGGCTGCCCTTTTGGCTTCCTTAGCGGCGACTTCGGTTCCTTCGCCAGTGATGCCAGCGATGATCGGTACCTGGTCGCCGACAGCCTCGACCAGGGTCTCGATGAGGGCGATCTGTTCTTCGGTCGTGAGGAACGTGCCCTCGCCCGCGTGGCCCAGGCAGACCAGGCTTTTCACGCCTTCGACCGAGACCAGCCACTGGGCCAGTTTCGCATTTGCTTCATGGTCGACGCTTCCGTCTTCGGTGAAGACGGTGACGGGAGCGGGGTTGAGTCCTCTAAGGTCCATGACGTCCATCGGTATCTCTCCTGTGTCGGAATTCTAAGTGTGGTGGGAACGTTCCCACGTGTCCCACGTCACAGAGTAGGCTAGTTCATGGAATCGCGCCACCCGGCTGCAGAATCTCCAGCAAGACTTGGGCAGACTGAATTGAAGGAAGTGCGGCGAGTTGTCACAGGGATCTAATGGCAGAGATGTGGTGAGCCAACCGACGATCCTTGACGTCGCGAAACTCGCCGGCGTCAGCAAGTCGACCGTCTCGAGAGTTCTCGACGGACGACGGAACTCTGGGTCTCCACACGCTCAGAGGATCCGTCAGGCGGCAAGTGAGCTTGGATATCAGCGCAACATCTTCGCGTCCGGCATGCGCCGCGGAGAGACAAACACCATTGGACTAATAGTCCCGCGACTGACCGACACGACGATGGCTGTGCTCTACGAAGAGATCTCGAAAGCCTGCCAGGCGGAACACAAACTAGCGATAGTCGCGACATCTGAGAACAGCATCCAGGCAGTAGAGCAAGCGGTGGACACTTTGCTCGAGCGACGAGTCGACGGATTGATCCTCACTACCGATCAGGCGGAAGATCCGACGGTTGCCAAGCTGCGTAAGTTGGGAGTTCCTCACGTCTGCGCTCTGCGTACAGAGGGTCTTAGTGATGCTGCCCTCGGAGACGACGTGCACGGAGCCTATCTTGCAACCTCGCATCTGTTAGAGCTGGGCCATCGCCGGATCGCCTTGATCAACGGCCCCGGTTTCGCCTCGAGCGCGCGTGGACGCCGGGCTGGATACTGTAAGGCCCTCGAAGAAGCCGGGATCGAGGTCGACACCTCTCTGATGCGCGAAACAGACTTCACGACAGCGTCTGCGGAGCATCAAATGTCTGAGCTCCTCGAGGATCAAACTGCGTTCAGCGCATGCTTCGCTGCCACAGATAATCTCGCCATCGGGGCCATCTCCGCGCTCAGGAGCGCCGGATTATCTGTCCCGCAGGACGTCTCGGTGGTTGGTTACAACGACATCCCTTTAGCGAGGTATCTCTCGGCCCCCCTCAGCACGGTGCGGATCCCGTTCGACGAGATCGCACGCAACTGTTTGGGGCTGCTGAGAGAGCAAGCCGGTGGTTCGGGAGACCCTTCGACTCGGATTTCAGAACCTGAACTTGTCATCCGCCAGACCACGCAACGCTATGAGTAGGCGCCTCGAGGCCCACAGCTGATTCCTTACCTGACTTTCTTTACCAACCGCTCGTGCAGAGGTGTCTCATAACTGAGGACAAGTACACGAACTCGACGAGACACTGTTGTGAGACGTTTCTCTATATCGTCCTCTGCGGGATTTCGCGGATCTTGAGCGGGGAGAGGTGTCTCGTCCGATGCCTTGCAACCTAAGGGTTGCGAGACAGAGGCACAACGAGAGGCAGGCAATGCCTGTGTGTAGCCTGAACGAATGGATAAAGCCCGTTCCTTCGAAGAGATCTACCGACAAGCCGATCAGTTTGTCTTGAACTGGAAGGATGCCGCCGGGGATGAGCGGCAAGAAGCTCAGATGTTCGTGCGGGACCTTCTTTCCGTTTATGGCCTTTCGGACTCTCGCGCTGCACTCTATGAGCGTCGCGCCCGGAGATCTTCCACCGGTTCGCAGGGCTACATTGATGCTCTGGTCCCAGGAATCCTGGCAATTGAGATGAAGTCTGAGGGGAAGAGCCTCGTCAAGGCCGAGGAGCAGGCTCTGGACTACCTCCAAGGGCTCCCAAACGCAGAATTCCCAGACTGGGTGCTCACCAGTGACTTCAAGACCTTCCGCCTACTCAACCTCAAAGAAGGCAGCGATACCCATGCTGCAGAGTGGGACCTCAAGGAGTTCCACGAGCACGCCGACAAACTGTCTTTCCTAGCTGGATATGGCCAACGGGTCCTCTCATTCGAAGAGCGAGAAGCCGCATCGGTCAAGGCGGCCCAGCTCATGGCCTCGCTCTATGAGGGACTATCCGACTCAGGGTATGACGACCATTCGGCCAGCGTGTTCCTCGTCCGATCACTGTTCATGCTCTATGCCGACGACACGGCCCTGTGGGGGGAGCGGGACCTCTTCTTGGAGTTCCTTGAGAACCGCACCTCAGATGACGGGGGAGATCTCGGTTCCCAGATGAACCTCCTTTTCCAAGTACTGCGCACCCCCGTAGAGAAGCGACAGAAGAACATCACCGGCCTGCTGGCTAGGTTCCCGTACGTCAACGGCGGCCTGTTTGAAGAAGTGGTCGACATCCCCTTCTTCGATGCCGACATGCGGACCCACCTCATCGAAGCCTGCTATTTCAACTGGTCAGCCATCAGTCCCGCGATCTTCGGTTCCCTCTTCCAGGCAGTCAAGGACAAAGCCGCGCGACGCGCCTTAGGGGCGCACTACACCACCGAGAGGAACATCCTGCGCGTCATCGGGCCACTGTTCCTTGATGAGCTCAAGACTGAGTTCGAGTCGAAGAAGGACTCCGTGCAGGGCTTGCGGAACATGCGCAGCAGGATCGGTGAGATGCAGTTCCTCGACCCCGCCTGTGGCTGCGGAAACTTCCTGATCATCGCGTACCGCGAGATGCGAGCCCTAGAGCTGCGGATCATTGAACGGATCCAGAAACTTGATCGGGGTCGCAAGTCAGCCTCGGTGCTTGACCAGGGTCTGTTCTTCATGGGCGACCAGGTCAGTGTGCGGGTCAGGAACTTCCACGGGATCGAACTGGAGGACTGGCCCGCCCGCATCGCCAACACGGCATTGCACCTGGTGGAACACCAGGCGAACCAGGAAATGCAGGCCCGTCTCGGGACTGCCCCGGAGCTGCTACCCCTGGATAAAGTCGAAACCATCCACACCGGAAACGCGCTACACATGGACTGGACTGAGGTCGTTGCGCCGGCAGATAACCTCTGCATCCTCGGGAACCCGCCCTTCCTCGGCCACGTCACTAGAGATGCGGAGCAGGCAGAAGACCTCAAAGTTGCTTGGAAGACCAGGAAACCAGGTCGCTTGGACTACGTCACTGCCTGGTATGCAAAGACACTTGATTTCTTCGGTTCGGAGATCAACGGCAGATGGGCATTCGTTTCCACGAACTCCATAACTCAGGGAGATCAGGCCGCTCGAGTGTTCAGTGCGGTCTTCGAGGCTGGGTGGCGGATACGGTTCGGTCACCGGACCTTCGCCTGGTCCTCAGAGGCCCCCGGGGCGGCAGCTGTTCACTGCGTGATTGTCGGACTAGACAAGCAATCCACCCCTGCCCCAAGACTGTTTAGCTATTCGAGGTCAAGAGGAGAACCCTTTGAGGACCAGGCGAGTAGCATCAACGCCTATCTTGTCGATGGCCCCAAGGTTCTTGTGAGAGGACGTAGCGAAGTCCTATCGAACGACCTGCCCAGCCCGGTTTATGGTTCACTGCCTGCGGACGGCGGAAACCTCATTGTCACTCCCGATGAGTACGCAGCTGTTGCTGCGGATCTGTACATGGGGAAGTATCTGCGACGCTTCGTGGGCGCCAAGGAACTTCTGCACGGCACCGATCGGTGGTGTCTCTGGCTAGAGGATCTCGATGGAGCCGATGTGGCGAAGTCAGCAGAACTACAACGTCGGTTGGAAGCTGTAAGAGAGATGCGCTCGGCGAGTACTCTCGCGTCAACTCGAGAGAAGGCCGCTACCCCGCACCTGTTCTACTTCAACGGCCACCCGAGTGAACGCTACCTGTGTATTCCGAGGACGGTTTCGGAGCACCGGCCCTACTTCGTCGCAACTTCTTACGATCCTGACGTGGTGAGCAGTGACGCGAACTCGACCGTGGTCGATCCTGACGGTTTCGCTTTTGCAGTCGTGTCCTCGTCAATGTTCCTCACTTGGCAGAAGACTGTCGGAGGGAGGCTGAAGTCTGACATTCGGTTCTCAAAGAAACAGACATGGAACACATTTCCTCTTCCAAAGCCTTCCGGGAGCCAACGAGCCCAGATCGTGGACGCCGGGGAACGTGTCCTGGAGGTCAGGGCTGAGCATACGGACAAGTCCTTGGCCGCCCTTTATCACCACCTCGCAATGCCAAGAGACCTGATTCGCGCCCACGACAAGCTCGACGCCGCGGTAGATCGTCTGTTCGGTGCCAAGCGGACCTGTCAGTCCGAAAAAGAACGTCAAGAGATCCTTTTCAAGAGATACGTCGAGATGACGCCCTAGAGGGAACTCCTTCAGGACACAGGCGATCGCCCATAGCAAGGCGTTTCAACAAGTTTAGTTACTGACTGGCCGAATTATCTCGATCTCATCGATGACATCGCCACGCTCATACCGGAGTTGGGTGAGCAACAGGCTGGCAAGGCCAAGGACGCCCAGCGCGTAGCGCTTAACGTCTTTGCGTTGCTGTATGCGGTGTCGGTCCACGTTGCCGATCGCCTGTGACAAGCCAGATCCCAACATCTTCCAGCCCTCCCACTCGGATCCCTGTTTGCCGAGTCGGAGCACCCCGTCGTCGGCGAACGCCCTGTTGTAGAGGCCTTTCCCTATTAACGACCCCCCGTTTTTGTCCGGTGGGTCCTCTGCCCAGGTCCGGACTTTGTCTTCAACGAAAATCACCACAGCAGAGGGAATTTTCCCCCAGTCTTCGTTATTTACCAGCCCGATCACGTGTTGCCATAGTTCAGGGTCGACGCTGCTGTCGTCCAAAGGATTGTGCGTAGATGCGGTCTCTAGGGCGAAAACAGCACCTTTCATAGTGGCCTTCCCGCGACTGACCGCTTCGGTTCGGAGCTTGTCGTAGTAGACCGTGCCAGAGCTCATTCGAGGTTTCCGAACTTTGCTGGCACGAGTGAAGTCATGAAGTTGGGGTGAGTCGGAGCCGAAACCCAGGCGCAGTAGATGGGCAACTTTTGAGGTCCATAAGAGATAACTCTCTTCGTCGGACCTAGGGGTCTCATCGATAAGTTCCAGGAGTCGACTCCTGAGGTCTGTGGTGTCCATGGATAGATCCTTCCACGGCGGCAACGAAGGATTATCGCCTATTCAGAGCTGTTCGACGGTAGAGCGTATATAGAGTGGTAGACACAGAGACATAATTTTGTACGTATTGACCGTGTAGACGAAGGAAACCGAATGTCGGGCAATCAAGGGTCAGGGTGCGGCCTCGTGCTTGGCCTCATCGCCCTACTGATCGGCGTACCGCTGTTCATCCTCGTCATTGCGATCAGCGGGGAAGAAGAAGAGCCGCAAGCCTCCTGCCGGCCAGGCACCACGGAGGACGCTTCCGCGATCCCGGAGGAATACCGGGAGGCTCTTGAATCCGCGGCTGCTGAATCGGGCCTGTCCGTCGATCTCCTGGCTGCGCAGATCGACGCCGAATCGGGATGGAACCCGGATGCCGAAAGCCCGGTAGGAGCCCAGGGGATCGCTCAGTTCATGCCGCAGACCTGGGCGACCTATGGCGACGGGGGAGACCCGTTCAACCCGGAGGATGCCATAGCCGCTATGGGTCGCTATATGGCTGCTGTGTCTGATGAAGTATCGGACTTGGTCGGCAATGAGCGCGAGCTAGCAGAACTGGCCCTCGCGGCGTACAACGCCGGTCCCGGCGCAGTTCGAGACGCCGGGGGAATCCCCGGCTTCCCCGAGACCGAAGAGTATGTAGACAAGATCATGAGCAGCGCCCAGGGTAACTACTCCGCCGACTGCTCACCCGTTGGTGGCCAAGAGATCGGAGAGCTTGGCACAGGGGAGTGGACCAGCCCCCTTCCAGGCGCAGCCATGACCTCGAACTTTGGTGCTCGATCCTGCCCGATCCTCAACGCCTTGAACTGCACAGGCGGCGTCTCCGATCACCGGGGGATCGACTTCGCCGGCCCCTCCGGCTCGACCGTCGTCGCGCCGATGGATCTAGAGATCCGTGCAACCGGCGTGATCGACAGTTGGGGACAACTGGGCTGGGTCGTGCTGGGAAAGATGCCTGATGCCCCAGGGTTGCACGTGGAGTTCGCTCACTGCGCTGCCAACAGCATCGAGGTAAATCCCGGTGACACCGTGGCACCAGGCACCCCGCTATGCACGCAGGGCAACACCGGCTTATCGGCAGGGGAGCACCTACACTTCCAAATCGGCACCCCCAACGGTGACGAGTCCATTCCAGGGTGGGAAAACCTCGTGGACCCCGCACCGCTACTGAGAGAGAAGGGCGTCAGCTAATGGGCCGGAACACGATCATCGGAATCATCCTCGCTGTGCTGCTGCTGGGCGGAATCGCCGGCGCTTTTGCTTACGTCGCCGGGTCATCGAATGAGCCCGCCGCGCAGGAACCAGAGCGCACGCCGGCACCGACTCCTTCGCAGGTCCAACCGGAACCGGCCGAAGAGACCTTGGATGAAGGTCAGGACGAAGATCCCCTCGCTGACCGCGAGGCGATGGAGGAACTGGGGATGGAGGTCGCAGAAATCATGACCACCTGGGACCCCAACGAGGACTTCAACCAGACCGCTGCAGAAATGCGCGCCGCGGATCTCATGACCGAGGAACTTTCCGATTCGATCACCGCGCCCGAGCGGCCCACCACGGGCACAGAATGGCTCGACGCCGCCGAGGCCGGTGCGACGAGTCAGCCGACCGTGAAGCCCAACCGGGCGACCTCTAACGAGGTCGTGTCCATCGAGGCGAGCTGGGTATGGGTCACCGAGGACGGCGACGTGATCAGCAACCCCACCGAGCGGCGCCTGTTCTACTTCAACTTCGAGGAAGGCGACGACGGGGAACTGTTGGTCAGCGATTACAGCTACGACTCGGTCTGATTCTCAGAACGCGAGAAACACCGGGGCAATGACGATCACCGGCAGGAACCAGTACACCAGGGACAGTCCCCAGTACCCCAGGAGGATTTCCAGCCCTTGGTTTGCATGTACGCCAGGTTGAAGATCCACCAGGCCCCGATGGGCACCGCTCCGGCTACCCCAAGAATCATCGTCCAGAGCACCGGATCGTTTTCCTCAGCGGTGGAGACCAGCCCCGATCCAAAGGTCAGTATCGACAGCGCCCACAGTGACAAGAGGATGAACGGTATGGCCAGCACGCCGATGGCGAGGTTCACGGCAACGTGAGCGCCAGTTGTTCGAGCGCGCAACGAGTGCACCTCTTCTAGCTCTTGTCGCCAGTACTGTTTCGGCAGCTTATGTGGCGCTTGGCTCACAAGGGCGCTTCCTTCCGATTGCCGGACGTGCCGGTATCCCGCTGCGCGGAACCCCGTCAAGGAACCTCCGTGTGGTCACCGGGGGAAGGCTCAACGCTTCGACCCCACTCATTGCCGGGGCTTGTTCTTGTTCCAGGCAGCAGCACCGCCGCCAGTCACCAGAATCAGCAGCACAAGCACGATCAGGGGGAGCATGCTCAGGTCATCCATGCCCTGCACTTTAGCCGTGAGTCCCGTTCAGTGGAGCTACGTCGGGCAGTCAAGAGATTATGCAGCGCGAAACCCGCACGCTGCACTAGAGGACGGCCGCTGGCGCGTCCGGCTGTGATGGGCCGGACCTTGCGCTCGTTCCTCGCTACAGGTCCGGCCCAGTCTCTTTTTCTGTCGTGCTGTCCTTCGGATAATACGCCCGCGCTCCACTGCGACAACCCCTCCTCGTTCCTCGTCGGGGTCTGCGCCGGCCGAGACTTTTTCTCGGCGCTCGTTCCTCGCTTATTTCCTCGAATAACTCCTTAGCCGGCTGGCCTTCGGTGTCTCCGTTCCGACGCGAGCAGCTCGCAAGCTCGCCAGCACGAAGAAAAAACGATGAGGGGCTTGGGTCGGGAGCTGGCACCGTCTCATAGCCCCGGATACGGAACACTGATGTTTGAAAACGAGAGCCACAAGGCCCTGAACGTCAACGAGGCCACCGGCTACCTTGCCAGTGTCGTCCACGCGCTGGGATACCTGCCAGAAAATTCACTCGTGGTCCAGGGAATCCACGACGGGATGACGACCTACCATCTTCGGGTTGATCTGCCAGACCTCGACCACACCGGCCGCGTGCTGGCAATTGTCCGAGACGCGACCATAGGCACCGGATCAGAGGCAATCATCATTGGCGTCTACGAGGACCACCAGGCACCGCAGGGACCGACCGCCCTGGCTTCACTGGTCTCAGAGATCGCGGCCGAGTTGGAGCTGTTCAACGGCCCCGAGGTAGTCATGAGCTGGTACGTCGGTGCGGAGGATATGCACCGCTTCAACAGCGCGGAGGCATCATCAAACGTGGCGCAGGTAGTCACCGAGATATGCGATCGACAGTTGGCAGGACTGACCAGGGATTCACTGGTGACCCCAGCTCAGCGGGTGGAACGCTTCGCCACCGTGGAGGCCCCCGAGTTCGCGGACCTCTTGGACGAAGCCCGAGCCGCTGACCTCGACGCCGCCCAGGTGCTCACCGTGTGGGAATCGGCACTAGAGCGGATCACCAAGCACGATCCGATCCTGCCGAGCACCCTGGCCACCCTGGCAGTGTCCCTAGAGCGCACCAAGCACCGTGACGCGGTGATGGTGCTCGCGGCAGGGGATCGCGCCGCCGCCGCAGCTATCTACCTCGGTGATGATGCGCCCCAGCACGAGCGGGCCGAGAAACTTCTTCTCGGACTCACCGGGCAGGCGCCGGACTGGTCAGGGATCGACGCCCTAGCCGAGATCCTGGCGGTGATCGTCTCTGGCTTGAAGGGGAACGGGCCGATCACGGTGCAGTCCTACAGCGTCATGAATTGGGTTGAGTGGGCCAAGGGCCGGGGCTCCATCGGGGGAGAGTTCGGAGATAAGGCGCTGGCGATGGATCCCACGATCCAGTTGCCCCGGTTGATCGACGCGATGGGGCTTTGCCGATGGGCCGCAGTGCGCGAGCACTCATGGAGCGATTGGAACCGCCGCCGCAACCAGTGATCGAGTAGAAGGAAATGAGGCCCGGTCCTAGCTATCCAAACTAGCTAGGGCCGGGCCGGTCCTTTGCCTAAAAATCGGGGGACCGCTGCGCACCGCCGTGAGCGGCGCGCAGCGGGCGAGAGCTGCCCGCCCTCGCGCTCCGCTGCGCAGCGCGAGACCCGTGCGCTGCGCTAGAGGCCCCGGGGCGCTGCTCGTTCCTCGCATCGACCCGGGCTGTAGTGGTTCCGGTGTTGCGTTCGTTCCTCACTCCACCACCGGAACCATCCTCATTTTTCCTGCTGTCCTTCGGATAGTACGCCCGGTCTGCACTGCGACAACCCCTCCTCGTTCCTCGTCGGGGTCTGCGCCGGCCAAGACTTTTTCTCGGCGCTCGTTCCTCGCTTATCTCCTCGAAAAACTCGTGTCCGGCTGGCCTTCGGTGTCTTCGTTCAGACGCGGGCAGCTCGTCAAACTCGCCAGCAGGAAAAACGATAGGGGAGACCAAACCAGGGCACCGGTCCTGAGCCCCCGATACCGAGAGGAATAGCTACCGTGGCTAAGAAATTCAAGAACACCAAGACCCCCGAGCAGCGCAAGGCAGAAGCTGCCGAGCTGCACGCAAAGATCGCCGCAGGAGTCGAGAGCTTGACCGACTCTGACCAGTGGGAAAAGTACCTCACCTGGTGCCGGTCCTTCCACGCCTATGGGTTGCCCCCGGAAGTAGGTCCACGCGTTATGCGGGCCGCGGTTTCTTCAATGGGTACAGATTTCAGCATACTCAGCCGGGCTGCGGTACCCGAGCG
>NZ_JADPSA010000047.1 GCF_017347085.1 Nesterenkonia sp. E16_10
AGGAACTCAATGATCGACCACGGAAAAGACTAGGTTTTCAGAAGCCGATCGAACTGATCGAAGACCTCCTGTTGCAATGACCGCCAGAATCCGCCGATCCCTTTTCGTGCAAGGTTGGCGCATTGCAGCGTCGGCCACCATTCGCCACGGTCCCCTCGGCCTGTGGGCGGCAAAGACTGTGAACCCCTTCAATCAGACCCCTTGAGTCGACCCTGTCTTTCCGATGCACTGCTGGAGCAGACAATAGTTCCCGTACCATCTCTCCCAACAACAGCTGACCGGAGGGCGCCGATCATGAACCTGACTTCTCCACTGCAAGAGCTAGCCGATCAGAACATCTCTGGGGCAGCCTTCCTCCTCGCGTATGGGATGACCTGGCTGGTATGTGCAGTGCTGTGGGAGAGGGCGACCTCGCGCACTGCCGCCGTAGCAACGCTGTTCCAGGGCGTAATCGCCTTTCCGGCGGCAATCGGACTATCCTTCCTGATCGGAGCCTTCAACCAGCCCAGTCCGGTCCCCGCAGAAATCACGCAGCTTTCGATCCTGATCGGCACGTCACAGTTGCTGGGCCTTCCCTTTCTGATCTACCTGGCCGTCACAGAGCGCTACTCACTGCTGCCGGTTGCATTTGCCTCAATGGTCAGCATGCATTTCGTCCTCTATTCCTGGCTCTACCAAACTCCGTGGTACATCGTGATGGCGGTCCTGATCTCGGTCGCCGCAGTGATCATGATGGCTACTGCGCCGAAAGCGCCGGAACGAGTCGGGCCAGCGCGGGTGTGCTGGGTGACGGGGATCCTGCTCCTGCTGACCGCGGCGGCCTTCCTGATCCTGCACCTGTTGAGCATGTAGGGACCGAAGTTTCCGAACCGTCGACCCCGGGCGCGGGGACGTCCGGTGGTTCGCGGCAGTTGAAACCCTGCCCGAAAGCCGATCCCGCTCCGTGCAGGCGAGCTTGGCAGATGAGGCTTGAGGTGGCGATTCAGCTAGAGGTGTCTGAGGTAGCGCTCGGGTGCGGCGAGGAATGCTTGCCAGCTCGTGACGAGGTCGAGATCCTCCCACTGTCGAGGACGCAGGCCCCAGCTGCCCACTTCGAGTATCTGAGCATTTGGCAAGGCAGCCAGCAGGGGTGAGTGCGTCGAAAGGATCACCTGTGAATCTCCCGCGGCCACGATGTCTTTCAATATGCTGAGCAACGCCAGGCAACCCGAGAAGGACAGTGCTGATTCTGGCTCATCGAGGACCCACAGCCCCGACCCACGAAATCGATTAGCCACGAGTTCGAGGAATGATTCGCCGTGGGACATCTCGTGAAACGCAACGTCCGGCCGACCGCTCGTGCTGGGGTTCACCTCGAGGTAGGTGTAGAAGCTATGCATCGTTTCGGCTCTGAGGAAGTATCCGCGTCGGGTGGTACCGGCGTTGCGGACCACGTGGAGGTGATCGGCGAGTACCGACTCTGTGGAACGTGTGGTGTGCTGGGCTCCGGTCGAGCCTCCCTCGGGTGAGAGACCGTAGGCCAACGCGATTGCCTCGATGATGGTCGACTTACCGGACCCGTTCTCACCCACCAAGACGGTAGCCGGACCGAGATCCAGCCCGTGATCGAGGATCGTAGCAACAGGCGCCAACGTTGCCGGCCAACTCTGCCGGCCTAGGGTGTTGGAGGAATTCTCGGTGAGTCTTCAGATTGGGAACCGCTCGAAGGCCATGCGGCCAGTGTGCCAGTCACAGCGCGGGCACGGGACCGCAAGAGGATCGGCTTGCGCGCAGGGTACGGGTTGGTTTGTTCGTCTGAGAGGATCGACCGTATGGCTGTGGAACTGCGTCCTTGGAAAGATGAAGACGCTGCGTCTCTTTCGGATGCGTCTAAAGGGAACCTTGACCTACACACCCAGTTCGGTGGCGTCGATCTTTCAGAGGTTGACCGCGCCCGCCATCACATACGCGAGCACCTTGCGTTTACTGAGTCCTCGCGCAACTGGGCGATCGTTTTCGACGGTGTAGCTGTCGGCAATGTCGGACTAGCGGCTATCGAACGACGCCACGGTACGGCCTGGGCGTACTACTGGCTCACCACCGCAGCACGCGGCCAAGGCTTCGCATCACGTGCCCTCGCTACTGTGGCCGCCGAAGCCTTCGCGGACGGGCTCTTCCGACTCGAGCTAGGGCATCGGGTCAACAACCCAGCATCCTGCACAGTCGCTACTCGCGCCGGATTCCCCGTGGAAGGGCTTGAGCGTCAGAAGTTGCAGTATGGAACCGAGCGGTTCGACGTGGAGACGCATGCACGCCTTCGCACTGATCCAAGCCCTGTTCTGGAGCTTCTTCCAACTGCACGCTGAGGGATCGGTGGATTGTGGCGGTCATTGCAACAGGAGGTCTTCGATCAGTTCGATTGGCTTCTGAAACCCTAGTCTTTTCCGTGGTCGATCATTGAGTTCCTGAGCCACCCAGTCCAGGTCCGCTTCGCTATGGATACTGAGGTCCGTGCCCTTCGGGAAGTACTGCCTCAAGAGCCCATTGGTGTTCTCGTTGATCCCACGCTGCCAGGGCGAGTGTGGATCGCAGAAGAGAGAGCGAGTCCGCTAGATCCAGCTGTGGCCGTCCCAGTTCCTTGGCGCGGGACGCCGCCAGCCTGGAATGATCAAGGTGCAGGGGAGATGCGTGAGCGCGGACGAGAGCACGAATTAACCACCCTTTAATCGCATAGATCTGTGCCATAGTGAGTATATGAAACCCAAATCATCAAAGACCGTCACGGGCGCCTTTCCGATACTTGCGGTTCTTCTGGTGGCGACCTCATGTAGTGCAGCCGCCAGTGATACAACGTTCGAGGATGTCGCAGACCTCTCATCCTCCGTGGAGTCTGCAGGGCACGAATGCAACGCTATGACTAGCACGACGTACGACCTCGGAGAGCAGGCCATGTGCGCGGAAGGCCACTCGCTCACAGTGTGGGATGAAGAGGCCGACCCTGGGGAACTCGGCGAGGATGACGCCCTGGTGCAGGAAATGGAAGAGCAGGGCCTGATTGAGCATTTGCGCGGAGCGAACTGGCACGTGATGTCCGTCGACGGCGACCTGCTAGATGAGATGCAGCAGAATTACGGTGGCCAACGCAATGAAGAAGGCGTTCCTGACCTCAACGACTAACTGAATCGCCGGGATCCCCCTCACAGCGTGCTACAGGGTTCGCCAGCAGCCCAGTGCTTCCTTGTCACTCCAGCCGACCAGGAAAAGTGCCAAGGTGATGAACCCGGCGCTGCGCGCAAGCCGATCCCTCAGCGTGCACCGAGCACTCCACGCAAGTTTGAGTGCCCGGTGAGCGACCGGCGGATTCTGGCGGTCATTGCAACAGGAGGTCTTCGATCAGTTCGATCGGCTTCTGAAAACCTAGTCTTTTCCGTGGTC
>NZ_JADPSA010000048.1 GCF_017347085.1 Nesterenkonia sp. E16_10
GTCCAGAACACCTGGAGAAGATCCGGTCTCACAAAGATCGAGTAGCCCGTCATATCAACACCCATCTACTAAGTGTTGCAATCACCGCAAGAACCCAAGGATGCCGTAGCGGGCACCAATAGGAATGTCTCTCGTTCCTGGCGCTGAGATCGAGTGCTTGCACCAGGAATGCGTAAACCCCGCGGCCGGAGTGTGAGGGGACACTGTTTCCGGACGCGGGGTTTACTGAATCACTCGCACCTTCAATAGGTAGTCACAACACTAGAGAGCCTTCTTGGACAAGCAGTGTTCGTGGCCTGGGAGCTCCCTGAAGCTAGCAAGCGGGCGGCACTGGGCTGTGAGAAGGACCCTCAGCGGGCGCTCCCATACGGCTTGGGCTGTCCCGTTTTCCTAGGAGTTCGGATTTCCTGGGTTCCGTATGCCCTGAGCAGGAGGAGAACCCGTCCTCAGCGGTGGCGACCTGTGAACCCGCACAAGACGTGCCACCGAAGATAGACGGGGGCCGGGGTTAGGCTACGTCGCTGCCGTTGCGTTCCAATACCTCCAGGCCGGAAATGATGAGATCGAGGCCGAAGATGAAGTCGGCGTCAACTCCTTCTTCTTCGTCACGAGGATCCGGCGTGGGCGGGCGAACGTTCGGCACGTAATTGCCGGCCGCCAGAAGTGCGGCGACATTGGGGAACCGCGTCTCTGTGATCGCTTCGCCAAGCATCTCCAGGCCGTGGGCCGTCACAGCGAAGTCTGTTTCGTCCGCGAGTGACTGCTCCAATTCCACCATAGTCGCCACATGCTGGGAGACCACCAGAATGACGCCAACTTTGGTGTCGTCCTTCAGGTTCAGCCCCTCCAGTGCACCGAGCCCAATGTCTGCGCCGCGTACCGAGTTCGGCATGAGCACGGAGGTCTGCCCCCGAGGGATCCCCAGCACCCATGGGTGCGCCCGGTAAGCCGCTCGGATAAGCTCAGCCCACTGCCTCAACGCCTGCTTCCAATTCGCTGACAGTGTGATCTTGTCTGGAAGTTGAATCGCGGCGTCCTGCATTAGCCGGAGCAGTTCGTCTTTGCTCGAGAGATACCGGTAGAGCGACATGGTGGTGAAGCTGAGCGATTCAGCCACAGCCTGCATGGTGACCGCGCTCAGTCCCTTGGCATCAGCGATGTCCATTGCGGCGGCCACGATGCGCGCATGACTCAGCCCGCGATTCGGTCCACGTTGTGGCACCTCTTGCATGCCCCAAGCAATCGTAACCGCACGTGGTAATCCAGTATCCGTGATGTCAGCCATGATCCGAATTCTCTCACCAGGGGTCTGTGTAACTCATACACAGTGTGTGTAATACTCTGTGTATGAGTTACACAGACAGCCCGCTTCTCGAGATCTCAGGACTCTCAAAGAGCTATGGCAAGCATGATGTGCTGAAGAACCTCAACTTGACCCTCCCGCCCGGGATACACGCCCTACTCGGACCAAACGGGGCAGGCAAGACCACACTGATCAACGTCCTGTCCACGTTGATTCCCCATGACTCCGGAGAGATACGCGTACTGGGACTGGACACGCGACGTGACAAGAAGCGGATCCAGGGGCTGATCTCGTTGACCGGGCAGTACGCCGCCGTGGATGGACAGCTCTCTGGGATGGAAAACATGCTCATGATGGGCCGGCTTTTTGGGCTTTCCCGGCGGGATGCAGTGCGCCGCTCCCAGGCCCTTCTTGAAAGGTTCGATCTCACTGCTGCAATGAATAAGCGTGTATCGACCTACTCAGGGGGCATGCGGCGCAAACTTGACATCGCCGCCAGTCTGATTGCAGACCCGCTGCTGATCTTCCTGGACGAGCCCACCACCGGATTGGACACCCGAAGCCGTCAGGCGCTCTGGGACGAGATTCAGGCACTCGCGGCCCATGGCACCTCAATCTTCCTCACCACGCAGTACTTGGAGGAGGCCGATGTCCTCGCGGATCGAATCATGGTCCTTCATGACGGGCGAATCGTGGCCGAAGGCACCGCCTCCCAGTTAAAGGAACGCATCGGTGGTTCCACCATCCAGGTCCATGATCAGGCAGGTCGCGTCATCAAGGAAATCTCCACCTCCGGTGAGGCAACCGACGTCGCCCACCACATATCCGCCATCGCACAACACCAACCAGAGGTCGCGGTCACCGTCCGTCGCCCCACGCTCGATGAGGTCTTCCTGGAGCTCACCGGTGCCCCGGCATCCCAGGAGTCCGACACAGAAGGAGCCCAGACGTGAGCACCTCAACGCAAGAATCTCCTGAGGCGCGCTCAGTGCCGGGCGTAACCGCATCCAGAGCATCACAGCCCGCACGAGCCAGTTTTCTTACCAGCCTGGCCGTCTCCTCCCTACGCAGTCTGAAGCACTCCTTCCGCGACCTTGAGTCACTGCTCATGGCGATTCTGTTGCCATTGATGCTGATGTTGGTTTTCGTTTTCATACTCGGCGGGGCCATGGACGTCAGTGACGCTGCCAACGCGTCGGAGACGCGGAACGCTTATCTCTCATATGTGCTGCCCGCCATCGCACTGACCACGGCAGGCTTCGGAGCTTCCTACACCGCCGTGGTCGTCAGCAATGACATGACCACCGGGTTCATGAATCGGTTACGCACAATGCCCTTCCCCTCAATCACTGTGCTGCTGGGGCACACCGTTTCCTCGATGGCACGCAATTTGCTGGCCACAGCGGTGGTGGTTGCCTCGGCGTTCGCCCTGGGTTTCCGCACTGACTCCTCGGCCCTCGAACTAGTGGCCGCTGTCGGTCTGATCGCTTTATGGATCCTGGTGATCACGGTGGTTTTCGCCACACTCGGGATGGTGGCCGGGTCTGCTGAATCGGCGAGTGGGTACGGCTTCATTCTGTTGTTCTTGCCGTATGTATCCTCTGGATTCGCGCCTGTGGAATCCATGCCGGGGTGGCTCCAGGGGTTCGCCCAACATCAGCCGATGACTCCGATCATCGACGCATCACGTGCCTTGCTGAACGGTGATCCCGTTGGTAGCTCCTGGTGGATCGGGACCATATGGTGCGCTGGGTTCTTCGCCATCGCTATCTGGCTGATCGCGGTCATCTTCCCGCGCAGGGTTGCACGCTGACTCTCCTGCAACGCGAATAGCTTTGCATGGGGTCCCGCCCAGGGAAGCGACACGACCGGGATCCTGTCAGGGTGCAGACTATTGATCTCGTCATGCCATTGGGGTCTGCCGCATTAGTAGGTGACATCTTGACCCGAGCCTCCTGGTGTAAACGCAGTGCGTCGCTCTGGGGTGTACCCAGACGCCACAGCCGAGAGGATTGCTGGGCTCTTCGAGGACTTGTGGCGTGAAGTCACCGCGCATTCTAAAGCCCCACAATCACACTCAGGTTTAGACCCTGCAACACGCAAGCGTCCCCGTGGCCCTAGGCCACAGTCGACACCCGAGAGTAGAAGTCTCTGCTTGGGTCGAAACGTCTTACGAGCCAACCCCCAACCTCTTCGTCCGCTGCAGCCCAACGAAGGGCGTCATTGGGTCCAACAGAGCCCCCGTCTCCATGAGCTATCTTGTGCCTGGCGTTTACGAGAGCACCCAGATCACTCGACCTAATCCGAGGGCCGGAGTCATCCTGGAGAAAGTCTCTAAGCTCTAACCCCCACTCTGGGGAGAAGGTTTGGACGAAATCAATTAGCTGCTTAGCTCGCACGCCTTGTCCAGACCGGAGACCTGAAAGAAGCCGATTACGCACAAGGTCGAGGGCCACACGGTTAACGAATAGATCTGCCACGTCGTCCCTAACCGCTTCGACATATCCAGCAGCTCTCACCACTGTGTATCGAGACATCGCAACCACGAGCGCCCCCTCTTTCGGGGAACTGCCTCAGAGTGTCGCTGTTAATTCCGGCAGATCCTGTTTACGGCTGCGAACAGTAGCTGGCGGCCAGGTGCTCACGCTTTAGGCGCCGTCGCCGCTCGATCCAGGCGCAGCATGACGAAATCTCTATCCGCTGTGGAGCGTGTGGTTGCAGTGACAAATTCAGGATCTGAACCGAGTGCCCGGATCGATGCTTCAAGGTCGTTCGTCAGGTTGCCGGCAGCAATTGCCCGCATGACACCCACAAAGATTGCCTCTTTCCGAGCTGCATTTATCTGCGACGCACCGTGGCTACGAAGTATCGACGGACCAAGCGCTCGAAGCTCCTCGGCGGCTGTTTCAAAGGTCTCACTTGCCTCGAGCACGGTCGCGTCTGGTTGGCGAAAAGCGCTGGCGAACTTGTTGAGGAAGGACTTCAAAGGCCTAGCGTAATCGTCGGCTTGCATGAAAAGCGCAATGATTCGAAGGGTGAGTTCCTGGTCGTGAAGCCGAGCGCTGCGCTTACCGTACAGTTCACGCCAACCAGGGTTCGAGTTCATCCGTTCAAGAAGCCCAATGATAGGGCCAGCAGATAGAGCAACTCGTATCTCGTGAGCAGTCAGCTGCGTGCCACCCGAGTTGAGGCGCTCAAAGACCTGGTAGATCGCCTCGTTCATCTCGGGCGAGCCATCTGTCGCCACGATAGTGGCATTCAGGTACGAATCGTCCAGTCGGAACTGGAGCGCTTCCCCGAGTGTCTTGTAGGTATGACCCATAAATTGCTCGCTGACGTTCCTAAGAGCGAACTCCCTTTTTGCGTGCACGCCCTCATAGAACTTCTGTAGCGTCAGAAGGCGTTGCTGTCCGTCGAGGACCAATAAGCGATTGTGGCTCGTTTGCTTCACCAGGAAGATGCCGAGGATGGGGAACCCGAGAAGTAGGGACTCGATGAACCGATCCATTTGCGCCTTGGTCCACACAAATCCGCGCTGGAAACCGTCCGTGTCGATTCGGGAGACTTCTTTCCCGTAAGTGGGCACCAGCATGGACCCGCGATTGAACCGCCCTGGGTTTGATGGAGACTCTGGTCTGTCCCGGGTTCCAAGGAGCAGCCATTTCTTGGATTCTGTATGTCCTGAGCTCAGGAGGAACAGATGGGACGAAGAGGCTACCCGACTGAATTTCGACGCAGAGTGTTGGACCTGCTCAACACGGGCCGCAGCGTCGCGGGCATCGCGCACGACCTTCAGATCAGTGACCAGACGGTCTACGCCTGGCGCCGACAAGACCGGATCGACCGTGGAGAGATCACGGGTATGACCACCGCGGAGAAGGCCGAACTGCGCGTGGCGAAGAATCGAATCGCTGCATTGGAGATGCAGCTGGCCGTCGCAACGAAGGCGGTGGAGGTGTTTAAAGCCGAGACCGACGCAAACGGCGGCACTCGGCGGTCGAGCTGATCTCCGCTCAGGGGCTGCCAGTGCGTCTCGCGTGTCGAACCCTGGGGTTTCAGAGTCGGGCATTACGACCGGCGAGACAGGGCCCCTTCGGAACGAGCAATCCGACACCAGTGGCTCACCGGTGTCATCGCCCAGGTCTATGCGGCTTCTCACGGCCGCTACGGAGTGCGACGAGTCCACGCTGAGCTCACCATGGGGCGGGGTATCAGTGTCGGGCATCTACAAGTGGGCTTGTTGATGCGCCGGGCCGGTCTCGCCGGCTGACGGGTCGGCGTAAATGGAGACACATCCTGCCCGATCAGATTGCCACCAAACCCAGGACAGACCAGAGTCTCCAAGAATCCCAGGGCGGTTCAAAGAACTAAAGCCCTCCCCTTCAAAGCCGAAGCATCTCCTTGCTACGCATAAGGCTGGGACCCATACACAGACGGAGTTGGCTGAACTCTCTGACGTGTCACGTGCGACGGTCTATCGGGAGATTCAGCGGGCGCAACCGGAAGGTTAGCCCGCTGGCGTCTCGATAAAAGAGGAGCAATGTCGTCGCAATTGGTAGTTGCGCAACCTTAAATAGACAGATTGACACGCCGAGACACGCGGCGTTTCGAGAAACTTCTTCTTGGGAGCATCGAACTCCACAGCTGTGGAGGAACGCCCGGGAGGGGTGACGCTTCCGCGCCATTCCGGGGGGTTTCACGGTCCACAGGTCCTGTGGACAGCCGGTGGAGAACTACACCTATGCAACTACAACATCTAGTGGCTACTGATATCTCCGGACCCAACATGTAGTATTGACATATCGTTTCGGCGAGGTTAGACAGTTCCGGTCCGCACCCACTGCAATGGGTACGGACCGGGAACCCCCTGAGGGGCTATTGGCTGATTTGTCTCCAGCAACCGATAGCTTACCGAAGTTTCCAGCGGCCGCCTGGGTCGTGACTTCTTCCTCGGGCCAACCCCTGAGGAAGGAGAAGCCATGGCGACCATCCGTCGCACCCAGACGTCCCGTCGGGGACCTATCAAGGTCAAAATTGTGACCACCACGACCACTCGGCGCGTGCGCACCCGATGACATGCAGCTGGTCGGCACCTACTGGTGTCGACCAGCACACCACCACATGTTGCCGTCCAGGCCGCTATCGACCGGAGGTAGGAAATGGAAACCGTAAGTGAGTTTCTCGACGATGTTCGGGATCAGATCGAAGCAGACGACGCCGCGCTAAAAGAAGCACGAGAGCGGCTCGCGTTCGTACGCTCAAAAGCGGAGAGCTTCTACGGGGCCCTCCGCTCCTACCAGAGCGGATCACTTGCCGCACACACGATGAATGAGCCCGTCACCGACGGTGACGGCGGCTTGGTCCTCAACCGAAATTACTATCCAGGGCTCGGACCAGAAGGTAACAAAACCGAAGCCCCTGAAGAGATCGTCGATGAGCTCCTCGACCATTTAAGGCCGCTGGTTCGTGAGAAGTACCCCGAAGCGAAGATGCACACTTCTAAACGTGGTCCGAAGATCTATTTTCACGCACCGCTCGACGACGGGACAGACCCGACTGTGGACTTGGTGCTCGCTCTCACTCGCAAGGAGGGTGAGGGCATCTGGATCCCAAACCTGGAGGCAGATACCTGGGAGCCGTCGGACCCGGTGCAGCACATCGCCCTGTTCAACGGCGAGGCTCCCAGTTTTCGGTCGACGCGGCGAAAGATCATGCGGCTCGCGAAGGCGTGGAATAAGCAGTACCTGAGTCCAGGGGCATCCTCATTCGAGATGTGCGTCTGGGGGTATGAGTTCGTAGAACCAGGGATGGGCATCTCCAAAGGTTTGCATGCACTTTTTGAGAACGCGGCAGCCCGACTCGAAGCAGGGAAACCCACCCCCGACCCAGCCGGTGTCTCCGAGAACCTCAAGCTACTCATCGAGCCGACCAAGATGGCGGTTCGACTGCGAAAAGCTGCCAAGCACCTGCAAGATGCGCTGGATGCAACCGACGATGCTGGCGTCCGTGCTGGCGTGAGCGAAGTGTTCTGGAAGTACGTCAGCTCACCCGAGACATCGGAGCTCTCGACAATGGCGACCTCACTGAAAGCCCGCACACCCGTCGCTGCGACCGCTCTGGGAATTCCAGTCGCTGGAAGCACGGCCGGCGCGAGTGCCGCCCGTGCTTATGGAGACTCCAGCCAGTGAGTGCTGCAGGGTGGAACCCTCCCCCCTGGTTCGACATCCCGGCTCACAGAGTTGGTTTCCTCCGTGAGTTGCGAGATTTGGATGATGTGCGCACGGGGAAGCGTGCCGGTCACCGCAGTGGATTCGTCATGACAATTCCTTTGAGACCGAAAGGTGTTCCTGCGCGACGAGTGATCGTTCAGTTCTTGCCACGTTCGCCGAAGGTGCCTCGGGTCTACGTTGACGGTCCTACTGAGTCACCCCATCGCTATGCCGACGGATCCCTCTGCATGTGGCATCCCAGAGATCCCATCAATCAACGATGGACGCTCGCAGATGGGGCAGCTGATCTCGTTATAAGGATCGGGGTTCACCTCATCAAGGAACAGTGGTTTCGCCAAACCGGTGAATGGATCGGTCCAGAGGCGGGACACTTTCATCAACGCTCAGCGATTGAACCGGAGGGGCGATGACCACTCTGACTACCCCAACAGTAGTTGACACCCCCGACAGTTGGTTCGCCGGGGATGGGTTTGCGACGATCATCGCAGCGTTGGTCGGCGCCACCGTTGTCATGGTGGGCTACTTGATTCAGCAAAGATTCGTGCGCCGACACCATCGGGCGGAGATCTACAGCGAAGCGGTACGTGCTGTCGAGGACTATATGGAAGCACCGTTTCTCATTCAGCGTCTAGACGGCACCCTTGCGACCCAAAGGCAGCTGACCGATCAAATCAGCGGGATCCAATCACGGCTGGCCTACTACCAAGCCCAGCTGTCAATCTATGCCGCCCAAACAATCGCGGACTCCTACGCGTCGGCGGTGAAAGCAGCGCGCCGAGAGGCAGGTCCAGCAATGACCAAAGCGTGGCAAGCACCTCCCACTCGCAAGAGAAAAAGGGTCCCACTGAGCAAAAGGTACTCACGGCAGGAAACTGACCAAGCACTCGCCATTCTCACCGCCCGTATGCGGCGAGACGTATACAGGCCTCGCACGCGCCCCGCGAAACCTGCGCGAACAGCCGGGTAGGAGCTAACGCCCGTGTCTCAGAAAACTACTGGATAACGAGGCAGCGGGAACTCACCACAAGGTCCGCTGCACGAACGTCGACCCGGCTCTCCCCCGGAACCGCAGGTCTCACTTCTCCGCCTCCAGAACCACGACACTTGGCAGCCGGCCGTCGCAGGTGACGCTAATGGCGACCTGGCACGACTAGCCCTCGTAGGCCGATCCGTCGCGGGACGGTTCGACGCCGAACCCCGCCGTACACTGATTCGATGAGTCTTCATCACGTCCGAAGAGGCCATGGAAGCCCACTGCTGCTGGTGCACGGCCTCGGAGCGGGTCTGCAATCCTGGGATCCGATCATCGACGCGTTGGCCGCGCACCGGGAGGTCATCGCGGTAGACCTGCCCGGATTCGGCCAGACGACGCCACTGCCTGGCGAAGTATCGATTGCCACGCTCGCCGATTCAGTCTCAGAGTTCATCGACGAGCAGGGGCTGGAGGGCGTTGCCACTGCAGGACAGTCAATGGGTGGACGGATCGTGCTTGAGCTTGCCAGACGCGGGATCGGTGGTGACACCGTCGCGCTAGACCCCGGGGGGTTCTGGAACCAACGCGAGCTGACGGTCTTCGGCTCTACACTCCGTCCCTCGATCGGCCTGGTCCGTGCCCTGCGCGGCGCCCTTCCGGTGCTGTTGGGGAATCGCGTCACTCGTACCGCGCTGCTCGCGCAGTTCTCGGCCCACCCGTGGTCGCTGAACCAGCAGACCGTCCTGCCCGACCTGCTTGGGCTGGCCGACGCTCCAGCGACGGATGCGGCAATGGATGCACTCACGAAGGGTCCCACGCAGGAGGGCGCTCCACTCGGGACGGTCCCCGGCCTCGTCACCATCGGGTGGGGACGCCGCGACCTCGTCACCGTTCCGCGGCAGGCCCATCGGGCTGTTGCGGCGTTCCCCGACGCGACCCTGCACTGGTTCCCCCGGTGTGGACATTTCCCTCAGTGGGACGCCCCGCAGGAGGCAGCTGAACTCATCCTGTCCGGCACTCGCTGACGACCCCTGCTCGCTACGATCCCGAAGATCCTGCTGAAGAGCTCTTCGTCGTGGCGGTCATCCACGCTGGTACGGCAAGGTGCGCCCGTGCGAGGACCATCCAGGTCGGCGTCCGCCGCCTCGACTCGGTGCGTAGCATCACACAGATGCACCTCACCGCGACAGGACAGAGCGAGCAGGCCATCGCGGAGAAGTGGTTTCCCCACGAGAAGAACCCACCCGCCGCGCAGTGACGTCATCGCTTGGTCGTGGACGTTTCAGCCTTGACCGGACATGTAGAGGGTAAGGACACGTTCCCGAGCGATTAAGGACCACCGACATGTCTTGGTCACCACCGAACAGCGACCCGCCCGAAGACCAGGGGCCAGAAAGCTCCGACGCATCTCTCGACGCGCACCTGAGAAACTCAGCGCCGCCTGGGACACCAGTCACCGCTGCGCTGCAGGCGGAGCTGGAACAGCTCGCCGTGGCGAGTCGCGAGGACGCCAGGAGCCGCCGTCGTGCGAGCCGGTCTGGTCTCTCCCGCGGCGCCGCCATGGGCCTCGCTGCCCTGGCACTGCTCGGCACGGCCACTGCCGCCGTGGCCGTCGTTGAGCTGCGCAGCTACTGGTCGGATCTGGGGGTGGAGCCCCACGTGAACTACAGCTTCGAACTGCCCAGCGGCGCCGAATGTGAGGTCGAACTCCGCATGAAGACGCTGGGGCCAGCCGGGATGGAGAACATCGATGACTATTCCATGACCGCGGAACAGGACGCGTTCGTGCGTGAGATGTACTCAGATGTCCAAGACAGAGTCGATGCCATGGTGGAACGCGAGGGGTTCCTCGACCGGGCCCGAGCTCGTTCCGATGCCATGGGCCTCCCGGAGGGGAAGGAGGAGACCGACGATGTCGCGTACTTCTCCGCCGTAGATTCGGGGCTTTCTCTGCAGCTGCAGGACGAGTACGGCGCGGAGATGATGGAGGTCGGGGTAGGTGGCTACTCCTTCGGGCATTCCTGCCCCGGCGCTGACTTCGAGGGCAGCTGGATGGACGAACTCGGGGACATGGACACCTATGAGACCCAGGGAGAGGGGTCTGAAGGGTGACGCACTCTCACAGCTCTCCTCTCGAGACAGCGCTCACGGTCAACGCAGCAGACCTATTGCACTACTTCCAACGGCGCACGAACTCCGAGGCAGCCGCAGACCTCTTGGCAGAGACCATGCTCACCGCCTGGCAGCGCGAGAAGAACCACCCGGCTGAGGCCGAGGCCGGACGCAGGTGGCTCTTCGGCATCGCCGGCAATGTGCTGAAGAACGCCGACCGCAGCCGGCGCCGTCGGTACCGACTGGTCAACAAGCTCAAATCCATGCTGGGCACCGCCTCTGAGTCCCAGGCGGCCGATGACGGAGTCGACGTTCGTGATGCCGTCCAACGACTCGATCCTGAGCTTCGTGAACTGATCCGGTTGGTCCACTGGGAAGGATTCAGCATCGCCGACGCCGGTCAGATCCTCGATATCCCGGCCTCGACCGCGCGGGGAAGATACCAGCGAGCCAAGGCACAGCTGCGCGAGGTTCTGGAGAACACGGACTCATCACCCCGAGAACACTGCCCCGCGACGCTGCCCGAGGTTGATCGCCGATTCCTCCACGTGGAGGAGAAACCCGCTGAGAACAAGTGAGCCACACCCCGCATCGCCGCCGTCCCTCGCACAAAGGTCCCGCTAGGAAGCGGCGACGCCGGGTATCCGACCGGTCTCGGGCAGCTCGGCTCCGCGGGCGAACCCGGCCCAGAGCGCCCGGACGGACTTGCCTGCCTGCTCGAGGTCCTCCCAGGAGGCCCCTTCCAGGAGCTTCAGCCCCTTGGTGTTCGCCCGGGTCCCGAAGAGCAGCGCGAGATCGATCCCGTGCGCCGATCCGAAGAAGTTCCCGGGCGCGGCCCAGTCCACGATGAAATAGTGCCCCCGGCCGCCGGCTCGACGGTGCCGCCGGAGGAAGGTGCGGATGCCCGTGACGTAGATGAGCCTGGTCCCCAGCCGGCTCAGCAACGTCATCGCGGGTGAACCGATCACCGGAAGATCGCGGAGTCGCTGCACCGGCCGCGCCACCGGGATGAACAGCCGGGTCTCCTCGGCGGTGTGCGTGATCATGATGTCGATATGCGGTGCGACAGCCTTCCAGGTGTCCTCGATCTCGGATTCGGCGGGCAGCGGCGAGACGCCGTGCTGGGTCCCGAAGGGCATCAGTCCGCGCAGTCCGAACGGGGCGCCGGCGGCGCGCGCACTCTCCTGGACTCGCAGCACCTCTTGGATCGAGGCCTGCGCCGACACCTCAGGAGCCGCAGCGGACATGGCCTCCGTCATTTTGTGGCGACCCCGGGATATCCCCAGTGGCGGGCTCTGCAGGATGGCCCGGCGGAAGAGCCGGGGAGCGTCTGGGGTGGCCATCAGGTGCGCGATGGCGTCGCCGCCGGCCGATTGCCCGAAGAGCGTGACGGCCTCTGGATCACCGCCGAAGGACCGGATGTTGCGCTGCACCCATTCCAGGGCGCAGAGCTGGTCCAGCAGACCGAGGTTGGCGGACCGTCCCGCCCCGCCGAGATACCCGAAGGCTCCAAGCCGGTAGGTCACCGCGACGACGACGACGCGCTGCTCCTCCACGAGTGTGGTCGGGTCATAGATGGGCGCATCTCCGGCCCCCGAGATATAGGAACCTCCATGGATCCACACCATGACCGGCAGGAGCTCCCCCTGCCTCCGGTCCGCAGGGAGCGTGACGGTCAGATTCTGACAGTCCTCATCCTGGGGCAGTCCGCCGGTCTGGCTCCCGATGACGGACTCCAGCTCCCGGATGCGCCATTGCGGACACGCAGGCGCCGGGTCGAGCGCACGGTATGAATCAGACCAGTCATCCACGGGATGCGGCGGCTGAAAGCGCTGGGCCCTCGCATACGGAATGCCGGATGCCTTGACCACCGGACCGGCAGCACGGCCGATGATGGGCCCGCATGGAGGGGAGAATCGGTGCTCAGAGCTGGTGTCCACCTGCTCGAGGATACGGCCTCTCAGTCCATCACCGGTGACTGACCCTGGGGTGCACCGCTGCGCTGGACCTCGTCGGCACGGGCAACTCGCCGGTTATGCAGGAGGCCGCCGAGAAACCAGGGAAGCAGAGCAACGAAGGGGGCGAGGACTCCGATGAACCCCACCTCGTCGACCCAGTAGGTCACGGAACCCCCGGCGAGAGCAATACCGCCGATCTGCAGCCAGTAGGCCCACCGCGGACGCTGTTTCGCCGTCCAGAAGAGCGGTACCCGCTGATTCGGATACGCGGTCAGAGTGACCCGCATCGACCAGAAGATCAGCGCCATCCCGAGAGCCAGAAGAATCAGAGGAGGTGAGAACAGATCCATCGAACCAGTCAACAATAAACATCTAAGAGGAGTCAAAAACTCGCCTGTTCAGATACGGTTTACATATGCCACGAAACGATTCATCAGCTTCTGAAAATCGCCGCCTGGCGCCTGACGATCTGCGAAACATCCTCGTGTTCCTGGTGGTGACCTTCGGACTCGCCTGGCTGATCGCGCTGCCGCTGTGGACCGGTGAGGGGCTGGCGAGCCCGTGGTTCCTGGTGGTCTCCATCGGGATGATGCTCACCCCGACGATCGGCGCGCTGCTGGTGGTGTTCATCCTGGAGCGTCCCGCGCAGAAGGCGCGCGCACTGGGACTGTGGCCGATGACCCCGGTGAAGCGCTTCCTCGGCTACCTCGCGCTGGGGCTCGTCGTCCCGATCGTGCTGGTCCTCGCGGCGCTGCCCATAGGAGCTCTGCTCGGGGTCTACCCGGCGGACTTCGTGAACTTCTCAGGCTTCGAAGAGCAGCTCGAGGCACAGCTCGGCGCCGCCGGTGCTCCCGACCTGCCTTTCTCCCTCGGGACATTGGTGGCGCTGCAGCTGCTCACGATCCCACTGGGGGCGCTGCTGAACCTTGCACCGGCCATGGGGGAAGAGCTGGGCTGGCGGGGGTGGTTGCTGCCGAAGCTGATGCCGCTGGGAACAGTCCCCGCACTGCTGATCTCGGGGATCATCTGGGGGCTCTGGCACGCGCCGCTGGTGCTGCTGGGCTATAACTACGCCTCAGGCCCGGGCTGGCTGGGCCTGAGCATGATGACGGGGATGTGCATCATCGTCGGTGCGGTCTTCGGCTGGCTGCGGCTCCGCTCGGAGTCTGTGTGGCCGGCCGCGCTGGCCCACGGCAGCTTCAATGCCGCCGCCGGCTCCTACCTGCTCTTCAGCATGGCCGGGGAACACATCGACACCACCCAGGCCACGATCCTGGGGTGGACCGGCTGGATCCTGCCGCTCGCGCTGGTCGGCGTTCTGCTCCTCACCGGGTCGTTCTCACCGGTGCGGCAGCAGCCCGAGAGCCAGGCGCGTCAGTCGACGGAGGATCGCGAGCTCCACGCCTCGGAGTAGAACTCCGGAGAACGCGAGCGCAGCAGCTCGGAATAGCTCTCCGGCGGCAGCGACTGCGCAGAGTCTTCGGGGACCTCCGTGGAGAACGCGGAGACA
Organism: Nesterenkonia sp. E16_10; assembly: GCF_017347085.1. Taxonomy (GTDB): domain Bacteria; phylum Actinomycetota; class Actinomycetes; order Actinomycetales; family Micrococcaceae; genus Nesterenkonia. The sequence goes on from NZ_JADPSA010000048.1 coordinate 14,087, forward strand.
CCCAGCCCAGCCTCACGATCAGCCGGGGTCAGCCCGGCGGCCTCCAGGAGTGTCGGGTACATGCTGAGCTGGTCCACACCCGCGCGCAGCGTGGTGTCCTGATCCGCGCCCGGAATCCAGATCCGATTGAAGATGGCTCGGTCTCGGTGATCTTCGAGCTGCCTCTGCAGGGAATCCCCGGCGTTGACCGGCTTGAGGTGGTCACCCATGACCACCACGGCCGTGTCCTCAAGATAACCCTGCTGCTCCAGGTGTTCCACGAATCCCGCCACCTGGGCCATGGAGCAGGCGAATACCGAGGTGGCCTCCTCCTCGGTGTCCACCTCGCAGTAGTCGAACACGTGGACCGGTTCATGAGTGTCCAGGGTCAGCACCGAGAGGTTGAACGGCTCACCGGTGCGTAGAGACTCGGCATGCAGCGCATCAACCTCGTCCCGGGCGTGCTTCATCAGGCGTTCGTCGCTGAGCCCCCAGTCGCTGCGGAAGCTGCCCTCCGGCTCCCCTGCCGCGCGCCAATCGTCGAGTCCCAAGACCCGCGAGTAGCCGTGACTGCCCAGGAAGGTGTTCTTCTCGGCGAAGGAGGAGCTGGCTCCGCCGAGGAACACGTTCGTGTAGCCGTGGTCCTCCAAGAGATCACCCAGGCAGGTGGTCCCGTCCAGATAGGTACCCTCCCCCTCGCGGAGCTGCCCGAGGGTGCCGCTGCTCGCCGCCGCGGTGACGCCTGCCAGCGGTATCCCGCACTGAGTCGCGGTCAGACCCGACATGGTCCAGCCGCCACCCGCATACTGCTGAAGATTCTCCACGCTCTGCCAGCCCTGGGCCGCCTGGGTGACCTCCTTGAGCGGTGCGAAAGCGTCCTTCTCGAAGAGCTCCTCATCCTCCAGCGCGGCCTCCCCGGACTCGAGGTAGATCAGGACCAGGTTGCGCTTCTCATCGTCGCCGACGATGCGCGGGGACACGTAGTGATCGGCCAGGTCGTATTCGGAGTTTCCTGCATCGACATAGTCGGCGAGTCCCACCGCGGCGGCGAAGGAGGCGGTGCCGAGCACCACGATCGAAGCCGCCAGCGTCGAGGAGATCGCGCGCATCAGCCAGGGTGAGCGCCAGCCAGGACCATCACCCTGCCGCGGGCGGGGCCTGCGCGCTCGACGCCGCAGCGCCAGCGCGAGGCCCGTGGTGATCAGCAGCGGAAGGACACCGATCCCCAGGATGCAGACCCAGACGAGCGCGCCACCGCCGCCGTCGGTCTCCACCGAGACGAGGTTGAGCAGCATCTGCCCCACGGTGATCTCACCCCAGAAGAAGCGGATCAGGCCTGCCGCGATCAGCAGCGCCAGACCCACCCAGACCAGCAGAAAGACCAGTATCCGGCCAATGACGGCGCCCGCGCGGTGGGCGAGGTGCGGGGTCCGGACAGGCGGAACGTCGGCGTGAGATGCGGATGCCACCAGGTGTCCCTCCCCCGACGTCAGGCCCGATGACGGGCGATCAAAAACTTAGCCCCTTACATTACTCGCTGCCCGAGGGAGTGGATGGAGGCCGCGCGGAGTTGATGGAGGCCGCGCACAGCGCAGGGGCGAGTCCGGGGATCCGCCCCCGGTCCCGCCCCTGAGAGTCTGCACATCGGCAGAGGTAAGTCTGCGCGCCCGGGTTCTGCGCGTCCGGGTTCAGCGCGTCCGGATTCAGCCTGCCGCGCCCGGGGCGGGCATCACATCCACTCGGGCTTGTTCTGCTTCGCCACCCGGGTCAGCACGTCATAGGTCGCGACGATCTCGTCGTGCTGGTTGTGCAGCACCGTGTCCCAGCGGACCTCGCCGTAGTCATCCGTCTCGCGCGGGGTGATCTGCTTCGCGGTCAGCGTGACCCGGATCGAGTCGTCGTAGGTCACCGGGGTCTGGAAGGAGAGGTTCTCCAGGCCTGTGTTGGCCAGCACCGGACCCGGGGCCGGCTCCACGAAGAGCCCCGCTGCCCAGGCGACCAGCAGATATCCGTGGGCGACTCGGCGCGGGAAGAACGGGTTCGCCGTCGCCGCCTCCTCATTGGTGTGTGCGTAGAAGGTGTCCCCGGTGGACTCCGCGAAGGCGGTGATGTCCTCCAGTGCGACGGTGCGCAGTCCCGAGGTGAACTGATCTCCGATGCGCAGCTCGGCCAGGGACTTGCGGAACGGGTGGACTGCGGTGCCGTCGGCGACCGTCTCGGGCGTCGCCGTGACGGCCTTCGCCCCGCGGTGCCAGACTCCGGTGACTCCGGTGAGCAGGTCAGGAGAACCCTGGACGGCGGTGCGCTGCATATAGTGCTTGACCGCGCGGATGCCGCCGAGTTCCTCGCCGCCGCCGGCCCGGCCCGGCCCGCCGTGGACCAGGTGGGGCAGCGGGGAGCCGTGGCCGGTGGAGGTCTTGGCGTCGTCGCGGTCCAGGAAGAGCACCCGTCCGTGGTGGGAGGCGATGCCCCGGGTGAACTCGGCGGCGATCTCCGGGTCGTGGGTGCAGACGGTGGCGACCAGGGAGCCGCCGCCGAGGGCGGCGAGGTCCACGGCGTCGTCGATGTCGGCATAGCCCAGCACCGAGGTGACCGGCCCGAAGGCCTCCACCGAATGCACCGCAGGAGTGCGGGGCTCGGCGAAGGAGAGCACGGTGGCCGGGAAGAAGGCGCCTCGTCCGGCGTCGGCCGAGCCGGTGCCGGATTCGGGTCCGCCCACCCGAAGCGCGCCGCCGGCGCTGACCAGGGTGTCCACCGCACGGGCGACCTCCTCGCGCTGATCCTGTGAGGCCAGCGGGCCCATGGTGGTCTCGGCGTCGCGGGGATCTCCGAGCACCACCCGGGAGTCCAGCCGGGACCTCAGGGCCTCGACCACCGGATCCACCTGGGCCGAGGGCACGATGACGCGGCGGATCGCGGTGCACTTCTGACCGGTCTTCGCGGTCATCTCCAGGGTCACGGACTTGATGAAGGCGTCAAACTCGATCGTCTCCGGACCGGCGTCGGGGCCCAGGATCGCGGCGTTGAGCGAATCGGTCTCCGCGGTGAAGCGCACGCCCTGGTTCGCGACGTTGTCGTGGGAGCGCAGCAGCTGCGCGGTGTTCGCCGAGCCGGTAAAGGCCACGTGGTCGCGGTGATCCAGGTGGTCCAGCAGGTCCCGGGCGGAGCCGGAGATCAGCTGCAGCGCCCCGGCGGGGATCAGCCCGGAGTCGATCATCAGCCGCACGCAGGCCTGGGTGACATAGGCGGTCTGCGAGGCGGGCTTCACGATGGTGGGCACCCCGGCGATGAAGCTGGGCGCGAACTTCTCCAGCATTCCCCAGACCGGGAAGTTGAAGGCGTTGATCTGCACGGCGACCCCGGTGAGCCGGGTGTAGATGTGCTCGCCGAGGAACGAGCCGTCGCGGGAGAGCTGTTCCACCGCTCCGTCGACGATGACGTTGGCGTTGGGCAGCTCCTTGCGTCCCTTCGAGGAGAAGGCGCGCATGGTGCCGATGCCGCCGTCGACGTCGATCAGGTGGTCACGGCGGGTGGAGCCGGTGCGGTCGGAGAGCTCATAGAGCTCCTCGCGGTGCTCGTGGAGGTAGGCGGCGAGGTGCTTCAGGCGCAGCGCGCGCTGGTGGATGCTCAGCTGCCCGAGGCTCGCCTGGCCGGCCGAGCGAGCATGGGCGACGGCGGCACCGGTGTCCAGCCCCTCGGTGGAGACCAGGCAGACCGGCTCGGCGGTGGAGGCATCGAGGATCTCGTGGACCTTACTCGGGGACTCCGGGGTCCACCAGGAGTCCTGGATGTAGCTGGGCAGGAGACGGGGAGCCGCAGATGTGTCAGGGGCAGCCATGGGGTCCTCTCAACGACAGGTAGAACTGACCGAACGGTCGGTAATTAACCCCATCCTAGCCCGGGAGATCGGAATGGGACACCCCACACAACAGCGCCCGCATGGAAGCGCTTCTCCCAGCTCAGCCGCGCAGCGGTTACCGCCGCGGGCTCACCCCTGGAGCGCCACGACGGTCCGTCCGCGGACCTCACCGGCGAGGATCCGCTCGGCCTGGTCAAAGACTCCGTCCAGCGGGATCTCCTGGGTCATCTCGTCGAGCAGCCCCACGGGCAGGTCGCTGGCCAGCCGAGCCCAGGCCTGTTCGCGCAGCTCGGGCGTCGCGGTGACCGAGTTGATTCCGGCGAGGGTGACCCCGCGCAGAATGAAGGGCATCACCGTGGTGGGCAGGTCGACCCCCTGGGCCAGTCCGCAGCTGGCGACGGTGCCGCCGTCGTCGGTCTGGGAGAGGATGTTCGCCAGGGTCGCCGAGCCGGCGGAGTCGATCCCGCCCGCCCAGCGTCGTTTCTGCAGCGCAGACCCGGCCTCGGCGAAGTCCTTTCGGTCCAGCAGCTCGGCCGCCCCGAGGTGACGCAGATACTCGCCCTGCTCCTGGACCCGGCCGGTCACCGCGGTGACCCGGTATCCGAGCTGGTTCAGCACCGCGATCGCCACCGATCCGACGCCGCCGGCCGCTCCGCTGACGACGACCTCGCCGGCCTCGGGCCGCACTCCGCCGTGTTCCAGGGCGAGCACCGCGAGCATCGCGGTGAACCCAGCGGTGCCGATCGCCGCGGCCCGCTTCGCGCTCAGCGCTTCGGGCAGCTTGACCAGGTATTTCGCGGAGACCCGGGCGCGCTCGGCGAGCCCGCCGTGGGCGGCCTCACCGATCCCGCCGCCGGTGAGCACCACGACGTCGCCGGGGCTGAACCTCGGATCGGCGGAGCCGGTGACCTCCCCGACCAGGTCGATGCCCGGGATCAGCGGGGAGGTCCGAGCCACCCCGGGCTTTCCGGCCAGGGCGAGCCCGTCCTTGTAGTTGATCCCGGAGTAGTGGACCTCGATGTCCACCGGGGCGTCTCCGCCGGAGCTCTCTAGGAAGTCCTCCGGGAGGTCCTTCAGCGTGGCCTCGTGTTGCTGGATGCGCCCGCGCTCCAGGGTCTGTTCGATCAGGGCTGCTCGAAAGGTCATGAAGGTCTCCTTGGCATCGGGTGCTCATATTGGGTGTGATCGTCGAAGATCAGGGCGGTCTGGGAGGACTGCACGCAGGACAGTGACTGGATCCGCTCGAAGACCACCCGGCGCAGCTCCTCCACGGTGCGGGTGCGCACCAGCAGTACGGCGTCGTACTGACCGCCGACCAGCGCCAGGTGTCGCACCGCAGGCTCATCGGCGAGCGCCCCACGCAGCACCTCCCAGTCGTCCTGCTTCAGGGTCAGGAAGACGTAGGCGGCGGTGGACATTCCGGCGGCGCGGGGGTCGATCACCGCGGTGTAGCCCTGCAGGACTCCGGCGGCGCGCAGCCGGGAGATCCGCTCATAGGCATTGGCCCGAGACAGGTGCAGGCCGAGGGCCAGGGCGCTCACCGACTGCCGGGCGTCCTGGCTCAGCGCATGCAGGATCCGGTGGTCCACGGAGTCCAGCGAGATCTCGCCTCGCGCCGTCTCGTCTCGGTCATCGCCCATAGTTCTGGACGATACCAGCCGTGGCGCACCTCACACGCGCAGTTCGTCCAGCCTGCGTCGATCCCCGGAGGGGCCCGTCTCGGATCTGCCTGCGCGGTGGCCCCGTGCCGGCAGGCTGGGACACACTCATATCAGGAATGTGATGCACGACACCTGCGCCAGAGACTTTTAGGAGGCCTCGCGATGACCAGCGAGACACGGGAGGGGACCCCGATCCAGGGCTCCCATATCAAGGAGACCAGCAGCAGCTTCGGGATCACACCCGAGCAGTACATGCTCCCGGCCGCCCAGCAGATCCGGATGCTGGGACCCGACGGGCAGCTGATCCCGCAGGAGGCGCAGGGCACCAGCCCCGGGCATGAGTACCCGATCCCCGAGGACGACGCGCTGCTGGCCGCCTATGAGGCGCTGGTGGTGGGACGTCGGGTCAATGACCAGAACTACGCGCTGGTCCGCCAGGGCCGGCTCGCGGTCTACCCCTCCTCGCACGGCCAGGAGGCCTGCCAGGTCGGTGCCGCCCTTGCACTGGGCACCGGCGACTGGATGTTCCCCACCTACCGCGACACCGTCGCCACGATCACCCGAGGGGTGGACCCGCTGGAGGTCATGGTCTCCTTCCGGGGTGACTGGCACTGCGGGTACGACCCGCTGGACTACAAGATCTCGGCCATGTCCACACCGCTGACCACCCAGCTGCTCCACGCGGTGGGCGTCGCCCACGCGGCGAAGCTGCGCGGCGAGGACACCGTGGTGCTGGCGATGTGCGGCGACGGCGCCACCAGTGAGGGCGACTTCCACGAGGCGCTGAACTTCGCGGCGGTCTTCGAGGTGCCGGTGGTCTTCTTCGTGCAGAACAACGGCTACGCCATCTCGGTGCCGCTCTCGGCACAGACCGCCGCCCCGTCGCTGGCGCACAAGGCGATCGGCTACGGCATGGCCGGGGAGCAGGTGGACGGCAACGACATGGTGGCCGTGCTGGCCACGCTGCGCCGCGCCGTAGATCTGGCCCGCGAAAATTCCATGCCGCTGCTGCTGGAGGCCATCACCTACCGGATGCAGGCGCACACCAACGCCGACGACGACTCCCGCTACCGCGAGACCGCCGAGGTCGAGCAGTGGAAGCAGCGCGACCCGCTGCTGCGCATGCGCACCTTCCTCACCGAGCGCGGGGTCCTCGACGCCGAGGCCGAGACCCGGATCAGCGGCAAGGCCGAGGAGGTCGCCGCGGCGCTGCGCCTGGCCATGACCACCGAGCCCGAGATGGACCCGCTGGAGATCTTCGACCACGTCTATGCCGCCCCGACCGCCCAGCTGCGCGAACAGCGCGCCAAGCTGGCCGATGAGCTCGAGCGAAGCCAGGAGGGCTGACCCATGGCCACTGCCACCACCACCGCACCCGCCACCAGCGCCACCGGCGCCACCACCAAGCCCACCACCTTCGCGGCGGCGCTGAACACCGCGATGTCCGACGCGATGGAGAACGACCGCTCGGTCTGCGTCTTCGGCGAGGACGTCGGCACCCTCGGCGGCGTCTTCCGGATCACCGACGGGCTGACCCAGCGCTTCGGCGCGAACCGCTGCTTCGACACCCCGCTGGCCGAGTCCGGCATCGCCGGCATGGCCATGGGCATGGCGATCAACGGGATGCGCCCGGTGATCGAGATGCAGTTCGACGCCTTCGCCTACCCGGCGCTGGAGCAGATCTTCAGCCACATCGCCAAGACCGCCAACCGCTCCCGCGGCCGGGTCCGGCTGCCGATGGTCATCCGAATCCCCTACGGCGGCGGAGTCGGCGGCGTGGAGCACCACTGCGACTCCTCCGAGGCCTACTACGCACACACCCCGGGGTTGAAGATCTACACCCCGGCCACGGTCAGCGACGCCTACCTGATGCTGCGCGAGGCCATCGACTCCCCGGACCCGGTGGTCTTCTTCGAGCCGAAGAAGCTCTACTGGACCAAGGAGGCCGTGGACCTCAGCGACCTGCGCACCCGGTATGAGTCTGCGGCGCAGGACGAGTCCGCGCCGGCGGCCGGGGTCGGCGCGGAGGGCCGGGCCGTCGTCGTGCGTGAGGGCACCGACGTCTCGCTGATCAGCTACGGCCCCAGCGTGTCCACCGCACTGAAGGCCGCTGAGGCTGCCGCCGAGGACGGGATCTCCGCGGAGGTCCTGGACCTGCGCAGCATCGTGCCCTTCGACGACGCCGCACTGGAGGCCACGGTGACCAAGACCGGCCGCGCCGTGGTGATCGCCGAGGCGCAGGGCTTCGTCTCGGTGGCCGCCGAGATCGTGGCTCGGATCCAGGAGCGCAGCTTCCACTCGCTGTCCTCCCCGGTCAAGCGGGTCACCGGGTTCGACATTCCGTATCCATCGCCGAAGCTCGAGGAGCACCACCTGCCCAGCGTGGACCGGATCCTGGACGCGCTCGACGAGCTGCAGTGGGAGGACTGAGATGACCACCTTCAACCTGCCCGACCTGGGCGAGGGACTGACCGAGGCCACGCTGTTGAGCTGGCTGGTGGCCGAGGGCGAGACGATCGTGGTGGATCAGCCGATCGCCGAGGTCGAGACCGCCAAGTCCGCCATCGAGGTGCCCACCCCCTACGCCGGGGTGGTCACCAAGCTCCACGGCGCCGTGGGCGAGACGCTGATCGTGGATGAGCCGCTGATCACCGTGGGCGCCGAGTCCGAGGCCGCTGGATCCGGCGGCTCGGACGCCGCCGGCCACACCGGCGCCGAGGCCAACGGCACCTCCGAGGCCGGGGCGCTGAGCTACCGCGAGGAGGAGCGCGCCGGCACGGCGCCCGCCACCGGATCGGTGGCCGACCCCGACACCGCTGCTGAGTCCTCCGAGGAGGGGTCCGGCAATGTCCTGATCGGCTATGGCACCTCCACCGCCAAGCGCAGCGGACGACGACGCCGGCGCAGCGGGGCTTCCCGCCCGGTCGCCGTGGGCGCAGCTGCGCCCGGCGGGGCTGTCGCCTCGAGTCCAGCCACTACAGTCTCAGCTTCGAGGGCCCCTCGGGTCTCCTCGCCGCTGGTGCGCCGGCTTGCCCGCGAGCATGGGCTCACCCTGGGTGAGCTCACCGGATCCGGCCCGGAGGGGATGATCCTGCGCGCCGATGTGCTCGCCGCCGTCGGCGCTGCCAGCCAGACCGCCGGTGTCACGGCCTCGAGCCAGGACGCTGTGCCTGGAGCTGCGCCTGCCGATGCACCGGCTTCGGCACCTACTGGTGCGCCTGCTGCCGCGTCGGGCTCCAGCACCACCGGTGCCGCGGCCCCGGCTCCCGGCGGCCTCGAGGTCCGTGAGCGCGTCCCCATGTCAGGGATGCGCAAGGCGGTGGCCACCACGCTGACCCGTTCGCGCCGGGAGATCCCGGAGGCCACGGTCTGGCAGGACGTGGACATGACCGAGATCCTCGCGCTGCGCTCCCGGCTCAAGGAACAGGCGACCAGGGACGGCAGCGCCGCGCCCTCGCTGCTGGCGCTGCTCAGCCGGTTCGTGCTGGCGGGGCTCGCCCGCTACCCCGACCTGGCCACCCGGCTCGAGGACACGGCGACCGGCACCCAGGAGATCGTGCACTACGACGGCGTGAATCTCGGCTTCGCCGCCCAGACTCCGGCCGGCCTGGTGGTTCCGGTGATCCGGCACGCCGAACGGCTCTCCGCCCGGGCGCTGCACGGGGAGATCTCCCGGCTGGTCGCCGAGGCCCGCGAGGGCAAGATCTCCGGCAAGGAGCTCACCGGGGGCACCTTCACGGTGAACAACTACGGGGTCTTCGGCTCCGACGGGGCCACCCCGATCATCAACCACCCAGAGGTCGGAATCCTCGGCATCGGGCGGATCCTGGACCGCGCCTGGGCGGTGGACGGAGAGCTTGCCGTGCGCAAGGTCGCCACGCTGACCATCGCCTTCGATCACCGGGTGTGCGACGGCGGCACCGCCGGCGGGTTCCTGAACTTCGTGGCCACCTGTCTCCAGGACCCGGCTTCCGCATTGGCGGACCTCTGAGGGGAGCGATCCGCAGGCCGAGGCGACATAGCCCCAGGGATTCGGAGCGTCAGAGCTTCAACAGGCTGCACCATTGAGGGATGAGCAGGACAGGCCGGGACCGACAGAATGCTGTCGGTCCCGGCCGTTTCTCTAGACTGGGCTGGTTCCCCCACGAAGGAGACAGCATGAGCGCAGAGATCCGCACCGGAGCCGACGGCGCCCCAGGTAGAGCTGCCCGGTCACCCCAGTCATCACGCACCTCCCGCACCTACGATCAGCCCGCGGCGTATCAGTCGGCGCCCGGCGGTCCGCTGGACCCGGATCGCAGCTTCTACGACGCGGTGGCCGCCGCCGAGCGCACCCTGACCCAGGAGTTCGAGATCCCGGTCCGCTCCGGCCACGCCTGGGAGGTCAAGGCCGGATCGATCGTGCGGATCAACGCCGTGGAGGGCCCTCAGGTCGGTGACCTGAATCTGTGGAACCTGCACAATCCCCGGGAACGATTCTGGGCCGCCCGCACCCGGCAGCTGCAGCGGGCCTCGATGACCACCTACGACCGTTTCTGGTCCACCCTGCCGCAGCTGCGTCCGATGGCCACCGTGATCGGGGACTCGCTGGCCGATCATCCCGACGCCGAGGTGATCCACGACCTGCTGGGGACCCGCTGCGATCCCTACGTGAATCGGATGCTGGCCGACGAGGACTTCGACTACCACTGCCATTCGAACCTCACACGGGCGATCATGGGGCATGGACTCACCGAGTCCGATGTCCACGACGTGCTCAACGTCTTCCAGTTCGCAGGCCTGAATGAGAACCGTGAATACTTCATGGACGGCTGCCCCACGCAGCCGGGAGACTACTTCGAATTCTTCGCCGAGACCGATCTGCTCTGCGCACTCTCCACCTGCCCCGGCGGGGACCTCTCGGTGCACATGTGGGGGCCCGAGGCCGCGAGCACCGAGGAGCAGCTCGAGCACTGCCACCCGCTGGGTGTGCAGGTCTTCTCGCTCGCGCCCAAGGTCCTCGAGGCCTGGCGACCCCCGGAGCCGGCAAAGTACCGCGGCAGGCGGGGACGCCACGGGCTGACGGCGGCGCCGCACCCCGGTCGCTCACCGCAGCGCATCTGAGATCACCGCAGCATCTCTGAGACCACCGCAGCGCATCTGAGATCACACCGCGCTGCCCCGGCCTCAACGCAGACGGGCCCGCGCCGATCCGCAAGGATCAGCACGGGCCCGTCTGCGGCTGCCGTGGAGTGCGGCTGCGTGGCCTGGACTCCTACTTGACGTCCTCGTCCACCCAGTCGAAGGTCCGGGTCACGGCCTTCTTCCAGAGGCGCAGCTGGCGGTCCCGCTCAGCCGCGTCCATCTCAGGCAGCCAGCGCTTGTCCTCGGACCAGTTCGTGGCCAGCTCATCGGTGTCGCGCCAGAAGCCCACGGCAAGACCGGCCGCGTAGGCGGCACCCAGGGCGGTGGTCTCGGTGACCTTCGGGCGGACCACCGGGATCCCCAGGATGTCGGCCTGGAACTGCATCAGCGCATCGTTGGCGACCATGCCGCCGTCGACCCGCAGGTCCTCCATGTCGACTCCGGCGTCGGCGTTGGCGGCATCGAGCACCTCGCGGGTCTGGAAGGCCGTGGCCTCCAGCGCGGCGCGAGCGATATGGCCCTTGTTCACGAAGCGGGTGAGCCCCACGATGACGCCGCGGGCCTCGCCCCGCCAATAGGGAGCGAACAGCCCGGAGAAGGCGGGCACCACGTACACCCCGCCGTTGTCCTCCACCGACTTGGCAAGGGTCTCCACCTCAGGAGCGGACTTGATGAAGCCGAGGTTGTCGCGCAGCCACTGGATCAGCGATCCGGTCACCGCGATGGAGCCTTCCAGCGCGTAGACGGGCTTGGCGTCTCCCAGCTTGTAGCAGACGGTGGTCAGAAGCCCGTTCTGCGACCGGACGATCTCCTCACCGGTGTTGACGATCAGGAAGTTGCCGGTGCCGTAGGTGTTCTTCGCCCCGCCCTTCTCGAACGCCGCCTGCCCGAAGGTCGCGGCCTGCTGGTCTCCGAGGATGCCGGCCACGGGCGTCTCGCGCAGCAGCTGCGCGGTGTGCACCTTGCCATAGACCTCCGAGGAGGACTTGATCTCGGGGAGCATCGAGCGCGGCACGCCGAAGGCTGCAAGGATCTCGTCGTCCCAGGACAGGGTCTCGAGGTCCATGAACATGGTGCGGGAGGCGTTGGTGACGTCGGTGATGTGCACGCCGCCCTCGGTGCCGCCGGTCAGATGCCAGGTCACCCAGGAGTCGGTGTTGCCGAAGAGCAGGTCTCCGGCCTCGGCCTTGGCGCGTGCGCCCTCCACGTTGTCCAGGATCCACTTGACCTTGGTGCCCGAGAAATAGGTCGCCAGCGGCAGGCCGACCTTCTTCTTGAAGCGCTCCACTCCCCCGTCGGCGGCGAGCTCGTCCACGATCGGCTGGGTGCGAGTGTCCTGCCAGACGATCGCGTTGTAGACCGGCTCTCCGGTGTGCTTGTCCCAGACCACCGTGGTCTCCCGCTGGTTGGTGATGCCGACCGCGGCGATGTCGTGACGAGTCAGGTTCGACTTCGAGAGAGCATTGCCGATGACCTCCCTGGTGTTGGTCCAGATCTCCATCGGGTCGTGCTCGACCCAACCGGCCTTGGAGAAGATCTGTTCGTGCTCCTTCTGGCCCGAGGACACGATGTTTCCGCTGTGATCGAAGACGATGGCGCGGGTGGACGTGGTTCCCTGGTCGATCGCGATGATGTATTTCGACATGCTGTTCTCCTCTTTGAGTGTTCTGTCGGGTGCTTTTCCTCAGCGGTCAGCAGCCATGCTGCCCGCGATGCTTCTGCGTTATCCGGTGACGGCGGGGAGCGTGATCAGCATGGCCAGCAGGCCACCCAGTGCACCGCCGATCAGAGGTCCGACCACCGGGACCCAGGCGTAGGACCAGTCGCTTCCACCCTTGCCCTTGATCGGCAGCAGTGCGTGCACGATCCTGGGCCCGAGGTCACGGGCAGGGTTGATGGCGTAGCCGGTGGGCCCACCGAGGGAGGCGCCGATGCCGACGACCAGCAGCGCGACCGCCAGCGGTCCGAGCCCCGAGGGGGTTCCGGCGAAGGCGATGATGACGAAGACCAGGACGAAGGTGCCGATGATCTCGGTGAGCAGGTTCCATGGGGCGGACCTGATCGCGGGTCCGGTGGAGAAGACCCCGAGCTTGGTCGCGGCATCGGGCTCGGCGTCGAAATGCTGCTTATAGGCGAGATAGCACAGCACGGCGCCGAGCATGGCGCCCAGCATCTGCGCCGCGAAGTAGAGCAGCACATTGACCAGCGTCTTCTCGATGTCGGGGCCCAGGGTTGCAGTGTCTGCATTGACCAGCAGGCCCACGGTGACCGCGGGGTTCAGGTGCGCCCCGGAGAGCGCGGCGACATAGACGCCGGCGAAGACGCCGAGCCCCCAGCCGAAGTTGACCATCAGGAATCCGCCGCTGTTGCCCTTGGTCCCTCTCAGTGCGACGTTGGCGACGACGCCACCGCCGAGCAGCAACAGCAGCATGGTGCCGAAGGTCTCAGCGACAAATGCTTCCAGAGACATCTTTGGCTCCTTTCGTTATTCATTTCTTTGGGGACCTCAGCCGGGTGCTTCGGCTCCTCCTACCCCAGCAGCTACTGCGGGGAGTTCTTAGGGCTGCGCGGCACCCCCGGTGCCGCGCAGCCACGGTGGGCTAGGCCACCAGATCCTTGAGCTCGACCTTGTGCCACTCACGCAGCACTCGCTCGGCATGCTCGACCTCCGTGCTCACGGTCGCCTCGTCCCAGCCCAGCAGCGGGGCGAGCATCTGCCCCAGCTCACGGAGCAGCTCCGAGGTGACCTTCCCGCGGAAGGCCAGCGAGGTGCGGCGGATCAGGACGTCGATCAGGTGGCCGATCTGCTCGTGCTGCACCATGTAGGCGAGCTCTCGCTGGCTCAGCTCCGAGGTGGAGTCCAGAGCCTGGTCGGCGCCTGCACGCAGGTGCTCGATGACCTCTGCCGCGCGGGTCCCGTAGCGGACCAGCAGACCCTCGACACGCTCGGCGGAGAGTCCGTCCCCGGAGTGGGCCATGACCCAGGCCTTCTCGGCGGACGCGGTCTTGGGGAAGTCTGCTCCGCCGCCGATGGCCAGCCCGGCGGTGCTGACGGTGCGGCGCCTGCCCAGGATCTCGAGCACGTCGTTGGTCATGTGCTCCGAGAGCGCCCGGAAGGTGGTCCACTTCCCGCCGACCAGGCTCAGCATGGTCACGGGGCGGTCTGCCGTGTGGACGGCGCGGTGCTCGATCCGGTAGTCCCGAGAGACGAAGCCCGGCTGGGTCTCGTCGTGGCGCGGCAGCGGCCGAACCCCGGAGAAGCTGTAGACCACGTGCCCGGGCTCCACCGTGATTCGGGGGAAGACCTGCCCGATCAGGTCGATGAAGTAATCGACCTCTTCGGGGGTGCAGACGGCCTGCTCGTTGACGTCCACGTCGATGTCGGTGGTGCCCACCAGGACTCGATCCTCGATCGGGTAGATCAGCACGATCCGACCATCGGTGTTCTCGAAGAACATCTCGCGGCCCGCGCAGGCGGCCAGCAGCTCCGGGTGGTCGAGCACGATGTGGGAGCCCTTGGTCCCACCCATGAAGGCGCTGGGCTCACCGAGAGACTCGTTGGTCCCGTCGACCCAGGCTCCGGTGGCATTGACGACCACGTCGGCGGTGAACGGGAACTCCTCGCCGGTGAGCTCGTCGCGGAGCGTCACCGACTCACCGTCACGACTCACTGCGCTGACGTAGTTCGTGGCGCGGGCCTCAGGACTGGCGTTGAGTCCGTCCCGGAGCACGTCCAGCGTCATCCGCTCGGGATTGTGCACCGAGGCGTCGAAGTAGGTGGCCGTGTAGCGCACATCGGGTCGCAGGTCCGGCAGCTGCGCCAGGGAGGCCCGGCGTCCGGCGAAGCTGTGCCGCGGCACGGCCCCTCCGTCGCGGGAGAACCAGTCATACATGGTCAGGCCCGCCTTGATCAGGAACGCTCCGCGCTCACGCGGCTGGCCGGACTGCCGGTGGGTGAGGAACCGCATCGGTGCTGCGAGGATTCCGGAGAAGGTGCTGTAGATCGGGATGGTGGTCTGCAGCGGCTTCACGTAGTGCGGCGCGGTCTTCAGCAGCCCGTTGCGTTCCACCACGGACTCCCGGACCAGCCTGAACTCGCCGTTCTCCAGGTAGCGGATGCCGCCGTGGATCATGTGCGAGGAGGCCCCTGAGGCTCCTTGGCAATAGTCGCCGCGCTCCACGAGGGCGACATCGACACCCTGCAGAGCCAGGTCGCGGAACGTTCCCACGCCGTTGATGCCACCGCCGATGATCAGCACCGAGGCCCGCGGCGTCTCGCGCAGCTGCCTCACCTCGGCCCGCTCGGCGGGGGTCCGGGTCTCACCGTTGGTCATTGCTGTGTCGGACATCACATTCTCCTCGGGGCATCGCTGTGCGCATCGGGTTACTCGGTGCGTATAGGTCCACTCTTGAAAGTTTCGGACAGATAGTCAATGCTGATGCACAGACGTGCAGACTCAGCCGGGAGGAATGGCCATGAACGCTTCGCCGAAGGACGGAAGACCCAGTTCCGGTGCACATTCATCCACCCGTGAGTCCGCAAGGTCTCGCAGCGGCGATGCCCTGCGCGCGGCACAGATGTACTACCTCCAGGATCTGACGATGAACGCGATCGCCAGGGAGCTGCGGACCTCACGCTCCACGATCTCGCGGCTGCTCTCGCTGGCCCGGGACACCGGACTCGTCGAGATCCAGGTCAACAATCCGGCGCACCGGGCGCCCTCGCTGGAGAACGAGATACGTCGGCGCTTCGGCGTGGAGGCCCACGTCGTGCCGGTCTCCGGCACCTTGGACGACTCCGAGGCCCTGGACCGGGTGGCGATCCAGGCGGCGCGCACCATCGGCCCACTGGTCGACTCCAACGCGATCATCGGGGTCGCCTGGGGATCCACGCTCAGCGCGGTCAGCCAGCACCTGACCCGCAAGAGCACCCATGACAGCACCATCGTGCAGCTCAACGGCGCCGGCAACACCCAGACCACCGGAATCGCCTACGCCAGCGAGATCCTGCGGCGGTTCGGCTACGCCTACGGCGCCCGCGTCGAGCAGTTCCCGGTGCCGGCCTTCTTCGACCATGCCGAGACCAAGACCGCCATGTGGGCCGAGCGCAGCGTGCTGCGGATCCTGGAGCTCCAGCGACGCATGACCATGGCCATCTTCGGCGTCGGATCGACCAACTCGGGGATCCCCAGCCACGTCTACGCCGGCGGGTACCTCGACGATGCTGATCTGCGGATGCTCCACGAGAAGAGCGTGGTCGGTGACGTGGCGACCATGTTCTTCCGCGCCGACGGCAGCCACCGCGACCTGCAGATCAACCAGCGCAGCACCGGGCCGAACCTGGACCTGCTGCGCCAGGTTCCACGCCGGATCTGCGTCGTCTCGGGTGAGACCAAGATCAGCGGGCTGCGCGGCGCGCTGGCCGCCGGACTGCCCACCGATCTCATCCTGGACGAGGCCTCAGCCCATCTGCTGGTCGAGGGCTCCTCGGACTGAAGGCGCATCCGCCCCAGGGCCGGCTCAGGCCTCGGGGTAGTCGTAGAAGCCCTTGCCGGACTTCTTCCCCAGTTCGCCGCGGGCGACCATCTCGCGCATCAGCTGCGGCGGGGCGAAGCGCTCCCCCAGCTGGGACTCCAGGTACTCCGCGATCCCCAGCCGCACGTCCAGGCCGACGATGTCGGTCAGCGCCAGCGGCCCGATCGGGAACTTATAGCCGAGCACCATGGCGTTGTCGATGTCGGCCGGGGCCGCCACGCCTTCTTCGACCATCCGGATGGCCTCGAGCCCGATGGCCACACCCAATCGCGAGGAGGCGAAGCCGGGCGCATCCTTGACCACCACCGGCGTCTTACCCAGGGCCTCGACCCAGAGCGGGGCCAGCGCGGCGAGCTCCTCGCCGGTGCGCTCGGCGAGCACCACCTCCACCAGCTTCGAGGCGGGCACCGGATTGAAGAAGTGCAGTCCGGCGAACCGCTCGGGCCGCTGCAGGTGCCCGGCGAGCGTGCTGATGGACAGCGAGGAGGTGTTCGTGGCCAGCCAGGCCTCGGGTGCGAGCTGGGACTCCGCCCGGCGCAGCGACTCGACCTTCAGGTCCAGGTCCTCGGGCACGGCTTCGATCACCAGCCCGCAGCGCGCGAACGCGGTGACCTCGGCGGTGGCGGTGAGCCGGTCGGTCCAGGTGGCCAGCTCGCCGTCGATCTTTCCGCGGCTCAGCGAGGCCTCAAGGTCCTTGGTGATCCGGGCCGCGGCGGTCTGCGCCGCTTGCGCCGAGACATCGACGACGACGACCTCTTCGGCTCCGGCGACCAGGAAGGCGTGGGCGATCCCGGCGCCCATCCGGCCGCCGCCGAGCACGCCCACGACGGCGGGGAGGGACTGGGCTGCTGCGCTGGGGGTGTTCATCGGTTCTCTCCTGAGGTGGGTTCTGGCTTCGCGGCGGCCTTGGCCTCGCGGCGGTCCAGGAAGGCCTGCATCCGCTCGAACTTGGCCTCGGACTCGAACAGGATCGCCTGGGCGAGGTTGTCGATCTGCGGGTGGGCCTCGCGCGGCATGGAGAAGACCTGCTTGCTGATCCGGACCGCCAGCGGGTCCTGCTTGGCGATCCGATCCGCGAGCGCATGGGCGGCGTCGAGCAGTCCGTCCGCGGGGTGGATCGCGTTGAGCAGGCCGTGGGTCAGGGACTCTTGGGCATCGAGGATTCGCCCGGCGAGCAGGATCTCCTTGGCGATGCCCTCCCCGGCGAGCTCACGCAGCCGCCAGAGCGCTCCGGCGGCCGGGATGATGCCCAGTCCGGTCTCGGGCTGCCCGATCTTCACCTCGGGGGTGCCGAGCCGGAAGTCAGCGGCCCAGGCGAGTTCTGCCCCGCCGCCGAGGGCATAGCCGTCCAGGGCGGCGATCACCGGCATGGGCAGCTTGGCCAGGCGTTCGAAGGCGGTGGAGTTGACGCCGCGCAGCGCGTCTGCGCGGCGTCGCTCTCGGAGCTGGCCGATGTCGGCGCCGGAGGCGAAGATGCCCTTGCCGCCGGATTCGGTGCCCGAGAGGATCAGCAGCTTGGGATGGTGCTCCAGGTGGGCGCAGACCGCGTGCAGCTCGGTGATCATCGTGGCGTCGATGGCGTTGCGCACCTCGGGCCGGTTCAACTGGGCGTGCAGCCGGTCGGAGGTCTCGGTGATCTGCAGCGTGGTGAAGTTTGCGGCGTCGAGCAGGACTGGATCGGGGGCGCTCATGGGCTCAAACCCTTTCCAGCAGCAGCGCGGAGCCTTGGCCGACGCCCACGCACATGGTGGCCAGTCCGCGGGACACGCCTTCGTCCTCCATTCGGCGGGCCAGGGTCAGCACGATCCGGCAGCCGGAGGAGCCCAGCGGGTGGCCCAGGGCGATCGCTCCGCCGTCGGCGTTGACGATCTCAGGGTCCAGACCGAGCCGGCGCATGCTGGCCAGGGACTGGGTGGCGAAGGCCTCGTTGAGCTCCACCGCGCCGAGGTCCTCGATGCTCCAGCCGGCGCGTGCCAGCGCCTTGTTCGTGGCGGGCACCGGGCCCATGCCCATGATCTCCGGGGCCAGACCGGCGCTGGCCCCGCCGGCGATGCGGGCCCGCGGGGTGAGCCCATACTTCTCCACCGCCGCCTCGGAGGCGACGATCACCGCGGAGGCGCCGTCGTTGAGCGAGGAGGCATTGCCCGCGGTGACCACCGAGCCTCCGGCGACGACGGGGCGCAGCCCGGCCAGGGACTCGGCGGTGACGCCGCGGCGCGGGCCCTCGTCGGTGTCCACCACGGTGATCGCACCCTTGCGACCGTGGACCTGGACCGGGGTGATCTCCCGGGCCAGGCGGCCGGCGTCGATGGCGGCGAGAGCGCGGCGCTGAGACTCGGCGGCGAAGGCGTCGGCGTCCTCCCGGGTGACGTTCTCGACCCGGGCCACCTCCTCGGCGGTCTCGGGCATGGAGAAGGTGCGCTTCTCGATGGCTTGGAACTCAGGATTCGTGAACCGCCAGCCGATGGAGGTGTCGACCACCTCCCCCGGCTTGCCGAAGGCGGTGGTGGGCTTGGCCATCACCCAGGGGGCGCGCGACATGGACTCGACTCCCCCGGCGACCACGATGTCCGCGGCGCCGGCGGCGATCATGTGCTGGGCCTGGGAGATCGCGCTCATCCCTGAGGCGCACAGCCGGTTCACCGTGATGCCTGGGACGGTGTCCGGGAAGCCGGCCAGCAGCCAGGCCATCCGGGCGACGTTGCGGTTCTCCTCCCCTGCGCCGTTGGCGTTGCCGAGGATCACCTCGTCGACCTGAGCCGGGTCGATGCCGGATTCCTCGATCACCTGGCGCACCACCAGGGCGGCGAGGTCATCGGGTCGGACCGAGGACAGGGCGCCGCCGTAGCGGCCGACGGGAGTGCGGGTGCCGGAGACGAGATATACAGGGCTGGTCGCCACGTCGTGCGCCTTTCACAGGAATAACTGACCGATCGTTCACCTGTACTCTTCCATGTGTGCACTGTGCGGTCAATCACAGCGAGGTCCCCCGATCGGACCGTGGCCTGGTCCACACTGGGCCCATGAGCGAAATGATTGCAGGCATCACCATTCCCGACTCCCCGATGGCGCGCGAGGCGACCGAGCTGGTCCGCGAGGTGGCCGCCCCGCTGATCTTCCACCACTCCCGCAGGGTCTTCCTCTTCGGCGCGCTGCGCGGCGCGGAGCTGGGCCTCGCGGCGGACCTGGAGCTGCTCTACGTCGGCGCGATGTTCCACGATCTCGGGCTCACCGAGACCTACCGGCGCACCGACCAGCGCTTCGAGATCGACGCCGCCGATGAGGCCCGCCGGTTCCTGCTGGCCCACGGGATTCCCGCCGCGGAGGCGGCGAAGGTGTGGAACGGCATCGCGCTGCACACCACCCCGGAGATCCCGCTGCACATGGACCCGGAGGTCGCGCTGGTGACCCGCGGGGTGGAGCTCGACGTGTTGGGCCTGGACTATGACGCGATCACCGAGGCGCAGCGGGCCGCCGTCCTCGCGGCTCACCCGCGGCCGGACTTCAAGAACCAGATCCTCGCGGCGTTCACCGAGGGACTCAAGGACCGCCCGGAGACCACCTTCGGCAATGTCAAGGCCGATGTGCTCGCGCACTTCCTGCCCGGCTTCGAGCGCGGAGACTTCGTCGAGGTCATCCGCAGCTCACCCTGGCCCGAGTAGCCGGCGACTTCGGGCCAGGGCGCGATGCGACGGGCCTGCGTGGACAGGATTGCTGCGGCGGGACTACTGCGGCGGAATTACTGCAGCAGCGTCTTGTCGTCCACCACGGCACCCTTGAGCTTGCCGAACTCGGCGAGCAGGTCCTGCGGGGTCATCTTCGCCTTCTGCTCGGCGCCGACGTCGAGGATGATCCGGCCCTCGTGCATCATGATCAGCCGGTTGCCGACCTCAAGCGCCTGGACCATGTTGTGCGTGACCATCAGCGTGGTCAGTCCCTTGTCCTCGACCACGCTGCGGGTCAGCCGGGTCACCAGCTCGGCTCGCTGCGGGTCCAGGGCCGCGGTGTGCTCGTCGAGCAGCAGCACCCGAGGGTCCGAGTAGGTGGCCATGAGCAGGCTCAGCGCCTGGCGCTGACCCCCCGAGAGCAGCCCGACCTTGGTCTTCAGCCGCCCCTCCAGGCCCAGCTCCAGCTGTTTCAGCGCCTCGGCAAAGCGCTCCCGCTTGGCCTTGGTGACCCCGCGGGAGAGCCCGCGCGGACGACCCCGACGGTCGGCCAGGGAGAGGTTCTCCTCGATGCTGAGGTTCGGCGCGGTGCCGGCCATCGGGTCCTGGAAGACCCGGCCGACCTTGGCCGCCCGCTGGTGCTCCTTGAGCCTGCTGACGTCGGTGCCGTCGAGGGAGACCACGCCGGTGTCCTGGTGGATCCGGCCGGCCACGGTGTTGAGCAGCGTGGATTTGCCCGCGCCGTTGGAGCCGATGACGGTGACGAAGTCCCCCTCCTTCAGCTCCAGATTCACCTCCACCAAAGCGCGGCGCTCGTTGACGGTGTGCGGGAAGAACGTCTTGGAGACTGAGTCGATGTTCAACATGTCAGGCTCCCTTCTCGGAGGAGGTCTTGGACAGATGGGCATCCGAGGTGGTCAGCGGTGCAGCGGCTTCAGCCAGCGGGGAGCTGCTCCTGCGGCGCAGACTGAGCTTCGAGAAGCCCTTCCACTGCGGCAGCAGCAGCGCCGCGACCACCAGCACGGCAGACATCAGCTTCATGTCGTTCGGGTTGAGCCCCACGTTGAGCGCCAGCTGGATCGCCAGGCGGTAGACCACCGCTCCCAGGATCACCGCGAGGGTCGCTTGGATGACGGTGCGGCTGCCGAAGATGGCCTGGCCCACGATCACCGAGGCCAGCCCCACCAGGATCAGGCCGATGCCCATGCCGATGTCGGCGAAGCCCTGGTGCTGGGCGACGACGGCGCCGGCGATGCCGACCAGTCCGTTGGAGAGCATCAGCCCGATGATCTTCTGCCGATCGGTGCTGACCGCGAAGGAGCTGATCATCTGTTCGTTGTCGCCGGTGGCACGCAGCGCCAGCCCGTTGTCGGTCTGCAGGTACCAGTCCATGATCAGCTTGAAGATCAGCGCGACCGCGGCCAGCACGGCCACCGAGGTCCAGCCCACGCCGGTGAAGCCGCGCATCATGGAGATCACGGTGTCCTGGCCCAGCAGGGGCACGTTCGCCCCGTCCATGATCCGCAGGTTGATCGAGTAGAGCCCGATCATGGTCAGGATGCCGGCCAGCAGCCCGTTGATGTTGCCCTTGGTGTGCAGCAGGCCGGTGATCATCCCGGCGAGGCTGCCGACCACGAAGGCGGCGGCGGTGGCCAGGAAGGGGTCCACCTCGTTGGTGATCAGGATCGCCGCCGTCGCGGCACCGGAGGTGAAGGACCCGTCCACGGTCAGGTCGGGGAAGTTCAGGATCCTGAAGGTCAGGTACACGCCCAGGGCCATGATCGCGTAGATCAGCCCGAGCTCGAATGCTGTGATCATGTGTCCTCATTTGTCGTCGCGACCGGATCATCGGTCGTCGGCGGGTCCACGTCCACTCAGGCGGCGGGCGCCGGTGCAGCCTGGTGCGGCTGTCCCGGCGCCCGGCCTGGTGGTCATCTGGCGGTGATAGCCGCATGAAGCGGCCGTGGTGGCCGCCTGGTGCGGCCCTCAGTGATCGAGCGGAGTCACCCGGTGCGGGTCACTCCTCCTCTTCGGCGTCCTCTTCAGCGTCCTCGTCACCCTCAGCCTCATCGGCCTCAGCGGGGTCCTCGGCCTCGACGTCCTCGCCGACGACGGTGTCAGCCCTGTCGAGCAGCTCCTGGTCGAGCTCGACGCCCATGGCCTCAGCGGCCTCGGGGTTGACGATCAGCTCCAGGGTCTCCTGGGTCTCGACCGCCATGGACGCAGGGTCCTCGTCGTCCTGCAGGATGCGCAGCGCCATCTCCCCGGCCTGGCGGCCGAGGTCGCCGTAGTTGATGCCGTAGGTGGCCACCGATCCGCGGATCACGGAGTCACCCTCGGAGGCGATCACCGGGATCGAGTTCTGCTGGCCGTACTGCAGCACGGACTCCAGGGCCGAGACGACGGCGTTGTCGGTCGGGACCCAGATCGCGTCGACGTCGAGGGACTCCACGCCCTGCTGGACCTCGGAGGAGTTCGAGATGGTCGCCTCCTGGATCTCCAGGCCCAGCTCGTCGGCGGCCTCCTGGGCGAGCTCCACCTGCACGGCGGAGTTGGTCTCACCGGAGGAGTAGACGATGCCCACGGTCTCGGCGTCGGGGGCGATCTCCTGGAGCAGCTCGAACTGCTCCATCACCGGGTTCAGGTCCGAGGCTCCGGTGATGTTGCCGCCGGGCTCCTCCCAGGAGTCCACCAGACCGGCTTCCTCGGGGTCGGTGACCGCGGAGAACACGATCGGCTTGTCGGTGACTGCCTGTGCCGCGGCCTGTGCGGTGGGGGTGGCGATGGCATGGACCAGGTCCAGGTCCGAGGTCGCGAAGGTGCCAGCGATGTTGCTGGCCGTGGCCTGCTCGCCCTGGGCGTTCTGCTCGTCCCACTCCACCTCGACCCCGGCGTCCTCGAAGGCTGCCTTGAACCCGTCGCGGGCCTCGTCCAGTGACGGGTGGGAGACGATCTGGGTGATGCCGATCGAGTAGCTGCCGCCTTCTTCGCCGGCCTCGCCCTCGGTGTCTTCACCCTCGGTGTCGCCGCCGCAGGCGGTGAGCATCAGGGCAGTGGCGGCGAGAGCCGCCGAGAGCCTCATGGTTGTGCTGCGTGATCGCATAGCTGCTCCTCATCTTGGTGCGTCACCCACCGGTGGGGTTCACCGGTGTGGTGCTGTGCGTGATTCTTCTGGTGCGGGTGGTGCTTCTGGTGCGTGATTCTTCTGGTGCGGGTGGTGCGATGCCTCGGGCGCTGCAGGGCGTCCCTCGATTCCGCAGCGTGGAACAGAGATTATCCTGCTCCCGGCCCACGCGTCTGCAGGTCAGCGAGCCCCGGTGGTCACCGAGAGTTCTTCGCGCTCACTGTCGTCGTTGAGATTGATGCCCTGGAGCTTCTTCGGCACCATCGAGACGGCGATGAAGGAGATGATCGCCAGAATCGCGATGTAGAGCCCGATCAGCCAGGACTGCCCGGTGGTGTTCAGGATTGTCTGGGCGATGGTGGCCGCGAAGGCGCCGCCGATGATCGAGCCCAGCGCATAGCCGATGGACACCCCGGAGAAGCGGATGTTGACCGGGAACATCTCGGCGTAGAGCGCCGACTGCGGACCATAGGAGGGCCCGAGCCCGATGGTGAGGATGAAGATCGCCAGTGCGAACAGCGGCAGCGAGGCGGTGTCGAGCAGGAACCACATCGGGATCGCCCAGACGATGATGATGCCGTAGCCGATCTGGAACGTCTTGACCCGTCCGATGCGGTCTGAGATGTACCCGCCGAAGAGCGTGAAGATGAACCAGCCCACGCCGCCGATCAGCGAGGCGATCAAGGTGTCGTTGCGGTCCATGCCCAGCGTGTTCACGCCATAGGCGGCGAAGAAGGCGATCACCAGATAGCCCGCGGCGTTGTTCGCCGCGAAGATCAGCGCAGCGAGGAAGGTGTACTTCTTGTGCGTGGTCACCAGCTCCTTGAGCGGTGCCGAGGATTCCTTCTTGCGGGCCTTCATCTCGACGAAGACCGGGGACTCGTCGACCTTAAGTCGGATCAGGAAGCCCACGATGATCAGCACGAAGGAGAAGAGGAACGGGACCCGCCAGCCCCATTCGAGGAACTGTTCCTCGGTGGTCATGGCATTGAGCGCGAACATGAAGCCGGTGGCGAGCAGCATGCCCAGCGGGACGCCGATCTGCGGGTAGGCGCCGAAGAGGCCGCGCTTGTGCCGGGGAGCGTGTTCGACGGCGAGCAGTGCCGCGCCGCCCCATTCACCGCCGGCCGAGAGGCCCTGCAGCACGCGCAGCACGATGAGCAGGACCGGGGCCATGACGCCCCAGCTCGCGTAGGTGGGCAGCAGGCCGATCAGCACGGTGGCTCCACCCATGCCCATCAGCGTGATCACCAGGACCACCTTGCGGCCGTAGCGATCGCCGACCATGCCGGCCAGGATCGCGCCGAGCGGGCGGAAGAGGAAGGAGATGCCGACCGAGGCCCAGGCCACGATCTGCGCCAGGGCGGCGTTGTCCTCGCCCAGCGGCTCGAAGTACAGCACCGCCAGCACGAAGCCGGCCGCCTGCGCGTAGATGAAGAAGTCGTACCACTCGATGGTGGTGCCGACGAGGGTTCCCGCAAGGACCTTTTTCTCTTCGCGGGTCAGGTCGTGCCCCTCGCTGCTGAGATAGGTGGTCTGGCTCATATCTGCTCCCAAGGCTGGACACGTCGAGGTGACGTGCGAGTGATTCGTGCCGCCTGTCCTGTGACCCAGGTCACGGGCATGGGAGTCAATGTATCAGAATTAATGACCGAACGGTTGGTCAGTCAGGTGATCAGTGAGAACGCTGTCCGTTACAGTGAATCCAGCTCCGCTTCACGGCGATCTGCACCCAGTCCCTCCCGAGAGAACGACCCTCAGGCCCATGCCCCAGCCCCGCCCCGACTCCCCGCCCCGCATGCGATGGATGGATCTGCTGCGCGGCGTCGCGGTGCTGCTGGTCGTGGTGCTCCACGGCTCCGACATCCCGCGGGCCAACGGGATCGCGGTGGATCAGTGGATCCGACTCAACCTCTATCTCGAGCCGTTCCGGATGCCGCTGCTGATGTTCCTCTCCGGGACGCTGCTGCCGCGCTCGCTCGCGAAATCGACCGTCATCTACCTCTGGGGGAAGTTCGCCAGCATCGTCTGGCCGCTGATGGTCTGGCTCGTCGGATTCGGCGTGCTGATCTATCACGGCGGGCCCGGTGAACTGCGGTACTGGCTGGGCGGGGACTACCTCTGGTTCCTGATGGCGCTGACCCTCTGCTATCTCGCCGGAATGCTGCTCAAGCCGCTGCTGCCCCGGCCACGGCTGCTGAGCGCGCTCGGCGTCGTCGTGTTCCTGGTCATGGTGATCACCCGGCACTTCACCCAGATCGACGATGCGCTAGTCACCCGGACCCTCTACTACGGGGCCTTCTTCTTCCTCGGCGCAGCCTGCGTGTGGATCCTGCAGCGCTGGGCCAGGGCCCCCTGGCCGCTGATCGCGGCACTGGCAGTGCTGATGGCGCTGCTGGCGGACCACGGGCTGGAGAGCCGTGAGTTCCGCGCGGGCAGCCTGTACGCCGTGCCCACCGCGGTGATCGGCATCGCGGTGATCCTCTGGGTGGCTCCCCGGATACCCGCAGGCCGGTTCAACAGCTTCCTGCAGTGGGTCGGGCGCAGCTCGATCGTGGTCTATGTCTGCCACTTCCCAATCATCATCCTGATCCACCGTGGACTCAGCGAGATCGGCGTGGACCCGGTGCTCCACGTCGCGGCCTGCACCGTGGGCGGTCTGCTGCTGAGCGTGTTCGTGGTCTGGCTGCGTCCCTGGACCAGGTGGCTCTACGTCGTCCCGGGCAATCGCCGCGTGGCCGCCCGGCTCGCCGCCCGTGACCGGTCCGACACAGACCAGGGCACCGACCGCATGCGCATGTCCTAGCAAGCAGATAAGGTTTCAGACTGTGAGCACCGCCCTGTACCGCCGTTATCGTCCCGACTCCTTTGCCGAGGTGATCGGACAGGAGCACGTCACAGCACCCCTGATGACGGCCCTGGGCAAGGACGCGGTCTCCCACGCCTACCTCTTCTCCGGCCCGCGCGGCTGCGGCAAGACCACCTCCGCCCGGATCCTGGCCCGCTGCCTGAACTGCGCGCAGGGACCGACCGGGACCCCGTGCGGGGCCTGCGACTCCTGCGTGGACCTCGCCACGGGCGGATCCGGCTCGCTGGATGTGATCGAGATCGACGCCGCCAGCCATGGCGGCGTCGATGATGCCCGTGATCTGCGGGAGCGCGCGACCTTCGCCCCGGTGCGCGACCGCTACAAGATCTTCATCATCGATGAGGCCCATATGGTCACCGCCGCGGGCTTCAACGCGCTGCTGAAAATCGTGGAAGAGCCTCCGGAGCACATCAAGTTCATCTTCGCGACCACCGAGCCGGACAAGGTCATCGGGACCATCCGCTCGCGCACCCACCACTATCCGTTCCGACTGGTCCCGCCCGAGCCGCTGATGGACTATCTGCACCGGCTCTGCGAGCAGGAGGGCGTCGCCGTCGCTCCGGGCGTGCTGCCCCTGGTGATCCGCGCCGGCGGCGGCTCGGTCCGCGACACCCTCTCGGTGCTGGATCAGCTGATCGCCGGCTCCGCCGAGCGCACCCTGGACTATGACCGGGCGACGGCGCTGCTCGGCTTCACCCACGCCACCATGCTCGACGACGTCGTGGGGGCCGTGGCGGCGCTCGACGGCGCCACCGCCTTCTCCGTGGTGGATCGAGTCGTGCAGTCCGGGCAGGATCCACGGCGCTTCGTCGAGGACCTGCTGGAGCGGCTGCGTGATCTGATCGTGGTGAAATCGGTCCCGGAGAACCCCGGAGCGATCCTGCGCGGGGTCCCGGAGGACCAGATCCGCTCGATGCAGACCCAGGCCGGCCAGCTCGGCTCCGCAGAGCTCTCCCGCGCGGCCGACATCTCCGCCCAGGCGCTGACCGACATGGTCGGCGCCACCTCTCCGAAGCTGCACCTCGAGCTGCTGATGGCGCGGCTGCTGCTGCCCCACGCCGAGCAGGGTCATGCCTCGGTGGCCGCCCGGCTCGAACGTGTGGAGCGTCGGCTCGACTTCGCCGCCGGAGCCGGCGTGACGCCCAGCGCCGAGACCGAGGGCGCAGGAGCCGATCCGGGCGCCGCGAGCCAGGGGGCGAGCCAGAGCCCGGACCACGGCCCGGGCGCGAGGTCGACCGCGGCGAGCCCGGTGCCCGAGGGGCGCGCTGAGCAGCAGCCCGAGCAGCGCACCGAGCAGCAGATTCCGGCCGACCCGAAGTGGGCCGCCCCGGCACAGAGCGCGACGGCCTCCGAACCGGGTCCCTCAGCTCCGGAGCCCGAGCCGAAGTCGAGCGCGCCCGAGCCTGCGGCGCCGCCGGAGGAACGGCAGTCAGAAGCGGCGAAGCCAGAGGAGCGGCAGCCAGCACCCGCGCGGGACGCCTCCGGTTCACCGGC
Source organism: Nesterenkonia sp. E16_10 (assembly GCF_017347085.1). Classification (GTDB taxonomy): domain Bacteria; phylum Actinomycetota; class Actinomycetes; order Actinomycetales; family Micrococcaceae; genus Nesterenkonia. The sequence goes on from NZ_JADPSA010000048.1 coordinate 41,397, forward strand.
AGCGGCAGCCGCACAGGCGGCACCCGCCGCATCCACCACACAGGCGGCACCCGCCGCATCCGCAGCTGGCGGATCCACGGACGAGATGATGCGCCGGGCCTGGCCCGACATCGTGGATTCTTTGAAGTCCCAGTCTCGGATGCTCTGGATGCTGGTCAAGGGCAATGTGAGCGTGGACAGCTTCGACGGTCAGGCGCTGAGTCTGAACTTCGCCAACGAGGGAGCGCGGACCACGTTCGCGAACCGCAACGGCGAGCAGGCGATGAACGCCGCCATCGAGCATGTTCTGGGCATGAAGGTCCGGTTCAAGCTGGCCACCGGCGGCACAGGCTCATCGGGTGGTGGTGGCAGCCCAAAAGCTGACCGCCGGCTGAGCCCGGCGGCCGCTCCAGCGGAGACGCAGACCGGGGACGGAACCCCGGCCTGGGTCCAGGAAGAGCCGCCCGAGCCCTACGACCCGGGATTCACCGAGGCGCCACCCGAGCATCCCGCCCACCAGCCCTCTGAACACCCCGCCGAATCCCACGCCGCCGCCGACCTGGACACCTCAGCAGGGTCACGCGACCCCGATGCCACCGATCTCGACCCCACGGACCCCGACGCCACCGATGCGCAACAGTCGGCGGCGGCGGAATCCCGCTCATCTGCGCCCTCTGCGGTCTCCCCCGAGGCGGCAGCGCACCTGCGCGACGCCGGGACAGGCCCCGACACCGGGCCAGGCCCCGCCGGGCCGGACCCCGACGCCGGGGACAGCTATAAGCCGCTGGCCGAGAAGACCCCGGTGCCAGCCTTCGCGCGCCGCGCCGGAACTGCCCCGCGCTGGAGCGCCCCCGCCGAGGGTGCCTCACCCCAGGGCGGCCCTGCGGACACTGCCGCGTCGCGCGGTAACCCGCAGGGGCGCGACCAGCAGCCCGGCGCGACCCAGCAGAGCCCGGCCGAGGGTGCCGCCGCTCCGGCCGGTGGTGCCGCACCGAGCCGTGCCGCGGAGATCCGGCGTCGCCTGGCCCAGCGCGGCGGAAGCGGCTCCCAGCCGGCTCCCCTCTCCGAGCTTCCGGCCGACCACCCCTCACAGCCAGCTCCCCCGCCGGACCCGGGATGGGACTCCGGCCCGCCGAGCGACTACGACCAGAGCGCGCCACCGCCCTGGGCTCAGGCCGAGGCCGAGGACGTGGCCAGCGAGGACGACGTCCCGCTGGAACACTCCGGCGTCTTCGGCCGCAAGGCCTTCGAGAAGCACCTCGGAGCCACCTTGCTGGAGGAGCGCCGGCTCAACGAGTGAGCGCCGTTAGACTGGATCTCCACCCCTGAAGGAAGGCTCGTCCACACCGTGTATGAAGGCGCAGTCCAAGACCTGATCGATGAACTCGGGCGACTCCCCGGCATCGGCCCCAAGTCGGCGCAGCGCGTGGCCTTCCACATCCTCGAGGCCGACGGCGAGGACATGAAGCGCCTCGCTGACGCGATCACCACGGTCAAGGAGAAGGTCAAGTTCTGCGCGATCTGCTTCAACGTCTCCGAGGAGAACACCTGCCGGATCTGCCAGGACACCCGCCGGGATCCCAGCCTGCTGTGCGTGGTGGAGGAGTCCAAGGACGTCATGGCGATCGAACGCACCCGCTCCTTCCGCGGGAGGTACCACGTGCTCGGCGGCTCGATCAATCCGATCGCCGGGGTCGGCCCCGACCAGCTGCACATCCGTGAGCTGCTGAGCCGACTCTCGGACGACACCATCACCGAGGTCATCGTGGCCACCGATCCGAACCTTGAAGGTGAGGCCACGGCGACCTACCTCTACCGGATGCTCGGCTCCATCGGCATCAAGCTCACCCGACTGGCCTCGGGGCTCCCCGTCGGCGGGGACCTGGAGTACGCCGATGACGTCACCCTCGGGCGGGCCTTCGAGGGCCGTACGGTCATGTCCTGACCTGCTCACGGCACGCGCACCCAGATAGTTATGCAAGTGTGATCAGGTAATACTCAGGTTTCTCCCCACTCGTATTTCCATCAGTTTTCGTTCGGGCTGTTGTCCTAGTCACGTCTGGGAAGCGAGGCCTCCGGGTGGATCACCACCACAGATTCTTCCGGCTATTCCACCATCCTCTGATGGCCGTCGAGAGTTGTCCTCCCCCGAGAAATCAGTTTCCAAATCCTATTTATCGGTCTAGCGTGTTGCTACAGGCGGGCCTGTGCTGATTTCAGCACGGTGCCGGACTGACTCGCACCAGACGCACACCAGAGGATGAGGTAAGCACTGATGAGGAACAAGACTTCCATGGCAGTCCGCGCAGGCGCCGTGAGCGCCGCCGCACTGCTGGCACTGACCGCCTGTGGGGGCGGCGACGATGATGCCGAGAACGGCGAGGCCGAGGCGGCGGATGGGGAAACGCTGACCATCTCCCTCTTCGGTGAAGAGCCCTACTCCTGGATCGACGAAGAGACCGGTGAGCCGACGGGCGCCACTATCGCCGTCGCTGAAGAGATCTTCGGTGAGCGCATGGGCTACGAGGTCGAGATCGAGGAAGAGCCGAACTGGGACAGCCTGATCCCAGGTCTGGGCGCCGGTCACTGGGACGTGGTCTCTGCCGGCATGTCGATCAACTCCGACCGCTGCGCCGAGGCGGCCTTCGGGGAGCCGGAGCTGGTCTACACGACGGCATTCCTGCTGGAGGAAGGCAACCCCGCTGGGGTCGAGAACTTCGAGGACCTTGCGGACGCCGACCTCGACGTGGTCGCCCTCAGCGGTGCGGTGGAGTCAGGCTGGATGGATGAGGTCGGGGTCGAGCACTCCACGGTGGACAGCGCCGCAGACGGCGTCGACTTCGTCGAAGGCGGCCGCGCAGACGTCTTCGCGCTCACCGCGATCTCACTCGAAGCGATGGCAGGTGACATCGAAGGCCTGGAGGTCACCGACTCCTTCGCCCATGAACTTTCGGTGGGAGCCCACGCGTTCCGCCTGGACGACCAAGACCTGATAGACGATTTCAACGAGCACCTCGGAGAGCTGAAGGATTCCGGAGAATATCTGGACCTGGTCAGCGAGTTCGGATTCACCGAAGATGAGATGCCACCAAGTGAATTGACGGCCGAGGAACTCTGTGAAGAGGACCCCACAGAACTGACCGAGCAGTACCTCGAGGACTGATCCCCTAAGTCGTTCATTGGTTGCGGTCGGCGCCTTCGGGAGCCGGCCGCAAGCTCTGTCATCACTCGCTGACTGAGGGGAAACCTATGGAGTTCTTCGAAGACTGGCCGCAGTACTTTGAAGTCGCGATCAACTGGTCCGATCGACTGCTGGCTGGGCTCTGGACCACCATCCAGCTGACCCTGTTCGGAGGGATTCTGGCGTTCCTGATCGCTGTTGCGCTGGGACTGCTGGCCGGCAGCCCGAACGGCTGGCTGAGAATCCCTGCCCGTGTGCTCATTGAGTTCTTCAGGGGCATCTCGCTCGTGGTGCTGCTCTTCTGGCTCATGTTCGTCTTGCCGCAGATCTGGATGCGGAACCCCGACCTGCCTTTCAGAGACCTGGTCTACAACACCTTTCTCTTGGGCGTGATCGCACTGGGGCTCAACTACGGAGCCTATGGCGCTGAGGCGGTGCGCGCCTCACTCACCACGGTCGCCAGCGGACAGTGGGAAGCGACGACTGCGCTCTCCATGTCCTGGCCGCACAAGATGCGCCGCGTCATCTTTCCCCAGGCCTGGGCGCTGATGCTGCCATCCTTGTCCAACCTATGGGTGCACCTGCTCAAGGGCAGCGCGATTGCTTACATCATGCCCTTCGTGAGCGACTTGACCGCCGAGCTCAACCAGCTTCGGCGGCCGACGGACATCTGGTTCTCGCACGCTTTCATCGGGCTGGTGGTCTATTTCATCCTCGCGCTGGTCCTGACTCTGTTCATGCAGACGTTGGAGGCCAGGGCCAAACACAAGCTGGGCCGCGGTCCGTCGATCCGGGAGATCCTCTCCCCCGCACCGAAGGCGATCGTCCCCGATGCGCCGGTCGCCGCATCCGTCACTGAACCCAAGAGCGACGCCGGTGCAGATGTGCCACCGCGCAGCCCGTCGGAAGGAGGTGCCCGATGATGATGTCCGGAATCCAAGCCGCCGAGATCGACGACCCGACGATGATCGACGAGGAAGAGGTCCGCGAGAGCCCCTTCTGGGACTGGGACTTTGCCTTCGATGCATTCCCCGACATCTTCATGGCCTTCGTCGAGGTCACGCTTCTGGTCACCATCATCGGCACACTCGTCGCAGCCGTGCTGGGGCTGATCATCGCTATTCTCATCATGCTTCTGCCCAGGCCCCTTGCGTGGTGTGTCCGCTGGCTCGCGAACTTCATCCGCATGACTCCGATCGTGGTCCAGCTGATCTTCGTGTTCTGGGCGTTCGTCTGGATGGACGCGCTCACCATCGGGATCATCGTCTTCGGGGTCCACTACGCCACCTATATGTCCGAGGTCTACCGTGCTGGCATCGAATCAGTGCCCAAGGGGCAGTGGGAGGCCACCACGGCGCTGTCCATGTCCGCGGCCCGCACCTGGCGCAAGATCGTGATTCCGCAGGCACTGCGCTCCACGGTGCCTTCGCTGGGCAACTACGCCATTTCGATGTTCAAGGACACCCCGTTCCTGCTGGTCATCGGGGTGGCCGAGATGGTCACCGTCGCCGGTGAACGCGGGGCCCCGGTTTTCCGCACCACCGAGGTGTACACCATCGCTGGACTGCTGTTTCTCGTAGCCAGCTACCCCACTGCTGTTCTCATCCACCGATTGGAGAAGCGCCTTGCCTACGCCCAATGACGCTGTCGGTATCCGGCCCGCTGAGGCGGCGTCGTCCACATCACCCGAGGTCCCGGTCATCGAGTTCGTCGATGTCGAGAAGCGCTTCGGGGACAACATCGTGCTCAAAGACCTGAACTTCTCCGTGCGCCGCGGCGAGCGGGTGACCCTGATCGGCCCCTCCGGTTCGGGCAAGACCACGATCCTGCGCCTGGTGATGACCCTGGAGGAGCTCACCGGCGGCTACATCTTCGTCGACGGCGAGCCGCTGACCCACCGGGAGAAGGACGGCAGGCGCGTCGCCGTCTCGCCCAAGGAGCAGAAGAAGCTGCGCACCCGGATCGGGATGGTGTTCCAGCAGTTCAACCTGTTCCCGAACATGACCGTGCTGGAGAACATCATCGAGGCCCCGATCCATGTGCTGGGCCAGTCCAAGGCCGAGGCCACCGCGAAGGCGCACTCGCTGCTGGAGCAGGTGGGTCTGCCGGACAAGGCCGATCAGCATCCGCTGAGCCTCTCGGGTGGTCAGCAGCAGCGGGTCGCCATCGCTCGCGCCCTCGCCATGGATCCGGAGATCCTGCTGCTCGATGAGGTCACCTCGGCGCTGGACCCGGAGGTCGTCGGGGACGTGCTCAACATCCTGCGCAAGGTCGCAGACACCACCAACGTGACCATGCTGATCGTGACCCACGAGATGAGCTTCGCCCGAGACGTCTCCCACAAGGTGATGATGTTCGACGGCGGCCGCGTGATCGAGGAGGGCGCGCCGGAGAAGATCTTCTCGGACCCCAGCCAGGAGCGCACCAAGCAGTTCCTCAGCGCCGTGCTGCGCGACGCCTGACCCGCTCTAGAATTGACCTGAGTTCCCCCCGTATCCAAACCCCAGGAGTGAGACAACCTGTCATGAGCCTGATCGTTCAGAAGTACGGCGGATCATCCGTTGCAGACGCCGAGAGCATCAAACGAGTGGCGAGGCGGATCGTCGAGACCAAGCGCGCCGGGCACCAGGTCGTGGTGGTCGTGTCCGCGATGGGTGACACCACCGATGACCTGCTCGACCTCGCAGGCCAGATCACCGCCGCGCCGCCCTCCCGCGAGATGGACATCCTGCTCTCCTCCGGTGAGCGCATGTCCATGGCGCTGCTGGCCATGGCGATCCATGAGCTGGGCGAGTCCGCCCAGTCCTTCACCGGTTCCCAGGCCGGCATGATCACCGACGCCATCCACGGCAAGGCCCGCATCATCGAGGTCTCCCCGCTGCGCGTGCAGGAGTCCCTCGACGCCGGCCACGTCGGCATCGTCGCAGGGTTCCAGGGCATGAGCCGGGAATCCCGAGACATCACCACGATGGGCCGCGGCGGCTCCGACACCACCGCCGTCGCCCTGGCCGCGGCGCTGCACGCCGACGCCTGTGAGATCTACACCGACGTCGACGGGGTCTTCACCGCGGACCCACGCGTGGTCAAGACCGCCCGCAAGATCGACGAGATCTCCAGCGACGAGATGCTGGAGATGGCGGCCGCCGGCACCAAGGTGCTGCACCTGCGCTCGGTGGAGTACGCCCGCCGGTTCGGCGTGAAGCTGCACGTGCGCTCCTCGTTCAGCCAGCTCGAAGGCACCTGGGTCATCCCCGACCCGAAAGACACCGTCAAGATTCAGGAAGGCGAACCCTTGGAACAGCCGATCATCTCCGGCGTCTCCCACGACGCATCCGAAGGAAAACTCACCATCACCGGCGTCCCCGACGTCCCGGGCAAGGCGGCGGAGATCTTCAATCTGATCGCCGAGGGTGCGATCAACATCGACATGATCGTCCAGGACGTATCGATGGCGACCAAGACCACCAACATCTCCTTCACGCTCCCCGGTGAGGACGGCGAACGCGCCCAGGAGATGCTCACCGCACACCAGGCCACCATCGGCTTCGAGTCCATGGACTTCGTGCCGCAGGTCGGCAAGGTCTCGCTCATCGGCGGCGGGATGCGCAACCACCCCGGCGTCTCGGCACGGTTCTTCACCGCCCTGCGCGATGCCGGCATCAACATCGGGCTGATCTCGACCTCCGAGATCCGGGTCTCGGTGATCACCGACGTCGAGCTGCTGGACCGCGCGGTCGCCGCGATCCACACCGCCTTCGGTCTGGACTCCGACGAGGAAGCCACGGTCTACGCCGGGACCGGCCGCTAGGCCCAGCCATGGGCTCCGAGGTGCGCCCCGCCGTCGGGCGCTTCGAGGACTTCTATGAGGTCGTCGGGGTGAAGAAGCCCGGCGGCCAGGGGTGCTGGTGCATGTCCTACCGCGACTCCCGGGTCGCGAATCCGGATCGGCCGGCCTTCATGGAGGAGCTCTGCCGCACCGAGCCCGGCCCGGGGGTGATCGCGTTCGTCGATGACACCCCGGCCGGCTGGTGCTCGGTGGCGCCGCGCAGCAGCTACCGACGGCTGATGAACTCCCGGACCATCCCCTTCCTCGATGACCGGGACCCCTGGTCGGTGGTCTGCTTCGTGGTGCGTCCTGGATTCCGACGGCGAGGGCTGATGCATGATCTGCTCACCGGCGCCGTGGCGCACGCCGCCGCGCACGGGGCGAGCGTGCTCGAGGGCTATCCGATGGAGCTCGAGGAGGGCAGAAGAGTGGATGTGATCAGCGGCTACGTCGGCACCACGGAGCTCTTCGCGGCCCATGGCTTCGAGGTCGCCGGACCGACCACCGCGCACAGCGGACATCGGCCGCGCTGGATCATGCGCCGGGAGCTGGAGGGGCCGACGGCCCGGTCTCACTAGGCGACTCAAGCACACAGGCGGCAGGTGTACCCTTTACGGGTTCCCCGCCGCCTGCGCACTTGGTACGAGTGATATACCCGATGGTAACCGAAACACCAGCTTCTTTTGAGGCAACACACGGCTTGACGGTGATTCCTGAACCCGAGCACCGTGAGCGCGCCAGCACGCACCAGGCTGCAGTGGACCGGCTCACCGAGGACTTCCTGGCACGCCGCCATGCCGGCGCGAAGCACCCGGTGGAGGACTTCCTCTTCACCTACTACTCCCACTCCCCCGGCAAGCTCTCGCGCTGGCACCCCGGCGTGGGATTCCTGCTCGAGGGCGCCCAGGACAGCGAGCGGGCCGGCTGGAAGCACTACCGCAGCACCCCTTCGGGAGTGACCCTCGACGTCGAGGGCTTCCGGGCGGACCGTGCCTCGATGATCGGATTCGCCCGGCGCCTGTTGAGCACGACGGCGGCGACACCGGCGCAGCTGGGCTGCTTCGGTCTGCATGAGTGGGCCATGGTCTACAGATCGGTGGAACACGGCCAGCGCCATGACGAGGTTCCGCTGCGCCTCGGTGCCGCGGGCACCGACGAGGTCGTGGAGGCGGCGAACATTCGCTGCACCCATTTCGATGCCTACCGCTTCTACACGCCCTCGGCGCGACCGCTCAATGTGCTGGAGCCAACCCGGGAATCGCAGACCCGGATGGAGCAGCCGGGCTGCCTGCATGCCAATATGGACCTCTATAAGTGGGCCTATAAGCTCATCCCCGCGGTCAGCAGCGACCTGCTGCTGGAGTGCTTCGACCTCGCCTCACGAATTCGCCGACTCGATATGCGCGCCTCACCCTATGACCTGAGCGACTGGGGCTACGAGCCGGTTCCCATCGAGACCCCTGCCGGCCGGGCGGCCTACGCCCGGGCACAGAAGGGCTTCGCCGAGGAGTCACAGGCGCTGCGAGCGAAGCTGCTCGCGGTGTTGGACCAGCTCGAGGCGCCCCTCTGACGTCGGAGGGCCCAGGTCTGATCAGGCGGATGCAAGAGCGCCTGATCAGACCGTGACCAAGGACCTGCTCAGGCGTTGGAGAGCACCCGGCCGCATTCGCTGAGCAGGTCCTGCATCCGCACGGCGTCGTGCCGGCCGTTGAAGATCTCGGTGCCGTTCTCGAACGCCCGGCCGGCCGCGAGCGGTCCGGCGTCCACCGCGTCGTAGCCGAGGGAGTCCACGAAGTCCTGGACCAGCGCCTTCGCGGCGGCATCATCTCCGGCGACCGCGAGCGCCCGGCGCTGCGGATCTCCGGCGGGGTAGGAATCGATCTCCAGGTCCCCATAGCCGATGTGGTTCAGCGTCTTCACGACTCGGGCGGCGCCGAGGAACTCCGCGATGACCTCGCTGGTGCTGGTCCCGGTCTCGAACTCGTCCATGAAGCCGTCCACCGGCGCCCAGTAGTTCATGGTGTCGATGACGACCTGATCTCGCAGCACCGAGGTATCGATGCTGCGGTACTTGTGCAACGGCACGGCCAGCACGATGATGTCTGCGCCGCGCAGCTGCTCACGATCCACGGCGACGGCGCCGGGGACGATCACCTCGGTGAGCAGCGCGATGTCCGCGGCCGGCTTGGCCGTCGCGATCTTCACGGTATGACCGGCGCGCACGGCCTGGCGAGCCACGGCGGTGCCGACCCGGCCTGCACCGAGCACTCCGATGGTCAGTGGCGTCTGCGTCATAGTGATCCCGTCCCTCGGCCCACGATCGGCCGATTCTTCAAAAACTGAAAGATTTCGCCTCGCATAACGTGAGGGCGCAGAGATTTGTTCCACCGACTGCTCGACGAATCCGTCACAGGGCAGCCGAGGTCGAAGGCCCCGCGCCCCGCTGCGCGAGCCACCGCTGCGCCGTCGTCCCGGTGATCACCGTGGGTGAGGGTGTGATCAGCGCCCCGCTGCCCAGCGGGGTTCTTCCCAGCGGGATCCGCACCACCCGGCGGGCGAGATGATCCTGTTCGTTGATCTCCCGGGCCAGCCGCGCGAGATCCACCAGTTCCGGACCGCAGACCTCCGTGACGCCGACGGGCTGCAGGGTCAGGGCCTGTTCCACCAGCTGTTCCGCAGCCTCCTGCACCGCAAGGGGACGTGAGAGCAGTCCGGGAACGAACGCCGTGCCCGCGATCCGGGTCTGGGTCAGGAGCTGTGCGGCAAGCTCGAACCATTGGGTGGTGCGCAGGATGCTCAGCGGAAGTCCGCTGGCCCGGTAGACGCTCTCTTGGGCGGCCTTGCCCCGGTAGTACCCGAGCCAGCGATTGACCCCTGGGACGGTGGCATTGACGATCGAGAGGCAGACCACGCGAGTCTGCGTGCCCTCGAGAGCAGCCACCACGTTCGCCGCGGCGGATCCGAAGAACCCGACCGCGGTCCGTGCGGAGATCGTCTGGTGATTCAGGCAGTCCACCACGACGTCGACACCCTCGAGCGCGCGGCGCAGCGCCTCCAGGTCTTCGACGTGCACGCCGTGGCGCCGGCTGATGCCCACTGGCACCGCTCCGCGGCTGGGCAGGCCTTGCATCACCAGGGAGCCGGCCAGCCCCGAAGCTCCCAGTACTGCTACTCGAGTCATGGTCATGCCCCGGTCCTCTGCCCACTGGATCCCTTGACGTTTCGCCTACTGTAGACGCCTATCCCGAGGATCGTCTGGGATTCAGCCCACGTCGCCATCCACGTAGAGCCACTGGCCCGACTCGCGACGGAACCGGCTGAGCTCATGCAGCCTGCCCCTGTTCCCAGAATCTCCGTCCTCCCGGTAGGCGGCCACGAATTCCACCGTCCCGACGTCGTGGAACGGACCGCCCGCCGTCGTGCCCAGGATGCTCAACCTGGTCCATTGAGGGCCCGGCGCGCAGAGGTCGCTGCGTACGGGGCGGGTCTCGGCGGCCCAGGTCCGATGCAGGAATCCGCCGAAGCGTTCCGGATCGCTGTTGAGCAGAGCGTTCGCGGTGTAGCGGGAACGCATCAGCGCCTCGGCGGTGGGAGCGGGTGCCCCGAGGTGGAGGCGTTCGCAGCACTGGGGGTAGCGCTCGCCGGATCCGCAGGGGCAGCGCGGCGCGGCATCGGGCTGGGCGGCATCAGGCTGGGATCGCGGTGTCTGCGTCATCTCACCAGCATCTCACCCGGCTTCCCCGGGCTGTTCCGGCTCCCCGGCCCTTCCTGGGGCGAAGACGGGTGCTGGGAGAGCGAATTCCTCGAAGATTGCACCCGTTTGCGCCCCACCGACCGGAGTCGCGCCCGCACACCCCCGGAGTCGCGCCCGCAAACCCCCGCGCCCACAGGCGCCTGCCCCCGCGAGCGCCTGCCCCCGCGAGCGCCCGCACCCGCGGGCACCCGGTAGACTGATCCGGCAAGCTCGCGGAGCGTGCCGCCGTCGTCCTCAGCCGTGCTGATCCGGACCGGCGCGGCGCGTGAGACGGCACCTGAAAGCGGTCCCGCGGGCTCATCCACCCGCACCATCGCACAGGAGAACCTATGCCGCGCATCATCGTCGAGGTCATGCCCAAGCCAGAGATTCTTGATCCGCAGGGCAAGGCCATCGCCTCCGCGCTGCCGCACCTGGGATTCACCGACTTCTCCGGCGTCCGCCAGGGCAAGCGCTTCGAGCTCACCATCGACGGTGAAATCACCGAGCAGATCCTGGCCAGTGCCCGCACCGCCGCGGCCGAGATGCTCTCGAACCCGGTGATCGAAGACGTGATCAGCGTGCGCGTGGATGACGAGGACGCTGCATGAGCACGGAGACTCCTCTGATCGGGGACTTCCACGCCTCCCCGGCCGCGAACCCGCTGGGCGGGGCCAGGATCGGCGTCGTCACCTTCCCCGGCACGCTCGACGATCGCGATGCCGCCCGCGCCATCCGCCTCGGCGGCGGCACCGCCGTGCCGCTCTGGCACGCCGATGAGTCGCTGCAGAACGTGGACGCCATCGTGCTTCCCGGCGGCTTCTCCTACGGGGACTACCTGCGCGCCGGCGCCATCGCCCGGTTCGCGCCGATGATGAACAAGATCATCGCCGCCGCCACCGCCAGCTCAGGCACCCGGCTTCCGGTGCTGGGCATCTGCAACGGCTTCCAGATGCTCACCGAGTCCCACCTGCTGCCCGGCTCCATGGTGAAGAACGATCACCTGAAGTTCCTCTGCCGGGACCAGGTGCTGCGCGTGGAGAACACCTCCACCCCGTGGACCTCGCAGTTCACCGACGACGAGCTGATCGCCGTGCCGCTGAAGAACCAGGACGGCCAATACCTCGCCGACCCGGCCACCCTTGAGGCGCTCGAGGCCGAGGGTCGCGTGGTCTTCCGCTACGTAGGAGAGAACCCGAACGGCTCACGCAACGGCATCGCCGGCGTGACCAACGAGACGCACAACGTGGTGGGCCTGATGCCGCACCCCGAGCACGCCGTGGAAGCCGGCTACGGTCCCGATGACGCCACCGGGATGCGCAGCGGCACCGACGGACTGACCATCTTCACCTCCGTGATCGCATCTCTTGCCGGAGGTGCCCAGTGAGCGAGCCGACCGTGACTGATAAAGAATTCAACATCGACACCGTGGAGCACGCCTCCACCACCCCTGACACCGACCTGCCCTGGGCGGCGCTCGGCCTGAAGTCCGATGAGTACGACCGGATCGTGAAGATCCTGGGACGGCGCCCGACGGCGGCCGAGCTGGCCATGTACTCGGTGATGTGGTCCGAGCACTGCTCGTACAAGTCCTCCAAGGTCCACCTGCGTCAGTTCGGCGAGAAGGTCACCGAGGAGATGAAGAAGGACCTGATGGTCGGCATCGGCGAGAACGCCGGCGTGACCAACCTCGGCGACGGCTGGGCCGTCACCTTCAAGATCGAGTCGCACAACCACCCCAGCTTCGTGGAGCCCTATCAGGGCGCCGCCACCGGCGTCGGCGGGATCGTGCGCGACATCATCTCCATGGGCGCCCGCCCGGTCGCGGTGATGGACCCGCTGCGCTTGGGCGACATCGACCACCCCGATACCAAGCGGGTGCTGCCCGGCGTGGTCTCCGGGATCGGCGGCTACGGCAACTCCCTGGGCCTGCCGAACATCGGCGGGGAGGTCGTCTTCGACTCCGTCTACCAGGACAACCCGCTGGTCAACGCGCTGGCCGTGGGCGTGATGCGCCATGAGGACATCCGCCTGGCCAACGCCTCGGGCGTGGGCAACAGGGTGGTGCTCTTCGGCGCACGCACCGGCGGCGACGGGATCGGCGGCGCCTCGGTGCTCGCCTCGGAGTCCTTCGACGACTCCAAGCCCTCCAAGCGTCCCGCCGTGCAGGTTGGGGACCCCTTCGCCGAGAAGGTGCTCATCGAGTGCTGCCTCGAGCTCTTCCACGCCGAGCTGGTGGAGGGCATCCAGGACCTGGGCGCCGCTGGGATCTCCTGCGCCACCTCCGAGCTGGCCTCCAACGGCGAGGGCGGGATGCACGTGGAGCTCACCAACGTGCTGCTGCGCGACCCCACGCTGACCCCGGGCGAGATCCTGATGTCGGAGTCCCAGGAACGCATGATGGCCGTGGTCACCCCGGCCAACGCCGCGGAGTTCGAGCGCGTCATGGCCAAATGGGAGGTCGAATACTCCTGGCTGGGCGAGGTCACCGACACCGGCCGGCTGATCATCGAATGGGACGGTGAGACCATCGTCGACGTGGACCCGCGCACCGTGGCCCACGACGGTCCGGTCTACGAGCGGCCCTATCACCGCCCGGAGTGGCAGGACGCGCTGCAGGCCGACACCTTCCGCTCCTCGGCGGCCGGCGCGAACCTTCCCGAGACCGCGCAGGAGCTCGGCGGCGCGGTCGTGGACCTGATGACCAGCCCGAACATGGCGGACGTCTCCTGGATCACCGACCAGTTCGATCGCTTCGTGGGCGGCAACACCGCGCTCTCGCAGCCCGATGACTCCGGCGTGATCCGGGTGGACGAGGAGACCGGTCTCGGCGTCGGGCTCTCCACCGACGCCAACGCCCGCTATGCCTACCTGGACCCCTACGCCGGGGCGCAGCTGGCGCTGGCCGAGTCCTACCGGAACGTGGCCACCTCGGGCGCGGTCCCGATGGCGGTCTCGGACTGCCTGAACTTCGGCTCCCCCGAGGACCCGGAGGTCATGTGGCAGTTCGCCGAGGCCGTCCGCGGCCTCGCCGACGGCTGCCAGGAGCTCGGCGTCCCGGTCACCGGCGGCAACGTCTCGCTGTACAACCAGACCGCGGGCCGGGCCATCCACCCCACCCCGGTGGTGGGCGTGCTCGGCAAGTTCGACGACGTCGGCCGCCGCACCCCCTCGGGCTTCGAGCGCTGGGCCGACGGCCAGGCGATCTACCTGCTGGGCACCACCGCTGATGAGCTCGACGGTTCCGAGTTCGCCCGCGGCCGGGACCACCTGGGCGGACTGCCGCCGAAGGTGGATCTGGGTGCCGAGAAGATGCTCGGCGAGATCCTGATCAACGCCTCCCGCGACGGCATGATCGACGCCGCCCACGACCTCTCCGAGGGCGGGCTCGCCGCCGGACTTGCCGAGATGGCGCTGCGCTTCGGGGTCGGCGCGCGGGTGGCGGTGGACGGCATCTGCGAGCGCGACGGCGTGGATCCCTTCACCGCGCTCTTCAGCGAGTCCCAGGCCCGCGCCCTGGTCGCGCTGCCGCGGTCGGAGGAGCTGCGCTTCACCGATATGACCTCGGCACGGGGCTTCCCCGCGCTGCGCATCGGTGTGGTGGACGCCAGCTCCGGCGATCTCGAGGTGGCCGGTCCCTATGCGGGCGGCAGCTTCACGCTGGGCCTGGATGAGCTGCGCGAGGCCTGGAGCGCGGTCATCCCCTCGCGCTTCGCCAGCCTGGGCGAGGCCACCGAGGCGGTACGACAGGAGAAGTAATTCCCGCAGACGCTGGGACGATCCGTCATGCACCCGTGTGACCTGGGGTTTTCTCGCTTAGGATGGGGTGTAGCCACGAGGAGAGGAACACCATGCAGGACACCCCGCGCGCACTGATCATCGAAGACGACGACGATATCCGTCGCCTGCTGGAGATGGTGCTGACCCAGGCCGGTTTCACGGTGGATGCCGTGCCCAACGGCGAGGAGGGCGTCGCCCGGGCCGAGGCCGAGACGTATGCGCTGCTCAGTGTGGACGTCGGACTCCCCGACATCGACGGGCTCGAGGTGGTCCGCCGGGTGCGCCCGAACTTCGAGGGCCGCATCGTCATGGTCAGCGCCCGCTCCGGGGTGGCGGACCAGTCCTCCGGGGAGGCCGCCGGCGCCGATCTCTACATCACGAAGCCCTTCCGGCCCCGCGAGCTGAAGCAGAAGTTCCTCGATCTGGTCGGCTCGCAGGTTCGCTGAGCTTCTCTTCCCGGTCCGCTCAGGCCGTGATGAAGCGTTCGCGGATCACCTCCACGGTCTGCTCGCCGATGGAGGCGATCAGCGGGAGCTCCCGGCGCAGCGCCTGGTAGTCCTCTGCCTCCAGGTGCACTCCGAGGTCCCGGGCGGTCTGAGCCAGGCGCTGTGCTCCGAGCATCTCCGAGGAGACCCGGATGCTGGCCAGGGCATCGGCCGTGGCGGTGTGGTCCTCCGCGGCCACTGCAAGGCGCAGATTCGCGAAGCGACGCGGCCAGATCAGCCCGAAGGTGCTCACCAGCTCACGTGCATAGTCCTGCACGCCGTCGAGCTCCTCGGCCAGGCTGGTGATGATATCGGCCTCAAGAAGGCGCAGCTGCAGCAGCTCCTTGCCCGGCCCCGCCGTGGGAACCCCGGTCAGACCATCGGCGTTCCGCGCGGTCTTCGCCCAGGAGTTGCGCCCGGTGGCCATCCGGGTCATGGCACGCGGGTAGTAGAGGTAGGTCAGGTAGACATAGAAGAGGTATCCGGCACCGAAGAACATCCCGCTGAGCAGGCTGATGTCTTCACGGCAGACGTACTTATAGAGCAGCCCCCAGAGGAAATACGGCAGGATGATGAACACCGCCGCCAGCAGAACCACCCATTCCACGGGTTCCCCGGAGGCGAAGCCGATCCGTCCTTCGATGAGGGCCAGGGCCAGCAGCAGCGGTCCGAGCAGCAGGTTGATCATCAGCAGCCAGGGCTGACCCATGAAGTAGTGGATCTCCGCCCATCCGGCCCGTCGAAGATTCCCGCTGCGTCGCAGCACCGGGAGTATCTCGGCGCACTCCAGGTTTCCCTGTGCCCAGCGGGTGCGCTGGGTCAGCAGCCGCCGCGTATAGGGCAGCGCCTCCTGGGAGACATGGGCCTCGGGGACGTAATGGGTGCGATGCCCCCGAGTGATGATGTTGAGACCCAGCTCGTAGTCCTCACTGAGCTTCTTGCCCCAGGGCTGGCCATAGTCGGCGTCGAGATCGTCGAGCACCGAGAGCCGGGTGAACTGCCCGTTTCCGCCCATGCCCACGGTCCCGGTCTGGATCCGCAGCATCTGCATCGCCGAGTTCGAGGTGCGGAACTCGATGTCCTGCATGCGGATCAGCAGCTTGCCGAGCAGGTTCTTGAGCCCGCCCGAGAGCGGACGCGGCCGCCGGTCCCCGCGGTTCTTCATCCATACCTCGAGCTGCACCGCACCCACCACATCCTCACCGAAGGAGTCCGGGCCTGCCAGCAGATCCAGCGCGTTGGCCGAGAGGAAGCCGTCGGCATCGAGGACCCCGATGACCGTGCGGTGCCGCTGATCCCGGTCCTGGCTCGCGGCCGCCGAGATCACCCGGTAGGCGGCGTTGAGCGCATGACCCTTCCCGGTCCTGGCGTCCGGGCGTCGGCGCGAGATCAGGTGGACCTTGTCGTCGAAGTCCTGCAGCTTGCGCACGATCGAGGCGGTCGAGTCCTCGCTGTCGTCGTCGATCACCCAGACGTGCAGCTGCGGGAAGGTGGTCCGCGCGGCGGAGACCGTCTCGGCGATGACGCTCTCCTCGTCCCGACAAGGGATCATCACATGCCAGGTCAGCGCCGAGGCGTCACCAGGGGTGTTCTTCGCCCGGAACAGGTAGGTGTAAACCAGCAAGCTGATGTAGCTCAGCGCCAGCGAGGAGATGATGGTGACGGTGACCAGGCCCGCGTCCCGCCAGGGGTTCGTCCCGAAGTCCCCGAAGGCCCCGGAGAAGCAGAACACCGAGGCGGCCAGCGCTCCGTAGATGACGCAGCAGAACAGCGCCAGGGCGGGGACCTTTCGGTTGCGCTGCGGCACGGCGTGGATTGCGGGGTCGGCGCTCATGGATCTTCCTGTTCAGGCTCGTGTCCGCTGCGGACGGTCGGTGATGCGGTTGCTGAGGGTGAAGCTGAACCGGGCACCCTCCCCCGGGGAGGAGCGCACGCTGATGGTGCCGCCGTGGGCCTCCACGATGGACTGGGACAGGGCGAGCCCGAGTCCGGCGCCCGCCGTGGCGGACTGACGGGCCGACCGGGCGCGGTAGAACGGGGTGAACACCTGGCTCGCCTCCTTCTGCGTCATGCCCGGACCGTCATCGGCGACCTCGACGGAGACGCCGTCCTCGAGCTCTCGCGCGGGGCCGACGCTGACGCTGACCCGGCCACCGGGGTGGGTGTACTTCAGGGCGTTGCCGACCAGGTTGTCCAGGACCTGGGAGACCCGCAGGGCGTCGGCGGTCACCTCGAAACAGGGACCGACGCTCAGGTCCAGCGTGATCTGGCGCTGGGCGGCCAGCGGCTGCAGCCCTTCCACACAGTCGCTGACCAGCTGTGTCATGTTGATCGGCTCCAGGTCCAGGGTCAGCCGGCCCACGGCCGCCTGCTGCTCCAGGAGCAGGTCCTCCACGAGTCTGCTCAGCTTCTCCGCATTGCGTCGGATCACGGAGAGCTGGTCCAGGGCCGCGACCCGGGCCGGGGAGTCCTCGAGGTCCAGCATCGCGTCCTCGGTGAAGTCGGTGAACCCGACGATGGAGGTCAGCGGGGTGCGCATCTCGTGGGAGACCGCTGCGATGACCTCCTGCTGGGCGCGGAGCAGGTTGTGCTGCTCGGTGACATCGCGGAAGATCAGGAAGCTGGCGTCCCGGTGGCCCGCCTCGGCCCAGACCGCGCGGGCGGTCACCGAGATCACCCGCTGGTCCGGCCCGGGGGCGCCCACCAGGAACTCGAGATTGTCGAACTCCTCGCCCCGATTGGCGCGAGCGGCGGGCCGGCTCTGTGCGGGGATCGCGCTGCCGTCGGTGTAGAACGCCAGGTGCCCGGCCTCGGTGCGGTCCGTGTTGGTCTCCGGTGAGGCCAGCGCGTGGATCTCGCGCTGCGCCCGGTTGGTCATCACATCATTGCCGGCGGCGTCCATCACGAGCACCCCGACGTTGAGATTCTCCAGGACCCCGCGCAGCAGCCGGTCGGTGCGCTCGAGCCGGGCCAGCGAGCTGCGCTCGCTCACCAGCGCCCGCCTGGTCTGGGTGCTTTTGGCCTCGAGGGTCTGCAGGATCCCGATCACAGCAAAGGACATGAGCGCCAGGGCCACCGGGAACACCATGAAACGGGAGACGGTGGAGACGTTCAGCGTCTCCTCGAGGACCAAGAACGAGGGCACGCTGATCGAAAGGACCACCATCAGCACCGCCAGCGCGGCCCCGCGATGCCGGAAGCCCACCACCAGCCACAGCGAGGGCACCAGGCTGAGCGTGGAGATCACGGCGCCCTCGGGGTAGGTGGCATAGCGGCAGATCCCGCAGGCGACGATGCCGGCCACCGGCACCAGCCATTCCAATACCCGAGGGACTCCGCTGCGTGGAGCCAGCACGACCGCGAGGGTCGCCGCGAACAGCACACCGAGCCCCAGCGCCGCACCGAGGACCGAGGAGGTCTCGGGCTCGAAGATCAACAGCAGCAGCACCGGCACCGCGAGCACCGCGGCGAAGGTGAACTGCTGGATGAGCGCAAAGGTCTTGCCGCTTGAGTGGTAGAGCAGTGCCTCCACGAAGGTCCGGAATCGCGTCATAATGCCACTACTTTACTGCCGCCGACCCGGCTTCCGTGCCGCCGACCTGGAGCGACTCGTACAGGAGCGGTATTCCGCGGCCCCGGCCGGGCCGGCCCACCGCCTCGGCTCAGATCCTCAGCGCGGCCTGCACCTTGGCCAGCGCCTGCGCGGAGTCACGCAGCGCCTCGGTCTCCTCCGCGGAGAACGGGGTCGTGGTCACCGGGCGCACCCCGCCGGCGGAGACCACGCTGGGGATCGACAGCGCCACCCCGTTGATCCCGAGGAAGCCCTCGAGCACGCTGCTGACCGGAAGGATCGCGTGCTCGTCACTCAGCACCGCCTCCACGATCCGCGCCGCCGAGAGTCCGATCGCGTAATTGGTCGCGCCCTTGCCCGCGATGACCTGGTAGGCGGCGTTGCGGACCTGATCCGAGAGGGTCTCCAGCTCCTCGGCGTCGAAGACCCTCATGCCCTCGCGCTCCCAGTCCAGCAGCGGGGTCACCCCGATGCTTGCCGCGGACCAGAGCGGGAACTCGGTGTCGCCGTGCTCCCCCACCATGTGGGCGTGCACGCTGGACTGTGCGACGCCGGCCCGCTGCGCCAGCTTCCAGCGCAGCCGCGCGGTGTCCAGCACGGTCCCGGAGGAGAACACCCGGCTGCTGGGCAGCCCGGTGATCTGCTGTGCGGCCACGGTCAACACGTCGCAGGGATTGGTGACCAGCAGGTAGACGGCATCCGGGGCCCGCTCCAGCAGCCTCGGGAGCATGTTGCGCAGGATCTCCACGTTGGTGCCGGCCAGGTCCAGCCGGGTCTGTCCGGGACGCTGCTTCGCCCCGGCGGTGATCACCACGACGTCGGCGCCTTCCACATGCCTCAGGTCCGCGCCGCCGTCGATGTCCGAGGAACCGGTGAACTGGCTGCCGTGGGCGAGGTCGAGGACCTCGGCCTCGACCCGGGGGGCGTCGATGTCGTAGAGCCGCACATGCCGGGCGGAGCCGCGGATCATGGCCGCATAGGCGGTGGCGGTGCCGACGCTGCCGGCACCCACGATGGCCAGGGTGGAGTTCTCGATGAGGCTCATGGGCTCAGCCTGCCACAGCACGGCGAGGCCGAACAGAGGTCATCCTCGAATGGGGCCCACCCGACCCGGGTCAGTGCCAGCAGCAATAGTCAGTGCCGGCAGAGGTAGTCAGTGCCAGCAGAGACAGAACGGATGCCCCGCAGGATCGGCGTAGACGTTGAACCGCTGGGTTCCGGTGGCCATCTGCAGCACCTCCGCGCCCAGCTCGATGACCTCGGTGTGCGCGGAGGCGATGTCCTCGACGTCGAGGTCCAGGTGTATCTGCTGAGGCCTCCCCTGGGGCCACTGCGGCGGCTGGTGGTCCGGCGCGCGCTGCACCGCCACCGGCGCGGCTCCGGCGACGAGGACGGTGTGCCAGTCCGGCTCGGCACGCACCTGCCCGCCCAGCATCTTGGCCCAGAAGCTGCTCTCGGCCTCCAGGTCGGCGGCGTCGAAGACGACGGTCTGCGCGGTGATCTTCATGCGGCCCAGTCTCCGTCGAGCCGGGTGCCCGGTCAAGGGGCGGCCTTGTCCAGCCTCAATCGGCCGCAGCCTCGATCAGAACGGGTTGAGCAGCCGGTGCACGAAGGCGCGGGTGCGCTCCTGCTTCGGCGCGCGCAGCACTTCCTGCGCGGGGCCCTGCTCCACGACCACTCCGCCGTCCATGAAGGCGACCGTGTCGGCCACCTCGCGGGCGAAGGCGAGCTCGTGGGTCACCAGGACCATGGTCCAGCCCTCCTCGGCGAGCTCCTTGATCACGGTGAGCACGTCACCCACCAGCTCGGGATCCAGCGCCGAGGTGGGCTCGTCGAAGAGCAGCAGCGCGGGCTGCTGGGCCAGCGCGCGCACGATCCCCACCCGCTGCTGCTGGCCGCCGGAGAGCTGGTGCGGGTAGTCGTCGCGCTTCTCGGCGAGACCGACCCGCTCGAGCAGCCGTTCGGCCTCGGCGATGGCCTCGGCCTTGGGTCGTTTCTGGACCTGGATGGGGCCCTCGGTGACGTTTTCGAGCACGGTCTTGTGCGGGAAGAGGTTGTAGCCCTGGAAGACCATCGCCGAGCGGGTGCGCAGCGATTCCTTCTCCCGGCGCGTGGTCTTGGCGGAGAAGGTCACGGCCGGGCCCCCGGAGAACTCCACGGTGCCGGCGTCGGGCTGTTCCAGTCCGTTGAGGCAGCGCAGCACGGTGGTCTTGCCGGAGCCGGAGGGCCCGACGAGCGCGAGCACCTGTCCGGGCTGCACGGCCAGGTCGATGGAGCGCAGCACCTCGTTGTCTCCGAAGGACTTGTTCAGTCCCGAGACGCGCAGCAGCGGATCGCTGGGGGTGACGGCCGGTGCGGGGTCGGTGCGTGAAAAGTCAGTGGGCGACATAGCGGTCCAATCTGCGCTCGAGCCGGTCCTGCACGGTGGAGAGCACCAGGCAGAAGACCCAGTAGATCATGGCGGCCTCCACGTAGATCAGCATGAACTCCTGGCTGAAGGCGGCGATCTCCTGGGCCACCCGGAACAGCTCGGTGACCAGGATCAGCGAGGCCAGCGAGGTGTCCTTGACCAGCGAGATGAAGGTGTTCGACAGCGGCGGCACCGAGACCCGTGCGGCCTGCGGCAGGATCAGCCGGCGCAGCGCTTGATTGCGGGACATCCCGATCGTGTAGCCGGCCTCCCACTGGCCCTTGGGCACCGAGAGGATGGCGGCACGGATGACCTCGGCCGCGTAGCCGCCGACGTTCATCGAGAACGCGATCGCCGCGCTGGGCCACGGGTCGATGGTGAGTCCCACCGAGGGCAGGCCGTAGAAGATCACGAAGAGCTGCACCAGCAGCGGGGTGCCGCGGATCACCGAGATATAGGCTCGGGCGATCCCGGAGAACAGCCGGTTCCCGCTGATCCGCATCAGCGCCAGCACCAGGGCAAGCACGAGGCCGAGCGTGAAGCTCACCAGGGTCAGCGGGATGGTCCCGGTCAGGCCCCCGCGCAGCAGCGGCCAGAACGAGTCGATGGCCAGCTGCCAGTCGATGTCGGGCAGTTCCATCATTCCGTGACGTCGGCGCCGAAGTACTTCTCGGAGATCTCGGTGAGCGTGCCGTCCTCGGACAGGGTGGCCAGCGCCTCATCCACTGCCTCGACCAGGGATTCGCTGCCCTGCCGGAAGGTCAGTGCCGACTGGGACTGATCCTCGGTCTCGGCGGCGATCTTGATGTTCTCGTTGCCCTCGGTCTCCTGGTAGTCCAGGTAGGTGAGCTTGTCGTTGATCGTGGCGTCCACCCGGCCCTGCTCGAGCAGGGTCACCGACTGGGCCCATCCCTCGACGGCTTCGACCTCGGCACCGGACTCCCGGGCAAGCTCGTTCCAGTTCGAGGTCAGCGACTGCGCGGTGGTGGCGCCCTCGAGGTCCTCGAAGCTGGTGATCTCCTCGTTCTCCGCCAGTGTCACGACCACGCCGTTGGACACGGTGTACGGCGCGGAGAAGAGGTAGCTCTCCTCGCGGTCCTCGGTGATGGAGACCTGGTTGGCGATCACGTCGAAGCGCGCCGAGTCGAGACCAGCGAACATCGCGTCCCACTGGGTCTCCTCGAACTCCGCCTCCACCCCGAGCTCCTGCGCCACTGCGGTCACGATCTCCACGTCGTAGCCGGTCAAATCGCCGGCGCCACCCTCGTGGAAGCTGAATGGACGGTAGGTGCCCTCGGTCCCCACGGTGAGCGTGCCAGATTCCTGCACCTCTTCCAGGGTCAGTCCCGAGGCCGGCTCCTCTGCGGACGCGCCGTCCTGCTGCGCCTCGTCGCCTCCGCCGCAGGAGGCCAGCGTCAGGGCCGCAGCCGCAGAGAGGGCGAGGGTGGTCAGCAGGCGGGTGGTCATAGGTGATGCCCCTAGGGTGAAGCGTCGGCGAGGGCCGGCGTGCGGTGGTCAGGTCATGGACAGGCACAGAACGGTAGCACTCGGCCAGCGCGGGCCCGGGCGCTCTGTTACGCCATACGTCGCCCGGCGCCGGCTCAGAAGGCCGGCATCAGCGTCTCGTCATGCTCCTCGATGAGGAAGTCCCGGACCTCGTCACTGGTCATGGCGCGTTCCAGAGCCTCGATCTTCTCGGTGTCCAGGTCACCCTCGCGGGCCACCAGCGAGATCGCGAAGCGTTCGTCGATGTTCTCCTCCACGGCGATGGCGTCCTCCGGGGTCAGGCCGAGGCTGGAGATGTAGGTCGGGTAGTTGAAGACCGCGGCGATGCCGTCCTCCTCATAGGCCGAGGTCAGGTTCAGCAGGTCCACCTGGACCCACTCAAGGTCCTTCGGGTTCTCCTCGACGTCGGCGAGGGTGCCCTCGAAGCCGACCCCCTCGGCCAGCGTGATCAGCCCCTGATCGGCCAGGATCGCCAGCGCGCGGCCCTCATTGGATTCGTCATTGGGCAGCGCGATCTGGGCGCCGTCGGGGATCTCCTCCATCGAGTCGTAGTCCCGGGAGTAGAAGCCGACTCGGGCGTTGTAGATCGGCTGGACGACGGCGAGCTCGGCGTCGTGCTCCGCGTTATAGGCCTGCATATAGGGCTGGTGCTGGGCGAAGTTCGCGTCGACCTCGCCGTCGGCGAGCAGCCGGTTGTACTGGACGTTGTCGCTGACCTCGACGAGCTCGATGGTGTACCCGTCCTGCTCCGCGACCTCCGCGGCGGCCTCGACCACATCGGTCATCGGCGTGGTGTGCGAGGCGACCTGGATCAGCGTGTCCTCACCCTCGGCGCCGCTCTCCCCGGAGGCACAGCCGGCGGTGGCGAAGAGGGCAAGGACGACGGCGGCCCCGCTGAGCGCGCGGACTGGACGGTTCTGCAGTTCGGAAGTCAAGATGCTCCTCGTTCGGATGGTCGGACCCATGCCGGGCCCGGTGGTTTCAACGACGCCGACGCGCAGGTTATGCCGCGGCTTCGGGTCATACACCCGTGCGCCGGAGTCGAGCGTGATCTTTCAGCGTGACCTCTCAGCCTCAGCGTGACCGGTGGTCCAGCGCCATGGAGAGTCTCGTCCCGAAGGTTTGGATCAGCATCACCAGCACCACGATCAACGCGATGGTCACGTACATGATGTCGTATTCATAGCGCTGGTAGCCGTAGCGGATCGCGAAGTCACCGACCCCGCCCCCGCCCACGACGCCCATGATGGTGGAGTAGGAGATCATCGAGATCGTCACCGTGGTCATCGAGAGCACCAGCCCGGAACGCGCCTCGGGGTAGAGGAACCGGGTGACCAGCTGGAAGGTGTTGGCGCCCAGGGAATCGGCGAGCTCCACGGTGTCGCGTGGGATCTCCACCAGGGTCTGCTCCACCCAGCGGGCGTAGAGCGCCACGGCGACGAAGGAGAGCGGGACCGCGGCGGCGGTGGTCCCGAAGGAGGTGCCCACCGCCCAGCGGGTGAACGGGATCAGCGCCACCACGAAGAGCAGGAACGGGACCGAACGGACCACGTTGACGAAGCCGTTGAGCCCGCTGTAGAGCCAGCCGCGCTCCTTCGGTCCGCCGCGGCGGGCCAGGTACATCCCGGTGCCCATGGGCAGCCCGATCAGCACCGCGGCGAGCAGCGACCAGCCCAGCATCGCGCCGGTCTCCACGATGGAGGTGACGATCTCGCCCCGGTACTCCCCGAGGCGCTGGGCCAGCTCATTCACTCCTGGTCCCCCTCGAGGTACTTCCGGGCGCGCTCCGAGTAGCTGTCGAAGGACTCGCGGGCCTGCAGGCGTGCGATCTCGGCGATGCCGGTGAGCCGACCGGACTCCAGGATCGCGGCGCGGTCGCAGGCGCCACGGATGACATCGAGCTCATGGCTGACCAGCAGGATCGAGGTGCCCATCTCGGCGCGCACGCGCAGCAGGGTCGCCATGACCTCGTCGGTGTGCTGGCTGTCCAACGAGGAGGTGGGCTCGTCGCAGAGCAGAATGTCGGGCTCATTGACCAGGGCACGGGCGATCGCCACGCGCTGCTTCTCTCCCCCGCTGAGCTGGGCCGGATGCTTCGACGCCTGGGCCCCCATGTTCACGAAGTCCAGCATCTCCCGGGCCCGGTCCGCCGAGGCGGCCTCGGCACCGGGGCGCCGACGCGGGCCGAGACCGCGCTCTGCAAGTCCGCCGAGCCTCTGGTGCAGGTTCAGCGGCAGCGCGACATTGGCCAGGACGGTCTTGTTCGCCAACAGGTTGAACTGTTGGAAGACCATCCCGATCCGCCGGCGCTGGGCGCGTCGGTCCCGTGGGCGCAGCGCGGCAAGGTTGACCCCGTTCACGGTGACGGCCCCGGAGCTGGGCAGCTCCAGCGCGTTGACCATGCGCAGCAGCGTGGACTTGCCCGACCCGGACTCCCCGACCACGCCGAAGATCTCGGACTCCCCGACGCTGAGGCTGACCTCATGCAGCGCGTGGACCGATCCGGCGCGGCGGGCACCTGGCTGGGTGTAGCTCTTGGTGACCTGATCGAACTCGATCATCGGTGAAGCGGGACTGAGTGTGGGAACAGGATCAGCTCAGACCATAGGCGATCAGCGAGCCGGACCAGTCCTCGATCCCGGGCCAGTCACGGTAGTCCGCGTTCTCCGGCGCCTTGACCACCTTGAGCTGCAGCTTCTCGAAGAAGCTGAGCTTCTCGGCGTCGATGGCACCACGGAAGTAGGTGACCTCGCGGTGCGGGTAGCTGCGCAGCGTCTCCGCCAGCTCGGGCTTGAGGCTGGGACCGCCGCCGGAGGCGAAGAGGAACAGCGGCTTGCCGCCGAGCTCGGTGCGATGCGCGTCGAGGAACATCTTCGCGGGGCCCCAGAGCTTGTCCCGGTAGACCGGCAGCCCCATGACCACGTTGTCGGTCTCGAAGAGCCACTGCCCGGCCTCGGAGATGTCCTTGACGTGGGCGGAGACGCCCCGGTTCTTCAGCGTGGCGGCGATATGCTCGCCGATCTCCGCGGTGGAGCCGTGTTTGCTCGCAACAACGACCATCGTGGTCATGGTTCATCCGCCCTCTCGCAGAAACTATGGTGCTGATCTGAGCCTATCAACGCAGGTGGCGCTGTGGGAGCGCCGGGACCTCCGAGCTGAGTGATCACCGAACTCCGCGCAGGTCCAGGGTCAGCTCGCTCTGCGCGCCAGCTTCGAGCGTGACGGGGATGCCCCAGTCCTGCTGATAGAGGTGGCAGGCGGCGTGCATCGGGATCTCTTCGCCGGGGGCGCCATCGCAGGCCGCGGCGCGGGCCGTGATGTGCAGGACTCCCTCGGTGACCTCGGGGTTCAGCCGCAGCGTACGGCTCAGCCCCTCGGAGTTCCCCGCGCCCTCGATCAGCAGGTGCTCCGGGGAGGATGAGACCTTCAGCTGGGTGGGGTCACCCCAACGGTCATCGAGCTTCTGACCTGTGGGAGCGGCGAAGCCGATGGCCAGCGAGAACTCCCCCGGTGCCACCGCGGTGGCCGGGCGCTGGCTCTGCGTGGCGCCCTCATCCACGGTGAGGTACTCCTTGGGCACCGCGATCCGGACCAGCTCGTGGGCGTTGGTCTCCACCACCAGCAGGCTGCTGCCGTCGGCGTCGAGCAGCACGTCGGAAGGCTCCTTGAGGCCGCGGGCCACGGTGGAGACGCTGGCGGCCACGGTGGTGCCGTCCGCGGCGAGGTGCTCGCCGCGGTAGCGCCGGATCGCCCCGTTATAGGTGTCGGCCAGCAGCACCGAGCCGTCCGGCAGCGCGGTCACCCCGAGCGGGTGCTGCAGCCGGGCCTGCTCGGGGGCGCCGTCGCGGAACCCGAAGTCGAAGAGCCCCTCACCGATGAGCGTCTGCACGGCCGGGGCCGGGGCCGCTGCCGCGCCCTTGGCCGCGGCACCGGTGCGGAGCACCCGCAGCGAGGAGGTCTCGGAGTCGGCGATCCAGAGGTCCCCGGCAGCGTCCTCGGTGAGTCCGGAGGTCTGGGCGAACCAGGCCTGGTCGGCATCGCCGTCGAGCAGGCCCTCGAGTCCGGTGCCGGCGAAGATCGAGAGCTCCCCGGTGAGGGGGTCGAAGGTGAAGATCTGATGCGTCCCGGCCATGGCGATGACCACCAGGCCCAGGGTCTGGGACCACAGGACGTCCCAGGGTGAGGACAGCGAGACGCTGCGCGGGTCGTTGCCCAGGCTGCCGGACTCCACGGCGCCGGCCCGGGCGCGCTCGGCGTCGAGCAGTCGCTGCACGCCGTTGCCGGCCAGAGTGGTGACCTCTCCGGTCTCGGCGTTGATCCCGCGCAGCCGGTGGTTGACCGTATCGGCGACCACGATGTCGTAGCCGACCTGCTGGGCCAGCTCCGCAGGAAGCACGGTCAGTCCCTGTGGCTCGTTGAAGCGCGCAGCGTCCGCAGCGCCGTCGTGATGACCCTTCTGCAGGTCCTCTCCCCCGCCCCAGGACCGGACCACGGTCGCCAGGTCGGAGTCGAGCTCCACGATCCGGTGATGACCGGTGTCGGAGACCAGGAAGTGGCCCTGCGCGGCCTGGGATCCTCCCAGGTCCCGGGCGACCGGGATGGCCTTGCCCGGGAAGCGCAGGGTGCGTGAGACCGGCTCGGGCGGCACATAGGGGCCGTCGCCGCGGTGCAGCGTGCCCTTGGCCTCGTGCTCGGTGACCAGCTCCTCGACCAATGAGGTCAGCCCGGCCACGTGGCCCTCACCGGCGAGGTTCGCGGCGATGTAGCCCTCGGGGTCGATGACCACCAGGGTCGGCCAGGCGCGCGCCGAGTAGGCCTGCCAGGTCACCAGGTTCGGATCATCCAGGACCGGGTGGGCGATCTCGTAGCGCTCGACGGCGGCGGCAAGCGCGTCGGGATCGGCCTCGTGCTCGAATTTCGGCGAATGCACGCCCACGGTGACCAGGACGTCGCTGAAGCGCTGCTCCAGCGGGCGCAGCTCGTCGAGCACATGCAGGCAGTTGATGCAGCAGAAGGTCCAGAAGTCCAGGATGACGATCTTGCCGCGCAGGTCCTGGAGCGAGACGTCCTTGCCGCCGGTGTTCAGCCAGCCCCGTCCCAGAAGCTCGGAGGCGCGCACCCGCTCGGCACGGCGAATCGTCTCGGTCTGCGTCATGCGGGATCTCCCTTGAGTCGTGCCTGGTTATTCTGCGGTCCCCAGCGCCGCGGAGGCTTCCGCGGCGATGGCCTCGGCGATGGACGTGAACTCCGCCGAGCCAGCCGCCTCACCCCCGGTGAAGGAGACCATGATGATGTCATCATCCACCTGCGTGAACAGGATCTGGGCGTGAGTTGTTCCATCATCGCCGGTGCGCTGCCAGGAGTACGCCGCGGTGTTCTCCGCCTGCTCGGCAGGGACCTCGGCCTGTTCCTGCAGGTCCGGCTCCTCGATGCGCAGCACGTAGTCGAGCCCGTCCAGCGTGAACTCGGTGTCCTGACAGGATTCGAGCAGCTCCGCGACGTTCTCCAGATGCTCGGCCACCCGCTCCCGGTCGGCCTCGCCCTCCAACGTGGCCAGCTCGATGGATCCGGCCCCGGAGAAGCTCTCGGCGAAGTAGTCCGCGCGCACGCTCTGCTCACCGAGCAGCAGCGGGGAGAAGTCGACCGCCGCCAGCGGCCGCGCACAGGACTCGGGGCTCACCTGCACCTCGGGGTCCTCCCCGGCCAGGGAGTTCTCCTCGAGCAGCTCTCGATAAGAGGACGCGACCTCATCGGAGACGAATCCCTGCTCGGTGAAGCCGAAGCTCGCGGCGCGCTGGGCCCCCTGCGCCGCGGCACCGATCAGCCGGTCCGGGGCGCTCAGCCCCGCGGCGCCCTCCACGACGTTCTCGCCTGCGCCGCCGCTCTCGCCCGCGTCGTCGCTCTCGCCTGCGCCCTCGCTCTCGCCCGCGCCCTGGCCGACCCCGGCGTGGTCGGCGTCATCCGGCGCCGTCTCCTGCGGATCGGCCCCGCAGGCGCCCAGCAGCAGCACCGCGATGAGCCCGGCGCTGATCCTAGGCAGCCGCGGCCTCGCTGGTGTCATCGTGGTCCGTCCCGTTCCGCCATCTCGGCGAACATGTCGTTGTAGTCGTTGAGCTCCGCATCCCCGGTGCGGTCGGCCTCGCGGTCCAGCCGCTTGGTCTCTCGCCTGTCCTCACGGGACCAGATGACCCCTGCGATGAAGGACATCAGGATCGCCGGGATCTCGCCCAGCGCCCACATCAGCTCGCCGCCGCTGCGCTGATCCTCCAGCGCGGTGAATCCCCAGTCGTAGCCCATGTTGCCGAACCAGGCGGCCTGGATCAGCTGGTCCGAGCTGGTCATCGCCACGGCCAGGAAGGCGTGGAACACCATGGTGGCCAGCAGGATGATCAGCCGCATCGGGTGCGCGGGCCGGGCCGGCAGCGGATCCTGACCGATCAGCACCAGCGCGAAGATGTATCCGGTGGCAAGGAAGTGGAAGATCATCAGCTCATGACCCACGTGGTACTCCAGCACGAGTCCGAAGATCGGGGTGTAGTAGAAGATCAGCAGCGAGCCGGCGAAGTTCACCGCCGCGACGATCGGGTGGGTGACGATCTTGGAGAAGCGGGAGTGCACCAGCCAGAGGATCCATTCGCGCGGGCCGCGGGTCCCGTCGGTGCGCACGTCCAACGAGCGCAGCGCCAGCGTCACCGGGGCACCCATGACCATGAAGATCGGGGCGACCATGGTCAGGGTCATGTGCTGGATCATGTGTCCGGAGAACAGCACCATCCCGTAGACCGCCGGACCGCCGGAGGTGACCCAGAGCAGCACCAGCAGCCCGAAGAGCCAGCTGGCCGCGCGCAGCAGCGACCAGGAGTCCCCGCGCCGGCGCATCCGCAGCATCGCGAGCACGTACCAGGCGGCGAGGAAGACGACGATCGCGACCCACAGCCAGTCCGGGCGCCAGAGGGTCAGCCAGAGGGTCCCGCTGGGCTCGGGCGGCAGGTCATAGCCGGTGAGCAGCCGGGCGGGTGTGGCGTCCGGGGGCAGGTCCTCCGGCACCGGCGGGGCGGTGCGGCCCAGGATCGTGCTGACCCCGATGACCGCGGCCATGATCGCGACCTCCACCAGGATCAGCTGGAAGAGCAGGCCCGCCGGACGCGCGCCGCTGCTCAGCCGAGGAATGATCCAGGAGCGGTGCATCCACCCGATGGCCGCCAGGGCCAGGGTGGCCAGCAGCTTCGCGGAGAGCATCAGGCCATAGCTGGTGGAGGTGAGCTGTCCGAGCGTATCGATGCGCAGGCTGGCGTTGATGACCCCGGAGGCCGCCACGGTGAGCAGTGCCAGCCCGGCCAGGGCCGAGTAGCGCCGGAGCAGCGTCTCGGTCATCCCGGGCGCCGGCTTCGGGCCCCTCGGTGCCGTCTCGGCGTCACCTGCGGCGCCGGGTCGCTGCGGGTTCGCGGCGTCACGGCTCAGCGCCGGGCCGAGCAGCGCGAGGACCACCAGACCACCGACCCAGATCACGACGCCGAGCAGGTGCAGCCCCAGCGAATTGACCGCCGCGTAGTGGTCGTCGCCGGAGGCCGAGTGCCCGACCAGCGCCATCGGCAGGATTGCGGTGAGTCCGAGCACCGCGATGAAGAACAGTCCGCCCGGAGCCCGCACGGCGGTGACCAGGGTGGCGAAGACCGCGGCGATCAGCACCACCGCGGCCCAGGCCTGTCCGGTGGCGATGGACTGCACGTATCCGAAGAATCCGGAGGCGAAGGAGTCCGAGGCGGAGACCTCGAGTCCGGAGAGCGAGGAGAAGCTCAGCACCAGCACGGCCACGGCCGCCACGGTCCAGACCACGCCGGCCAGGCCGGCGATCTGCATGGTCCGGGTGAAGAGCGGATGTTCCGCGGCCGGAGCCTGGTGATCCTGCAGCTTCTTGCGGCGCCGCGGACCGGCCTGGGGCGGGACCGCAACGGTGGCCAGGATGACCGCGGCGATCGCGGTGGCCATGGAGAGGTGGTGGAGGAACCGGGCGATCGGCAGCCCCCACCGGGTGAGCGCACCCGGGTCCGAGAGTTCACCGGGGTCGTTGACGCCGCTGAGCACGCCCGTCACGATCAGGGCCAGCAGGCCCGCGCAGAGCGCGGCCGCGGTCAGTGGCAGCGGAGCGGTCCAGAACCGGTCCGGCGTCTTGCGCGCAAGCGTAGGCGCGGAGCTGCTCACGCTCCGTCGTCCCGTCGTGGATCTGGATCCTGCCGGGGGTCCTGTCGGGGATTCTTTCGGGGGTTCTGCCGGGGGCCGTCGGTCTCGGTGTCCTGCTGGGACTGCGCCTGCCAGCGTGCCGAGTCCTGCATCTTGCGTCGGACCAGCACGATGACCAGCACGAGCACGAGCAGGCTGCCGATGCCGAAGACCAGCGGGGCCCAGTCGGGGAGCTCGGGCGCGGCAGGTGCGGCCGCGGTGAATGTGAGTGGGACTGTCATGGCGGGACTGCACCTTCCTTGGGCCCTCGGGGCTTGGGCGTCCAACGATTCTACGCCGCGTAGAAGACCCGGCGCAGACGACGTCGGCCCCTCGCCCGAGTCTTGGGGCGAGGGGCCGACGTCGTCAGCTGGGCCGCGACGGCTCCGTGTCACACGGTGCCGCGGCTCATCAGGCTCATTTGCCGGTGGCGGCGGCCTTCAGCTTGGAACCTGCGGAGAGCTTCACGGAGTAGCCCTCCGGGATCTGGATGGTCTCACCGGTCTGCGGGTTGCGTCCGGTGCGGGCGGCGCGCTTGGTGCGCTCCACGGCCAGCCAACCGGGAATGGTGACCTTCTCGCCCTTGGAAACCTGCTCGGTGAAGACCTCGAAGACTGAATCCAGCACGCCGTTGACGGCGGCCTGGGAGTTTCCGGACTTCTCTGCGACTGCTGCGACGAGCTCGCTGCGGTTCAGTGCCATGTGTTTGTCCTCCTGGACGTATTCGGTGGCAGTCCCCGGCATGACCTGCACGGTGTGTGCTGTCTACGCGATGTTCTGCGTCGACGGACCGGTCATGCCGCGTGGGGCTTTCAGAACGGCAACTTACCACGCAGGCCCGGTGGAACCAGCATGGAACCGCGTGATCCTGGGCCAGAACGCCGTATTTCCCCTTGCGCGAACGCCTCGGAGGCTCATGGGAACGGGTGATATGAACAATAAATCCTCGAACAAAAAAACCACCCGCGGGAGGGCTGATGCTGTTCCTCCAGGGGGTGAGGAACAGCAGCCTCCGCGCGGGTGGCGGTCTTTGTGAAGCTCGACCGTGACGACGCTCGAGCTTCGGGTCCAATCTACAGCAGAATGTGTATTGGACAACCACTGACGGGGTGGGTCACTCGGAAGTGACCCACCCCGTCAGCCAGGATCCTGCTTTCAGCCTCGGCTGATCACCAGGAAGACTTGGTGATGCCGGGAAGCTCACCCTTGTGCGCCATGTCGCGGAAACGGATGCGCGAGATGCCGAACTTCTGGAAGGTGCCGCGGGGGCGACCATCGATGGAGTCGCGGTTGCGCACGCGGATCGGGGAAGCATCGCGGGGAAGCTTCTGCAGACCCACGCGAGCCGCCTCGCGGTCCTCGTCGGAGGCGTTGGGATCAACGAGGGTCTTCTTGAGCTGCAGACGCTTCTCGGCGTAGCGCTCAACGATGACCTTGCGCTGTTCGTTCTTTGCGATCTTGGATTTCTTGGCCATGATCAGCGCTCCTCTCGGAAGTCGACGTGCTTGCGAACGACCGGATCGTACTTCTTGAGCACGATGCGGTCGGGGTTGTTGCGGCGGTTCTTACGGGTCACGTAGGTGAACCCGGTGCCTGCCGTCGACTTCAGCTTGATGATGGGACGTACGTCCTTGTCCTTGGCCATTAGAGCTTCTCACCCTTCTCGATCAGCTCGGCAACGACAACGTCGATGCCGCGGACGTCGATGGTCTTGATGCCCTTGACGGACAAGGTCAGCGTCACATTGCGTCCCAATGAAGGAACCCAGTAGCGCTTCTTCTGGATGTTCGGGTCGAACCGGCGCTTGGTGCGCCGATGCGAGTGGGAGATCGAGTTGCCGAACTGCGGCCCCACTCCGGTCACCTGGCAACGTGCTGCCATGATCACTCCTCTTGCGTAAGTACGTGAATGTATACGGGCGGTCCCCGATTCTGGGTCCCGCCACCAGCTATGACACCGTTACTTGCGAGGACGGACCAGGCTGGGTGAGATCCAACCGAAGTGTCTTCTCATTCGTCCAGCGAAACGCCGGACGGACGGTGGTGCTTGATGTGGTGCACTGGAATCCAGGCTTCACAATCGCCGCGCTGCTTTCCGGCGCCGATACCCATGCAGCCCCCGCTCCAAGAGGACACGCATGTGCACAGCGCAGCACGGCTTGCGACTGTCTATGCTAGCCGGGGCGCGGCCATTCGGCAAAGCGGGTGAGCGGCCGGGGTGATCAGCGGCGGTACAGTCAAGGCCGTGACTGCGAATCAGGGCATGACCCAGGACCATGGCGTGGCGACAGACCCCACCCACACCCGTTCGGTGCTTCCGGTGCTGGCCATCATCGCCACGGTGCTCATGTGGGCCTCCTCCTTCGTCCTGATCCGTTTCTCCGCCGGGGAGCTCTCCCCCGGGCCCCTCGCGCTGCTGCGGCTGCTCGCCGGAGCGGCGACGCTGAGCATCCTGCTGCTCTGGGTCCGGCGCGGGAGGCTGACGCTGCCCACCCGGCCGGCGCTGGCGCTGACCGCGCTGTTCGGGGTGATCTGGTTCGCGCTCTACACCGTGGTGTTCAACCTGGCCGGTCACTACATCGACGCCGGGACCATCGCGATGGTGGTCAACCTGGCCCCGCTGATGGTCGGCGTCGGGGCCGTGGTGTTCTTCAAGGAGTCCTTCTCCACTCGGCTCTTCCTCGGCATGGTGGTCTCGCTGTGCGGCATCGGACTGATCACCGTGGCCGGCTCCACGGGCCAGCTGGCCCTGGCCGGGCTGGGCATCGCGCTGATCGCCGCGTTCCTCTATGCCGCCGGCATGCTGATCCAGAAGCTGGCGCTGCGGCACACCGACCCGCTGACCGCCACCTGGCTGGCCTGCGCCGCGGGCACGGTCGCGCTGCTGCCCTTCCTCGGCGCCACCTGGGCCGAGCTGCAGACCACCTCGACACCGGTGGTGCTGGGCGCGATCTATATGGGGATCGGCCCCACCGCGCTGGGCTTCTGGTTCTGGGGCTACGCGATGAACCACTTCCCCACCGGCAAGGTGGCCGCCAGCACGCTGGCGGTCCCCGCCGTCGTCGTGGTGATGTCCTGGCTGACGCTGGGCGAGATCCCGCCGCTGCTGGGGATCATCGGCGGCGCCGTGACGCTGACCGGCGTGGCTATCGCACAGCTTCGCCGGCCTGCGCGGCCCGTGCGGCCCGTGCGAGCGGACTGACCGGTGCGCTGAACTTCTCCCCGCTGGCCAGCTCATAGGCGCGGGCCGCGCGCAGCACCGAGCGGTCCCGGGTCCGCGCGGCGACGATCTGCAGCCCTACCGGCAGTCCGCCACCGGTGAGCCCGCAGGGCACCGAGACCGCGGGCTGCTGGGTCATGTTGAACGGGATGGTGTAGGGGGTCCAGCTGGTCCACAGGTCCGAGGGCCAACCCTCCGGGGCCTGGCGGCTCGCATCGAAGGCGGGGATCGGCATGGTGGGGGTCACCAGCAGGTCGTACTTCTGGTGGAAGGCTCCCATCCGCACCCCCATGTCCATGCGCACCCCGGTGGCGCTGAGGTAGTCCAGCGCCGAGGCGTCGGCGTACTGCTCGATCCCGGCGCGCAGTCCCGGGTCGACCTGTTCAAGCGCGCCCGGGCCATAGGCCTCCAGCACCTTCGCCGCGCCGGTGAACCAGAGCACGTGGAAGGCCTCCACGGGATCCGTGATGTCGGGATTGACCTGCTCCACCTCGGCCCCGAGCGAGGCCAGCAGCGCGACCGCCTCATCCACCCGCGCCTGGACCTCGGGATCGTTGGAGCCGAAGCCCAGAGTCGGCGAGTAGCCGATCCGCACCCCAGCCAGCGAGGCGCCGTCGACCTCGAGGTCGGCGAGTTCCGCCGAGAAGGGGCGCGTCTGTGAGGGCAACGCGGACCAGTCGCGGGCGTCGAAGCCGGCGATCACATCGAGCAGCAGCGCGGTGTCGGTCACGGTGCGCGCCATCGGCCCGGCATGGGCCAGGGTGCCGAAGGGGCTTGCCGGGTACATCGGCACGGTGCCGTAGGTGGCCTTGATCGCCACGGTGCCGGTGAACGACGCCGGGATCCGCACCGATCCGCCGCCGTCGGTCCCCACTGCCCAGGGGCCCATTCCGGCGCCGACCGCGGCCGCGGCTCCTCCGGAGGAGCCCCCGGAGGTCAGTGCGGGGTCCCAGGGATTGGTGGTCGCGCCGAAGCGCAGCGAGTCGGTGGTGCCCTTCCAGGCGAACTCCGGGGTCGTGGTCTTGCCCAGCAGCACCGCACCGGTCTCGCGCAGCCGTGCCACACAGGGAGCGTCGTAGTCCCAGGGGCCTGCCTCGTCGATCAGCCGGCTGCCGCGCAGCGTGGGCCAGCCCACGGTCGGAAAGATGTCCTTGATCGAGGTGGGCACCCCGTCTCCGGGACCCAGCGTGTCCCCGGAGGCCCAGCGCCGGGCCGAGCCACGGGCGGAGTCCAGGGCAGATTCACGGTCCACCAGCACGAAGGCGTTGAGCGCGTCGTTGTGCGCGTCGATCTGCTCCAGAGCGGCCTCGGTGGCGTCCACCGGGGTGAAGTCGCCGGTGCGGTAGCCCGCGAGAAGCTCGACGGCGGTCAGGTCAGCAAGGTGCGCCATGCGCCCCTCCTCAAGATCTGGAGTCCGAAGACTCGTCTGGTGCAACAGGGTGGATGGGTGGATCCCGGTTCAGCGTCTTGTTATCGCGGTTCAGCGTCTTGGTACCGCGGTTCAGCGTCTTGATTCAGTGCCGCGGGACGTATCCCTTGGCGGTGTCCACGATGTTCTTCAGCTCCGCGCCGTCGAGCCAGCGCCGCGCGTTCTCCACGAACTGCTCCGCGAGCGCCGGGCGCCAGCCCAGCACGTCTCCGGACATATGGGCGGAGATGGTCACGGATTCCATGGCCCACAACGGCGAGTCCGCCGGCAGCGGCTCTTTTTCGAAGACGTCGAGGGTGGCACGCGCGAGGCGCCCGTCCTGGAGCGCCTGGACCAGCGCCGTCTCGTCCACCGATTCCCCGCGACCGATGTTGATCAGGTGGGCGCCGCGGCGCACTGCGGCCAGGGACTGCTCACTGATCAGCCCGATGGTCTGCGCGGTGAGCGGCGCGGCATTGATGATGTGATCGAATCCGCCGATGTGGCTCGGCAGGTCCGCGCTCTCCACCACGGTCCCAAAGTCTGGGTCCTGCTCCCGGGCGGTGCGCCCGGCACCGGTGACTTCGATCCCGACCGCGCGCAGCAGCCGTGCCGTCTCGCGCCCGATGGCACCGGTGCCGATGATCAGCGCGCTGGTTCCCTGAACCCTGAGCGTCTCGCGGTGCACCCATTGCCGCTGCTGCTGGTGGCGCAGACTCGCGGCGAAGTCCTTCGCGTGGGCGAAGATCGCGGCCAGGACATACTCCGCGATCGGACGGTCGAAGATGCCCTGCGCGTTGGTCACGGTGACCTCAGATCTGCGCAGCTCCTCGAACATCAGCGCATCCACTCCGGCGGCAGCGACGTGGATCCACTCCAGGGAGTCGGCCTGCGGCCAGGCCTGCTGCACGGCCGGGGAGAAGAAGTCCCAGAGGAACAGCGCCTGGGCGCCCTCGAGGGCGGAGCCGAGTCCTGCGGCATCGGTGTACCTGACCTCGGCCAGGCCTTCGATTGACTCGAGCCCCTCGGGCCGCTGAAGCTGCGCAGGGTCCTGGGCCGCCGCCTCAGCGCGGGGACACAGCACCGTGATGATCGGTCTCGCTGCGGTCATGCTCACCTGCCTGTTTCTGGCCCGTGGTCTCGGCCCGGTGGGGCCCGTGGTCTCGGCCCGTCTCTGGTCTGCTGACCTATCATCTTCAGGTGCGGCTATGCTATGAATACCCGTGAAGATTGTCAACAATCCGGAGATATCATGAGCGTCGCGTCAGGCTTCCAGCCCGTCCCCCGAGAGTCCACATCCGCGCTGATCACCCGACAGCTGCGCGAAGGGATCATGCGCGGCACGCTGCCCG
Source organism: Nesterenkonia sp. E16_10 (assembly GCF_017347085.1). Lineage (GTDB taxonomy): Bacteria > Actinomycetota > Actinomycetes > Actinomycetales > Micrococcaceae > Nesterenkonia. The sequence goes on from NZ_JADPSA010000048.1 coordinate 78,067, forward strand.
CCGGCGCCCAGCTCTCCGAGGTCAGCCTGGCGGCGGAGTTCGGCGTCAGCCGCGGCCCGCTGCGCGAGGCCATGCAGCGCCTGGTCCAGGAGGGCCTGGTGCGCAGCGAGCTCAATCGCGGACTCTTCGTCAAGGAGCTGGACGAGACAGAGATCCGCGACCTCTACCTGACCCGCACCGCGATCGAGACCGCCGCAGCACGCGCGGTGGCCCACGGCGAGACGGTGACCGAGAGCCTCGAACGCCTGCGCGCCCGCGCCAGGGCGATGGCCGAGGCCGCGGCCGCCGAGGACCTGCAGGCGCTGGCAGATGCGGACTTCGCGTTCCACGAGGAGCTGGTCAACCTGGCCGGGAGCCCCCGGCTGCACCGGGTCCACGAGACCCTGATGGTGGAGACCCGGATGTGTCTGACCGCGCTGCAGGGGACCTACTTCGACCCCGAGGACCAGGTCTCGGAACATACACGCATCGTCGAGGCCATCGCGGCCGGCGATGACGCCGCGATGGTGCGCGAGATCGAGGAGCATATGCAGGAGGCCCTGGATCGCCTGGTCAGAGCGGCTCGATGAACCCTGCACACACCCCTGGAACCTCGCACCCACCCATGGTCCAGCGCCGCAGACGGCGATAGGGTCAGAGGATGGAATTCAGATACCTCGGACATTCAGGCTTGAAGATCTCAGAGATCACCTATGGCAACTGGCTGACCCATGGCTCGCAGATCGAGAACGATGTGGCCACCCAGTGCGTCCACGCCGCGCTGGACGCCGGGATCACGACCTTCGACACCGCTGACGTCTACGCCAACACCGTGGCCGAACAGGTCCTCGGCGATGCGCTCGCCGGGCAGCGCCGGGAGTCCCTGGAGATCTTCACCAAGGTCTACTTCCCCACCGGCCCCAAGGGTCACAATGACACCGGGCTCTCTCGCAAACACATCCTGGAATCGATCAATTCTTCACTGACCCGGCTCGGCACCGACTACGTCGATCTCTATCAGGCGCACCGCTATGACTACGAGACGCCGCTGGAGGAGACCATGCAGGCCTTCGCCGACGTGGTGCGCTCCGGCAAGGCGCTCTATATCGGGGTCTCGGAGTGGAACGCCGAGCAGCTGCGTGCGGGACACGCGCTGGCCAAGGATCTGGGTGTGCAGCTGATCAGCAATCAGCCGCAGTACAACATGCTCTGGCGCGTGATCGAGCCCGAGGTGGTCCCGACCTCCGAGGAGCTCGGCATCTCGCAGATCGTCTGGTCACCCATCGCCCAGGGCGTCCTGACCGGGAAGTATCTGCCGAATCAACCTGCTCCGGAGGGCTCCCGCGCCTCGGACCAGGAGGCCGGAAAGTTCATCGAGCGGTACATGGACGACGAGATCCTCACCGCGGTGCAGAACCTCAAGCCGATCGCCGCGGATCACGGCCTGGATCTCGCGCAGCTGGCCGTGGCATGGGTGCTGCAGAACCCCAACGTCGCCTCGGCGCTGGTCGGCGCCTCCCGCCCGGAACAGATCTCCGGAAACGTCGCGGCCGCCGGCGTCCGCCTCGACGATGCCGCGATGCATGCCATCGACGCGGTGATCGGCGATCTGGCCGAACAGGATCCACGTCTGACCAAGTCCCCTGAGACGCGCATCGGCTGACGCCTGCCTCCCCCAGGGTCTCCCGACACGACGAGACGCAGGCGGCACCCGACCCGCCCGGCCGCGCACCGCACCGCGCTGGTTGGGCGCTGAACGGGCGCTGGATGGGTGCCGGATGGGTGCCGCCTGCGTCTCAGGATGCGGGAGCCTTTACCGTTTCGTTATGAAAATGCGAGCCCAAACCGTAGACTGGCCGCTGGATTGAAGACATGGACAGCCGCCTGAACATGGCGCGCAGCTACACACCGGTGCGGGGGCGGATCTGAATGAGACCAGGAGCACGTTGGCTCGGCCCGCTCTGCTGCACGGCCCTGGTGAGCACCGCGCTCCTGGCAGGCTCCACGGCGGCCGTCGCAACCGGGGATGAGGGAGCTGCAACCTCCGCCTCACCCACCCCGGAGCCCACTCCAGAGCAGCTGGACCCCACGACGGAGCCCACGGATGCGCCATCCGGACTGGGGATCCCTGATCCGGAACCCTCGGGGTCGCAGCCCACCGACTCCGAGGAGTCTCAGCCCTCCGAATCTCAGCCCACGGAGTCTCAGCCCACCGAGCCTGAACCCACCGAGCCTGAACCCACTGAGCCGCTCCCCACAACTCCCGCGCCCACCGATCCTGGGACCCCGGAGCCTGAGCCCGAACCGGAGCCCGAACCGGAGCCGGAGCCGGAGCCCACAGAAGAAGAGACTCCGCCGCCGTTCCCCACCGATCCGGAGCAGCCGAGCCCCGCGCCCACCCAGCCTGAGGCCTACCTCAGCTGCGGCTCCGCCTTCGCGGCGCCGGGCCAGACCGAGACGCTTCGTCTGCAGATGAGCAGCGGGCTGACCGACCTCACGGTCGGCTCGAGCCTGACCGGGGCAACCATCTGGGTCGAGGACGGAGTGGTCTACTACCAAGCGCCCTCACCACTGCCGCCGGGTGCCTCACAGGACGACTTCTCGATCCGGGCGCTCACCCCGAGCGGCGAGCGGGTCTCCGACCGATGCAACATCGGACTGCAGTCCAGCGCAGAGGACGCCGAGGACCTGCCCCAGCCAACCCCGCCCCAGCCGGTTGAGCCCGAGCCGATCGCGCCAGAGGAGCCCACCACCGGTGAGGACCTCGAGGCCCCGGGCCGACCAGAGACCTCAGCCGCACCGGAGTCGACCGAGACCCCGGGCACCGCGAGCACACCCGCGGAGCCCGAGCAGAACTTCAGCGGCCCACCAATACCAGGGATGCCCGACTACTCGCTCCCGCAGCCGGGACTACCCAGCACCGAGCCCTCGGCGTCGGACTCACAGCCGACCCCGGACCGCGAGAGAGCCGGGGAGTCGGGGCGGGAAGGCGACACTGGGCAGGAGGAGGACTCCGAGCTGGCCGCAACCGGACTGAGCACGCTGCATGCGGTCACCGCCGTGGCCCTGGCCCTCTTCGCCATCCTTGCTGGTGCCGCCGCGGTGATCCTGGCCAGTCGCCGGTCGCGCTCGCCCCGCTGATCCACTGAGCCGCCGAGCCGCCGAGCCGCTGCTTCAGGACCGCCCTGCGGTGTGGGAACTCTGCTCCCAGGTGTTGGGTGCAGGCTTCCGGGCGGCCGGAAGCGCCGCATCGCGCCGCCAGGACTGAAGCTCCTGGCTCACCGTGAGATCCTCGGGCACCTCATGGCCGAGCTCCCGGATGACGCCGAGGATATCGGCATTGGAGACCGGCCCGTCACTGGAGAGCAGCCGTCCCGCGACATGGGCCCGCACGTAGATCTCACCGTCGAGAACTGCTCGCTGCTCGAAGTAGAAGCACTTCTCATCGAAGCCGATCATTCGGGTGTGGATCTCGAACCGCTTCATGAACGTGACCGAGCGCCGGAAGGTGATCTGTTCCGCTTGGACCACCGGGGACCATCCGCGACTGCGCATCTGCGCCCAGAGTCCGCAGCGAGCCATCAGATCGAAGCGACCCAGGTCAAAGAGCGAGAAGTATTGGCCGTTGTTGATGTGCAGCGCGATGTCGACGTCGGTGGGCAGGGCGCGCAGCGGGAGCACCGAGGATTCCCAGGGAGTCATGGTGGGTCGACGGCGGGCGCGGAGCAGCACCAAGAGGGTGCGGAAGATCACATGCATAGGAGCAGTCTGCCATAAGCTACCAGCGGGTAATAAGTTGGCCGCCGCCCGAGCGTCAGGGCGTGCCGGCGGAGGACGCGGAGGTCAGGCCGGAGGGCCCGTGCTCGGCGGGACGCAGCACATAACCGGCGCCTCGAACGGTGTGGATCATCCGGGGCATATCGGCCTCGATCTTCTTGCGCACGTAGGAGATGTAGAGCTCCACGATGTTGGCCTGTCCGGCGAACTCGTACTCCCAGACCTGCTGCAGGATCTCAGCCTTGGGGAGCACCGTCCGGGCATGGCGCATCAGGAGCCGAAGCAGGCGAAACTCGGTGTCTGAGAGGTCGATGTCTCGACCGCCGCGGCGCACGGTGCGCGCGGCGGTGTCCAGCTCGAGATCCCCGACTAACAGGCGCTCCCCCTCGGTGCGTTCCGGAAGCCGCGCCGTGATGAAGTGGAGCCGTCGCAGCGCCTCGGGGACCGAGATGGGTCCCGTCATATGGTCGTCCTGCGGGCGCACGGTCTCGAGCAGTCCCTGCAGGTCGACGTCGGCGTCGAACCAGTGCAGCACCGCGGAGGGCTCGGTGTTCGCGCGCAGATCCTCCAGGACCCTCTCGACATCGCTGACCCGCCTGCTGGAGCGCGCGTCCACCACGAAGAGTCCCGGGGCATCGACCTGCAGCGCCTGCCGGGCAGTCTCCGCGCTCGAGGCCAGCAGCACCTTCACATCGATCCCCCGCAGCCGCTGGCTCAGCTCCGAGGCCGCCGGGGAGGGCCCGCCGAGGATGAGCACCGGCGAGGAGATCAACAGCGCGGCCGGTGCTGAGTGCGCAGACGCGGTCGGGAGCCCGTGCAGCGGCCCGGAACTGTTCTCACCCGCCATCACACCTCCCGCATCGCTGGACCAAACTGCCTCCTCAGGACGTGGCAGATGTCCAGGAACTCTACAGACTGCCAAGCCCTGAGCCTAGGGTGAAGTCCCAGACTCAACAACAGCTTCACCCCTGAGCCCTCAAGAGCCGGCATGGGTTTCATGAAAGACTGGACTCGGTGACCGACATCACCCTTGATCTGTCACCGGTTCACCGCAGCGCACACGCCCCACCCGGCATATATCGAGGAGAACAGATGATCATCGGAGTCCCCGCCGAAGTGAAGAACAATGAGTTCCGCGTGGCCCTGACCCCGGCCGGCACGGTCGACCTCACCGCCCGTGGGCACCGGGTGCTGGTCGAGAGCGGAGCCGGCACCGGCTCCGGCTTCACCGATCAGGACTTCCGCGCCGCGGGCGCGGAGATCCTCGACGGCGTCGATGAGGTCTGGGAGCAGGCGGAGATGGTCCTCAAGGTCAAGGAGCCGCAGGCCGAGGAGTTCCCCCGGATGCGGGCCGGGCAGGTGCTCTTCACCTACCTGCACCTCGCGGCAGAGCCCGCCTGCGCCCGCGCGCTGCAGGAGCGCGGCGTCACCGCGATCGCCTACGAGACCGTCACCGGCACCCACGGCCTGCCGCTGCTGGCGCCGATGAGCGAGGTCGCCGGGCGACTGGCCCCCCAGGTGGGCGCGTATCACCTGATGCACTCCCAGGGTGGTCCCGGCATCCTGATCGGCGGTGTCCCGGGCGCGCGTCCGGCGAAGGTGGTGGTCATCGGCGGCGGCAAGGCCGGAGAGCAGGCGGCGCTGACCGCGCTGGGCATGGGCGCCGACGTGACCGTGCTGGACCTGAACATCGAACGTCTCCGGGAGCTCTCCGCGCTCTCCGGGCGCGGGCTGACGACCCTGGCCTCGAACACCCTGACCCTGACCGAGGAGGTCGCGGCCGCGGACCTGGTGATCGGCTCGGTGCTGGTGCCCGGAGCGACCGCGCCGAAGCTGGTGACCCGTGAGATGGCCGCGGCCATGCGTCCCGGCTCGGTGCTGGTGGACATCGCCATCGATCAGGGCGGCTGCTTTGAAGGGTCGCGCCCCACCACCCACGCCGACCCGACCTTCACCATCGGGGAGCAGATCTACTACTGCGTGGCGAACATGCCCGGGGCGGTGCCGCACACCTCCACGGCTGCGCTGACGAACTCCACGCTGCGCTTCATCTTCGCCCTGGCGGACAAGGGCTGGAAGCAGGCGCTGCGCGAGGACCCGCACCTGGCCAACGGACTCAACGTGCACGCAGGCGATCTCACCAACGCCCCGGTGGCCGAGGCACTGGGGGCGCGGTACCGCGCCCTGGCCGACGTGCTGGCCTGACCGGCTCCCGACCGCCAGCGGCCGAAGCGCCTCAGAGGCTGAAGCGCATCAGAGGCTCTGGCGGTCGGCCAGCCGACGTCCCGGCACCTCGGTGAAGTAGGTCTCCACGAGCTCGGCATTCACCTCGTGGATCTCGGCAGGGCTCCAGCGCGGGGCCCGGTCCTTGTCGATGATCTGCGCCCGGATGCCCTCGCGGAAGTCCCAGGAGCGCAGCATGTGCACCGCGATGGTGAACTCAGCCTGGAGCGCGACCGGCAGCGTGAGCTCCTCGGCGTCCCGGATGGCGCGATGCGCGACCTTCAGCGAGACCGGAGACTTCTCTCGCAGCGACTTTGCGGCGATCGCCGCGGCCTCCTGGCTCGCGGCGAGCTCATCCAGTCGCTGGAGCACCCCCTCCACGCTCGGTTCGGCGTAGGCGTCATCGATCCAGCCGCGCGAACTCTCCAGCGTGGAGGTACGGGAGCTGCGAGTGAACCGGGGCAGCACCGCCTCCACCGGCTCGGTGCTCAGTGCCTGGGTCAGCTCCGGCAGCGTCTCGCTCGGGACCTCGACGTCGGCAAGGCCCAGCGCGATCGCGTCGGCCGCGTCGAGATGCGAGCCGGTGAACCCTGCGTGCAGCCCCAGCCGGCCAGGCGCCCGGGAGAGCAGCCAGGTGCCTCCCACATCGGGACAGAATCCGATCGTGGTCTCGGGCATCCCGGCGCGAGTGCGCTCGGTGACGATCCGATGCGAGCCGTGGGCGGAGACTCCGATGCCGCCGCCGAGCACCAGGCCGTCCATCAGTGCGATATAGGGCTTGGGATACTCGGAGATGGCGAGGTTGAGCGCATACTCATGGGCCAGGAACGTCTCGCTGGCAAAGTCGGCGGCGTACCCGGGGACGCCTGCGGGCAGGATCCCGCCGCCGTCCTGCTTCTGGAGCGCGACCATCTCCTGGTAGAGGCTGGCCACATCCCCACCGGCGCAGAGCCCACGGTCTCCGGCGCCGCGGATCAGCACCTGGAGCACCCGATCATCCTCGGCCCAGTCCTGCAGCTGGACCAGCATGGACTCACACATCAGCTGGGTCAGCGCATTGACCGCCCGGGGGCGATTCAGCGTGATGATGCCGAGGTGTCCGCGCAGCTCAAAGGCCACATCGCCGGTATACGTCTCCCTGCCCATGTGAGCGAGGTTACACGGGGTGGGTGCATCTGGCCCAACAGAGCCCTCGGAGAGAGTCTCGCGGCGCGGGTCAGGCCCGCAGGGGGCGGATCAGGCGTTCCAGAGACCGTAGGAGTCCGCCAGGGAGGCGATCTTCTGAGCGCGTGCCAGGCGCGGGAGGTAGGAGCCGTCGCCGATGGAGCCGCCGGCCTCGTGGGCCTCGATCAGCTCGCGGGCCCAGTTCAGCTCATCCGCCGAGGGCGCCAGTCCGGTGTTGATGTGCTCGACCTGGGCTCGGTTGAGCGAGAGCTTGCCGGTCATCCCCATGCTGGCGGTGACCTGGCAGGCTTCGGCCGTCTGCTCCGGGTCGGCGTCTGCCGCCGTCGGGCCGTCGATGGCTCCGGGGAGTCCGCCGACGCGCGAGGCGATCACCAGGCGGGCTCGTGCATAGGCCAGCGCCATCGGATCCGCGGAGACTCCGACGTCCTTGCGGAAGTCATTGGTGCCGAAGGCCAGCCGGAAGGTCCCCGGGGCCGAGGCGATCTGCGTGGCGTTCTCCACCCCGAGGGCGGACTCGATGAGCGCGATCACCGGGGTGCCGGCACGCAGGCGCATGGCGGTGTAGGTCACCTGCTCGGGATGCTCGGTCTCGGCCAGCATCACTCCGCGCAGCCCCTCGGCGCGCGAGAGGGCCGCCAGGTCGGCCTCCCAGTGCTCGGAGGTGGTGGGGCTGACCCGCACCCAGGCCGTCATCCCGCCGTTGAGCGCGCGCAGCACCGCCTCGCGGGCCGCGACCTTCCCATCATCGGGAACCGAAGCCTCCAGATCGAAGATCACCGAATCGGCCTCGCTGGCCAGCCCGGGAGCGAAGTCCTGCTCCCTGGCGGCGTTGATCAGCAGCCACGAGCGGGAGAGTTTGGCGGGCAGCGCAGCCGCGCGACGGTTCCGGATGGGCATTGCCCCAGCCTACCGGAGAAGGCCGGGACGGCTGGCGGCGGGTGGCCTGGGTCACCGCTGGGTCGCCGCTGGGTCGCCGATGGGTCAGCCACTGGGTCAGCCGCATCCCGGGAGCATGTCTCGACCCCGGGATTCAGAGGTGTTGACATCGGCGAGACCGGACCTCAGAATAAGATCAATTGAACTTCAAGTTTGAAATACATCGCTTGGACTTCGATTCCGGACGCGGCTCCAGGTTTCCCCGAATCACCTGGCCGACGTCGCCCCGTGGGGAGGAGCTGCTGGCTGGGTGCAGGACCGCCGCCCCGGTCTGCACCCGGTCTCCTCGACCACACAGCGGGTGGAAGGCGACCCCCGTCACCGCGCCTTCCACTCGCAGGGGCCCGGGAGCGCCGGTCCGGACGTGCCGGCCCTCACCCACCGCCCTCACCCGCAGCTCTCACCCACCTCCCTCACCCGCTGCTCCAGGCCTGCCGCTCGGCCCGGCGCGGGATCCGAGCCGCTGCTCAGCGGGCCATGGATTCGGTCTGCGCGGGTGCAGCTTCTATTGTGGTGCCATGACCCTGACCTCCCGGCGCCGTGCATATGCCCGGCTCAGCGCTGGCTGCCTCGGGCTCGCGGTGCTGATCGTCGGCTGCGGCTCTCCAGATCCAGCTCCGGAGGAGCCGGAGGCGCCGAGCAACGCGATCCAGCAGCCCGAGGTCGAGGCTGACGACTCGGTGCGGCTTCCGCTGGCCATGGTGAGCCCCGACGGGCAGGCTCAGGCGGCTCCGCTGGACGGCAATGGCACCCTGGAGGACGAACAGGCCCCCGGCAGCCCGGTGGAGGAGACCCCTGAGGGCACCGCCGCGCAGGAGATCGAGATTGCCCGGACCGCGCCCTTCGGCTGTGACGACACCGTCTCGGTGGTCCGCTCCGTGCCGATGGTCACCGAGGACCCCGCGACGGCGGCCCTGGAGTTCCTGATCGATGACCAGCTCTCCTCCCACGGCTCACCGGCGTTCCTGAACCCGCTCGCCGCCTCCGAGGAGCTCAGCGTGGAATCGGTGGAGGTCGAAGGCGATCTGGTGCGCGTGGCCCTGAGCGGCGAGCCGGTCACCGAGGGGGAATGTCAGTCCTGGCAGATCCTGACCCAGATCGAGACCACGGCCCGCGTCGCGACCGGGGCCAGCTCCAGCGAAGTCACCGTGGACGCCGAGCCGCTGGCCGAGCTGTTCGGGCTTCCGGCCGACCGGGAGCCCCTGGAGATCCTGGAAGTCACCCGCTAGTCGATCAGCAGGCCCGGCTGCTCCATGACCGCGGCGACGTCGGAGATGAACCGCCCGGCGAGATCGCCGTCGATCAGCCGGTGATCGAAGGAACCGCCGATCACCATGACATCGCGCGGCACGATCTGTCCCTCCACGACCCAGGGCTTCTTCCGCACCGCGCCGAGCGCCACGATCGAGGCCTGGCCCGGGGGAAGGATCGGGGTTCCGCTGTCCAGTCCGAGGCTGCCGATGTTGGTGATCGAGACGGTGCCGCCCTGCATCTCTCCCGGAGTGGTCCTGCCTTCGCGGGCGTCGATGGTCAGCTGGGTCAGCGCCGCGGCCAGACCGCGGGTGTTGAAGGCATGGGCCTCGTGGATCACCGGCACCACCAGCCCCCGCGGGGTCGCGGCGGCGATCCCGAGGTTCAGGTAGTTCCGCAAGGTGTAGTGCGTGTCATGCCAGGTGGCATTGACCTGCGGGTTGCGCCGAGCCGCCCAGATGATCGCCTTGGCCGCGAAGAGCATCGGGGACACGCTGAGCCCGGCATAGGAGGGGTCGTTCTTCAACGCCTGGCGCAGCTCCATGGTGCGGGTGACGTCGACCTCCTTGAACACCGAGACATGCGGCACGGTGGTCGCCGAGGCGGTCACGTTGCGCGCAGTGGCCTTGCGCACGCCACGGACCTGGATGTTCTCCTCGCGGGGCCCGTCATAGAGCAGGCCCGCCTCCTCCGGGGTGGTCTTGCGCCGCCCCGGGGCAGGCGCCCCGGGCGCGGGGACCTGGCCGGAGGCGCGCTGTTCCAGCTTCTGCCTCGCCTGACGCTCCACGTCGTCCCGGGTGATCTGCCCGTTGCGTCCGGAGCCGACGAGCTCCCAGACGGCGACGCCGAGCCGCTTGGCCAGGGCCCTCACCGGAGGGCTGGCCCTGGCGACGATGTCGGCGATGTCGGGGTAGCCGCCGCCGGCAGGTGCCGGGGAAGCGATATCGAGACCCTCCAGGTCCACCAGGTCAGGTGAGGTGGACCGGGTGCGTGTGCGGCGCACGGCGGAGTCCGCCTTGGGACCGGAGCCCACCAGGGCTTCGTTCTGCGCAGGGCTCTCCGGGGCCTCCCGGGCGGCAGCGTCGCGCTCGGCACCCTCACGCTTCTGGGCGGCGGACTTCTTCGCCCGGGCCGAGCGTGAGCGGCCCGGCTTCTCTTCGGCGGCGGGCGGCTCGGCGGGCTCCTGCGCCGCGGGCTCGGCGGCCGCTTCCGGGGCAGAGCCCGCGTCCGGCGTCGCTTCACCCTCGGCGGCGATCCGGATCAGCGGCGCCCCCACCTCGAGCGTCTCGCCCTCTGCGGCGAGCAGCTCGGTGACCACCCCGGCGAAGGGCACCGGCAGCTCGACCAGCGACTTGGCGGTCTCGATCTCGACCACGATGTCGTTGACCTCGACGGTCGCACCCACGGTGGTGCGCCAGGTGACGACCTCGGCCTCGGTCAGGCCCTCGCCGACGTCGGGAAGGTTGAAGGTCTCAGCCATGCTCAGGCACTCCTCTGGTAGCTGAAGCTGCGGTCCACGGCCTCGAGCATCCGGTCGATGTCCGGAAGGTACCGGTGCTCCTGGGCTGAGGGTGGATACGGCATATGGAATCCGCCCACGCGCAGCACCGGTGCCAGCAGCCGGTGGTGCGCCCGCTCGGCGACCCGTGCGGCGATCTCGCCGCCGATGCCGCCGAAGGTCGGCGCCTCGTGGGCGACGATGAGCCGCTGGGTCTTCGCCGCGGAGCGCGCGATGGTCTCGTCGTCGAGCGGGCTGATCGAGCGGATGTCCACCACCTCGATGCTGCGGCTCTCGGCGCGGGCGGCCTCGGCGGCGGCCAGCGCCACCGGAACCAGCGGGCCGTAGGTGGCGATGGTGGCGTCGGTGCCCTCGCGGAGCACCTGGGCGCGGAACGCGTCCGGCGCCGGGTTGTCCAGGTCGACCTTCCCCTTGAGCCAGTAGCGTCGCTTCGGCTCCAGGATGATCACCGGGTCATCGCTGACGATCGCCTGACGAGTCATCCAATAGGCGTCCTGCGGGTTGGACGGGGCCAGGATGCGCAGCCCGGCGGTGTGCGCGAAGAGCGCCTCCGGGGATTCCGAATGGTGCTCGATCGACCCGATGTGTCCGCCGTAGGGCAGCCGAATCGTGACCGGGACCTTGACCCGACCGTCGGTGCGGTTGTGCATCTTCGCCAGCTGGGTGGTGATCTGGTTGAACGCGGGGAAGACGAAGCCGTCGAACTGGATCTCGGCCACCGGGCGGTAGCCGCGCATCGCCATGCCGATGCTGGTACCGACGATGCCGGACTCCGCCAGCGGGGAGTCGATCACCCGGTGGGGGCCGAACTCGGCCTGCAGCCCCTCGGTGACCCGGAAGACTCCGCCGAGCGCGCCGATGTCCTCGCCGATGAGCAGCGTCTTCTGGTCCGCGGCGAGCTCATCGCGCAGGGCCGCGGTGATCGCCTTGGCCATGACCATCTCTTTGATCGCGCTCATCCTGCGGTGCCCGCCTCCGTCTGCTCTTCCGCGAATCCTGCTTCGTAGTCCTTCAGCCAGGCCTTCTCGGTCTCCACCTGGCGGTGCGGCTCCGAGTACACGGTGTCGAAGACGCGGTCCAGGTCGATCGGCTCCAGGGCCAGCACGGACTTGCGCATGTCCGCCGCGAGGTCCTTGTACTCGGCGTCGACCTCGGCGAAGAAGCCCTCGTCGGCGTGGCCTGCGGAGCTGAGCCACGAGCGGTAGCGCGCGATCGGGTCCCGGCCCTTCCAGAGCTCCTCCTCCTCGGAGCTGCGGTACTTCGTGGGGTCATCGGCGGTGGTGTGGGCGCCCATCCGGTAGGTGACCGATTCGATGAGCTTGGGCCCGCTGCCGGCCCGGATATCCCCGGAGAGCTTGGACGCCACCGCGTAGCTGGCGAGCACATCGTTGCCGTCGACCCGCACGCCTTCGAACCCGTAGCCCTTGGCGCGATTGACCAGCGGTCCGCGGGACTGGGTCCGGGTGGGCACCGAGATCGCCCAGTGGTTGTTCTGGATGAAGTAGAGCAGCGGCAGCTCATAGGAGGCGGCGAAGACCATGGATTCGTGGGCGTCGCCCTGGCTGGTGGCGCCGTCGCCGATGCAGGCCACGACGATCTCGTCCTCGGCGCGGTCCCGGGGCACGCTGTCGGTGCGCCGGTCCTGCTTGATGCCCATGGCCCAGCCGGCGGCGTGCAGGGTCTGCGAGGCCAGCACCAGGGTGTAGACGTGGAAGTTGTGCTCGCGCGGGTCCCAGCCGGTGTGCCGGGTGGCCCGGAACATGGTCAGCAGCTCCTCGGGGGAGATTCCGCGGTAGAGCGCCATGGCGTGCTCGCGGTAGGTGGGGAAGACCATGTCGGAGGACTTGATCGCCGCGATGGTGCCCACCTGGGCGGCCTCCTGGCCCAGCGCCGGGGCCCAGAGCGCCAGCTGTCCCTGACGCTGCAGCGAGGTGGCCTCGGCGTCGAGCCGACGCTCCATCGCCATATAGCGATAGAGCTCGCGCAGCTTCTCGGCGCTCAGCTCCGCGATGAACGGGCTGTAGACCTCGTTCTCGGCGAGCTTCCCCTCCGGGGTGAGCAGCTGGACGGGCTGCACCTCTTCTGGCTGCACAGTGTGATCCTCTCCGACGGCACCGCTGATCGACGCCCTGCGGGCAGGACGACCATCGCTCATTGTGTCAGCTCGACTCAGGCTTGGAATCTGTAGGTCCGGCACAACTCGATGAACCGATCGTTGGCCTCGACCTCACCGATCGTGACTCGCACACCCTCACCGTTGAAGCCACGGACCGCCAGCGCCTGGAGCCCGGCAGCCTCGGCGAAGGCGGCGGTCTGCTCCCCGAGCGGGAGCCAGACGAAGTTGCCCTGGGCCTCGGGGATGCTCCAGCCGGCTTCGGCCAGCGCCGCAGTGACCCGGTCGCGCTCGGAGACCAGGGAGTCCACCCGCTCAAGGACCTGGTCGAGATGTTCCAGCGAGGCCAGCGCCGCGACCTCGGCCACGGTGGACACGCTGAAGGGTGCCGCGACCACCCGCAGGTGGCGGGTGATCTCCGGGCCGGCGATCGAGTAGCCGACGCGCAGCGCAGCCAGGCCGTGCGCCTTCGAGAAGGTCCGCAGCACCGCCACATTGGGGTGCTTCCGGTACAGCGCGAGCGCATCCAGCGGATCCTCGGTGCGGACGAACTCCTGGTAGGCCTCATCGATGACCACGACGACGTCGCCGGGCACCTTGGCCAGGAACGCCTCCACCTCGTGGTGCCGCAGCGCCGGGCCGGTGGGATTGTTCGGGGTGCACAGCATCAGCACCTTGGTCTTCTCGGTGATCGCCGCGAGCATCGCCTCGAGGTCGTGTCGCCCGTCTTCGAGCACCGGGACCGTGACGTCCTTGGCGCCGGCGGTGCGCACCACGATCGGGTAGGCCTCGAAGGAGCGCCAGGCGTAGATGACCTCGTCCTGGCTGCCGTCGCTGTTGGATCCGGCGAAGGCGTTGATGATCTGGGTCAGCGCCCCGAGGCTGCCGGTGCCGGCCACGATGTCTTCCACCGGGACGTCCAGGAGCTTCGCGAGCCCGGCACGCAGGTTCTCGGCGTTGGGGTGCGGGTAGCGGTGCAGGGTGTCCACTTCCGCCATGGCCCGGGCCACCTCGGGAACCGGCCCCAGCGGGTTCTCATTGGAGGAGAGCTTGAACGGCGTGAGCCCCTCGGCCGCCTGTGGCGGCTTGCCTGCGGCATAGGCGGGCAGAAGGCTGACGCTTTCCCGTGGGGTGATCGACCCGGCGCGTGAGAACATAGTCATCGTGAGAATCCTACTGGCAATTATTCTGAATGCCCTGGCCCTCGCCGCCGCGGCCTTCCTCATTCCCGGCATCTACATGGACGGCGCCGAACAGGGCACCGGGGTGACGATCCTGGCCTTCCTCTTCGTGGGAGCCGTCTTCGGTCTGGTCAATGTGGTCATCAAGCCGATCATCTCGCTGCTCTCACTTCCGATCACCTGCCTGACCCTGGGCCTGTTCGCCGTGGTCATCAATGCGGGCATGCTGATGCTCACCGCCTGGCTGACCTCCTGGACTCCGGTGCACTTCGTGGTCGAGGACTTCTTCTGGAGCGCGGTGCTGGGCTCGATCGTCGTGGCCCTGGTCTCGGCGCTGCTCAACCGTTTCATCCTGCGCCCGCTCGAGGCCTGATCCGCCTCCCGCGGGGTCCTGATCCAGGCCTCCGGCCAGCTCCGCGATGACCTCCTCGAGCTCATCCACCCCCGTCGAGTCCCATTCGGTGGAATAGACCGTGGCGCCGTGGTCTCCCCGCAACGAATCGTTGAGCTCCGCGAGGTGGGCGCGCTGACCCACATCCAGGTGTTGTGACTCCTGGGCCTCGAGGAGCCGAATGGCCTCGATGTTGTGCGCGTAGTCGTGGCTGGCACCGAAGACTCCCCCGGGCTCGGCCTGCGGGTCCTGATGCTCATAGCTGATCTGGACCCGCTCAGCGGAGAGCTCGCTCGGTGCGCCCAGCAGCTTCGGAACCGGGTCGTTGGCGTCCTGGAAGCTGGTGGTCCTGACCCCGGGAAGCGTCGTGCCTTCTCGCGCCGGGGCCGCCACGGTGGCCACCTGGGAGATTCGGTACCTGCTGGCCAGCCTGCCGCCGGCGGCGATGTTGCGCGCATGCAGTCCACCCAGCGAGTACCCGGTGATGACCAGCTCGTCCCCCGGCTGGGCCCCGGAGCCCTGCAGCGCCTGATCGATCACCTCCTGCAGGTGTGCCGAATCGTTGGTTCCGGCGTCCAGCAGGCTGCTGAGCCCACGGCCCGCGCTCAGGTCCAGCTCACCCCGTGCCAGGTCGTCCCGGTCGATCTCCTCCAGACCTTCGGGAAGCTCCAGTCCTGGGAGGTGGATGACGTGCCGGGCGCGACCCCCGGGCTGGGGTCGGGAGGAGATGCTGAAGTCTCCGAGCCTCGCGACCTCGGCCTGCGCCTGCAGGTGCTCACTGAGCGTGTTCACCTCGGTCGCCGCGAGGGCTTGGGTCTCCCGGCTCAGGCGCTGCCTGCTCTCCCTGGAGATCCGGCGAGCCTTTTCCAGCAGCGACTGATGCACCAGTCCCAAGGCCTCCCGGGAGGAGCGCAGCACCGGCTGCTTCCTGGCGAGCCGCTTCAGCAGCAGTTGGAACCCCTGACCCAGGTTCACCAGAGCAGTACGGCCCCAGGCGTCGGCGAGCGCCTTGTCCCCCTGGGGATCCAGCAGGTGTGGCTGGATCTGCGGGTACTGTCCCAGGTGTCTGGCGGTGCCCATCGACTGCACCAGCAGCGCCTCGATCTCCCGGTAGCGCCCGTGCGCGATGCCCACGGCGCGCGCGGTCTCCCCCATGGCCCAGGCAGCCACCGAGGTCTCGGCCAGGCTGATCCCGAGCTGCGCCCCCAGCAGCGGGATCCTGAAATGCAGCGCGATCCCAGCGACCGATCCGAACAGCTCCGCGCTGATGCCGCTGAGCGCGCGGCCCTGCTCCTCCGCAAGGGCCTCGGCGCGGCTCAGGCTCTGGGCCGCGGCCTGCAGGCTCTGGAGCACCAGGTTCAGCTCGGTGGGACCCCCATGGGCCTGCACGGTGTAGCTGCGCGGGGCGGGCTCGCCGTAGTGATCCTCGGTGATGACGAACATCGACGCTCACTCCCGTGCCGCCGCCAGGCGGGCCAGCGGAAGCCCGCCGTGGGACTGCACGAACCGCAGAAAGCCCTCGGCACTCTCCGAAGCC
Organism: Nesterenkonia sp. E16_10; assembly: GCF_017347085.1. Taxonomy (GTDB): domain Bacteria; phylum Actinomycetota; class Actinomycetes; order Actinomycetales; family Micrococcaceae; genus Nesterenkonia. The sequence continues at coordinate 94,159 of NZ_JADPSA010000048.1, forward strand.
TCTCGCGCACCGCTCACCAGGGCCCGAGCCGCATGTTCAGCGCCGACCGCCGGCACCCCCACGCGGGCGGCGTCTGCGGCGTCCACCACAGCCCCCGCTACCACCCCTGCCACCACCCCCGTCACGACCCCCGTCGCATCCAGCGTCGCCTCCAGCGCCGCCGCCAGCACCCGCGCCTGGTCTGCCGCCCGGCGCAGATCTGCCGCGATCAGCCGGGCGCTGGCCGAGATCTCGGAGATCCTCGACTGCCGTCTGCGGCATTGCGCCACGTGGTGCACGGTCACGGCGAGGAAGGCCCGACCGGCGGGCGAATGCCACTGGACCTCCTCGGCTCCGGTCAGGATGGCCTGCACACACTCCTCGGCTCGCTGCGCCACGACGTCCAGCCGCAGCGCCGCCTGCTCATGGTGCGCCGCGGCCTCATCAAACTGCGCGGCGGCCCGGGAGAAGACCATGGGTGCTCGCTCCTCATCTCGTCAGGGCCAATATCTCGTCAGGGCCGGTTGCGCGGTGATGCGGTGCTGGGCCGGCCTGCAACCAGCTGACACTGGCCAATCTAGGCACCCTCACCCGGCGGCGTCGGCGGTTCGCGCAGAGGGTGGAGTACCCGGGCGGGCGGCGTCGTCCTCGCCGGTGCTGGGGAAAACTCATGAAAGAATCCAAGCCATGGCCAACTCCCTTGATTCCGCTGCGTCCACCGTCTCTCCGACCCGCGTCCGGCTCAGCGATGCGCAGCCGCAGATCGCCCTGGGCGCCCTGGACGGCCGCTACCGCAGCGCGGTGGCACCGCTGGTGGACCACCTCTCGGAGGCGGCGCTGAATCGGCACCGCATCCATGTGGAGGTCGAATGGTTCATCCACCTCTGCGCCGAGCAGGTGCTTCCCGGGCTCCCTGCGCTGAGTGAGGAACAGGTCAGCGGGCTGCGCAGCATCGTCACCGAGTTCGGCACGGAACAGCTCGAGGAGCTCGGCGCCATCGAGGCGCAGACCCACCACGACGTGAAGGCGGTGGAGTACTTCATCGCGCGCCGGCTCGAGGGGCTGGGGCTGAGCGAGCTCACCCCGCTGGTGCACTTCGCCTGCACCAGTGAGGACATCAACAACCTCTCCTACGCGCTGGGGATCCGCGACGCCGTGGCGCAGGTCTGGCTGCCCGCCGCTCGCACCACCCTGGACGGGCTGGCGGCGCTGGCCCAGGACGCCGCCGAGGTGCCGATGCTCTCGCGCACCCACGGACAGCCGGCCACCCCGACCACGCTGGGCAAGGAGGTCGCGGTCTTCGTGCACCGGCTGCGCCGCCAGCTGCGCCGGATCGAGTCCCAGGAGTTCCTGGGCAAGATCAACGGGGCCACCGGCACCTACGCCGCGCACCTGGCCGCCGCCCCCGACGCCGACTGGCCTGCCCTGGCGCAGCGCTTCGTGGAGAAGCTGGGCCTGACCTTCAACCCGCTGACCACCCAGATCGAGTCCCACGACTACCAGGCGGAGCTCTATGCGGACATGGCCCGGTTCAACCGGATCCTGCACGGGCTCTGCGTGGACGTCTGGAGCTACATCTCCATCGGGTTCTTCCGGCAGATCCCGGTGGCCGGCGCCACCGGCTCCTCGACCATGCCGCACAAGGTCAACCCGATCCGCTTCGAGAACGCCGAGGCCAACCTGGAGATCTCCAACGCGCTGCTCGACGCGCTGGGCTCCACTCTGGTGGAGTCCCGCTGGCAGCGCGATCTCACCGACTCCTCCGGTCAGCGCAACATCGGCACCGCGATGGGCCACTCGGTGCTGGCGCTGAGCAATATGAGCAAGGGGCTCAAGCAGCTCGACGTCGCCGCCGACGTCATCGCGGCGGACCTCGACTCCAACTGGGAGGTCCTCGGGGAGGCGATCCAGACCGTGATGCGCGCCGAGGCCATCGCCGGCGTGGACTCCATGGAGAACCCCTATGAGCGGCTCAAGGAGCTGACCCGCGGCCGCCGGGTGGACGCCGAGAAGCTCAAGGAATTCGTCACCGGACTCGGACTCAGCCAGGACGCCGAGGCCCGACTGGCCCAGCTGACCCCCGGCGGGTACACCGGCCTGGCAGCCGCGCTGGCCGAGCAGTTCGGCCGCTAGGCGCCGCATGGACCAGGGAAACTCTGACCAGGGAGCCCTCGATCACGGAGCCTCTGATCACGGGACCTTCGCCGAGGACCACCGGACCCAGTATCAGCGCCTGCGCGACGGGCACTGGTACCGGGCCGATGAAGAGATCCTCGCGCGGGCCTCAGCGGCGCATCAGCTGGCTCACCGCTACAGCCAGGCCGCGGCCCAGGGCGAGGACGACGCCGCCGCCGCGCTGCTGCCCCAGCTGATCGGTGAGCTCGGTGAAGACGTGGCGATCCGTCCCCCGCTCTCGGTGGACTACGGAGCGCATATGTCCATCGGCGACCGGGTCTTCATCAACACCGGCCTGGTGGCTCTCGACGTCGCCCCCATCCGGATCGGGGCCGACTGCCTGCTCGGTCCCAATGTGCAGCTGCTGACCCCGATCCACCCCCTGGAGCCCGGCCCGCGCCAGCAGAAGTGGGAGTCGGCGGAGCCGATCACGCTGGAGGAGAACGTGTGGCTCGGCGGCGGCGTCGTCGTCTGCCCCGGGGTCACCATCGGTCGCAACTCCGTGATCGGAGCAGGCTCCGTGGTCACCCGCGACATCCCCGCGAACTGCGTGGCCGTGGGCAATCCCGCGCGGGTCATCCGGGCGCTGGGGAGCTGAAGCCCCGCGGAAGCAGGTCTGGTGACGCAGCTGCGGTCGCCAGGCGCTCAGTGCTTCCGCTGCGCTCGGGGCCGGGTCAGAATGGCCAGGTCCAGCTGAGATCCACCACGGAAGGCTCCCCATGACCATCGGCCTGACCCCCTACCTGCAGTTTCCCGGAACAGCCCGCCAGGCTCTGGAGTTCTACCACTCGGCCCTCGGCGGCGAGCTGGAGATGATGACCTTCGCCCAGGGCATGGGCGCCGAGGATGAGACCCAGGACCTGATCATGCATGGGTCGCTGTTCCTCGATCGGGGCATCCACCTGATGGCCGCCGATGCGCCCCCAGGCATGACCAGCGTGCTGGGGACGGTGTCGCTGAGCAACAGTGAAGCCGACGACGCCGAGCACGGAACCCTGGTGCAGTGGTGGGAGAAGCTCTCCGAGGGGGCGCAGATCACCGAGCCGCTGGCGAAGTCACCCTGGGGAGACAGCTTCGGGATGCTCACCGATAAGTTCGGAGTCCCCTGGATGGTCAATGCATCGCGCTGAGCGGCACCCGGCGCGGAGGGTCACCAGGTGCCGGCTCACCAGCTCCAGACCAGCAACAGGGTCCCGAGCAGCCCGCAGCCGTAGTTCAGCCAGATGAACCTGCGCCAGGCGGAGTTCACCGCGGCCGAACCGTCATCGGTGACGTTGAACCAGGGCAGCGAGATCGCCACATAGGGGATCACCAGCAGTGCGGCCAGCGGGGTCGGCCAGGGGGTGAGCAGCAGCAGCACCCCGGCGCCGACCCAGAGCAGCACCGCCATGCGCACGGTGCGGCGGGCCCCGATCGCGGTGGCCACCGAGGAGATCCCACCCTCACGATCGGGCACCACATCCTGGACCGCACCGAAGGCGTGGGCGGCCATCCCCCAGAGGAAGAAGGCTCCCAGGATGATCATCACCGTGGGCCCGGGGGTGACGCCGAACCGGTCATGGGCGAGCGTGAAGCCGACCACGGCGGGGCTGACGAAGTGGGTGCTGGAGGTCAGCGAGTCCAGGAACGGGCGCTCCTTGAAGCGCAGCCCCTTCACCGAGTAGGCGGCCACGGCGAACAGGCTCACCAGCATCGCGGCCCAGGTGGCGGGGCCGCCGCCGAGCATCAGCAGCAGCGCCGGCGGCACCGTGCTCAGCGCCGAGATCCACAGCACCGTCGAATGCAGCGCCGGATCTAACAGCGCGCCCTCGATGCCGCCCTTGCGCGGATTGCGCAGGTCGGATTCGTAGTCGAAGACATCGTTGATCCCGTACATCGCCACGTTATAAGGGACCAGGAAGAACAGCGCGCCGAGCATGAGCACCCAGTCGATCTCCCGCGCGGCGAAGAGATAGGCGGCGGCGAAGGGAAAGGCGGTGTTGATCCAGCTGAAGGGACGCGAGGAGAGCAGCAGCTGACGGATCAGGCTCATTCAGCGACCCGCTCGGCGTCGGGTTCAGCACCGTGGCCGGGCTCAGTGGTCCTGCGCCGACGCAGCAGATGCCAGGCGGCGGGCAGCAGCAGCACCGCGGCCAGCGAGTAGCTGAAGTCCTCCAGCGGCGCGAGCCCCAGATAGAGGCCCATCAGGTGCTCGTGGCCGTAGCGCACGATGTCCAGTCCGATGATCACATTGTCGAAGACCGCGGTGAGGCTCAGCAGCACGACGGTGCTCAGCGCGACCGCGCCCCAGTGGATCTCGCGGCGCAGCAGCACCGCGGCGAGCACCGCCGGGACCATGAAGGCCAGGCTCAGCCAGAGATACGCCATCTAGGAACCCCCTCCGCCGTGAACGCTCGATCGACTCCGCTGGCTCCTGTGCCGCAGCAGCTTCGCGGCCCCGGTGTAGAGGATCATGGTGCACAGGCTCAAGAACGCCAGGAACACCGGTTCCTCCAGCGGCATCTCAGGTCCGAGCACCACGCCGGTGAGGTAGCGGCTCTCACCCATCAGGAAGATTCCCAGCCCGATCCCGGCGAAGTCCCAAAGCAGGAAGAAGACGACGCCGAGCAGGGTCACCGCCGCGGCCGCCCGCGCGTCGGCGAAGAAGAACAGCCGGAAGCGCCGATCGATGAGCAGCATGGCGCAGGCCGCTGCCAGCAGCCCGGCGAGGTAGAGGAAGGACACGCTCGCTCAGCCCGCCTGCCCGACGGTGTCGGCCCCCAGCGACTCGGGGCCCAGCGACTCGGGGCTCAGCGGACCGGCGCTGTAGTCCCGGCGCAGGTGCTTGAGCACCAGCTCCGCGCTGATCAGACACATCGGCACACCGATCCCGGGAGCCACGGTGCCCCCGGCGTAGTAGAGCCCGCGCACCTTCGGCGAGACGTTCTGCGGGCGGAACATCGCGGACTGCCGGAGCGTGTGGGCCTGGCCCAGCACCGAACCCCGCCAGGAGTTGTAGTCGGCCGCGAAGTCGGCCGGCCCGATCGTCTCGCGCAGCACGATCCTCTCCTCGAAGTCCTCGATCCCGCCCCAGCCGCCGATCTGCTCGATGGCGGCCTGCGCGATGGCCTCCACGGTCGGGTCCCCGGCGCCGTCGCGGCCACCGGCTCCCAGGGAGACATCCGCCGGGACCGGGATCAGCACGAAGAGGTTCTCGTGACCCTCGGGCGCCAGGCCCGGCTCGCTCGCGCTGGCCCGGCAGACATAGGAGGAGGCCGGGGTCGGGACGGAGGGGTTCTCCCCGAAGATGGACTCGAAGTTCGCGGTCCAGTCCCTAGTGAAGAACAGCGAGTGATGCGCGAGCTCCGGGAGCTCTCCGCGCACACCGAGCATCACCAGCACCGCGCCGGGGCCGGAGGTGACCTTCTCCCACCAGGCCTCGGGGTAGCTGCGGTCCGCCTCGGAGAGCAGCCTGGTCTCGGTGTGGTGCAGATCCGCTGCCGAGACCACATGATCCGCATGCTCGGTGTGCACCCGTCCCTGGGCGTCGCGCCAGCGCACGCCCGTGGCCACGCGCTGCGGGCCGGTCCTGAACCTGGAGCCCAGGCGGGAGCCCGATGCGGAGCGAGGGTCTGCCTCGGTGAGGATCTCGGTGACCTCTGCCCCGGTGGTGATCTGCGCTCCGGCAGCTTCGGCCAGGCGTCGGAAGCTCGCGAGGACCTCCCAGAATCCGCCCATCGGGTAACGCACGCCGTCGTCGAGGTCCAGGGCGCTCATCAGGTGGTACATCGCCGGCGCGTCCTGCGGACGAGTGCCGAGGAAGACCGCCGGGTAGCCGAGGATCTGGCGCAGCACCGGGTGCTTGAACCGGCGCTGCACGAAGCGCTCCAGCGAGGTCAGCAGCAGCTGGGCCAGCTCCGGGGCGGACTTCAGCACCTCGGGCACCGCCAGGTTGTGCAGTCGTTTGAACGGGTTGTAGAGGAAGCGTCGCTCGGCGATCGCGGTGGTGCGCTTGGCCGAGGCGATGTATCGCTCCAGGGCCGGTCCGCTGCCGGGCTCGAGCTCCTCGAAGAGGGCTCGGACCCGCTCCGCCCCCTTGGGCAGGTCCACCGGGGCCGGCGGCGCCTGGCCGGGGTGGGGCTCGGAGTAGACCCGGTAGGCGGGGTCCAGGTCGACCAGGGTGAGCTGCTCCTCCGCCGTGGTGCCCATCAGGTTGTAGAAGTGCTCGAACACCGAAGGCATCAGGTACCAGGACGGGCCGGTGTCGAACTGGAATCCGTCCTCCGCCAGCATCCCGGCGCGACCACCGGTGCGGAATCCCTTCTCCAGGACCAGGACGTCATGACCCTCTCGGGCCAGCAGCGCGGCGCTGGCGAGTCCGGCAACTCCGGCGCCGATCACTATGGTGCGTGGCATCAGTGGGTCTCCAGTCGGGTGGTCAGGGCGGCCCGGGCGGCCAGTCCAGCTTTGCAGGCGTTGGAGACCCGGACCCGTGAGTGGTAGAGCTCCTGCACCGGGGTCGCGGCGATCTTCTCCAGCAGCGCCTCGAAGAGCGCGCAGGCGCTGCGCACCGCGGTGCGTGCGTCGCGCGGGAGCAGCGGCATCGCGGACCGGGCCTCGGCGAGCTGACTGCGCACGGTGTCCACCCAGGCTTGGCATTGCGCCTCGGTGAGTCCCTCGCCGCCGCCCAGGTAGTCGCGGCCGAGCTCGTCGGTGTCCTCGGCCAGGTCGCGCAGGAAGTTGATGTTCTGGAACGCCGCGCCCAGCGCGCGGGCACCGCCGACGAGGGTCTCGCGTTCAGCCTCGGTGCGGTGCTCCTCGCGCAGGAACACCTGCAGGCACATCAGCCCGATCACCTCGGCGGAGCCGTAGACGTAGTCCGCGTGCTCGGCGGCGCCATAGGCGGCGGGCTCGAGATCGGCGCGCATCGAGTCGAAGAAGGGATCGATCAGATCCAGCCCGATCTGGGCCTCGATCGCGGTGCGCGCGAAGGCATGGACCACCAGGTCGGTGCTGTAGCCACGGCTCAGCGCGCGCCGGGTCTCCTCGGCGTAGTGCTCGAGCGCCTCGGCCTTCTGCGCCGGGTCCAGTCCGGCCGCGCTGGCGGCGCCGTCGACGACCTCGTCGGCGACCCGGACCAGGGCGTAGATGCTGCGCACATGGCTGCGGTGGCGCGGGCCCAGCAGCCGGGTGGCCAGTCCGAAGGAGGTCGAGTAGGAGGAGATCACCCGGTCCGCCGTGGCTCGCGCGGTGGAGGTGAAGTGCTCTGCCGGATCGGTGGGTGCGCTCACGCGGGGGCGCTCCAGCCAGCCTGCTCCGAGCCCTCGAGCGCCGCCATGGCCTCGAGCTGCTCGACCATCCAGGGGCTGAACGCGAAGGGCGCGTCCGCCGCGGCGCGCTTGACCGCGTCCAGGTCAGCCCACTGCCACTGGCTGACCTCGTCCGGCACCGGGGTCAGCTCCGAGGCCAGGACCGCGGTGAAGACCGGGCAGATCTCGTTCTCGACGACGCCGCTGGCATCCACCGCGCGGTACCGGAACTCCGGCAGCGTCGCGCGGATCTCGGTCAGCTCCGCGCCGAGCTCCTGGCGGGCCCTGCGACGCACCGCCTCGGTGAGCTCCTCCTCCGGGCCCGGGTGTCCGCAGAAGCTGTTGGTCCACACACCGGGCCAGGTGGTCTTCGACAGGGCCCGGCGGGTGATCAGCAGTCGGCCCGAGGTGTCGAAGAGGTAGCAGGAGAACCCCAGATGCAGCGGGGTCTCGAGGGTATGCACCGTGGCCTTGAGGGCGGAGCCCACCGGCGCTCCGGCCTCCGAGAGGAGGACTACGTGTTCCTGAGTGGAGGAGGCGCCTGAGGTCATGGATCGAGCATATCTACTGAAGCCGCTCCTGTGCGGAACGCGTCACAGCCGCGGCCCGGATAAGACGTGACCCCCGCCAGGAGCTGACTCGCAGAGGACTTACACAGAGTCCGGGCAGAGGACGATGTTAGATTGACCGCTACGTGCCGCGGCACGGCCTTATATGCCGAGGACGCCGCGGAGATCTTCGAGCGAGGACGTGGGCCAGATGGCAACAGCAGCGGTGACCGGAGCAACTGGATATATCGGAGGACGGCTGGTGCCCCAGCTGCTCCGCGCAGGGCACGAGGTCCGGGTGCTCACGCGCCGCGCCGAGGCGCTGCGCGACGTTCCCTGGCGAGACGAGGTCACCGTCGTCGAAGGTGACCTCACCGACCCGGAGGCGGCGAAGGAGCTCTGTGAGGGCGCCGACACCGCATATTTCCTGGTCCACTCGATGACCTCGGACCGCAGCTTCGAGGAGCTCGACGAACGCTGCGCCGAGGTGCTGGGCGCCGCGGCGAAGGAGGCCGGCGTCGGGCATATCGTCTACCTGGCCGGCCTGCACCCGGACACCGCCGAAGGTGAGCTCAGCGCCCACCTGCGCTCCAGGGTCCATGTCGGTGAGGTGCTGGAGTCCAGCGGCGTGCCCACCCTGACTCTGCAGGCCGGGCTGGTGATCGGTTCCGGCTCCGCCAGCTTCGAGATGATCCGCCACCTCACCGACGTGCTCCCGGTCATGCCCGCACCGAAATGGGTGCTCAACCAGATCCAGCCCATCGCGGTGCGCGATGCGCTGCACTACCTGACCCGCGCGATGGACATCGAGCTGAGCTCCAGCGTCCGGGCCGACATCGGTGGCCCCGATGTGCACAGCTACGCGCAGCTGATGAAGATCTACGCCCGCACCGCGGAGCTCAACGAGCCCCGGGTGATCGCGCTCCCGGTGCTCACCCCCTGGCTCGCCGCCCAGTGGGTCAACCTGGTCACCCCGATCCCGCGCACGCTGGCGATCCCGCTGGTGGAGTCGCTGCAGCACGACTGTGTGGTCAAGGACCAGATCATCGACGAGATCATCGCCCCGCCCGAGGAAGGACTCACCGACTACGAGACCTCGGTGCGGCTGGCCCTGGACAAGATCTCCGCCGATCGGGTGGAGACCACCTGGGCCGCGGCCCATCCGCTCGACGTGCCCTCGGAGTCCCTGCCCTCGGACCCGGACTGGACCGGACGCTCGGTGCTGGTCGACGAGCGCGAGCGGCTCTCCACCGCCTCCCCGGAAGCGGTCTTTGCGGTCATCGAGGGCATCGGCGGGGAGACCGGATACTTCTCGCTCTCCCGCGCCTGGGCGCTGCGCGGCCTCGCCGACAAGCTGGTCGGCGGCGTGGGCATGGGACGTGGCCGGCGCAGCCGGGGTCAGCTCGCCCTGGGCGACACCCTGGACTGGTGGCGCGTGGAGGATCTGGAACGCGGCCGGCTGCTGCGCCTGCGCGCCGAGATGAAGGTGCCGGGGCAGGCCTGGCTGGAGTTCATGGTGGAGCCGGAGGGAACCGGGTCCCGCTATCGGCAGCGCGCGATCTTCTTCCCCCGCGGCCTTGCCGGTCGCGCCTACTGGCTAGGCGTGACCCCCTTCCACGCCATCATCTTCAAGAAGATGGCGGCCCGGATCCTCGCCGAGGCCGAGCAGGCGAGCGCCTGAGACCGAGCCGGATCGGTGGGGTCCGAAAGATTTTTCAGATTTCCACCATCCGATCCTGATCTCGCTCCGAACTCTGCGTACATGGCCTGGTCGACACCACGATCAGTGGCTGTGAACCAGACCAACGTGCGACCAACAGGAGATTCAGTCATGAAGACCGAGATTCGTAAAACTTCTTCCCTGCTCGGCATCGGCATGGTGGCCCTGCTCGGCCTCAGCGCCTGTGGCGGCGACGCCGAGGAGCCGGCTGCAGAGTCCGACCAGGAGATGACCGAGGAGACCGAGGGCACCGACGCCGAGGCCACCGAGGAAGAGCCCATGGACGAAGAGTCGATGGAGTCCGAGGAGCCCATGGATGACGAGTCCATGGATGAATCTGACCCAGCGGCGAACCTGGTCGGGGCCTCCTGTGAGGCATATGCCGAGGAAGTCCCCGAGGGTGACGGCTCCGTCGGCGGCATGGCCGAGGATCCAGTGGCCACCGCTGCCTCGAACAACCCGATGCTGACCACGCTGACCGCGGCAGTCTCCGGTGAGCTGAACCCCGACGTCGACCTGGTGGACACGCTCAACGGTGACGAGTTCACCGTGATCGCCCCCACCGATGACGCCTTCGCCGAGATCCCTGAGGAAGACCTCAACGCAGTGGTCGAGGACGCCGACATGCTCACCGAGGTGCTGACCTACCACGTCATCCCCGGCCAGCTGGCTCCCGATGAGATCGCCGGTGAGCACGAGACCGTCAACGGCGCCACCGTGACCATCGAGGGCGAGGGCGATGACTTGATGTTCGACGACGCCGGCCTCGTCTGCGGCGGCGTGATGACCTCCAACGCCACCGTCTACATGGTCGACGCTGTCCTGATGCCGGCAGCTGCCGAGGAGTGATCCTCGGCGGGAATGGTTGCTGAAGACCGTTCCTGACCAGGCCTGAATCGAAGACGGCGGCGCTCGGCACCCACCCATCTGTTGGGGTGCGGGCGCCGCCGTCCTCGGTTGCGGTCACACAGCGGCCGGAACCGGTGGATGCAGAGATCACTCTCCGGGGTGTGGCATCCTGTGGGGATGCATGAGACAGGAAATCCGGGGTCAGCCGCCGAGGGCGTACATGCTCCGGTGGATGCCTCCGCAGATCCCTGCGGTGCCCTGCTGCTGAAGATTCAGCAGGGCGATGAGCTCGCCTTCGAGCAGCTCTACCGGGAGCAGGGTTCGATCCTGTTGGCCACCGCGCTGCGAGTGCTGCGGAACAGATCACTGGCGGAAGAGGTTCTCCAAGAGATCTTCACCGAGGTCTGGGTCAACTGCCACAGCTACCGCGCCCAGGCCGGCACCGGACGCGCATGGTTGACCACCATGTGTCGACGCCGAGCGATCGACCGGGTCCGAGCGGTACAGGCCCAGCAGAACAGAGATTTCACCCAAGGGGTGAAAGAGGCCCACGTGGTGGAGCCCGACGTCCAGGACACAGTCCTCACTCAGGTGGAGGCGGCCCGCGCGCAGACCGCGCTGCAGACCCTTCCCGAAGAGCAGGCCACCGCCATCGCGATGGCCTACTACCAAGAGCTTTCACACTCCGAGATCGCGCAGCGACTTGATGTCCCGCTCGGAACCGTGAAATCTAGAATACGAGACGGCATGCGAAGACTCAGGGCCCAGCTAGGAGGTGCCGGATGAACGCCGATCGCGAATACCTGGCAGCCGGCCTCGCCCTCGGGACGCTGGCAGACGCCGAGATGCTCGAGGCCCTTGACCTCGAAGCCGCAGACCCCGATTTCGCCGAAGCGGTCGCGTCCTTCCATGAGACGCTCGGACTGCTCTCCGAGACCGACGACGCCATCGCCCCCAGCGCCGAGACCTCTGCGGCGATCCTGAACATCCCGCGCCAGCACCAGCAGGCCGTTGCGGATCAGGCGGCTCATCCCGCCGACCCCACCGCCGATGATGCCGACGAGACCGCTCACGCCTCGATTCCTCACGCCGACACCGCCCACGTCGCGACCCCGGACTCGACCACCCCGGACTCGACCACTCCGGTCTCCACAGCCCCGGCTCGCCGGCGGCGTCCGAGCACCGCGCTCTTCGCCCTGGCGGCCTCCACGCTGCTGCTGATCTCCGCCGTGCTGGCGGGCGCGCTGATCAACCAGCAGCAGGACACCAGCCAGATCGAGGAGTCGCTCACCGTGGCCGAGGCCGAGCGCGAACGTGCCGAACGGCTGCTCAGCGCCTCGGACCTGGCCTTCATCGAAGCCGAGGCGACCGTGGGCGGGCAGCTCAGCCTGGCCTATTCGGTCTCCGAGCAGATGCTGCACCTGACCCCGCGCGATATGCCCGAGCTCGACGAGGATCAGACCATGCAGCTGTGGCTGATCGATGAGGAGGGCCCGCGCAGCGCCGGCCTGATGACCGGTGCCAGCACCGAGCTGCTCACGGACCTCCCGATGACTCAGGACATGACCTTCGGGGTCACCGTGGAGCCCGCAGGAGGCTCCGAGGAGCCGACCAGCGACCCCGTGGTGCTCGCGGATCTATAAGCTGGGCTCGAGAACCATCCAAAGGCGCCTTCGCTCCGAACTCATGACATGACTGAGACAGTGCACGAGACCCCCGGAACCACCGGCCGCGGACCCTCACGACCGCCCACCCGCCGGCGGCGCGTGATTCCGCACCTGATCGCCGGGGTCCTCGCCGCAGCGATCTTCCTCGGTGTGGCAGATCTGATCTCTCAGTTCTTCGGACCGGCGTCCTCACCGCTGGTCTCGCTGGGCTCCACGATCATCACGCTCTCCCCCAGCTGGCTGCAGGACTTCGCGATCTCCTACTTCGGCAGCAACAACAAGCTGGTGCTCTACCTGAGCATGGGCGTGGTCGGGATGATCCTGGCCGCCCTGATCGGGGCACTGGCCCGTCGCAGCCTGCGCCTGGGCGCAGGCCTGTTCTCCGCCGTCGCGGTGGTCCTGCTGATCGTGGTGCTGCTGCGCCCCGAGACCTCCCCGCTGGATGTGGTGCCTACGCTGATCGGCGCCGGGCTCGGCCTCCTGAGCCTGCTGCTGCTCAGCGGCGCCGCCACCGGGTTCACCCGGGAGGTCGCTGAGGATCCTGCTGGCCCCGCGGATCAGGGCCGCCCGGCGCAGACCCGGCGCGCCAGCACCGCCGGTCCCAGCACCGATGACGAGCGCGCCCACTCGCGGCGCCGCTTCCTGAGCCTGGCCGCCGTCGGGACCGCCGTCGCCGCCGGCTCGATCACCTTCGGACGCTCGGTCAATGCCTTCGGTGTGGGCGCCGGAGAGGCGGCGGCCCGTCTGGTGCTGCCCACTCCCGCGGTGCGCGCCCCCGCCATCCCGGCCGGTGCCAGCGTCGGGGTGGACGGGGTGCCACCGTTCATCACCCCGAACAACGACTTCTACCGGATCGACACCGCGCTGGTGGTTCCGGAGCTCTCCCCCCAGGACTGGACGCTGCGGATCCATGGCCTGGTCGAGGAAGAGGTCACGATCGACATGACCGAGCTGCTGGACCTGCCGCTCGAGGAGCACCACATCACGCTGGCCTGCGTCTCGAACCCGGTGGGCGGAGACCTGCTCGGCAACGCCACCTGGCTGGGCTACCCGATCCGCGAGCTGCTCGCCCGGGCTCGTCCGCTGGGCGAGGCCGATATGGTGCTCTCCCGCTCGGTCGACGGCTGGACGGCCTCGACCCCGCTGGAGGTGCTCACCGACGAGGACCGCGCCTGCCTGCTCGCGGTGGGCATGAACGGCGAGCCGCTGCCGGCTCAGCACGGCTACCCGGCCAGGCTGGTGGTCCCAGGCCTCTACGGCTACGTCTCGGCCACCAAATGGGTCACCGAGCTGGAGGTCACCCGCTTCGACGCGGAGACCGCCTACTGGACCGACCGCGGCTGGGACGCCGAGGGACCGATCCTGGTCGCCTCGCGCATCGACGTGCCCCGCCCGCTGGCCAGGGTTCCCGGCGGCGAGGAGCTCGTCGTCGCCGGCACCGCCTGGGCCCAGCATGAGGGCGTCGCCGACGTCGAGGTCCGCCTGGACGACGGCGAGTGGGAGTCCGTCGAGCTGGCCGATGAGGTCAACATCGACACCTGGCGGCAGTGGCGCCACACCTTCGCCGACGTCGAATCCGGACGCCACTCGGTGTCGGTTCGCGCGATCAACGCCGCCGGGGAGACCCAGACCGACGAGCGCCGGGACCCGATCCCGAACGCCGCCACGGGTCAGCACCGGATCGAGTTCAGCGTGGAGTGATCGCGGTCAGGGTGAACCGTTCTGGAACGCGAGGATCCGGCGCAGCCCTTCAGCCACCATCGCCTCCCCCGGGGCCAGGCTGAGCCGGACCCAGTGGTGTCCCGCCTCCGGATCGAAGTCGGTGCCCGGCACGATGGCGACGCCGGCCTCTTCCAGAAGCGCCGCGCAGTAGCTCGGGGAGTCCTGGAACCGCCGCAGCTGCTCGCCCAGGTGGGCGTAGACGTAGAAGGCGCCGTCGGCAGGGGCAACCTCGCCCCAGCCCAGCTGCGGAATCAGTCCCAGCACCCGCTCGCGTGCCGCGGCATACCCGCTGACCTGGGAGGCGGCGAAGTCCAGCGAGGCCGGCGTGAAGGCCTGCACGGCCGCGAGCTGGGTGGCGTGCGGCGGACAGAGGGCCACATTGCCGGCAAGTCGGGAGACCGGATCCACCAGATGTTCGGGGAGCACCATCCAGCCCAGCCGCCAGCCGGGCATCCCCCAGTACTTGGAGAAGGACGAGATCACCACGGCCTGCTCGCCCATCTCGGCGGCGCTCACGTTCTCCGCCCCGTAGCTGATCCCGTGGTAGATCTCGTCGCTGATCAGCTGGACCTCGTGATCGGCGCACCAGGCGGTGAGCTCAGCCAGCTTCCCGCGTTCGATCATGGTGCCGGTGGGATTCGCCGGGGAGGCCAGGATCAGCCCGGCCAGGCTGTTGCCGGCTTCGAGCTGTGCCTGCAGCTGGGCGATCGTCGGCTGGAAGCGCTCCTGAGGGCCGCAGTCCAGGTCCACCACCTCGATGCCGAGCGCGGTGAGGATGTTGCGGTAGGCGGGATAGCCGGGGCGGGCCAGCGCCACCCGGTCCCCCGGGTCGAAGGCCGCCAGGAAGCTGAGCATGAAGGCTCCGGAGGACCCGGTGGTGATCGCGATCCGCGACGGCGGCACGCTCACCCCGTACCAGCTCGCGTAGTGCTGCGCGATCGCCTCCCGCAGCGGGGCGATCCCCATCGCGGCGGTGTAGTTCAGCACCGTGTTGCCGGCGTGGATCTCTGCGGCGGCCTGATTGACCGCGATCGGAGCCCCGGAGCCGGGCTCCCCCGCGGTCAGCGAGACGACGTCCCGGCCTGCGGCGCGCATGGCGTCGATCCGGGCCAGGATGCTCATCACCTCGAATCCGGGCACCTGTGATCTCTGCGAGGGCATCATGGCTCCAGCCTATAGACTCACTGCCTATGCGCCGCTCAGCCAGGACCCGACTCCTCCCCGGCGCGCTGCTGCTGGCGCTGCTCTCCGGCTGCGCGAACGCCCCCGATTCAGGCGCCCCTGATGCAGACACACCCGACGCCGAGACCGGGCAGCCGCTGCGGGTCCTCGCGGCCGCCTCGCTGCAGGAGGTGATGGATCCGCTGGTCCAGGAGTTCACCGAGAGGACCGGCGTCCCGGTTCAGCTGAGCTCGGGGGGCTCCGCCGACCTGCTCTCCCAGCTTACGCAGGGTGCTCCGGGTGATCTCTTCGTCCCCGCCGATGAGCCGACCATGGAACGTGCGCAGGATGCCTCCCTGATCCGGCAGGACCCCTCGGTCATCGCCTCGAACACCCTGGTCATCGCGGTGCCTTCGGGGAACCCGGGGCGGATCGGGACCTTGGCGGACCTCGCCGATCCTCAACACGCGCTGGTCCTCTGCGCCCCCCAGGTCCCGTGCGGCGCGGTGGCGCAGCAGCTGGCACAGGCCGCGGACGTGACCCTGGCTCCGGACAGCGAGGAGCTGGCGGTCACCGATGTGCTGGGCAAGGTGCGCAGCGCCGAGGCCGACGCCGGCCTGGTCTACTCCACCGACGCGCTGCGCGCCGGTGAGGAGGTCGAGACCATCCGCATCGAGGAGGCCGCCGAGTTCCCGAACCGGTATCCGGCGGCGGTGCTGGCCGGAGCCGAGCAGCCGGAGCTCGCCGCGGAGTTCATCGAGCTGCTGCTCAGCGAGTCCGGCCAGTCGGCGTTGGAGCAGGCAGGATTCGGCCCGGCGTCGGAGGCTTCCGGATGAGCCGCCGACCGACCGGCGGGGCAGCTCTGCCGCGCTGGGTCCTGTTCCCCGCCGCCGCCGCCGCGGTGTTCATCCTGCTGCCCATCTTCGCCCTGCTGACCCGGATCGAGCTTGCCGAGCTTCCCCGCCTGCTCAGCTCGGAGGCGGCGCTGTCCGCGCTGTGGCTGAGCCTGCGCACCTCAGTGACGGCCACGCTGCTGTGCACCGTCCTCGGCGTGCCGCTGGCCCTGGTGCTCAGCCACGCCACCTTCCGCGGCAGCGGGATCCTGCGCACACTGATCCTGCTGCCCCTGGTGCTGCCCCCGGTGATCGGGGGCATCGCGCTGCTGAACACCTTCGGCCGGCAGGGACTGCTCGGTGAGAGCCTCGAGCTGCTCGGCGTGCAGATCGCCTTCTCCACCGCGGCGGTGGTGCTGGCGCAGACCTTCGTGTCGCTGCCGTTCATGGTGATCGCCGTGGAGTCCGCGTTGCGCGGGGTGCAGAAGGAGGTGATGGAGGCCGCCGTCGTCGACGGGGCCGGGCCCACCCAGCTGCTGCGCAGCATCGTGCTGCCGCTGATCCTCCCGGGGCTGGCCTCCGGGGTGGTGCTGGCCTTCGCGCGTTCCCTCGGCGAGTTCGGCGCCACGATCGCCTTCGCCGGGAGCCTGCAAGGGGTCACCCGCACGCTGCCGCTCGAGATCTACCTGCAGCGCGAGACCGATCCGGACGCGGCCGTGGCGCTCTCGGTGCTGCTGATCCTGGTGGCGGTGGTGGTGATCGGTCTCACCCGGCCACGTAGCGCCCCAGATGCTCTGCGGTGAGCGTCTGACCCTGGGCGATCAGCTGCGCCGGGGTGCCGGTGAAGACCACCTGGCCGCCCTCGGTGCCGGCCCCGGGGCCCAGGTCGATGATCCAGTCGGCGTGGGCCATCACCGCCTGGTGGTGCTCGATGACCACCACCGAGGTGCCGGAGTCCACCAGCCGGTCCAGCAGGCCCAGCAGGTTCTCCACATCGGCCAGGTGCAGCCCGGTGGTGGGCTCGTCCAGCACGTAGACCCCGCCCGGGTCGGCCATCTTGGTGGCCAGCTTGATCCGCTGCCGCTCGCCCCCGGAGAGGGTGTTCAGCGGCTGTCCCAGCCGCAGGTAGCCGAGTCCGACGTCGGCGAGTCGGGTGAGGATCTTGGTGGCGGCGGGCAGCCGGGAGGACCCGGCGGAGAAGAACTCCACCGCCTGGTCCACCGAGAGGCTGAGCACCTGGCTGATGTTCAGCGCCGCGCGTCCCCCGGCAGGATGACCGTCCCCGGTCCCGGCGGCGTCTGCATCCGCGTCTGCATCACCGTCCCCATCACCGAGCGTGTATTCGAGCACCTCCCGACGAAACCGGCGTCCCTCGCAGTCCTCGCAGGGGCTGGCCACGGTCTCCATCACGCCCAGCTCGGTGTAGATGACCCCGGCGCCGCCGCAGGTGGGGCAGGCGCCCTCGGAGTTCGCGCTGAACAGTGCCGGCTTGACCCCGTTGGCCTTGGCGAAGGCCTTGCGGATCGGCTCCAGCAGGCCGGTGTAGGTGGCGGGATTGGAGCGGGAGGAGCCCTTGATCCCGCTCTGGTCGATGAAGGTCACGTCCTCCCGGCCCGCGAGGCTGCCCTCGATCAGCGTGGACTTTCCTGAGCCCGCCACCCCCGTGATCACGGTGAGCACCCCGGTGGGGATGTCCACGTCGACCTCGCGCAGGTTGTTGCGCCGGGCGCCGCGGATCTCGATCGCTCCGGTCGCCGAGCGGACCCGGTCCTTGACCTGCGCCCGGTAGCCCAGGTGCCGGCCGGTGAGCGTGTCGCTGCCGTGCAGGCCCGCCACGGTGCCCTCGAAGCAGAGCTCACCGCCGGCCTCCCCGGCCCGCGGACCCAGGTCCACCACGTGGTCGGCGATCTCGATGGTCTCGGGCTTGTGCTCGACCACCAGCACGGTGTTGCCCTTATCGCGCAGTCGCAGCAGCATCGTGTTCATCCGGTCGATGTCATGCGGGTGCAGCCCGATGGTGGGCTCGTCGAAGACATAGGTGATGTCGGTCAGCGCGGAACCCAGGTGCCGGATCATCTTCACCCGCTGCGCCTCGCCGCCGGAGAGCGTGCCGGCGGGTCGGTCCAGGCTCAGGTAGCCCAGTCCGATGTCGATGAAGTGCTCCACGGTCTCCAGCAAAGAGGCACGCAGCGGAGCAACCGCAGGTGCCTCGAGCGCGCGCAGCCATTCGGCGAGGTCGCTGAGCTGCATCGCGCAGACCTCGGCGATGTTGCGGTCCTGCACGCGCACCGAACGGGCGAGCTCGCTCAGCCGGGTGCCCTCACAGGCCGGGCAGCTCACGAAGGTCACCGCGCGGTCCACGAAGGCCCGGATATGCGGCTGCATCGCGTCGCGGTCCTTGGCGAGCATGGACTTGCGCACCTGCGGAACCAGGCCCTGGTAGGTCATGTTGATCCCGCTCATCTTGACCTTCTCCGGCTCCCGGTGCAGCAGGTCGTGGCGCTCCTGCTCGGTGTAGTCCCGCACCGGCTTGTCCGGATCGAAGAAGCCAGATTCGGAGTAATACCGCACCGACCAGCCCCCGGCCTTGTACCCGGGCACGGTGATGGCGCCGGAATTCAGCGAGAGCGACTCGTCGATCAGCTGAGCGACGTCGATGTCGTTGATCTGCCCGCGACCCTCGCAGCGCGGGCACATGCCGCCGGTGATGCTGAACTCGCGACGCTCCTTGGTCTTCTCACCGCCGCGCTCAAAGGTCACCGCTCCGGCTCCGCTGATGCTGGCCACGTTGAAGGAGAAGGCCTGCGGGGACCCGATCTTCGGCTCCCCGATCCGGCTGAACAGGATCCTCAGCAGCGTGTTGACGTCGGTGACGGTGCCTACGGTGGAGCGGATGTTCGCGCCGAGGCGCTCCTGGTTGACCACGATCGCGGCGGTCAGGCCCTGCAGGTCCTCGACCTCGGGCCGGCTCAGGCTCGGCATGAAGCCCTGCAGGAACGCGCTGTAGGTCTCGTTGATCATCCGCTGGGACTCCGCCGCGATGGTGCCGAAGACCAGCGAGGACTTCCCCGAGCCGGCGACCCCGGTGAACACGGTCAGCGCCCGCTTCGGGATCCGCAGGCTGAAGCCCTTGAGGTTGTTCTCCCGCGCGCCGATGACCTCGATGACGTCGTGGTGGCGAGCGGGGTCGTTCATCTCAGCCCGGCCCGGTCACTCTTCCGCGGCGGCGAGCTGGCCGCAGGCGCCGTCGATCTCCTTGCCGCGGGTGTCGCGCAGCGTGGTCGGCACCCCGAGGGACTCGAGCCGGTTCACGAAGGCGCGCATCACCTCGGGCTCCGAGGATGTCCAGATCGATCCCGGCGTGGGGTTCAGCGGGATCGGGTTCACATGCACCCAGCCACGACCGCGGGCGTTGAGCTTCTCGGCCAGCAGCTCGGCGCGCCACTGGTGATCGTTCATGTCCTTGATCAGCGCGTACTCGATGGAGACCCGCCGGCCGGTGGTCTTGTAATAGTGGTACGCGGCGTCGATGGCCTCATCGGCCTTCCAGCGCGAGTTCACCGGGATCAGCTCATCGCGCAGCTCATCGTCGGGGGCATGCAGGCTCAGCGCGAAGGTGATCGGCAGGTTCTCATCGGCGAGCTTCCGGATCGCCGGGACCAGTCCCACGGTGGAGATGGTGATCCCGCGGGCGCTCATCCCGAGGCCCTCCGGGGCAGGGTCCACCATGCGGCGCACCGCGTTCATCACGCGCTTATAGTTCGCCAGCGGCTCGCCCATCCCCATGAAGACGATGTTGGAGACCCGCTGTGGGCCAACACCCGAGGACGACGACGCACCCTTGCCCGCGGCTGCCGACTCCTCGGACTCGGCGAAGTCGGTCTCCTCGCCCAGGGCTGCGTGATCGGCCTCCTCGGCGATCTCCGCGGCATTGGGGGCGTCGAGCTCCCCGGCCGCGATCGCCCGGTTGGCCTGCACGATCTGGTCCACGATCTCGGCGGAAGACATGTTGCGGGTCAGCCCGTTCTGCCCGGTGGCGCAGAAGGGACAGTTCATCCCGCAGCCACACTGCGAGGAGATGCACAGCGTGATCCGGCTGCGGTAGCGCATCAGCACCGACTCGACCATGGCACCGTCGAAGAGCCGCCAGAGGAACTTGATCGTGGCGCCGTCGTCGGTCTTGAGCCGGCGGACCTCGGTGAGCAGCGGCGGCAGGAACTCCTCGACCAGCTGCTCGCGGGTCTCCGCGGGCAGATCGGTCATCTGCTCCGGGTCTGAGGTGTAGTGCCGGAAGTAATGCACCGAGAGCTGCTTGGCGCGGAAGCCGGAGATGCCCAGCTCCGTGGCGCGCGCGGTGCGCTCATCCAGGGTCATGTCCGCCAGGTGCTTCGGCGGCTGCTTGACCTTCGGCTGGGCGAACTGCAGCTTCGGGCGCCCCTCGGCGTCCATGGGCTGCTGCCAACCCTCGGCCTTGGGCCGGATCTGCGGCCGTGCCGCGTCCACCGGCGGTCCGGCGGGCGCGCCGGCGGAGTTTCGTGCTGGCGGCGCGCCGGCGGCCGTGCGGGCCGAGCCCCGCTTGGGCGCGGAGCTGGACGGTTCGGGGCGTGGGCTCTTCGAAGGTGACATCGCATCGATTGTCCCACGGGCGCGGGTGTTGCGGTATGCCCGCTCCGCAGTCCGCCCGGCAACCGGGGCGCTCAGCTGGCGCGGCCCTGTTTCCAGTAGCCCATGAAGGAGACCTGCTTCCGGCTGAGCCCGATGTCCTTGACCAGATGTCGGCGCAGACCGGTGATCACCCCGGCCTCCCCGGCCAGCCAGGCGTACTCGCGGAAGCCGTCGGCATCGCCGACCTCCCAGAGCATGTCACCCTCGGCGAGATCCGCGAGATCCTCCGCGCCGGAGGGCGCACCCACCGGTTCACCGCGGGTCGGCTGCCAGGAGGAGCGGCGCTGGGCGAAGATCTCGGCGCGACGCCGGCCCCAGTTCTGCACCGCGCTGGTCAGCGGCTCACCGCGCGGCGCGTCCTCTCGGGGCAGCCAGTAGATCTCCACGCCGGAGCGGTTGACCACGTCAAGGGCATCCGCGCGGGTGGGGATCTCCAGGTAGGCCTCGCCGTGGATCCGTTCGGGCAGCATCTCCAGGATCGCGCAGATCGCGGGCACCGCGGTCTCGTCCCCGGCCAGCAGGACGTCCCGGGCGGTGTGCGGGTTGAACTCGATGCCGCCGCCGGCTCGGGCGGAGCGACCGTCGGGGCCGATGATGACCAGCTCATCGCCGATCTCGGCGCGCATCGCCCAGGCTGAGGCCGGGCCCTCGGTGCCGTGGACCACGAAGTCCACGTCGATCTGGTGCTCCCAGGGCCGGATATTGCGCACGGTGTAGGTCCTGATCGGATTGCGCTGCGCCTCGGGAAGCTGACGCCAGGCGTTGTACCAGGCCATCATCTCCGGCTGCGGCTCCTGGAAGAGCCCCAGCTCGGGCAGCGTCCCGTCGGCGCGAGGCAGCAGCAGCTTGATCCGCTGGTCCAGACCGCCGGTGTGGAAGTGGCGCAGCTCCTCGGCCTGCAGTGTGAAGCGCAGGTAGTTCGGGCTCAGCCGCCGGACCTCGACGACGACCGTGGAATACGCGCGCTGCGGATTCAGCGTGGCGGGGTCATTCACGACGGACTCCGCCAGCGCAGCGTGGCTTGAGCGCAGGCTCATGGTGCCACGGTCTCCTCGATCTCCGGGGCAAGCTCCTCCAGCGCGTAGATCTGCGCCTCGGGGGTGCCCAGCGAGAACGCGTTGGCCAGGTCGCCGGTGATCACCAGGTCCCGGCCGTCCTGCACCGCGGGGATGCTCATCCACCCTTCGTCCTCGGTGATCTCGGACTCCTCGATGAAGATCGGGAATCCGACGAGCAGGTCGGCGTCGAGCAGCTCGAGCTGCTCATCGGAGATGTTCACGCTGAACTCGTCCTCCCCGCCGAGCTCGGCGATCTCGGGGTTCTGTTCGAAACCGAGATTTTCCAGGAAGCCGACCCGGCCATCGGCCTCGGTATAGGCGCCCCAGCCCTCGGCGGTCCGGGTGGCCACCGTCATGGACTGGCCCTCCCAGTCGGGATTCTCCTGCGCGACCGCCGCGAAGGCCTCCTCCTGCTCGGCGAGCATCTCCTCACCGGCCTCTGGCTGCCCCAGTGCGGCCGCAATCATGCGCACCTGCTCCTCCGGCTCGGTCAGGTAGTTCGCACCCTCGGGGGCCACGCCCACGGTCGGAGCGATCGAGCTCAGCCGGTCATAGCGCTCCTGGTCGCCCGAGCTGCGCACGTCCAGGATCAGGTCCGGTTCCAGCGCGGCCACCGCCTCATAGGAGAGCTCCAGCGTGCCCAGCATCTCCGGGGATTCGGTGTAGGTGTTCTCCACCCATGGTCCGATGCCCTCCGGGTCCTCGAAGCCGAGCCAGTCCGAGGCGCCCACCGGTTCGACGCCGAGATCCAGCGCCAGTTCAGCGTCGCCCCAGCCCAGGGCGACGACGCGCTCTGGTGCCTGCTCGATGGTGACCTCGCCGAACTCTGTCTCGATGCTCGCGGGGTAGGCCCCGGCCGCGTCCTCGGCCTCCTCGCCGCCGCCTGCCTCGCCGTCGTCCTGCGCGGAGGAGTCCGCGCAGCCGGAGAGAAGCAGTGCGGCGGTGGCTGCCAGGGCGATGCCGACCGAGGCGGAGCGCCGCGCGTGAGGACCAGCGAGCTGGCGAGATCCGTTCAAGAGGGTGCTCCTAGTGATGAAAGGATGTGAGGGTGGCCTGTTGACCACCCATCCAGAATAGATCAAATTAGAACACGAGACAGTACCCATTTCCGACTAAGGCGAGACTCATCCCGGTATGACCCTAGATTCAGGCACGCTCAGACGCCCTGGGGTGCACTCGCATGCCCTGGGTCGCAGTGCCACCCCGCGCACCACTCTCGCCCTGGCCCTTGGTCTGTTCATCCTGGCGCTGCTGTGCGCGGCGAGCATCAGCATCGGCAGCCGCGGCATCGGGCTGGACACGGTCTTCTCGGCGCTGAGCGGCGGGGAGGTCAGCGCCAACGATCGGTACGCGGTGCTGGGACTGCGCCTGCCGCGCACGCTGGCCGCCGTCGTCGTCGGGACCGCTCTGGCGGTGGCGGGAGCGCTGATGCAGTCGCTGACCCGGAACCCGCTGGCCGAACCGGGCCTGCTCGGAGTCTCCGCCGGCTCGGCCTTCGCCGTGGCGATCGCCATCGTGGGCTTCGGGATCACCTCCCCGGTGGGCTACATCTGGTTCGCCCTGGCCGGAGCCTTCTTCGCCACGGTCGCGGTGGCGCTGATCGGCGGCATGTCCTCGGGCAAGGTGGATCCGATGCGGATGGTGCTGGCCGGGGTGGCGCTGTCCGCGGTGCTCTCCGGGATCATCGGGGCGCTGCGCGTCGCGGATCCGCGCACCTTCGGCGCGCTGCAGGTCTGGGAGGCCGGGATCCTCGCCGGGCGCGGCCTCGACGTCACACTGACCGTGGCCCCGCTGGTGCTGCTCGCGCTGATCGTGGCGCTGCCGCTGGGCAAGGGGCTGAACACGCTGGCGCTCGGCGATGAGCTGGCGGCGGCCCTGGGCGTCTCGCTGTGGAAGACCCGGGTGCTGAGCATCCTGGCGATCACGGTGCTGGCCGGGGGCGCCGCGGCGATCGCCGGACCGATTGCGTTCATCGGGCTGATGGTCCCGCATGCGGCGCGCTTCTTCGCCGGGGCGGACCAGCGCTGGGTGCTGCTGCTCTCGATGATCTTCGGCCCGATTCTGATGCTCACCGCAGACATCGCGGCCCGGCTGATCGTCTGGCCCGGGGAGATGCCGGTCGGGCTGGTCAGTGCGCTGATCGGTGCACCGGTGCTGGTGCTGCTGATCCGCCGGCGCAAGGCGCTGAAGCTGTGACCGCGACGCGCGAACCCCTCACCCGCACCCACGACCGTCCCCATCGCCGCACCCGTCGCCCCCGTCGCCCCCTTCGATCCCTCCGTCCCCTTCGCTCCTGGCTCGTGGGCCTCGGGCTGTGTCTGGGCATCCTGGTCCTGAGCGTGACCGCGCTCGGCATGGGCGACTACCCGCTGAGCCCGGTCGAGGTGCTCACCGCACTCGCCGGAGGCGGCGGCTTCGACGCCACCGTGGTGCTGGAGTGGCGGCTGCCGCGGATCACCGCCGCGCTGGTCTTCGGCACCGCACTGGCGCTCTCCGGCGCGCTGTTCCAGACGCTGACCCGCAACCCGCTGGGCTCCCCGGACATCATCGGCTTCTCCACCGGCGCCTACACCGGGGTGCTGCTCGCCACGGTGGGGATCGGCGGGTTCACCATGGCCGACGGGCTGATCGGCACCTCGCTGGGCGCGCTGATCGGCGGTCTGGGCACCGCGCTGCTGGTGTATTTCCTGGCCTACCGCGACGGCATGCAGGGGTTCCGGCTGATCGTGGTGGGCATCGGGGTAACCGCGGCGCTGCATGCGGTGAACTCCTGGATCCTGCTGCGCGCGCAGACCGAGACCGCCATGGGCGCGGCGATCTGGGGTGCCGGCTCGCTGGGCCTGACCAGCTGGTCCGCGGTGCTCCCGGCCATCACGATCGTGCTTGCGGCGCTGCCGCTGCTGCTGATCTGCGTCCGGCCGCTGCGCCAGCTGGAGCTCGGCGACGACGTGGCGGCCTCCCACGGGGTCCGCGTGGAGCCGACCCGGCTCGCGATCCTCGGGATCGGGGTGCTGCTGACGGCACTGGTCACCGCCGCCACCGGGCCGATCGCCTTCGTCGCACTGGCGGCCCCACAGATCGCTCGGCTGCTGGCCCGCTCGCCGGGGATCCCGCTGGTGCATTCCGCGCTGATGGGCGCGCTGGTGCTGCTCGGATCCGACATCATCGCGCAACAGGCGCTGGCCCAGCCGATCCCGGTCGGGATGGTCACCGTGGTGCTCGGCGGCGGCTACCTGGCGGCCCTGCTGGCCTACCAGGCGCGAAGGGGCTGATCAGCTGGTCAACTGGCCGGCTGGCCGGCTGGTCAGCTGATCCCGTCGTGGGTCAGCCGGCCACCGAGCAGGGTCGCGGAGACCCCCATCTCGCGCAGCCCCGAGCCGGAGAAGCCACTGCCGCCATGTTCGCCGCCGCCGTGTTCGCCGCCGCCGAGCGGATCGGTCTCCAGCAGCACCAGGTCCGCCGCATCCCCCACGCTGAGCTGATGCCCTCCCCCGCCTGAGCCTCCCCCCGCGGTGCCGCCGCGGGTGGCCGCGGCGAGCGCAGTGGCTCGGTCCAGGCGCTGCTCGGGATGCCAGGCGTCCCGGCCGTCGCGACTGCGGCTGACCGCCGCGGCGATGGCCACCCAGGGATCCAGCGCGGCGACCGGGGCGTCGGAGCCCAGTCGCAGCGGCACCCCGGCGCGGGTGAGCGCGTCCAGCGGGAAGGCCCGGTCGGTGCGCCCGGCCCAGTAGGCGTCGGCCACATCGCGGTCATCCATGGCATGTTCGGGCTGCACGCTGGCGGTGAGCCCGAGCTGGGCGAAGCGCGGGATGTCCTCCCAGCGCAGCAGCTGGGCGTGCTCGATCACGCCTGGCATCGCCAGCGCCTCGAAGGCATCGAGCACCGCAGAGTTGGCCCGGTCTCCGATCGCATGGATCGCCGCGGCGATCCCGCCATCGCGGGCCTGGCGCATCACGTCCTGGAGCTCCTCCATGGGCACGGTCTGCATCCCGCAGCTGTGCGGATGCCCCAGGTCCACCTCGGGGTAGGGGTCCCAGCACCAGGCGGTGCGGGTGTTCAGCGAACCGTCGGAGATCACCTTCAGCGGCCCCATGGTCACCAGACCGCGCTCGTCGAGCACGTCTCCGGTGCGGATCCCGGCCAGCAGCGCGGACTGCAGCCGGTCGGGCCAGACCGAGACCTCCACGCGCAGCGAGTCCACCCCCGCCGCGGTGCGCAGCGGCCAGGCCGAGATGTTGTCCGCGTTCTCAAACTCCACGATCCCCACCACTCCGCGCTGCGCCGCCGCCTGCGCGGTCTGCCGGTAGATCTCCGGGGTCAGCGCGGCCGGGTCCTGCAGCTGGTCCATCACCGCGAAGGAGTCCGCCTCGCGCAGCAGCCCGCTGGCGTCGGTGGAGACCCCCAGTCGGGACTGCAGCGCCGTGTTGAGCCACATGCAGTGCAGATCCCCGCTGATCAGCCCCACCGGCACCGCCCCGGTCGCCTCATCCAGACTGCTCAGCGAGGGCAGGTCGGGCCAGAGCCCATCGCGGAACCCGTAGCCGACGACGCCGGAGCCCGCCGAGTCAGCACCTGCCGCGGCGAGCTCCGGATCGGAGCTCAGCGCACCGCGCACCAGCTGCAGCACCTCGGCGGCGCTGGTGGTCGCGGCGAGGTCGAGCCGCCGTCGCGCGATCACCCACTGGGTGAAGTGGACATGGTGATCCCACAGCCCGGGGATCAGGAAGCGGCCATCGGCGTCCAGGGCGTCGCCTCGCGGGCCCTCGGAGCCAACCTGCCGCACAGCCTGCCCGGCAGGCATGATCCCGGCGATCCGCCCATCGCGCAGCTGCACATCGCGCAGCCCGCTGCTCCCAGCGCCCGGGAGCCGCACGTTGCGCAGTGTCAGCGGTTCGGGATGCCGCGATCCAGGATTCATCGATCCAGGCGTCATCGGGCACCTCCGCCCAGTGCTGCACGATTCACCCGTTCCATCCGATCGGCCAGTGCCGGATCGGCGTAGGGACCGTTGCCGCGAAGCTCCTCGATGATGCTTCGCACCGAATCCATCGGCTTGTCCTGACTCATCTTCTCCTTGGCCTCGATCCTGGTGACGCGCATCCGGAAGCCGACCGTGCCGCGCACGATCCGTTGGGCGTATTCGCTGTTCTCCTGCGTCGCGTCGAGCAGGTGCGGGTCCGGGAGCGGGCTCTCGAAGTGCTCCACCAGCCGGTGCAGCACGTCTAAGTTCTCGGCATCCGAGAGCACCTCGGGCACCCCGTAGAGGTGCGCCACGGCGAAGTTCCAGGTGGGCACGTTGGGTCGGTAGCCGTACCAGCTCGGGGAGATATAGCCGTGCGGGCCCTGGATGATGGCAAGCAGCTCGCTCGGCTCGGTCGCCCCGGCAGCCGGCGCTCCTTCGCCGCCCAGCCCGAGCTTGACCTCATCGGGCCGCCCGACGTGGCTGAGCAGCACCAGCGCGCCGTCGTCCTCGGCCTGGCCCTCGGCCTCCTCCTGCAGCAGCACCGGATAGTGCGAGGCGACGAGCCCGGCCGGGGTGTGCGCCACGAAGGTGCACCAGGGGTGCTGCCTGATCAGGTCCTTGAGGGCCTCGAGATCCTCGAGGGCGTAGTCCGGGTTATGCCGCATCCCACTAGGATAGGGAGCTGCCCTGGCCCCACCAAGTGGAAGGACCGCCGTGAGCCACACCAGCGGACTCACCGCCCTGGAGCCGCTGACCAGCGCGGAGATCCTGGAACGGGCGGCAGGCCTGCCGGCAGTGCAGCACTACCCCAGCGTCGATGAGCTGCATGAGGCCTTCGCCGCGCTGGCCGCGCAGCATCCCGAGCAGATGAGCGTGACGCGGCTGGGGCATTCCCGCGCCGGGGAGCCGATCCTGCTCTACTCGATCACCGGTGAGGATGACGAGGAGGCCCGGGTCCTCTCCGGGCTGCTCGCCGGCGGGGTGCACCCGAACGAGCCGATCGGCTCCTGGACCATGCTGCACCTGGCCGAGCAGCTGCTCACCGAGGAGCGGCTGCGGCGCTCCCTGGCCAGCAGCTGGCACTTCCTGCCCTGTGCTGATCCGGACTCGATGCGGCTGAACGAGGGCTGGTTCCACGCGCCCGAGGACCGCGAGCTGTATTTCCAGAACTTCTACCGTCCGGCGGGCCCGGAACAGGTGGAGTGGACCTTTCCGTTCCGGTACAAGGCGGCGCACTTCGACGCGATGCTGCCCGAGACCCACGCCCTGCAGCGCGCCATCGATCTGACCCGGCCCGACTTCTACCTGCCGCTGCACAACGCCGAGTCCGGCGGGGCCTATTACTACCTCTCGGACACCCTCTGTGCCGCCCCGGGCTCCCGTGTGGAGCCGCTGCATGAGCTGCTCAGCGAGCTCCCGGCGGCCATGGGCGTCCCGCTGCACCGCGGAGAGCCCGAGGCGGCGCACTTCGAGATCCTCTCCCCCGGGATCTTCGCCATGGGCAGTCTCGAGGAGGCCTACGACTGGGTGGAGGCGCTGGGGCTGGACCCCTTCCCGGAGGGGTCCACCGGGGAGTCCTCCACCGGCTACGCGAGTCGCTGCGGCACCCTCTCGATGGTGGCGGAGATGCCGCAGTGGAAGCATCGGCTCGCCGATGACATCAGCCCCGGCGGCGCGTCCTACGCGTCTGCCCTGCGGGATCAGGCCGCGGCGCTGAGCGCCTCGGGCGTGCTGCTGATGGGAGTGCTGGGGCGCCTGGGGACGAGTGCTGCTCCCGAGCCGCCGCTGCTGCGCGCCAGCCGCGCGTTCCTTCCCCTGCTGGGCCAGGCCGCGCAGTCCCAGCGCGCCCGGGCCGAGGATCCGGCCGCTCAGCGCGAGGCGACCGTGGCCGAGCTCCACGGCCTGCAGGGCATCCTGCATATGTTGCGGCTGCGCTTCGGTGGCATGTTCCTGCGCGCGCTGGAGGAGCTGGGCCAGGCGGGGTCGCCGGGGGCGGCCAGCCTGGCCGAAGAGCTCTCCCCGGTCTACGAGAACTGGATGTCCGAGGCTGCCGAGCAGGAGCAGGATCTCGAGCCCATCCCGATCAAGGACGCCGCCGGGCTGCAGTACGGCGCGGTCCTCGCCCTGGCGGCGCACACGCTGCGGGTACGCCAGGGCGGCTGAGGCGGCTCAGGCGGGTGACGCGGCTCAGGCGGATGACGCGGCTCAGTCCACCGGCTGCTTGAGCTCCTCGGCCAGCCGGTGGAAGTCCCGCGCCGGGTTTCCGAAGCGGTGCAGGGTCATCGAGACGGCCTGCTCCTTGAGCCAGTAGCGCAGCTCCACACGGCCGGAGGCGGTGACCTCGTCGGGGAGCAGCGCCACCTCCGGACGGTCCGCCAGCTTCGTGCGCAGCGCAGGGTCCACGGCACCGAGCATGCGCACCCGGACGCCCACTCCGCGGTCATGACCCCCGGCGGCCAGGGCCTCGGCGAACTCACCCGTGGTCTCCTCGGTGGGCGTGAGCTGCAGCGTCCGGCTCCCGAGTTCCAAGGCCTTCGCGGTCGCGGCCGGCAGCTTGGGGCAGGCGGAGATGCGCACCTCGGCCCCGGCACGCTGTGCGGCGATCAGCGCGCGCAGCACCTGGACCGCGGTGGCGTCGACGCCCACACGCAGCAGCACGTCCTCGCCGAGGTAGCGGAAGATGTTGGCCTCGCTGCCCAGACCGGTGCGGTCGGCGGGCCTGCCGAACTCGGTCTCCCACCAGTGCTGGTCATCGGCGGCAGCCGCCGCGAGCCACGCCCGATCCGCTCCGGAGACGATCCCGGAGCCGACCGCTGACTCGATCAAGGTGGCCACGGTCTGCTCCAGCGGCGCTTCGGCGGAACCTGCGGCCGGCAGCTCGGAGCCGACGGTGTCATCTTCCCAGCGACCGAAGAGCATGACGTAGTTGGGGCCCCCGGCCTTGGATCCCAGGCCCACCGAGGACTGCTTCCAGCCTCCGAAGGACTGGCGCTGGACGATGGCTCCGGTGATGCCTCGATTGACATAGGCGTTTCCTACTTGAACCCTGTCGAGCCAGGTGGCCACCTCGCTGGGCTCCAGCGAATGGATGCCTCCGGTGAGGCCGAAGTCGACCTGGTTCTGCAGGTCGATCGCCTCCTTGAGGTCTGAGGCCTTCATCAGACCCAGCACCGGGCCGAAGACCTCGGTGAGGTGGAAGAAGGAGCCCGGCTTCACGCCGTCCTTGATTCCCGGGGACCAGAGCAGACCGGTGTCGTCGAGCTGCTTCGGCTCCAGCAGCCAGGACTCGCCGGGCTCAAGGGTGGTCAGTGCCCGGCGCAGCTTCTCGCTGGGCTCCTCGGTCAGCGGGCCCACCGTGGCGGCGAGGCTGCTCGGCCAGTCCACGATCATCGAGGAGGCGGCGTCGACCAGCTGGCGCCGGAACCGCTCGGAGTCATAGACGCTGTCCACCAGGATCCCCAGCGAGGCGGCGGAGCATTTCTGCCCGGCATGGCCGAAGGCCGAGTTGACCAGGTCTGCCACCGCGAGGTCGCGATCCGCCGAGGGCGTGATGACCAGGGCGTTCTTCCCGGAGGTCTCCGCGTTGATCGCCAGGGAGGGCTTCCAGGAGCGGAACATCGCCGCGGTCTCGGAGGCCCCGGTGAGGATCACCCGGTCCACGCCGTCGTGCGAGACCAGCCGCTTGCCGTCCGCGCCTTCGAAGGGATAGACCCCGTGCAGCACCTCCCGAGGCACGCCGGCGTCCCAGAGTGCGTCCAGGATCGCCATGGAACAGTGCGGGGTGTGGTTCGAGGGCTTGTGGATCACCGCGGCGCCTGCGGCGAGCGCGGCGAAGGTGCCGCCGGCCGGGATGGCCAGCGGGAAGTTCCACGGCGGGGTGATCAGCACCAGCCGATCCGGGATGAAGCGGGCATGTTCGACCTGTTCGATTTCAAGCGCGCTGTGCGCGTAGTAGCGGGCGAAGTCGATCGCCTCGGAGATCTCCGGATCCGTCTGCGCCACGGACTTGCCCACCTCGGCGGCGGCGATGGAGACCAGGTGGCCGCGACGCGCGGCGAGGATGTCGGCCGCCCGGTAGAGGATGCGTGCGCGTTCGACGGCGGGGCGCGCCGCCCACGGCTCGGCAGCCGCGCGGGCCTGCGCGACCAGCTCGTCGATCCGGTCGCCGCTGATCTTCTCCGGCAGCGACTGTGCCTCGAGCCAGCCCGGCTCGGAGGCGCGATCGATCGCCTGGGCGGCCCAGCGCTGGTTCGCCGGCAGCGACGGATCGGTATCGGGCTCGTTGGCGAAGGGCGGGAGGGCGGCGTCGTCGTCCTTGAACGCTTCGGCGCCCTGCTCAGACTCGGCGCTCCGGTCCTGGGTGTGCTGCGGGCTGGGCGCGGTGTGGCCATGCTTGCTGAGGATCTCCTCCAGCAGCGCGAGCGAGCCGCGGAAGCGCTGGGCCTCGCGCTCGAAGACTTCGCTGCTGCGGCCGGATTCATCCACGGACAGATCGAAGATGCCGGACATGAAGTTCTCGCTGGCGGCGTTCTCCTCGAGCCGCCGGACCAGGTAGGAGATGGCCACGTCGAACTCGGCGGGACGCACGGCCGGCACGTAGAGCAGCAGCTGGCCGACGTCGGCGCTGACCGCTTCGGCCTGTTCGGTGGCCATGCCCTGGAGCATCTCGAACTCCATCTGCCCGGTGACCCCGCGCTGGGCGCCGAGCAGGTGGGCGAAGGCGATGTCGAACAGGTTGTGCCCGGCCACGCCGATCCGCACCCCGGCCATGTTCTCTTCGGTCAGCAGCCAGTGCAGGACCAGCTTGTAGTTCGCGTCGGTGGCCTCCTTGGACTCACAGGTGACCTGGGGCCAGCCGGCGATCTCGCCGTGGACCTTCTCCACAGCCAGGTTCGCACCCTTGACCAGCCGGATCTTGATCCCGGCTCCGCCGGCCGCGACGCGGGCGTTGGCGAACTCTGCAAGCTCCTGGGTCGCTGCGAGCGCGTCCGGGAGGTAGGCCTGCAGCACGATGCCGCCCTCATAGTGCTTCAGCTCGGGGCGGGAGAGCAGGGTCTTGAAGACCGCGATGGTCAGGTTGAGATCGCGGTACTCCTCCATGTCCAGGTTGATGAACTTCGATCCGGCGGGCGCCTTCGCCGCCTCCTGGTACATCGGGATCAGCCGGGCGACCACGTAGTCCACGGTCGCCTCGAATCCCCACATGGAGATCTGGGAGGCGATGGAGGAGACCTTGATCGAGACATAGTCGACGTCCTCGCGGCGCAGCAGATCCACGGTGTCCTGCAGGTGCTTGTCCGCCTCGGCCTCGCCCAGCACCGCCTCGCCGAGGAGGTTGATGTTCAGCCGGTGCCCGTCCTGCTTGATCGAGGCCACGGCCTTGCCGAAGGGCTTGTCCCGGGCATCGACGACCATGTGCCCGACCATGGCGCGCATCCGCGCCCTTGCCGCGGGCACGACGACGTCGGGCAGCGTCTTGGCCAGCGCGCTGCCAGCGAGGATCTGCGCCCGGTCCAGGGCGGAGAGCGTGTCCGGGGCGAGTTCGCCCAGCTCGGAGAGCGCAGAGGCGGCGGCCTTGGTGTCTTCGGTGCGGATGACCCGGTCGACGAATCCCACGGTGAAGTCCAACCCGTTGGGGTGCGAGAGCACTGCGGAGAGGCGCTGCGCGGACTTGTCCGCGGCGGCATGATTCTTGCTGGGCCGGCTGCGCCGGCTCGGCTTCTCGGCCCCTGTTCCCGTTCCCGTCCCTGCGGGGTTGCGCTGCAGCCAGCGGGTGACCTTGGCGACCGCAGCCTCGGAGAGGTCGGTGAGCTCGGCGGTGTTCACGGGGGACATCGGGGCCTCATTTCACGCAGGGATATTTCATGCAGAGATATTTCACGCAGGCATATTTCACGCAGGCATGCGGGTTCAGCTCTTGGGGTGCTCGGTCTGCTGTCTTCCAGTGTGTGGCGACACACACCCGGAAGCCACGATATGGCGCACCGATCCATTACATCTTGAGTCAGAAACAGGCCATACTGGTGAGCATGCAGACCACCGGGCGGGGCCGTCCGCGGATCCAGGACACGGCCGATGACATCGTGGCCAGGGTCCTCGCCACCGCCGGGGCCAGGGTCAGCACCCCGGACTTCTCCACCCGCCGCATCGCCGAGCTCACCGGGCTGAGTCAGACCCTGGTCAGTCGCAGCTGCCGCAGGATCCGCAGAGCGGCCACAGGGGCCACAGGGGCCACAGAGACCAACGGCACCGCAGCGGCCGCCGGGCCGCGCGACCTGGTCGAGGAGACCGGGGCGCGCGACCTGGTCCTGGTGGAGGTGCAGGTCCGATTCCCCCAGATCGTGGTGCGCTTCGCCGCGCGACCGGTCACCGGTCCCGCGCAGCGGAGCGTCGCGGAACGTCGGGCCACGGCCCTGATGGCGGCGCTGCATGCCTCTGAGGCGGCGCACTGGCGGGTCAGGGAGGCCGGAGCGGTCAGCACTGGGGTGCCATCGCTTCAGGGCTCGGACCAGCTGAGCGCCTGCTGGGACGCCCACGACCCGGACTGGGAGCGATTCATGGACCGCACCGCCGCGCTGCTCACCCGCTGCGCCCCCACCGGCGACGCCGTCCCCGGGGGCCTGCTGGACCTCCTGGCCCGACGTGCCGGCCGAGGGCTGCACGGCACGGATTGGCGGCGAGAAGCCTCGAAAAACAGGTCCATTTTTGACTCAGATTCCGGCCTGGCGCCCGAGGACACCGCGCTGTCCGCTGAGCTGGAGAGATCACCGCGGAACCGCTGGTTCTCTCAGGTGGAGCTCTCGGTGACGGAGCAGATCGCCATCGCGCTGCGCCGCGAGATCACCAATTCAGGCTTCCGCGCGGGCGACCGGCTCTCCCCTGACGTGCTCGGAGGGCGTCTCAGACTCAGCCGCAGCGCCGTGCGATCGGCGATGAGCCGACTGGTCGATGACGGGTTGCTGGACTTCCACCAGGGCGGTTTCAGGGTGCCCGCGGTGACGGGGGCAGACGTCGTCGACCTCTACGCCGCGCGACTGCACCTCGGCATGGTGCTGCTCAGGGCCTGCGCCGTGCAGCCTCGGCACCGGATGCTGCCGGTGAGACTGGCGCTGGGGGCGGTGGAGGCTGCGGCGACCCAGGGCACCCGATCCGACGTCGGCCTGACAGATCTGCAGTTTCAACAGGAGCTGGCGGAGGCCTCCGGGCTGAGCCAGTCGGCCCGCGGGTTCCACGCCCTGACCCTGCGGGTGCGGATGTTCATCGCCGTGCTGGGCCTGGACTACAGCCCCGCGGTGGAGCGCATCGTCGGCGACGATCGGCGCATCCTGAGCGCGGTGCTGGCCGGAGACGCCGAGGCCGCGGTGCGTGCCTGGCGGTCGAAGCTGGACAACGCGGTGCGGCATATGTCGGCGCTGGCTCCGGAGTCCTTCGACGCGGAGCTGTGGGCGCGGCTGAGCCGCTAAGAGCTCCCACCGTTCAGCGCGTCACGGCGTAGCTGAGCTGCACCATTCCGTTGCCGAACCGGTGTTCACCGCGCAGGGTCAGCGCCATCTTCATCTTCGGCAGCATGCGAAGACCACCGCCGAGCACCACGGGGCAGATCAGCAGGTGGACCTCATCGACGAGACCGTGGCGCAGCGCGTGGGCGGCGAGGGTGGGGCCCTCGATCGTGAGATCCTCGGCGCTGGTGTCCTTGATCCGCTGGACCTCAGCTGGATCGAAGTCGCGCTCGATCCTGGTGCGCCTGGTGGTGACCTCGGTCAGCGTCGTGGAATAGACGATCTTCTCTGCGGCCGTCCAGATCTTGGCGAACTCCGCCTCCTGCGGCGAACCCTCGGCCAACGAGGGGTCCGTCTCCCAGACGCTCATCAGCTCATAGATCTTTCGTCCGTAGAGATAGGTGCCGATCCCCCGGGTCTGGTCATTGATGGACCGCATGACTTCCTCGTCGGGCTCACCCCACTGGAAGTCCCCGGCCTCATCGGCGACGTAGCCATCGGCCGAGACGAGCATGAAATAGATGAGCTTCCCCACTGCGACCTCCTGGGTGTCCGCTGCCGCTGCGCAACAGTTTCACACGCGCCGGGAGCAGCGCGGAATGCTCCACGACTGACTCTGCAGACTCGGGCACCTGGGCCTGCAGACTCGGGCGCCTGGGCCTGGAAGCCTCGGGCGCCGGGCGCTGACTCAGAGCACCGGCGCCCTGGGGATCATCAGGGGCTTGCCGGTCTCCGGATCTTCGATGACGCGGGATTCCACGCCGAAAACGCTGCGGATGGTCTCCTCGGTGCCGACCTGCTCCGCGGTGCCTTCGGCGGCGATGCGCCCGTCCTTCATCGCGACGATGTGCGAGGCGTAGCGCAGCACCTGGTTGATGTCGTGGAGCACCGCCACCAGGGTGCGCCCCTCACGCTGCAGCCGGGAGCAGAGCTCAAGGATCTCGATCTGGTGGGCGATGTCGAGGTAGGTGGTCGGCTCATCGAGCAGCAGCAGCGGGGTCTCCTGGGCGAGCGCCATCGCGATCCAGGCCCGCTGGCGCTGGCCTCCGGACAGGGCGTCCACCTCGCGACTGGCAAGCTGGGTCATTCCGGTGTTCTCCAGCGCGGAACGCACGGCCGCCTCATCCTCGTGGCCCCAGCGCTTGAACATGTGCTGATGCGGATGCCGTCCACGGGAGACCAGGTCGAATACCGTGATGCCGTCCGGCGCGATCGCGGACTGCGGGAGCAGGCCCACCGTGCGCGCCAGCTCCTTGGTGGGCATGTTGAAGATGGATTCGCCGTCGAGCAGCACCTGTCCCCCGGTGGGCTTGATCAACCGGGCGAGGCTGCGCAGCAGTGTGGACTTCCCGCAGGCGTTGGGGCCCATGATGACGGTGAACGACCCATCCGGGATCGTGATGGTCAGGTCTTCGAGCACCTGACGCTCCTCATACCCGGAGGTCAGGCTGGAGGCTGAAAGCCGGTATTCGTCGGTCATCGGGTCCTTCGTGGCGGCGGGGTCCCGCGCCGGGGCAGCGTGCTGGGCCTTGGAGCAGGGGCCGCAGCCTGGTGGTGCTCCCCGGGGCGCTCGTGTCAGGGCCAGCTTACGGGCTCGCCGAGGGTGGCCGATCAGCGGGGAGGTCGAGGAATCCAGCGGTCTTGAGCCGATGATGCTTTCGGCACAGCGCCCACAGGTTGGACGCCGTGGTCTCCCCGTGCGGCCAGGGAATCTGGTGATCGATGTCGCAGTGCTCCGCTGCGACCATGCACCCCGGTGCCTGGCAGGTGCCATCGCGGAACTCAATGGCCCGTCGCAGCAGCTTGGGCACAAATCGGCTCTCGTAGACCCGCACCAGGGGCTCGAGTGCGATGCGGAGCGGATCCGGCGAGGCACCAGGCGGGTCCGGCAGGTCCGGCGGGGCGGACGGTTCGATTCGGGTGCGCGGCACGCCTTGCGGAGTGGTTGGCGCCGCACCCGGCGGAGTGGTTGGCGCCGCGCCCGGCGGTGAAGCTGGGAGCGCGGTCGGTCGCGGCACCGGGGTCCAGGTGATCTGGTGTTCCGGGCTGAGGATGATCCGACGAATCATCTCCGCTGGATAGGCGTGCCGTCGATTCCGGCTCCACGCGGGCCGACCTGCACTGTGGGTGGCGCCGGTGGCATCGATGGCACCGGTGGCGTCGGTGGGGCGAACCGAGTCCACCAGAAGGGTCTCGGGCTCGATCAGGATTCCGACGTGGGCGTTGATCGCGATGTCGGAATCGGCCCCTCCATTGAGCAGCCAGCTCGAGAAGAGATCCGCCTCTCGCTGGGCCTGAGTTCGGGGATCCCCTGCCGCTCGGCTCAACGGCGCAGCGGGTTCGACCATCGCTGCCGCGGCGACCTTCGGGAGACCCTCGGCGGATACCAGCCGAGGAGCCTCCCAGTCTGCACTGGATCCATCATCGGACCCCTCACTCGGCAGTCCGAGCCAGTCGAATCCGCCTGGGTGGACCTCTGCGCGGAGTGCGGCAGGCGCGGCCGGAGCCGGAGCGGGCTTCGCTACGCACGGATCGTAGGGGACATCGCGCTTCGGGCTGCGGGCCACCTCCACCAACCGGTTCTTGATGGCCTCGGCGGTGAGGGTGGGGAGCATCGCGTGGAGGATGCTGACTCCATCCTCCAGGTGCTCCAGCCAGACTCCGCGCTCCGCGTGGCTGCGGTGACAGCGCTGGACGTGCTGGTCCGGCTCCGTGCGGGCCACGAAGCGGTTCAACCAAGCGGTGAGCCGTGCAGGGCGATGCGTCACGGCATAGACGGCGGCCTGGACATCGAGCCGCTCGCGGTGCACCGGGGAGACGAGACGCTCAGCGGCCGAGATCACCCGGACCAGGGAACGGATGGGCACGTCACCGGCGCGCACCGCACCCCACACTCGCGGCAGGTGCTGCCGAGCGAAACACGCCTGCCGGTGCTGGGTGTAGACCTGCCCCTCGCTGAGGCCCAGAGCCTCGGCCGCGTTCATGATGGCCGCCGATTCGGCGGTCGCGCGGCCGCGAGTGCTGCCCATGAGTTCGGGCTCGGTCACCTCGACCTCACGCAGGAAGGATTCGACGTAGCCCACGAGCAGCCGCAGCTGCTCGGCCTGACCACGATTCAGCAGCCGTTGGGACTCCCGGAGCGGCTCTGCATTCGGATCAGTGAGTGCAACCTGCATGATTCGAATATATCTTCTAATGCGGTGAGACTCAATAGTTCAGTTCGTGCCAATTTGGTTTTATTTGGAAGGAAGTCAGAGGTCGCTTGAGGTCAGCTTCAAGGCCGCACCATCCGAGCATCTGTGATGGCAGGAGCGCCAGGGTCCTGCTTCTCAGCCCCGTCGAATCGGAAGCCATTGCGCAGATAGAAGGCGATGGCGCGTGGATTTTGCTTGGCCACCCAGAGGCTGACGGGTTCCGAACCCGAGCCAGGCCCGGGTTCCGAGTCCGAGCCAGGTCCCGGCCCCAGCGTCGCGTCCAACAGCGCCTGACCCGCCCCGATGCCGTGATGGCTGCGGAGCACGTAGAGCATATAGAGGGAGCGAGCCGGAGACGCAGCCGACTGTGCCTGCTCCTGGGCCGGTCCGGCCATCGCGAAGCCGACGAACTCGCCGTCGGACTCCGCCAGCCGGATGCGCCACTCGTTCCGCGACTCACCGAGGAGCTGCGTCCACATCTCGCGGCGCTGGCGGGAGTGCCCCTCGGTGAAGAACC
This sequence comes from Nesterenkonia sp. E16_10, assembly GCF_017347085.1. Taxonomy (GTDB): domain Bacteria; phylum Actinomycetota; class Actinomycetes; order Actinomycetales; family Micrococcaceae; genus Nesterenkonia. Next base: position 131,997 of record NZ_JADPSA010000048.1, read on the forward strand.
CCTCGGGAAGCAGGTCCAGATAGGTCTCCTTCCAGGTGGCCACGTGCAACGCTGCGATGCGCTCCGCATCCTCGCAGCGCGGCCCCCGGATCACCACTGGCGAGGGCGCCGGCGCCGCACGGCCTTGTGCCTGAGGTCCGGTCATCCCTGCACCGTCGGCTCCCCCACCTCGATGGTTCCGCTCACCGCGACCTCGGCCCGGCCGCCGACCCACAGCGACTCGCCGTCACCCTCGACGTGGATCCGGCCGCGGCGCTGCAGCACGGTGCCCTGACTGGCCACATAGGGCGGGGACATCTTGCCCGAGTACTCCAGCCACTGGGCCACCGAGGCATTCAGGCTCCCGGTCACCGGATCCTCGCGCAGCGCCCCGGTGTCATCCGAGAAGAAGGCCCGCAGCTCGAGCGCGGTGTCCGCACCCTCAGGCTGCAGCGCCACCACGCCGAAGTGCCGGTACTCCGGATCGGTGATCCTGGAGAGGTCCGGGGTGACGCCCAGCACGGTCTCCACACTTTCGAGCAGCAGCGCGACCCATCCGGGGCCGTTGTCCACCCAGGCCGCGTCCAGCACCTGGTCCGGGGTGAGCCCGAGCGCCTCGGTGAGCATCTGGCGGGCGGCCTTCGGGACCGGTCCCGATCGGACCAGACCCGGGGCGCCGAAGGACAGCGTCCGGTCTCCGATCTGTACCGGGACCAGCCCCACACCGCATTCCTGGACGACGACGCCGGCGGATCTCGGCTCGTGGCCGAGGTCCAGCCAGGCGCGGGCCGAGCCGAGGGTGGGGTGGCCGGCGAAGGGCAGCTCCTTGTCCAGGGCGAAGATCCGCACCCGGTAGTCCGCCTCGGCAGTGGTCGCAGGCAGCAGGAAGGTGCACTCGGAGAGGTTGGTCCAGCGCGAGATGGTGCGCATCTGCTCGTCGGTGAGACCCTCGGCCTCGGCGATCACTGCGACAGGGTTGCCCATGAATGGTCCGTCACCGAAGACGTCGACCTGGCGAAATGGCTTCAACATGGGCTCATCTTAGACAGTGTTCTACCGGCCTGTTCTCAGGCAGGACTCGGACCCTCCACCTCAGACGCCCTTGAATCCGCGCAGCCGCAGGCTGTTGCCCACCACCGAGAGCGAGGAGAAGACCATCGCGGCACCGGCGAGCATCGGGTTGAGCAGGCCCAGTGCGGCCAGTGGAATGGCGGCGACGTTGTAGCCGAAGGCCCAGAACAGGTTGGACTTGATCACCCGCAGGGTCCGACGGGAGAGCGCCAGGGCATCTGCGACCGAGCGCAGATCTCCGCGCATGACGGTGATCCCGGCGGCGTTGATCGCCACATCGGTGCCGGTGCCCATCGCGATGCCCAGGTCAGCTTGGGCCAGCGCTGCGGCGTCGTTGACCCCGTCCCCGACCATGGCCACGGTCCGGCCCTGTTCCTGGAGTCGGCGGATCGCCGCGACCTTGTCCTGCGGCAGCGCCTCGGCGATGACCTCTTCGATGCCCACCTCGGCGGCCACCCGATCCGCGGCCCCCGCGTTGTCCCCGGTCAACAGCACGACCGAGAGCCCCATGGCGGCGAAGCGGGCCACGGCCTCGGCGGAGGTGTCCTTGACCGCGTCCGAGACGATCAGCACTCCGGCGAAGCTGCCGTCCACCGCGACCAGCACCGGAGTCGATCCCTGCGACTCGGCCTGGGCCAGCAGGCCGGCCACCTCATCGGGGAGCTCGATCTTGTGCTGCCGCAGCAGCTCGCGGCGGCCCACCATCACGGTGCGCTCCGAGACCGTCCCGGAGACGCCGTAGCCCTGATGGTTCGTGAAGTCACTCGCCGCGGGCAGCTTCCCGGAGGTCGACCCCAGCGTCTCGCGCGCGGCGTTGGTCACGGCGCGCGCGATCGGGTGCTCGGAGGCGGATTCAAGCGCTCCGGCGAGGCGGAGCAGCTCGGCGTCGTCGTCGCGCTCGCCGGCCCGGTCGCGCTCACCGTCGCCGGAAGAGACCGACGCCGCCCAGGCCCGCGCGGAATGCATCGCTGCCAGCTTCATCGCCCCGGTGGTCACCGTGCCGGTCTTGTCCAGCACCACCGTGTCGATCCCGCGCGAGGCCTCGAGCACCTCGGGGCCTCGGATCAGGATCCCCAGCTGTGCGCCGCGGCCGGTGCCGACCAGCAGTGCCGTGGGGGTGGCCAGTCCGAGCGCACAGGGACACGCGATGATCAGCACGGCCACCGCGGCGGTGAAGGCCGATTCGGCCGAGGGGCCGAAGAGCAGCCAGAGCAGCAGCGTGAGCAGCGCGATGCCCAGCACGATGGGCACGAAGATCCCGGAGATCCGATCGGCCAGCCGCTGGACCTGGGCCTTGCCCGATTGCGCCTCCTCCACCAGACGGGCCATCTGGGCCAGCTGGGTGTCGGCTCCGACCCGTGAGGCGCGGACCACCAGCCGTCCGGAGGAGTTCATCGTGGCCCCGGTGACGCTGTCGCCCTGAGCGACCTCCACCGGCACCGATTCTCCGGTGAGCATCGACATGTCCACGGCGGATGCGCCGGTGAGCACGACGCCGTCGACAGCGATCTTCTCCCCCGGGCGCACGATGAACTCATCTCCCACCGCGAGCTCGCGCACCGGGACGAGCACCTCCGCGCCCTCGCGCAGCACCGCGACCTCCTTGGCGCCCAGGTTCAGCAGCGAGCGCAGCGCCTGGCCGGCCCGGGACTTGGAGCGCTTCTCGAAGTACCGGCCCAGCAGCAGGAACACCGTCACCGCGGCGGCCACCTCGAAGTAGATGTTGGCGGCACCCATGGAGTGGGCGGCGTCGGAGGACCAGACCGGCTCGGCGAAGAACACGAACTGGTGGCGCAGCTGCGGATCTCCGGCGGCGCCGAAGAGCATGGCGTACAGCGACCAGAGCAGCGCCGCGAGCGTGCCGAGTGAGATCAGCGTGTCCATGGTGGCGGTGCCGGCGCGGGCGTTCAGCGCCGCGGCACGGTGGAAGGGCCAGCCGGCCCAGAGCACCACAGGCAGGGTCAGCGCGAGCGAGACCCAGTTCCACCAGGGGAACTGCAGCGCAGGGACCATGGCCAGCAGCACCACGGGCACGGTGAGCCCGGCGGAGATCAGCAGACGACGGCGCAGCCCGAGCAGGTCCCTCGCTGCGGGGCTCGCGGCAGAGGCCTCTTCGGTGAGCGGCGCGGGCTCCTGTGCGCTGTACCCGGTCTTCTCCACTGCCGCGATGAGCTGTGCCACGGCGGTTTCGGAATGATCCGCGATCTGGACCGCCGCCTTCTCGGTGGCGTAGTTCACGGTGGCCGTGACGCCCTCGAGCTTGTTGAGCCTGCGTTCCACGCGCTGGGCGCAGGCCGCGCAGGTCATTCCACCGATCTCGAGCTCGATGCGCTCGGTGCCGGCCGAGCTCACGACTGGCGCGCGGCGTCGTAGCCGGCCTCGTCCACGGCGGTGAGCACCGCCTCGTCGGTGAGCGCTGCGCCCTCGGCGAGGGTGAGGTCCAGCAGCCCGGTCTCCGCGCTGACCTCCAGGCCGGAGACGCCGGGGAGCTGCTCGACCTCGGCTCGGACCGCGCTCTCACAGTGCCCGCAGGACATTCCCTCCACGCTGTATCGGCGGGTCTGGGTCATGATGGGCTCCTCGAGGAATCGATCGGCGGTGCAGGAATACTCCCAAATATACCCCCTAAGGGTATATTTGAGGAACATAGCTCATATAGTGGTGACCTTGGCCACCGGAGGAGGATCCATGGACAGCGCAGCGCTCGAGAACCCTGCCGAGGAGCATCACCACGGGTACATGACGCAGAAGGACAAGTACCTCTCCCGGCTGCGCCGGATCGAGGGGCAGAGTCGCGGGATTCACCGGATGGTGGAGGAGGATGCCTACTGCATCGACATCCTCACTCAGATCAGCGCCACCACGGCGGCCCTGGAGAACGTGGCGATGGCCCTGCTGGAGGACCATCTGCGGCACTGCGTGGCAGACGCCGTCGCCGCAGGAGGGGATCAGGCCGAGGAGAAGCTCCAGGAGGCCACCGCCGCCATCCGCCGTCTCGTGAAATCCTGACCCGCCCCATGATGACACCCGCGCGCGGCGTCGCCCTGATGGTTCTCGGCACCCTGGCCATGGCCGGCTCCGCGGCGATGATCTCCGCCATCGACGGCGAACCGCTCAGCGTCGCGGCCTGGCGCTGCCTGCTCGCGGTGCCGATGCTGCTGCCGCTGGCGGCCTGGGAGCTGTTGCGCCGGAGGGGCAGGGCGAACCTCTCGCGGGGCACGATGATCGGTGCGCTGATCGCCGGTGTGGCCCTGGGCGTGGACTACAGCTTTTACAACACCTCGATCAACATGATCGGGCCGGGCATCGCGACCGTGCTGATCAATGTGCAGGTCGTGATCCTGCCGCTCATCGCCTGGGCGATGGAGGGCGTGCGGCCGATGCGCCAGCTGGCACTGATCATCCCGCTGATGCTCGCCGGGGTGGCGTTGACCGCCGGGGCGCTGGATCTGGAGAACATCCAGCTCGCGGGGGTGCTGGCCGGACTCGCGGCGGGCACCGGCTATGCGCTCTATCTGGCGATCATCCGCCGCACCGCGCCGAAGGAGCCTCGGCGCCACAGGTCCGCGCCGTTCACGATCCTCAGCCTGGTCTGCCTCTCCGCCGGGGTCACCACCGCGCTGACTGCCGCCGGACTGGGTCGCCTCGAGGTGCCCCAGGGACTGGACGGCTGGGGGCCGATGCTCGCGCTGGCCTTCGTGGGGCAGGTGCTCACCTACCTGTGCTTCAACGTCGCCATGACCGCGATCTCCGAGACCGCCTCCAGCACACTGATGCTGCTCTCGGCGGTCTTCGCGGTGGCGCTTGCGGCGGTGCTCTTCGCCGACATCCCCAGCGCCTGGCAGCTGGTGGGCTGCGCGATGATCATCGGCGGTGCCTGGTGGAGTGCCGTGGCGGCACGCAGAAGGGCCGGAGGCGCGGTGCCTCCGACCCTTCCAGCTGGCTCATCCGAGAAGGACTGGACGAGCTCGCGGCGCTGAGCCGCTCCGGTTCATCGGATCAGTGGTCGTGATCCTCATGGTCATGATCCTCGTCGTCGTGACCTTCTTCGCCCTCCGCGTGCTCACCCTCGTGCTCCTGCGCGCCCTCGGCCGTGCGGCCATCGACAGCGGCGATCTCATTCGGGGTGAAGTCCAGCTCGGCGGAGTTGATGATCTCCATCGAGCCGAGATCCACCATGTGCAGGGTCTGGGCATCGGGCTCGGTGATGTACGCGATGTCATCGACCACGCGGATCGCCGGGCGCGGCTCCTGCCACTCCTCGGGCTCGGTCCACTCCTCCATGATCTCCAGCTGATCGGTGTGCTCGCCGGTCTCTGGATCGATGACATGCAGCTGGCCGTCCTCGGCCAGCACCAGGGCCTCTCCCTCCGGTCCACGGGCCAGGGAGCGGAAGTTGTAGGCGGCGTCGAGGTCGACGATCGTGATCTCACCGCTGGCGGTGTCCACCAGGGACACCTCGGTCATCGGCTCCTCGCCCTCGGAACCGGTGTTGTAGTCACCTAGGAAGATCGGGGAGTCTTCGGCCGGGAAGAGGTTGGGCGGATTCTGGCGGTCATTGCAACAGGAGGTCTTCGATCAGTTCGATCGGCTTCTGAAAACCTAGTCTTTTCCGTGGTCGATCATTGAGTTCCTGG
>NZ_JADPSA010000049.1 GCF_017347085.1 Nesterenkonia sp. E16_10
CCAGAACACCTGGAGAAGATCCGGTCTCACAAAGATCGAGTAGCCCGTCATATCAACACCCATCTACTAAGTGTTGCAATCACCGCAAGAACCCAAGGAACCCTCAGCGAGGACCTCCCAGATGCAGCAACCCCAAGCCTAGGGTCAATTGAACCGTCAGCAGACCCGACAACGACACGTCGAATGCACCATTGCTTTTTTGGACGTGCCCCAAAATTAGGGTGTCATAAGGGTATGGGGCCTTTCATCGTTACGCTGACCATCACGTTCGGAACCTGTTTGTGGCTGCTCGCTTGTCGAGAGAGACGCAGAGCCAACCCGAATGACAGAATCCCGTACTTCGGTGCCCCTCCAAAGAGCGAGGGACGCGCCTGGTTCTATCTCCTGCTCGGTGGAGGCGCCATAGGGGGCACTGCTGCATACTTGGCGACTCAGTCGATGTACTGGGTCGGATTCCTTGTGCTCGCGTTGGCGATAGCGTCTTACTTAGCTCTTATCTACAAGCACAACTCTGAGCTGAATAACCAGACGGCTCATTAGTCCTCTAGGGGCGCTCTTCTTAGCGATCGCAGTGAGTCCTCACGGAAACCGGAGACTCATCACTGGGTAGGCACACGACCCGCCTGAGATTAGAAAAAGGAACGATAGCGGAGGGTTGAACGGTCGTCGTGGTGAGCCCACGATCTTCATGGAGCAGGCCGATGTGCACGAATTAAAAAGGCTTCGAGCAATCCCCGCCCTCCTTCGCAACTACACCTTCCGGAAAGAAGCGAAGAACGACTCGTTGTCGTTGGGGTTCGTTCCTAGAATTCTGACGAGCGGAGTCTTTCGAGGAGTCTCAAAGGAACCAACGGATTCGTTATCAGTCTCAACGAAGACTTCCACGACCTGACCCTCCGAGACGTGGTCGTCCACCCACGCGAGGACTTCTCTGATGTCTTCGGCCTCTTCCAAGACGTATGCCTCTAAAGCCCAAGAGTCATTGGCGGTGGTGGGCCGGTGCCAGATGTCGATTCGGTAGGTCGGTGACCTCTGATCCCACAGAGGTTCTGAGTGCACCGTCGGAGTGGCTCGCATTGCGCCATGCTATCCAAGTAGCGGAAATAGCCTGCCCGTAAGCCGGGCGGCGGATTCTGGCGGTCATTGCAACAGGAGGTCTTCGATCAGTTCGATCGGCTTCTGAAAACCTAGTCTTTTCCGTGGTCGATCATTGAGTTCCTGGG
>NZ_JADPSA010000050.1 GCF_017347085.1 Nesterenkonia sp. E16_10
GCGATCCACAGGACCTGCCGTCGTGATTTCGACGAGACAGCTGTGTCTTAGAAAGCTATAGCTTTCTAATCCGCTCTGTCAGTTCATTAGTTACTGTATAGTTCAGTAGATGCTGACTATTGCCTCTCGTGTTGATGTGATGAACCGGTTGGGTCGGGCGATGGCCGACCCAACCCGGTCCCGGATTCTGCTGACCCTGATGGAAGGACCGGCCTATCCGGCGGAGCTGGCTCGGGACCTGGAGTTGACTCGTTCGAACGTGTCGAATCACCTGGCCTGCCTGCGGGACTGCGGCATCGCGGTCGCCGTGCCCGAGGGACGCCAGACCCGGTATGAGATCGCCGACGCGCACCTGGCGCGGGCACTGACCGCGCTGGTCGATATCACTCTGGCGGTGGATGAGAGCGCCCCGTGCCTGGACCCGGTCTGTTCGGTGCCGGGTTGCTGCGCCACGGGGGTGGGCGCGTGATCCTGTCTTCGATCCTGCAGGCGATCGGCCTGTTCCTGGTCACGAACATCGACGACGTCATCGTGCTCTCGTTGTTCTTCGCCCGCGGCGCGGGCCAACGCGGGACCACCGCGCGGATCCTGGCCGGGCAGTATCTCGGGTTCGCCGGCATCCTGGGCGCCGCCGTGCTCGTGTCGCTGGGAGCCCGGGAGTTCTTGCCCCCTGAGGTCATTCCATACTTTGGGCTTATCCCGCTGGGCCTGGGGCTGTGGGTGGCGTGGAACGCCTGGCGCGGCGGTGACGATGACGATGATGACGATGACGCCAAGGTCGAGGGCAAGAACGTCGCCGTGTGGACGGTGGCCGGGGTGACCTTCGCCAATGGCGGGGACAATATCGGCGTCTACGTCCCGGTCTTCCTCAGCGTCGGTCCGGGCGCCGTGGTCGCCTACTGCATCGTGTTTCTGGTGCTGGTGGCGGTGCTGGTGGGACTGGCCAAGTTCGTCGCCACCCGCCGCCCGATCGCCGAGATGCTGGAACGCTGGGAGCACATACTGTTCCCCATCGTGTTGATCGGCCTCGGGGTCTTTATCCTCATCAGCGGCGGGGCCTTCGGTCTCTGACCCCACCGCCTCCCAGCCACGCAATACCCGCACGTGATGCTCGTGCAAATGCTGCTACTGCCGCTCTACTTGGGCCTGTTTATAGCACCGGAACTATTCGACGTCATCGACGTAACCCCGTTCATCGAGGCGTTCCTGTTGCTGATCCTCACACCCCTGACTCTGGCCGCCATCACCCAGTACCTGGCAACACGCTTCGCCGCCGCCCGGCGGGTGATGGAGCTAACGGAGGCGTTGGCGGTGCCGCTGATGATGGCCACCCTCGCCCTGGTCGCGGTCGTCGGCACGGTCACCTAGGTCCGGCTCCTCCCTCGCCTGGTTCCTCAGCCTCCGCTGCCCGTACCCAAGAACCACCCCGCTGCGGAAGTTCCAGCAGAGGCCCCCTATAGGCGGCACCGACGTAGGTTCCGTGGCCCCTGCTGATCACTCAGGCGACGACCCGTGCGCCATTTAACTCCGAAAAATCGCCGCCATTTATCTACGAAGATCACATGTCCGCGCGGTCTAAAGCGACAGAAGCGTGCAAGGCTCTGGGCATGACGCAACAGATCCAAGGGCAGCGGGTGGCCTACCTCAGAGTCTCGGCGTTGGACCAACGCCTTGACCGGCAGCGCGCAGCAGTCGGTGAGGTTCACATGTCTTTCGAGGAACACGCCTCGGCGTCCTCGCGGCGGGGCCGGCCAGAACTCGGCCGGCTGCTTAATCATGTGCGGGCCGGCGATGAAGTGGTGGTGTCCTCGATGGACCGGCTGGCCCGGTCGGTGATCGACCTTGCACAGATCACCGATGAGCTGATGACCAAGGGGGTTCGGCTGCGGTTTGTCTCTGAGGGCGTCACCTACTCCCCTGGTGACAACGATCCATACGCAAAGTTCCAGCTTCACTTGCTCGGTTCGGTGGCTGAGCTGGAACGCTCCATCATCCGTGAGCGCCAGGCTGACGGGATCGCGGCAGCGAAGGCGCGTGGTGTCTACCTGGGCCGGTCGCCGGCCCTGTCAGCGGACGACGCAGCGACGGCGCGCCGCCTGGTGGCTGAGGGTGTCCCCAAAGCTGAGGTAGCGCGCCGCTACGGGATCAACCGGTCAACCCTCTACAGGACCGTTCTGCGGTCCGGGGTAAGTGCCACGGATTAGTCTGCATCGACGTGAGGATATGGGGCCTCTCCGACTCTCCGAGCCCAAGTCCTACCGTTGATCGAGTAGACAAAGAGGGCCCCGTAGATCGTCAGGGGCTTCCCGCTGAATTGGGTCTTAGGGATGCCGCTCACGGGAACTAGGGGGTGCGTGATCTTCTTGGAATCGTGCGGCGGGAGATGAGTTGGCAGCGGCAGAGGCCCAGGAAACTTAAGCGGCTCGTCTAGTTTCACGTCTACTACGGAGACAGCCCGGTCAGAGGTGTTGGAGACGTGAATATGAATTGAGTCCATCTTCGTATCGCCGCCACTGCCGTACCCACCTCCACCGCGAAGCTCAAACACGACCTCGGCCGCTTGCATGGCCGCTTCGTGCTCTTGGCGTCGTTCAGCACTGAGGGATTCTAGGTGCCGGAGTACCCGTTCCTCCTCCCTGTGATCTTGATCCTTTCGAAAGACATGCACAGCCCATAGGAGAGTCAGCACTGTGGCGATTCCGCCGAACCACGTCCCTGTTGCATCTACCCACCTGTAATCAAGAGGGTTCACCCATAGAAGCGCGACGGTGGCTCCCAGTACGACACCGACGATTACCGCGAAAAGGGACGGTAGCACCTTGCCCATTGCGTCTCGTTTCTTCGATCCATGATTGACAGACTCCCGCACTACGGGACTCACGTACTGACAGACTCGCGTACTGACAGACTCGCGTACTGACAGACTCGCGTAGTCTGTCAGTACGTGAGTTTATTCTTCGTGTGTGAGCCCAAGGGACTCGTATAGCTCTGCCTCGGTGGTGCCGTGGAGATCTCCGACGCGGTCAAGAAGCAGACTGATTCCGAGCCTGACCAGGGTGTTATCGGTGATCCGCTCCCCCTGGCCCTGTCGGGCCAGGTTCAGTGATCGTGCGGTGCGGCCGATCTGGTCAGCCTGATCCTCAGTAATGCGTAGCTCCTTGCGGACAAGGGTCAAGTACCGGGGAACGCCGGCCGGCGGCGCTGCTGCTGGGGCCGGCCTCTTGGTTGCCGGCTTCGGCGCGGCGGGCTTTCGCTGCGATTTCGCGGGCTCCGGCTTTGCTGCGGCTGGCGCTGTCGTTGGTGTCTCTGGCTGGTTCTTGCCGAAAAGGTCGCTGAGATCCGTCATGCGTGCCTTGGGGCTCATGCGGTTTTGCCTTTCTGCTGGTTGTCTTCGTTGCTCCACTGCTCACGCAGGGCCGTCAACACGTCTTCATAGTCCTTGGCAGCTTTCATGCTGGCTCGAGACTTCTCATAGGTAGTGACTACGGTTCCGTCGATGGATGCTCGCTCATGCACTTTGTAGGAGCGAACGTAGGCATCCATGACGTTGAACCCTTCGAGAAGTTCCCTGGTGTCCTCGGTGTCTCGGAACGAGCGTGAATCTGTACGTGTGAAGAGAATCGAGTACGGCGTCTCGGTTGGACGGACCACGTCCTGCAAGGTCCGCACGAGTGGACGCACGGCCATTGCTGTAGGTTCGGTCGGCAGGATGACGTGATCGCTGTAGCTGGCGATCTGGCGCAATAGCTCTGCATTCTGAAGGTTGCCGGGGGTATCCACCAGGATCAGGTCAAACTCAAGGCTGCGCATCTGCTGCAAGTTCTCGGGATGTCGGGCGGTGACTATTTGGAAGTCCAGATCCTTGCCGTTGGCCTCGGCTGCTGCGGCCCAGTCCACGGCAGATCCTTGCGGGTCCAGGTCCACCACGAGGACACGCTCTGTCGTGGCAGCCAGGGCAGCCAGGGCCATGACGGTGGTCGTCTTCCCTACCCCGCCCTTTTCATTGACGATTGCGACGATTCGCATTCTTCCTCCATACTCACAAACTCTGTGACTCACGTAGTCACGGTTCCCGGAACTATGTAACTACCGGAGTCCGGGACTATGTGACTCTGTTAGTAGGGAGTCTAACCGCATGAGGCGGAGCTGTCACTACAGACTCGCGGAGTGCGAGAGTGCCAGACTCACAGAGTCCGGTACTACCGGACTTAGCGACGGGGGAGGGGACTCGCGCCCCCTCCCGGCTAGAGGGAGCTGATCTTATCGGGCCGGAAACCTGACCAGTGATCGGAGTCCGTGACGACTACCGGGGCCTGTGAGTAGCCGAGTTCCTTGACTCGGGCGAGGGCTGCGGAATCGGTGGTGAGATCAACGGTGGTGTAGGGGAGGTTGGCCTTATCGAGGGCTCGGAAAGTGGTGGTGCACTGAGGGCATCCGGGAGTTGTGTAGACGGTGATGGTGCTCATGATGTGGCCTCTCTCGTGTGTTGGTCCTGCTGGCGCTTCGCGCTAGGCACGCGGGAAAGTGGTGGGCACACCGAAGGCCAGCCGGTGGGAGTTCTCGAAAGGAAATAAGCGCAGCGCCGTCGAGAAGTTCTGCCGGCGCAGAGTCGCCCCCGGCGACTTGTGCGCGGCGCGGCCGCGTGCAGTATCCGTAGGGCATCTGGTCAACTGCGAGAGTCCTGGCAATGAGCCACCTGGCGGCACATATCGGAACCACGGGAAAGGCCACCACTCGGCCGCGAGGGACCAACCGAACGTGACCGTTGATCGCACTCGACCTGCGCGGCGGGCCTGGTGCTGCTGCTCGGCTGCGGGGCCTCGGACGTTTCATATGTGCGGCTTAGCGTGGGAGCACCGACGACGAGGGGAGCTGCGATGACTGCTGCGGAGAAGGACGAACCAACGGCGGGGGAGTACGCGGCGCTGCTGGCCATCCTGGAAAAGATCGGGCAAGGGGCTCCACCGATCCCGCTGTGGAATCTCAGCGGCGCGGGGCTCACTGCTGCGCAGTTGAAGGCTGCGCTGCACGGGCTGGCGCTGCGGGGCTGCATTCGAGCGACCTATAAGGCAGGGCTGCCCGATGAAGTGGTGGAGGTACGCGCAGAGGCAGGGCGGTTAGCCGCTAAGTGGACTGCTGGGCGGTCCTGAGTTCGGGTCACCGGGGGAGTCTGGTCCTGGTGTGGGGATCTCGCAGGGGCTTCCTGACCCATGTGACCGGCGGGAGAGTGCCCGTAGCCGGTAGGGCTCACTGTGTAGGGGTCTACGGATCACCTGATGCTCCACAGTTGCACGCGGGCACTGATGCCCGACATACCGGCGCAGCCAGCGGGAAACCGTGGACGGTGCGGCCGCGAGCTTCTGGCCGATAGCGGCCTGTGAGTGGCCCTGTGCGCGGAGCTTCTGGGCCTTGCGGGCTTTGGTGTCCGTGCGGGGCTTGCGGGCCGCTGCGGACGCGGCAGGCCCCAGTGCGCGGGCGGCGCGCTGCGCGGCCGTGTTGGCCAATCCTCCGCGTCGTCCCATCTCCGCCATCAGTTCCCGCAACTGGGACGGCACAGCCACCGCTGCGCGGTGGCCACGGGGGTTCGCCATATATCGAGCGATGCTTCGGATGATGCCATGCACCTCAGCGGCCTTCATGGGCTCGGGGGCTGCGTCGTTGGTCTCCCAGGCCACGGCCTCGAAGTCCCCGCCGGCATAGGCGACGTGACGGGCAACGTCGAACACGGTTTGATTCCGGTTGCCGGTGTCGATCGCGGCCGCGATCGCGCGGTGAGCTTTCTGGGTGGCGCTGCGGCCGGTGAAGCGCATCCCCTCGGGCCACAGGTTCGCGGTTTTGAGCGCCTGGTGGAGCTGTTTGAGTCCATAGACCGGGGGAGTGGCGGACGCGCGCAGCTCGGCGCGGGCGTAGGTGGGGTTGCGCACGCGCACGGGTGTCAGTGGGTCTACCGCTTCGTCGCCGGCCAGTGCCTCGCGGAGCGCCGCGCCGATAGCGCGAGCGTAGGCGACGGGGCGTTCACGGGCGGTGGATCGCAGGTCAACGGTGTCGATCATCCAGCCGGCTTGTGCGCCCTTGCGGGTTTCCACGATCCAGGAGGGCCGGATCTCGGGCGGGATCGTGTCGAATATGTCTAGAACGGCCTCAGGCCGGTCAATGTCGATGACCAGGACTGAGCCGGCGGAACGTGAGGGCGTGTAGAACTCGAACTCGGCCAGGTCAGCGGCGCTCACGCGCACTGATGGTGCGGTTTTAGTCGGGGACGCGCGAGCCCAGGCAGTAGCCGTATTGCCCAGGAATGCCGCGCGGAACGCAGCACGAAACGCCGTGTTGTTGCGTGGACTCTGGGGCGTTTGGGCGTGCGGTGCTACAGTAGGAAGCACATTGAACCCCTGCCCGGGAGTTGAATGTGCCCCCTTCGACGGGGGGACATGAAAGAGATCTCCTTCTGGGGATCGGATTCAGAACCGGTTTGTTTGGCGACTAGGCGGTTCTGAAAAGTCTTAGGAGCGCCCGCACCGCGGGCGCTCCACTTTTTTATGCAGACATAGGTAGAGGTTCCTGGCCTTCTAGAGCCAACACATCCACGGAGTCCAGATCAGCCATCAGGACTCTTGCGATGTAATCAACTTTGGTTTCTCCGGTGAGTGCGCACAGGCGGTCAAGTTTCTCGAAATAGCTCGGCGAGAGCTTAGATGTCACGCCCTGCCGTTCTCCCTTTGATGGCCTAGCCATGAGATACCTCCGTGTGAAGTGGACCAACTTGCACAAGCATGCCTCCCGGGAGGCCCAACTTCCGTAATTAGATACGGCGTGTCTCCAATTAAGCTAACGGGAATGAGTCACAGCGCGGGATCCGCCGCTGCTGCGAGACAGAAGTGCGGATTCACGGGCCCTAATCGAGACGCGAACTAATGCACTGGCTGTCGACTACCGACGACTACGTAGCGGAAGGCCTCCGCGAGCTCTCATGGCCTGGAGGCTATCGTCGAGATTCAGCCGGCCGGAGAGACGGCTAGCCTCCTCGGACATCCCGAGTGGCAGGGATCCGATCACCGATACCCCACACCCACCAATGGCCATCCTCGTTCGCCACTAACGTGACATACACCGCGCGAGGGATCTTCATGGCAGCAAACGTTCGCGAGTCGCCAGCAACCTCTGGGATGAACCGCATAAAAGCGATACCCCTCGCTGGGGCATCAACAGCAAAGTAGACCTTCGACGCCAACGAGAAACCCTCCAGCATCTCGTCGACCCACACGTAGTCCCCGAACGCCTTCGGAGACCACGTCAGTCTTTGCAGTGCACCCAGCGCCTCCGGGTTGTTCAGTCGTCCGCCCAGGGCTGTCCACCACATGAAGAGAACATGCTGCGGGTTCGTGAAGTCGAACTCTCCATCGGGGGAGGGCCACGGAGAGCCTTCATCCCCTGTCGACTCATACGCTGCCATCGTCGTCGCGCTTTGGCCCCAGTGGTGATGGAGGATATTCGCCGTCATGGGGACTGTTCCCGCCACCCCTCGGAGAACGTCAGAGACTTTTTGGGCTGGCTGGCGCATCCGGGCTGCTTCATGCTCGACCGCAGCCTCGACGCCGCGTGGATTCTGATCATGCAGCGCGAGTAAGAAAGCATCGGGATCCACCACAGCCACGTCGTCTGCCTCTGTAGGTGCGGCGGGGAAGTCGCTGAGGTTAAACGTCACCAGGACATCAGCGAACCCCGCCTGAGCCGCAGAGTAGACATGCCGGTCCTTCGGGTCACAACGAGGATCTCCTAGCAGCTCCTCATGACCTCTTACCGTGGCTCGTGGAAACGCGCGTCTCATCGCGTTAAGACGTCGACCCGCCTTTACCGGGTCAAGCCCGAGCTTGTGAACGAGAGTTCTCTCTACTTCCTCGAGGATCTCCTCGGACCAACGTGGCTGGAAGAGATCATGCTCGGCCAGGGTCAGAAGAAGACTGCTCAGCCGCTGCGGAACTAATACGTTGGCGTCCAGAAGGACAATCTGTCCCGTCACCGGGTAGCGACTGGCTGTTCTTCGACGGTGGGATCGACCGTGTCCGCGAGATCCTCGAGCGCACGGGCCCTCTGTGTCTTTTCAGCCTCTAGATAATCGTCCAGCGCCTGCCTGGAGATGCGACGGTGAGAACGACGACGCTGGAAGGGGATCAACCCATCATCGAGCATCCTCACCAACGTAGGCCGGCTTATTCGCAAGATCTCGGCTGCCTGCTGGGTACTGAGATACTCAGGGTGGGCCACAATCTCGACGCCTTCTCCGTCGGCGGTGTGCTGAAAGAGCTCATGAAGACTGTGCCGTAGCTCGTCGGTGAGCACGACCTCCGCGCCGTCGATCACCATGGATCGAGCGGAGACCACCTTCACTGCGGCTTCGCGGGCGGAATCCCGAGACTCAGCGTTCACCGTTGTCATGACACACAGTCTACCAAACGAACGAAACGAAAACTCTTCTTGGTTTCGTGCGTGGGACTAAGGCATCCTCCGTCGTATCGCGTGCAGGAGACGCTCTTACAGCGAATCGATGAGCTTCCGCAAGAGTGCTGACACAGTAGTGCCCTGCTCAGCAGCGACCTTGTGGAGCTTCGCGCGACGAGCAGCATCTACTCGGAAGGTGAAGGGGCGCACCTGGGCACCGATACTCACCGGACGTCCCGCCCTAGCGGGGCCGATATGGCCACCGGTATACCCCTGTGCGGACTCCGCTTGAGATGCCCACGCTTCGAGGTCGTCATCAGTAAAGTCTTCACCATTAACCCCGGTGTAATGACCCATCTGATGCCTCTTTCCTCACCCATCACCTGCACAGATTGCCCCACGCCATTCTCCCCTACGGAGAAAGGACCCTCCATCCTGCCTCACCTGGCGGGACTCGAAAGATCCACCGGGTTACACCGAACCGCCCTCGGCTGCGAGCCGGGACCGTTCTTCTGTCTTTACCGTTCATGCCCGGAGTCCTTGTACCGCCCAGTGGAGACGCTAGGACCCCGTGCCTCCTCGGGAGCCCGGTACTGAGTAGGATCCCTACGTCTTTCAAGCCGGGCGAGCTCTGACTGCTCCGCACCAGTGAGATAGGTATTCGGCGCGGTCCGCATGTGGCGTTGGCGCAACATGTCGGCATACTGATCCGCCGATCGGCTGGCCTGCCGCGCCTCCTCGACCTGCGCCAGTGCCTGGTCTCGGTGTTCTGCTGCCTTATCTCGAGCAGCCTGGGCCTCACGGATTTCTGGGGTGTCCAGCCGCCGCGGGGCGTGCTTCTCCACGACCGCGTCAGTCCACCTCGACCACAACCTATCCACTTCACTGGTCCTCGAGGTAAATGGGTTCGTTGATCGCTGTTTCTGGGGTTTCACTCGCTCACCCACCGGGACATCCCACCGAGAAGCCAGCTCCCGGCGAATCGTGTCGGATTCCTGTGTCGCCCGGCCCCGGCTCAACAGGCCAGCATCGAAAACCTTTAGATCGGCTTCTCGGCCGCGACGAGCATCCTGGACCACCTCACTGCCCAGCTCCTTCCGGACACCACTGACCAGCCCCTCATATCGATCCGCGGCCTGAACCACGGTCTGCTGCGCGGCCTTCAGCTCACCGTGTGCCTTCGACACCACGGCCTGGGACTCTAGGCTCTTGACCTTCGCGTCCTGAACCTCGGCATAGTCCTGGGTTTCCCGCTGCTTCATCAGCCCGCGCAGCTCCTCAACGCGCTGCTGCGGGGTCACCGTGTTCTCGGTACGAGGTGCCCGTTCTCGACACAGCACCTCAGCCACATCCAGGCTGCGGTTCATGTTCCGGGCGAGCTGGGCGCGTTCCCGGGTCAGGTTCGTCTCCGTCACGATCCGCGCAATCCGATTCGCCTGGGCAAGCAACGACACCCAGTCCTTGACCGGGCTACGACGTCCCGCCTGGGTCGCCATCAACCACTGCTGCCCCAACTGCCCCGCACCGCCGCTTCGGCCCTGCCCTGGATGGCGTGAAGCACGCTGTGCGCCCGTGTGGTGTCCGCCGCGCTGCCGGTACAACACCTCAGCCGGAAGGTGGTGGCCGCGCATACTCCACGCCACCCGCGAGAAATCATCAGAGAGCCGCACCAGAGAACCGTGACTGTTCTTCTCCATGCTCATCGAGAGCCGGGCGTAGATGTTCGCCATCGTGTCCGGCCCGACCTTGCCGGAAATGAGCTTCTCGTAAGACTCAGCACTGAACCGATGAACCTCCGTGGCCTTCACCGGCTGACTCACGGTCTTCTCACGAATTTGGTGCATCAGGGTTACCGCTGCAGCGCGACCGGCGTCGCCATAGCGTTCCTCAATCCTGGGCCACGCCAACGACCGATCCAACTTCGATGGCGAGTACCAGATCTGCCGACCATCCCCACCCTGGTCTCTGGACGCAGAGGGGAACGCCAACCTGTACCCGACGATCGTGTTCCGATCACCCTTGGCGAACCGCGGCTGGACATGAACACCCAGGTCGTGGAGATGCCGGATGTACTCACCCTGACTCGATGCAGTGGCCAGGCATGTCCGTGCTCGGCGCCGCAACTCCGTACGCTCAGTCATGCCACTATCCCTATCCTGCGCGCGGGCGAGCTCGGCCGGCTTATCCCCAGAGAGCCCATACTCGTGCTCGCGCGACGCCAGCACCGTCAGGCCGTGCTTCTTCTCAATCTCATTGGAGACCCGCTGGGCGCGTTTGAAGTCGTGACGCACATCAGCTTTCGTGCCGTCTTCACGGACCAGCTGCACCGCAATGTGGATGTGGTCGTTGCCATTCTTCGACGCCCCATGATGGATCGCCGCCCACCTGGACGTCTTGACCCCTTCGGGGTCGATGAACCCCATCTTCTCCACGAAATCGTGAGCAACCTCCGCCCACTTCTCTGCCGAGAGTTCACCCTCATCTGCTTTCAACGACAGCGAGGCGTGCCACACGTGAGCGTCCTTCTTCCCCGTGGTCACATACTCACCCTGAGCCTCATCAAACTCACGCTCAGAGACTAGAACCCGCGTGCCGTGCTGCTTCCGGGAGAAGTCCAGAATATTCGCGATATCTAACGCATCATCGGCGCTCAACGCCCTCCCTGGTTCGACGGCGAAGGTCACCAGATCATGACCCTCGATCAACTGCGGATTCGTGTGCTCGTTCGCCCGCCCCGGACCGGCCAGGTACATCACCAGACCTGCCATCCGACCACCACGGGTGACGTTGGGCATCATGAGGCATCAGCCTCTTCTGGAGACACCGCAAGACCCAGAAGCGTCTCATCGATCTGCTTCATGGTCGCGCGCAGTTTCGCCAAGGAGTACGTGAGCTCTGCACTGATCTCGGCAGTCACCGCCTCTTCAGCGTTGGCACGGCGGGCCAGCTGGTTGAGGTTGTTCCCCACTGCGGCCAAGGAACCATTGAGCTGATTCAACCGAGTGCTCATCTCATGGCGCTCACTGACCGAGACACCACGCTCACGAGACAGTGCCGATTCCTTCAAAAACCGAGCCGGGGTCATCCCTGCTCGCTGCGCTGCGAAGTACAAGGCGTTGTCCTCAAACTCGGTGAGCTTGACCTCGCGGCGGATCGGTCGGCCACCTTCGGCGTTCGCCTGACGCATCCGACCTGCCACAACACTCACCGCCCGCCTTTGATCCTCTGGCCCAGTGCAACGACCACTAGAAAGCTCCACCTTCTAGTGTGCCACCGGCCCAGCGCAGCGACAAGGCATCAAGCCAGTTAGCCGTGCTAACTGCATAGCTTGCTCCGTCCGGGACACCTTCTGTCTGTCTTCTGCCCTATGGACGTGCGGGCCTCTACAGACCAAGCGTTCTTTTCGTGGGGGAAGCTTACGGGCTTCGCAGAACCGTTCAAGCCTTCCGACCGGCTTTCGCGGCATATCCTCACTCAATCGCTCCGCTCAATCCTTCCGGTATTCCACGGACCACTCTCCAAGCTTGACCGAACCTGCTCCACCCAATATTCGGCAGTTGCCGAAAAGAACGGTGACCAACCAAACTAAGAGGTAACCATGTCCCGGATCATCACTCCCAGCGAAGTAGCAGCACAGCTCAACGTCACAGAATCAGATCTCGCGTTCTGGCGTGAGACTGGCCTCGGACCGGTCTGGTTGAAGATCGAACCCGACACAATCCGATATGTAGATTCAGCCGTGCACCGATGGGTTATCGGACAGATACTCGACCCGGAACTAACTCTTGACGTGACCAGCTCGGAAGATCTACCCACGCCACTTCAAACGGAAGTGCTTCCCGGCGTAGACTCAGACTCATGAGCGAACTCACACCCGCACAACAACACGTCATGGACGAAGCCCAGCGAGTCAACGAAGAGCGCATGGCAGCGGTTGAAGATCTCGCAAAAGCCGTCGCGCGTCGTGTGGATCTCGAACACGAACTAGCCGAAGCCAAGAAGGAAGAGAAGCGGCTCATGGCCGCCGCTGAGCGGCAAGGATGGACCCGTGCGCAGGTGAACAGGTTCGCCAAGCCACCGAAGTCCGCGCCGCGCAGAACCACCAGCACCGATAGTGATCAAGCACGCCGTGAGGACCAGGCGTCATTCAGCCCCGACTCGTAGAGCTGACTTGCTAGCGTGAAGTATCGAAGGTGTCACCAGATTTCGGACGGGATCTCTGGTGGCACCTTCTACTGTTCCGATGACTGTGGGGACCAGGGCCAGCGGGGAGCGCGAGGGGCGGCAGCCTCTCGCCCGCTGTTCGCCGCTCGATGCAGCGAACAGCGATACCGCGCTAGACTCAAAAGGAAGGCCCGTACCTAGCTAATTCGAGTAGCTAGGGGCGGGCCTTCCTCGTGGACTGATGGGGCTTAAGCGGGGATACCGTGATGCCCCTCGGAAGACTTTTCCAGGTCCCAATCGGAATCTATGCGCAGCATCATCCCGGCGAGGCTATCGGCGTAGACACTGTTGGCGCTGTAGTGCGTGATGGTCTTTCCCTGGCGCTGGTACTCCACGCGGATATCGTAGGTATCTGCCACATTCAGCGTGATCATCACCCGCATATTCCGGGCGGCTCCTGAGCGGTCGCCGTTCTTCTTGAACGGCAGCACACAGGCAAGGAACACAAGCGCGTGAGTCCCATTCTCGTGGGTATAACTTCCGAGCCTGTGCGCTCCGAGACTCATCAGCACAAGGGGTGTGACCTGACTGCGGATCGTGGCGGCGACGTACTGGGCTTCTTCGCGGGTTTCGGTGGTGGTCGTCATGGTGGTTACTCCTTGTATGTGAGTTGGTGTTCGGGTCGGTGCTGCGGCTTAGGCGTAGCTGGTGCCGTGCTGGGCTTCCTTGTCAATGGGACGGGCCATTGTGAAACTGTTGATCTTGACCCAGGGCTGTCCGTGGGGGTCCTGGACCTTGCAGCGGAAAGCGTCGCCGGTGAACGCTCCGCGCTGAGGTGAGGCGGTGTAGTGGCCCCAGGCTTCCCCGTCTTCCTTCACGGTGGAGATCGGGCGAATGAGGACCGTCTTAGGGGTCGCCTTGGTGACTTCGTAGAAATCAATGTTGGTCTGGTCGTATCCCCAGGAGGAGACCAGAACGGTTCCTACTGGCAGCCCGTGCGCCTCGGGGGTGGAGGTCCCGGAGGTCTCGGTGGTGGTCATGTCTGGTTCTCCTGTCTGAGCGGTGGGGAAGGTAGCGAGGGCTTCTAGTTCCACGTCTGAGAGGTAGTAGGGGAAGCTGCAATTGCCGGCCCTCTTGGCTTCGGCTTTAGCCGCTTCGCGGGTCTGGTGAACGCTGAGAATTTGGGTCACTGCTACGTTGAGCACTGCGTAACGGGCTAGTGGCTGTGTGACGGTCATCGTGGTCTCCCCCATCGTTTTTCCTGCTGGCGAGTTTCACGAGCTGTTCCCAGGGGAGTTGTCACACCGAAGGCCAGCCGGCCGGGAGTTTTTCGAGGAAATAAGCGAGGCACGAGCGCCGAGAAAAAGTCTTGGTCGGCGCAGACCCGGTGAGGAACGAACCGGGTTGGGACGGCTCCCCTGGGGACGAATAATCCGCCAGGACAGCAGGAAAAATGAAGGTGGTTCCGGTGTGGAGTGAGGAACGAACGTAAGCGCCGGGACCATCACAGCCGGACGCGTCAGCGGCCGTCCTCTAGTGCAGCGCACGGGCTTCGCGCTGCACTATCTTTTGACTGCCCGACATAGCTCCACTGAGCAGGGCTCAACGGCTAAAGTGCAAGGCATGGACGACCTCAGCATGCTCCCGCTGATACTGCTCATGCTGCTGATTCTGGTGACTGGCGGCGGTGCCGCTGCCTGGAACAAACACAAGCGGCGGGCGTGAGCTAAGGAAAAACGTAGAGCCCTTTCCCGGGACGGGTTACCCCACACCAAGTGCCTCCGTAGTGTGGGGTTCTAGAAACCTCCTCCATTCGGCCACCGGAGATGCGCCCATGATCGAGATCCGAGAAGTTGAACAAGGTGATGACCAATGGTCAGCGTTCGGCACTGACCACATCGGATTCAGGGAGCACTGGTGGGAGGAACTACCCGATGGTGAGCAAGGGTTCAGGTTTCTACATGACGGTGACGAGATCGCCCGCGTGAGGCTAACCGCTGGACGTAAAGACCTGGACTGCTTTCCAGCCCTCAAGGGCCTCAAGCGGATCGCTGAGATCTACTTCATTGAAGTCCACGCCGAACACCAAGGAAACGGCTTCGGACGTGAGGTTGTGTCGTTACTGCTAGCCCTCTACCCCGAACACAAATTTGTGGCGTTCTCTCACCGCGATGTGTTCTGGAATGAGATCGGCTGGCAGGTATGCCAAGGACCAGAGACAGGCAGTCCCTTGTTTGCGCATCTGGCCACGGAATCCTGATCTAAGGATCAATCAACCGTGTCGTAGCTGTAGTCACTGACCGCTAGTTCCCCGTCGTCGCCTTGCTCAAAGTTGAAGAAGAACAGGCGGCGCTCGGTCGGATTACTGACCACGTCGCCATTCTCGCTGACCCATACCCACGTTGCTTCAATCGAGACGACCTCGTTAGAGGTCGCACGGTTCGGCTTTACGGTCGGCTGGCTAGTTGCGCCGGCCGCTGCGGCGTCGAGCCATTCGGCCCCGGTCGCGGGACGCTCGGGCGCGGTGATCGAGTCGGCAAGTTCCTCGGTCATCAAATCGGCTGCGCGCATTTCTGCAGCGGTGCGGTTGAAGTCCTCATTGGGGTCCCAGGTAGTCATGATCTCTGCGACCTCCATCCCCAGTTCCTCCATCGCCTCACGATCCGCTAGCGGATCTTCGTCCTGACCCTCGTCTTGTCCGTCGTCCAAGGTCTCCTCGGGCGGCTCGGGCTGCATCGCTGACGGGCTTGGGGTGGCGGTCTGCGCGGGCGTGGTTTCCTCAGCGGTGGGCTCATTCGATGAGACAGCGTCGAAGGCGAAAGCTCCCCCAGCGGCACCCAAGACCAGGACAGCGACGATGATGGCGATGATGGCGTTCCGGCTCATGAGCTGATGCCCTTCTCGGTTAGCAGGGGTGTGGGGTCTATGAGGTTGTCCCACCCTGGGGTGGCTTCGTCACCCTCGGGAGTGCCGATTTGGAAGTGGAGATGATCTCCTACAGAAGCCCCGGTGTTTCCCTGCGTGCATAGCGGGGTGCCAGGGGCCACTGTATCGCCTGGTCCAACGTCGATGCTGTTGGCAGCGCAGTGGGCGAACTCGACGTGCAGTCCTGGGGCGTCGGGCATCTTTCCCAGCACTACCCAGCCCAGTTGTCCCCAACCGTCGATCACGCCGGTTGCGCGGATCTCTAGATCCATCGGCGCGACCACTGTTGACCCGGAGGGGCCGGCGAAGTCGACTCCTCGGTGATCCGAGACGCCGCCGGAGCAGGTCAAGGCGTTGAGGATCGGGCAGGATCGAGCACCAAAGTTCGAAGTCATCGCAGCGCCTGGAAGAGGGCTGGTCCACTCCCCTGTGCCAAGCTCACCGATCTCCTGACCACCCACAGGTGAGCAGTTGGCCAAGTAGTTGCCTTGTGCGCTGCTCATGATGGTTTCCACATACTGTTCGGTCTCTGGGAAGCCGGGGATTCCCTCGGCGCTCTGGACCGCGCCGGGGCCGGCGTTGTAGCCCGCGAGGGCCAGTTCTGCTAACTCGCGCTCATTGCCGGCCAAGTCCGATACTTCCTCGGACACAGCAGCCATGTAACGGCCCATAGCCGCTATGGAGTCCTCGGGGTCGAACGGGTCTCCCCCGTCGCCGTAGGTGGCCCAAGTCTGAGGCATGAACTGCGCGATTCCCTCGGCTCCTACGGGACTCGTGGCGTCGGGGTCCCAGGAGGATTCAGCGTCGATCTGCGCAGCCAGGAGATCGACGGACAGACCCGATTCAGCGGCCGCGGATTCGAGCGCATCCTGGTATTCCTCGGGGATCCCGGAATCGTTCTCCGTGGTGCCCGGGCGGCAGGAGGCTTGCGGCTGCTCTTCTTCGCCTCCGCTGATGGCGATGACCAAGATGAACAGCGGCACACCGAGCAGGACGACGAGGATACCGACGATGAAACCGCACCTTGACCCATTGTTTTCGGTCATGCACTTACCTCGGTTGGGCGCTCCAAATGTTCAAGGTAATTTTACGGCACATAATGTTGCATGGATACCTTATGCGCAAATGAACTACAAGTGTCCGCCTTAGCCCCCACCAGTTTTTACCGCGTCCATGGAAGCACCAGGAAGACTGCGCCGGATAAGCGCAGTCGTCTTCCTCCGGCGGTAGAGACCCTCTTGAGCGAGCTTGGTCTTACCGTGGCGATCGGCCAGACCCGCACGGCGAGAAATGGCCCCCTGAGTCATACGGCGCTCCAGTCCGCTTAGTGTGCTTAGAAGCGTCTTAGAGCACACGAACCCCTAGATGAACACCGCAGAGTCGGCGGGCTCTCACTACCGCCTGATATCGGTTATACCTGGAATCCTGATCTCACGCCGATCCGATGACCGGTCCCAGGAAGCGGCGATGTGCGAGGAATCGTAGTTCAGTAGACAGCGGCCAGGTGCCGTGACGGAAATCCACAACACTGCGGCACGCCAGGTTAGACGGTATGTAGTAGGGAAGGAGACCGACTGAAGTTCCACGAACGCCTCTCGATACACGTGTTGTTCTGGTCCTCCATACGCGTTAGGAAGCGACTCTGACCCGATCGCAACGCCAGGACCGGCTCTATGACTTCTAGCTCCGGCATCACTTCTACAGACTGTAGAATTGGCGCACAGCTGACCCTGACTCCCTCTTCAGATCTGGACACCGCAGCGCATGACCGTCTTCGACAAGCGAACCTCCCGGACCTCCCGCCTCCGCGCCCTGGCCGCGGCGGGCCTGGTATCTGCCCTGACGCTTGCAGGATGCACCTCCGCCAACGACGAGCTGGCCCAGCGCGCGCAGAACGACGGGACCAACTACGTCGCCGGTGACGGCTCGGTCCAGGAGCTGGCCGCCGAAGAGCGCGGCGAACCGGTGCAGTTCGAATCCACGCTCTTCGACGGCACAGCCGTGGGGCCCGAGCGCTGGGAGGGCGAGGTCACCGTGATCAACTTCTGGTACGCCGCCTGCGCCCCCTGCCGCGTGGAGGCACCCGACCTTGCCGACCTCCACGCGGAGTTCGAAGACGAGGGGGTGCAGTTCTATGGGGTCAACACCCGCGACACCCAGCCCACCGCCGAGGCCTTCGAGCGCACCTTCGGGATCGAGTACCCCTCCATGGAGGACCGCAGCGGTGAGGTCATGCTCGCCATGACCGATTACGTCCCGCCCTCCGCCGTGCCCACCACGCTGGTGCTGGACAAGCAGGGTCGGGTCTCGGCGCGGATCCTGGGGATCGCCGAGCCCGGCACCCTGCGCGCCCTGATCAACACCGCCCTGGACGAGGATGCCGCCGCCTCGGAGGCAGGCTCGGACACGGACGACGACGCCGCGTCAGCCTCGGGCCTCGGCGCTCCCGCCGCGGAGCCAGCAAAGCGGTGATGGACACGATGGTCCTCGCGGCGCCGCTGGCAGGCGTCGCCGACAACCGCTTCGCTGAGATCGTCTTCGACGGATCCCTGCTGATCTCTGCCCCGGTGGCGCTGCTCGCCGGGCTGGTCTCCTTCCTCTCACCCTGCGTGCTGCCGCTGGTGCCCGGCTACCTGGGCTACGTCAGCGGACTCTCCGGCGTGGAGCTGCATGAGCGGCGCCGATCCCGGATGGTCCTCGGCGCCTCACTCTTCGTGCTCGGCTTCTCCGTGGTCTTCCTGCTCATCGGAGTGGTCTTCACCCAGGCCGTAGTCTGGCTCCGTGTGGAGGGGGGCTGGCTCACCCAGGTGCTCGGCGGCATCGTCGTGATCATGGGTCTGGTCTTCATGGGCGCCTTCACCTTCTTCCAGCGCGAGCGCAAGATCGAGCGCCGTCCGCCCGACGGGCTGCTCGGAGCGCCGCTGCTCGGGGCCACCTTCGGCATCGGCTGGGCACCATGCATGGGCCCGACCCTGGCCGCAGTGCTCGCCCTGGCCACCCCGATGGGCGGAGACCCCGGCCGCGGGATCTTCCTGATGTTCATCTACTGCCTGGGACTCGGGATCCCGTTCATCCTGATCAGCCTGGGACTCAAACGCGGGATGACCACCCTTCAGTTCTTCACCCGGCACAAGGTCGCCGTGATGCGCTTCGGCGGCGCCATGTTGATCCTGGTCGGGCTGCTGATGCTCTCCGGGATCTGGAACACCTGGGTCTATGCTCTGCAGGACTGGTTCGCCAATGAAGTGCGGCTGCCCATCTGATGGCTCAAAAACGCGAGAACACCTACATGCCGGCCGGACATCGCGACCGGCCCGACCCCGGGTCTGATCGCGGGTCCGATCGCGGGTCCGATGCCGGATTCGGTGCAGGATCCGGCAGCAACGGCAGGGGAACCTACAAGGGCGACGTCGTCGCGCCCGCGCTCGGAGTCAAGGGCATGCTGCGCTGGGCCTGGACCCAGCTGACCTCGATGCGCACCGCGCTGATGCTGCTGCTCCTGCTCGCCGTGGCAGCCGTCCCCGGTTCGATCTTCCCGCAGCGCGTCCAGGACTCCTTCGCGGTGAACACCTGGATCGAGGACAATCCCGGGGTCGGGGAGGTGCTGGACTTCTTCCAGTTCTTCGACGTCTATTCCTCCATCTGGTTCTCCGCGATCTACCTGCTGCTGTTCATCTCGCTCATCGGCTGCATCCTGCCGCGGGCGAAGAAGCATTGGCAGCAGATCACCTCGGCACCGCCGCGCACCCCGCGTCGGCTCGAACGGCTCCCCGAGTCAGGTGCCCTGGAGCTGCAGTCCAGCGCCGCCGGGGACGCCCAGGACGGACCCGCCGCGGATCAGGCGCTGCAGGACGCTGCAGCGATCCTCAAGGCCCGCCGCTATCGCACCGAGGTGCGCGACACCTCGGTGGGCGCTGAGAAGGGCTACCTCAAAGAGACCGGGAACCTGCTCTTCCACGTGGCACTGGTCGGCGTGCTGATCTGCGTGGCGCTGGGCTCGATGTTCAGCTATCGCGGCCAGAAGATCCTGGTGGAGGACGAGAGCTTCGTCAACGCCCTGGTCGCCTATGACAACTTCTATCCGGGGGCGTACTTCAGCGAGGACCAGATGCAGCCCTTCTCGGTCCAGCTCGACGAATTCGAGCGGGTCTTCGACCGTGAATCAGCCACCCACTTCGGCCAGGCCCTGGACTTCACCGCCGACGTCACCACTCGACTCGGTGCTGATGGGGAGCCGCAGACCGAGGAGCTGAAGGTCAACCAGCCCCTGACCATGGACGGCGCACGCGTCTTCCTGGTCGGCAACGGCTACGCCCCGGAGGTCACGGTGCGCGACGGCGATGGTGAGGTCGCCTTCTCCGGACCCGTGGTCACCCGCCCAGATGACGGTGTCTATACCTCCATGGCGGTGATCAAGGCGCCCGACGCCTCTCCCGAGCAGCTCGGCTTCGTCGGGCTCTTCCTGCCCACCTCCCAGGACACCGGGGACGGCCTGGCGATCTCGGTGGACCCAGAGCTGGGCAACCCGGAGCTTCAGCTGAACTCCTACTACGGCGACCTCGGCCTGGACGACGGGCTGGCGCAGAACGTCTATGTGCTGGACACCGAATCTCTGGAGACGCTGAACTCCCGAGAGCTCGACGCCGGCGGCATCGTGCTCTCCCCCGGGGAGACCTACGACCTTCCCGAAGGTATGGGCTCGATCAGCTTCGACGGGGTCAAGGACTACATCGCCATCGACATCCACTACAACCCGGCGCAGCAGGGAGTGCTGATCTTCGCGCTAACCGCCCTGGGCGGCCTGGTGCTCTCACTGTCCCTGCGCCGCCGTCGCGCCTGGGTCACCGTGGAGACCACACCCGCCGGGCGCACCCTGGTGCGCTACGGCCTGCTTTCCCGCGGAGAAGACTTCAAGATCCGAGATGAGAACATAGCCCTGCGCGCCCAATTCGAGAAGAAGTGGCCGGTGCGCGCCCCAGAGAAGGAATCCTGATGCAATCCATCAATATGGAGCTGGCGCAGTACAGCGAGCTGTTCATGCTGATCTCCGCCTTCATCTACACCGCCGCGTTCATGCTCTTCGCGGTCGACATGATCCGCAGCTCCGCGACCATCCGCAGAGTCGAGGCGGAGCTGGCGGCAGAGAACGCCGCAGAACGCGAACTCGTCGGGGCAGAACCTGCCGCTGGCGCAGCAGCCAGCGCCGGGGGTGGCGCTGAGGCCAGGACCGGTGCTGAACAGCCGGTGGCCGCCGCGCCCGCGGAGGAGCTGGTCGACGACGAGATGGCATACCTGGGCACCTCCCGCCCGTTCGCCAACATCGCGGTCGCCCTCACCGTGCTGGCAGTGGCCGCGCACACCTTCGCCGTGGCCGCCCGCGGGATCGCCGCAAACCGGGTTCCCTGGGCGAACATGTACGAGTTCCTCGTCACCGGCGCCCTGGTCGTCGCCGCGGTCTATCTGCTGGTGCTCACCCGCAAAGACGTCCGCTTCCTCGGGACCTTCGCACTGGGACTCGTGGTCACCATGATGGCCGCCGCCACCATCGGGTTCCCAACGCCGCTGGCCCACGTCCAGCCCGCCCTGCAGAGCCCCTGGATCGCGATCCACGTCTCGCTCGCCGTGCTGGCGATCTCCCTGTTCACCCTGACCTTCGCGATGAACGTGCTCCAGCTGATCCAACACCGCCGCGAGCTCACACAGGCCGCGGGGGAGACCACCCGAGGAAGCGGCTGGCAGTTCCTGCGGCTCGTGCCCTCGGCGACCTCGCTGGAGAACTGGGCCTACCGGATGAACGCCCTGGGCTTCGTCTTCTGGACCCTCGGCCCGCTGATCACCGGCGCGATCTGGGCCGAAGAGACCTGGGGCCGCTACTGGGGCTGGGACGTCAAGGAGGTGTGGACCTTCGTGATCTGGGTGGTCTACGCCGGCTACCTGCACGCTCGCGCCACCCGCGGCTGGACCGGCAACCGCGCCGCCTGGCTCTCGATCATCGGCTACGGCTGCATCATCTTCAACTACGCCGTGGTCAACGTCTACTTCCCCGGGCTGCACTCCTACGCGGGCCTGCCCCAATGAGCCCCGCGACAGCCCTATACGGCTCCGAACATGGGTTCTCTATCGCTCGTGCCCATCCTGGCTGAGTAACTCAAAGAGCTCTATCAGCAACGCCCCCACATACTGGCACAAGTCGATGCCCTTGTGGAGGCCCACCCTCTTCATCAGCTCCCGCCCTCGATGCCCTAATCGGAGTCAGGGCCGCTGCCAGGATCCTCACCGAAGTCGTGCATCGGTAACCGTCGCGGGCGCGGCCAGACGGCCCGGTCGAATCAGCAGACACCTGGACCAGGACGACGACGGCAACCAGCACCGCCGGCCGAACCGATCGTCCGGTCGGCGGTGAAAGTTTCAGTGCTCACGCCTCCCGGCCCGGACCATCGAGACCGCCGGTGCAGCTGGCCCCGGGTTCGGGCGCCCCAGGCGATTGCCAGTACTTCGCCACGAAGTCCTCGAGACGTTCATCCTCGGGTGTCTCCACGGCCACTTGGGCGCCCCAGGCCGAGAGCGTGATGGGTGATTCCAAACCCTCGTAGGGGGAGACCACAGTATGGGCGTCCGGCAGCGTCTCCTGCAGCGCCGTGATCTCCTCCTCGCTCAGAGCCGAGGGGTCGTAGGCGGCCCACACGGCACCGTGCTCAAGGGAGTGAACAGCATTCTCCTGGGGCACCTCTTCCGTGTACACCCCGCAATTGAGCCAGGTGCTGGCGTGGTCATCACCCACCGGGGGACTTTGCTCGTAGTCCACCGCGCCGTTTACGTGATTGGCATCGAGGTCCTCGAAGGTCTCCAACCCGGCGATTTCGATGTCCTGGCGGGTCGGTGACGGAGGGTCAGTAACCACAGCGGCGATCACCAAGGCGCCAACTAGGGTGGCGGCGGTGGCGCCGCCGACTCCCCAAAGAAGTTTCTGCTTGCGGGCAGTCTTGGCCTCAGCCGCCCAGTGCGCCTTGAGCGTCGCATCTCGGCTCTGCCGCCTTTGGTCGACATTCTTTGCACTAGTCATGGAGTCTCCTCAAAAAACCATTCAATCTTCGTCAGGAACAGGAATGTGCACCGGGTTCACTCCAGATCTTGGGTCTTCATTGTGGTCGAAGACCCAGCGCAACAGGTCCACGGTCGCGGAGTCGACCTCCACGGCATGGCCAGCTCAACGCTGATCGCCCCGTACGGGGTCAGGGTTCTGGTCTGCTGGACCATGATGCTGGGTCAGCGGTTAGGAGGGGGAGGCGCTGGTGGGGAAGCGGGTGGACGATGCCCAGCGTCGTCTTGAAACGCTCAGTGCTCGGTCTCCGGGGACTTTTCGGAGCTGGGTGCCCCGGCCACAGGTTTGGGCCCCGCGGAGGCGACGGGCGCGGGGGCGCTCGTGGCGCCATCGACTGCTCTGGCTCGAACGGGGGAAGCGGCCACAGGCTCTTCGACCAACGCCGCGTCGGCCGCGTGGCCCTCGGATCCGCGCGGATCCTGCCCGGGACGGTAGATCTCCTTCTCCTCAGCCAGTGCCGCCTCGGTGCGCGGGCGGCGGGTCCAGAGCCAGGTCAGCATGGACAGCGCCAGGACGAAGAGGAACACCGACATCCACATGTTCAGTCGCCATTCCAGACCGAAGAGGTTGATCCACTGGGTGGACTTGTTGATCTCGTCGATGCGCAGCGACTCGATCCAGAAGCGGCCAAGCGAGTAGTAGGCCACGTAGGTCCAGACGAGGAGCCCCTGCTTGACAGCGAAGCGGCGGTAGAGCGCGATGAGCAGGAAGAAGCCGATCAGGTTCCAGAGGCTCTCATAGAGGAACGTCGGGTGGTACAGCGTGCTCTCCCCGGCGCCCAGCGGCGGCGCCTGGTGGCGCTGGCTGGTGTCGATCGCCAGGCCCCAGGGCAGGTTGGTGGGGGCTCCGTAGAGCTCCTGGTTGAAGTAGTTGCCCCAGCGTCCGATGGCCTGGGCGAGGATCACGCCGGGCACCAGGGTGTCGGCGAAGGCGCCGAACTTCATCCCGTAGCGTCGGCAGGCGAACCAGACGCCGACGGCGCCCAGAGCCACAGCCCCGACGATGCCGAGGCCGCCGAGCCAGACCTGCGGGATCAGCGAGAGGTCGCCGTCCGGGCCGAAGTAGGCGTCCGGGGAGGTGATCACGTGGTAGAGCCGACCGCCCACGATGCCGAGCAGCACGGCCCAGATGAGTGCGTCGAAGACGTTCTCGGGGCTGCCGCCGCGGGACTTCCAGAGCCTGCTGGCGACGAAGTACGCCACCAGGATTCCCAGACCGATCGCCAGACCGTAGAACCCGATCCGCAGCGGTCCGACGAGGTCGATCCCGTCTGTGGGCGGGGCGGGGAAGGCTGCGCTGATCTGCGCCGTCGCTGAAGCGGTGGCCTCAGCTGCGGTGTGCAGGGCGCCGACCGGACTTGGAGTGAGAGACACGGTGTCCTTTCGCGGTGGTGAGTCGCCCTCCCCCGGCGGAGCTGGGGACGGGCTGAAATTCTGATCCGATGCAGTCTCAGGCTTACGTCTGTCGACTGCGACCTGAGGCGACGAACGTAGGCCTGCTCGGGTTGCGCGTCAGGTGCGCGCTGGCCGTGGTGAGGCCGCCCCAGACCGTGGTCAGGGCCACGATCATCCATGTGTGCTGAGCTCCATCAGTTTAAGGCCCTTGCTCATTGGCCTCGGTGATGTTCCCCACGCGATGTTAACCCTGAGGTTGAAGCGTCCCAGGTTTGATGCCGCATCTTTTTAAGCTGCAAGGATGTAGCCATGCCTCGTCGAATCGATCCCGCTCTGAGGGAACGCGCCGTCCGATTGGTGCTCGATCACCAGTCCGAATACTCCTCCCGCACCGCCGCAGTTGAGGTCATCTCCAAGCAGGTCGGTGTCGGCCGAGACACCCTTCGGCGGTGGGTGCGTCAGCACCAGATCGACCATGGCACCCGCGACGGTGTCAGCACTGAAGAGAACTCCCAGCTCAAGCGCCTGCGCATGGAGAACCGGCGGTTGAAAGAGACCAACGAGATCCTGCGCAGGGCCTCAATTTTCTTCGCGGGGGAACTCGACCCCCGCAGCCGCTGATCGTGGCGTTCATCGATGAACTCCGAGGCCACGGTTTCGCTGTCGAGTCGATCTGTCAGATCCTTTCTGCCGAGGGGCTCAAGATCGCAGCGAGGACCTACCGGGCCTGGGCTAGAAGTAACCAGCAGGTCGCTGCCCGCACCATCACGGATGCATCAGTGGAGGGCCGCATTCGGGGATGGGCCTTCACGACCGATCGCCAGGGAAACACCAAGCTGGCTCCGGAAGGCCTCTACGGGCGGCGGAAGATGACCGCGCTGATTCGCCGCAGCCTCCCGGGTGCCTCTCGGGGCTCAGTGGACCGGGCCATGCGCAGCCTGGGGCTGGCCGGTGTGCGCCGAGGCAGGGAATCCGCACCACGATCCCGGCCAAGGACGGGGTGCGTGCCGGAGACTTGCTGAACCGGGACTTCACCGCCGATGCGCCGAATCGTGTCTGGGTCGCGGACTTCACTTAATGGGGGTGTCGAGGGCCCGGATTCCTCGATCTGCGGCTGGTGGGTCCCACTGAGATTTCACCGGCCCGGGTAGGCGCGATGATATGTGTGAGCCGCTGGCAGGTGTCCGCTCATCTTGATCACGCCGGCCCGTGAGAGGCCTCAACGTAGACGGTGGCCCCGCCAGTCGCAGGGAACCCGACGGCTTGTGAGATGCTGCACCGCTGAGTGCTCTCCATTAGGTTGCTGCTCGTTCCTCCGGGCTCATACAGACCAGACGAGAGGAATTCCAATGAAAACCTATTGTGGAGTCGACTGGGCCGAAGCCCACCACGACGTCACAGTCATCGACGAGACAGGCAAGGTCCTGGCGCATCAGCGAATCAGTGCCGACGCCGCCGGCTTGAGAGCCCTGCTTGAATTGCTGGCCCAGGAGGCCGACGATGTACGGTCCGTGCCGGTGGCGATCGAGACGGACAAGAATCTCATCGTTGTGGGCTTGCAGGCAGCTGGTGTGAAAGTACACGCGATTAATCCTCGTGCTTGTGCTCGCTACCGGGAACGGCACTCCCAGTCTGGCGGGAAGTCCGATCCGGGCGACGCGCTTGTCTTGGCGAATATTCTGCGCACTGATGGCCACCTGCACCGGCCCCTGCCTGAGCTCTCCGATGCTGCCCGCGCAATTAAGGTGCTGGCTCGCCAGCATCAAGAGGCCATATGGACGATGCATCAAACCACGTCCCGACTCCGCTCGGTATTGCTGGAATTTTATCCACAGGCCCTCGATGCGTTCCCGAACCTGCAACATCGCTCGGCGCTGACGATTCTGGAAGCTGTTCCCTCCCCGAGGCGCGCACGTCGACTGACGATGTCCCGCACAGTGTCGCTGTTGCGCGCCAGCGGCCGCGGCAACCGTGCGGGGTTGGCTGAGAGAATCCGATCAACCCTCAGGGATCCAGGGGTCGCGCAACCAGAGCCAGTTGAAGAGGCCTTAGCGCTTACGGCTCAGACACTGATCGGAATCCTGCACCAGATGCATACAAGCATTGGTCGCCTTGAAGAAGCACTCGACATCGCGTTCACAGATCACCCCGCGTCAAAGATCATGGAGAAAGTCCCCGGCCTCGGTCCAGTGACCGGAGCGCGGATACTGGCCGAGACCGGTGATGATCCGGACCGTTTCACCTCGGCTGCGAACCTTAGGGCATACGCCGGCACCGCCCCGGTCACCCGGGCCTCAGGGCGATCGCGCTACGTCAAGGCGCGGCGGGTAAGGAACAAACGACTTGCCGATGCCTGTCACTGGTGGGCCTTTTCAAGCCTTACCCATTCGCCGGGAGCCAGAGCCCACTACGACCGGCGCAGAGCTGCCGGTGATCACCACAACGCGGCCCTGCGTCATCTTGCCAACAAGCTCCTCGGGCGCCTGTGGTGGTGTCTGCAACACGACGTCGATTGGGATGAGCGCGCTGCATGGCCTTCCCTTCAACCTGCGTCGGTGGGACTAGCAGCTTGACACCTCACTCGCGTGGGATGTCTATGTGCGCACCTGGGCGGGGTGGTCCTATGTGGCGTTCATCGTTGATGTCTTCGCCCAGCAGATCATCGGCTGGAACGCAGCGACGACCAGAGAGACCGAGCTGGTGGATATCCCGCTGCGTATGGCGATCTGGGAACGTGATCGCGAGGCTCACCCGGTGGAACGGGGTCAGCTGATCAGTCATTCGGATGCAGGATCTCAAGCCGTATTCAACCGATCGTCGCAACAGTCTGCTGTTGAACCGAGCTTAGCTGATCCGCGAAAGCCTCAGCCGGAGTACGCCACCCCAAGATCCCACGTGGCCGATTATTCATAGCCGTCGCGATAGCTGCGATCTCATCGGCGTTCCACCTGGAGAGATCAGTGCCCTTCGGGAAGTACTGCCGCAGCAGACCATTGAGGTGCTCGTTGGAGCCACGCTGCCAAGGACTCTTCGCATCGGCAAAATACACCGGCAACCCAGTCTCTCTCGTCAGCAGCGCATGAGCAGAAAGTTCCTTGCCCCGGTCCCAAGTCAAAGAACGACGCAACTGCTCAGGCAGCGGCGTGATCGACCTCGCCAGCGCGTCCTTCATGGTCAACGCGCCGTAGCCAGCCAGTGCAGGGCCGTTCTTCGTAGGACGGATCAGCCCGTATCCGGCTTGGCGGGGCAGATGGACCAGCATCGCGTAGCGAGTGGTGCGCTCGATCAACGTCGCCACCGCTGAACGCTTCAACCCGATGATCAGGTCCCCTTCCCAATGCCCGGCGATCCTGCGGTCCTCGACCTCCGCAGGGCGCTTCTCAAGCACCGTCTCCGCAGTCACGTGCGCCCAGGCTTGCTGCCGAGTTCTCGCCCGCGGCATCCGCTTGGTCCGGCCTCGGCGCAGGTGCCACGATTGCTTGCGCTCAAGGCCGCCGCGGCCCTCGACGTATAACGCCTGGTAGATCGCCTCATGAGAAATCCTCATCGATTCATCATCGGGAAAGTCGAGTCGAAGGCGCTGAGCGATCTGCTGGGGACTCCACCCTGTGACCCACTCCCGGTCCCCGCGGTGAGGTTTGTTCTTCCCGTCCCCAGACCGGCCCGACGGGGCCGACGATCTCACCCTCGGCGGTGATGATCTCTCCGCTGAGCTTGTCCTGGACATATCGGCGCAGCTGGTGGTGGGTGACCATTTTCGCGGTCTTGGGCCTCTTTGCTCGGCGTTCTGCGTGCCACTGAGCCGTCGAGGCCTTGTACTCCAGTCGGTAAGTGCGAGTGGAGGCGTTGCGGCGCAGTTCCCGCGAGATGGTCGACGGGCTGCGGCCCAGCCGCTTCGCGATGTCTCGGACTCCAACCTGTTGGGCTCGCCATAGCGCGATGTCCTCCCGCTCAGCCGAGGAGAGATATCGCCCCGAGATGATGGGTGCCAGTCGTGGATTCACTCCACCAGCATGCTTGAACCAGCGGTGAGCTACCGGCTCTGAAACCCCCGCCGCTTCTCCGGCTTCTCGAGTCTTCGCGCCGGCCGCGATAGCTTCCCAGAACCGCACTCGATCTTCTCGCCACGCCACAGTCGGTCGCCCTGGGGAAACAATCTGACCTCGGTAGGCCTGGACCCTCTTCTGCTTCTCTCTGACTCCCACCGAACACCTCCATGAAGCAGGTGTTGCGACGACCAGTTGAATACGGCCACCTTTGAAATACATGTGACTACTCCCTGAAGAAGGACCCCAAATGAGGTGTCCAACTTCCGGGGACCAGTCCCCTGCTGCGTCAGTACTTCCCAAAGGGAACAGACCTCTCACGCTGGTCCTCTGAGGACCTCGAAGCCGTCGCCCTGGCGCTCAACAACATGTACTGCCCGTTAATAGGACTTTTGACTGTAACGGACACCCCACCCAGCCTTCGGAGGATTCATGTCGGGACACCGCGGCCGCGGCGCAGGCGCCCGGATACTCGGTGTCACCGGTGAGCTGCTGGTCACGCTCGGCGTGCTGGGGCTGCTCTTCGTGGTGTGGGAGATCTGGTGGACTGGGCTCGACGCCGAGCGCAGTGCCCAGGCCACGGAGGATGAATTCCAGACCCTGCTCGAACAGCCCGACACGGACTTGGAGCCGCGGCAACAAGCAGAGGCACAACTGGATTGCCAGCAGCTTGCCAACGGTGAATTTGCGGCATGTCCCGAGAAGATGGCCGCCGTGGAATCCGGTGCCATGGCCGTCGTCTATGCGCCCGCCATCGGGACCGACTGGTCCGCACCCGTCCTCTCCGGGGTGGATGACGAGACCCTCAACACCGGCGGACTGGGACACTATCCGGACACTCAGCTGCCCGGGGAGCCGGGGAACTTCGCCGTGGCCGGACACCGGCTCACCTACGGTGACGTCCTCCGAGACCAGGACCAGCTTGCCGCGGGCGATAAGATCTACGTCGAGTCTCTTGACGGCTACTACACCTATGAGGTCTCGGAGAGCTATGTGGTGCTGCCAGAGCAGTCCGAGGTGATCCTCCCGGTTCCCGGTGAGCCCGAGGCGCAGGCGGATCGCTCCCTACTGACGCTGACCACGTGTCACCCGCTGTTCTCGAATCGCGAACGGCTGATCACCCACGCTGAACTTGTGGACTGGTCTCCACTCTCCGCGGAGGCACCAGCCGCCGTCGTCCAGGGAGGTTCCTGAGATGTATGCCTGGCTGTTCCGTCAGCTGCCCGGGCCGCTGGCGGTGCAGATTCTGCTTAGTCTGCTCATTCTGGCCGGTATCGTGTTTGTCCTGATGCAGTTCGTCTTCCCGTGGCTGAGCCAGTACAGCCCGCTCAACGACTCCACCCTTGAAGCGATGACCTCCTCGGCACCTGTCAGAGACGAAGGGACCCACTATGAGTGAGACCTCCTCTGCTGCCCGGATCCTTGTCGTCAACAGCTACGACAGCTTCGTCTACACCCTGGCCGGGTACCCGCGCGAGCTCGGCTCCGAGGCGACCGTGATCCGCAATGACAACCCCTCGGTAGACGACGCCAAGCGGCTCGCCGCAGAACACGACGGCGTGCTCCTCTCCCCCAACCCCGGCACACTCCGAGATGCTGGCGCCTCGGTAAAGCGGCTCCCCTGGTGCGCAGAAACCGAGGACCCGGTACTCAGCGTCTAACCAGCAGGGCCTTCCTGCGGCTGTTAAAGCGCTAGTGCTCGGAGAGTCTGGCCTCGGGACTCAGTGATGCTCGTTGTACCTACGTGCGTTCGCGAAGATGGTTCCGGTCGCGGAACATCCCCTCAGGGCTTTCTAGATCTTCCACGATTCCGATGGCTGACACTTATTGAGTGCCTCGTCGTAGGCCCAGAACGGACCGTCTGAGCCGGTGATGATATTCGTCAGCGGGTAGAACTGAATCCGCATGCAATCGGCCACTACGCCGGGGCTCTAGGCGCGTGCTGATTCCCAAAGATCCCACAGACCTTCAAAGACTGTGACGACCTCGAGGTAACAGCACCAATGGGGAGCTCATTTCCTGCTGCACATGTCGCAGAGGACGTGCGAGATCATCCACTCATTGGCCCAGTCCTCAGCGTTGGCAAAATACTTCTCTACCGTCTCGTAACCGGCGTCTGATTCGGGCTCGGGTTCGAGTCCGTGCCTAGCTCATCATCCCCGGTCACAGCCTCCTCTTCTAGAGCGCTGAAGCTCATCGAGTGACCTCCACTTCTTGGACTCGGCCGGCCTGGCTTGCGCCGAACGTAACCTCAGCGTGACATTCGTTATTCTTTCGTTATACGCTCGGGGGGCTCGCGGCTGATGTCCGAAGTCGCAGCACCTCCAGTCAGATCTTCTCCTGCCGCTGACCGGAGCTGTTCCAGTAACTACCGCAAGGCAGGGTGCGGGGCACCGCGGTCGATCAAGACCTGAAGAACGTGAGCTTCCGGGCTCACACTTCACACCAGGCGGCCCCGCAACTACAGGGAGAGGTTTCCAGAGAAGTGACAGACATGACTTTCGT
>NZ_JADPSA010000051.1 GCF_017347085.1 Nesterenkonia sp. E16_10
GCCGGCCTGCATCCCAGTCCAGAACACCTGGAGAAGATCCGGTCTCACAAAGATCGAGTAGCCCGTCATATCAACACCCATCTACTAAGTGTTGCAATCACCGCAAGAACCCAAGGACCCCCGTCTGGGCACCTGAGCCCATCGAGTGAGAGAGAAAGCACATGAAAGCATCGTATGCAGGACTGTTCGCCGGCCTGACCCTGGGTATCGTCGCCATCCTTGAGGGATTCCTGGCGTTCCTCGGAGTCGCCTTCCTGGGCGGTCTGGGCCTCTTCGTGGGGCTGGTCATCGAAGGTCGGGTGGATCTGAATCGCCTGACCGGGGCAGAACGGTCCCGGCGGTGAGCGTGGCAGCTGACACTCGTGGACGCCTGATCGTCAAGGACGCCGCGGTGCAGAAGACCGCGGCACACATCGCAGGCCAGCTCAACGGAGTCTCCGCCACCGAGCGGATGACCTTCGCCGGCTTCGGCCTCGGCTCGGGCCCGCGTGCGCGACCCAAGACCGAGGTCGAGATCACCGGCGGGGTCGCCAACATCACCGTGCATCTGGCGCTGCCCTACCCGGCACCGCTGGAACAGCTCACCGACGACGCCCGACGCCACATCGGCGCCGAGGTGCAGCGGCTGACCGGGGTCAGCGTGGGCTGGGTGGATGTGCGGATCGACCAGCTGCTGGTGGGAACCGGGGAAAGGACTCTGCAATGAGCAGCCCGAAGATTCGACGCCGTCCTGACCGGCGCATCCCGGCCCTGATCGTGGCGACGGTGATCGTCGTCCTCGGCGCACTGGGCCTGTGGTGGTCGCTGGCCGCCGTGACCGCGCAGCAGCCCCTCGCTGGCTTGGACGGCGTGGAGGGTCTCACCTGGGGTGCCGTGCCGGTCGTGGCACTGGCCGTGCTGGCCGGGCTGATCGGCCTGGTGCTGCTGGTGCTCGCACTGAAGCCGGGCCGCGCCTCGGTGGTCGAGATGAAGCTGGACGAGTTCGGCCCCCGCCGCACCACAGTGATCACGACTCGCGGGCTCGGCCGCATCGCGGCGGCAGAGGCGGACCGCACCGACGGGACCGTCTCCTCGCGGGTGGACGCCAGGCCTGGACGTGTCCAGGTCGGTGTCGGCACGGTGGCTCCCAGCGGCCGAGAGGTGCAGCAGGTGCTCGCAGGCCGGATCCAGGAGCGGTACACCGGCCTCGGCCTGCGCCACAGCCCCCGGGTCACGGTGCGCACCACGAAGAAGGAGAAGCGATGATCGCCGTATCGAGAGCGCCCAACAGGGCCCTGCTGTTCCTGATCGGTCTGGTGCTGCTGCTGGTCGGCGCGGCCGTGGCGGCCACGGCCGCCGGCCTGCTGAGCCAGCTTCTTGGCCAGTGGGACCAGGCGCCTGCGCCCGGTGACTCCCTCGGCGCCGCGGATGCGCTGCCCGCCTGGCTGCCAGGCGCGGTGCTCGCCGCCAGCGCGCTTCTTGTCCTGCTGGGCCTGTG
Organism: Nesterenkonia sp. E16_10; assembly: GCF_017347085.1. Lineage (GTDB taxonomy): Bacteria > Actinomycetota > Actinomycetes > Actinomycetales > Micrococcaceae > Nesterenkonia. Next base: position 1,478 of record NZ_JADPSA010000051.1, read on the forward strand.
GTGGATCGTCACCGCCGTCCCCCGGACGGACCGAGCCGGAGAGTTCCAGCTGCACACCGACGGTCGAGACGGGGTGACCCGGCTCAACACCACGGTGCTCCAGCGTGCCATCGGCGAATCCGCCGAGATGGTGCCCGGCGTGGTCTCCACCACCGTGCGCCTGGAGGGCACCGCGAAGTCGCCGGGGCTGCTGATGAAGGTGGAGATCGACGAGCGCAGCGACATCCGCGACTCGGTGGAGCAGATCCACCGACGGACCTGCGCAGAGGTGGAGGAGTCCCTGCAGGCCCAGCTCAGCGCCGTGCGGCTGATCGTGGAACCGGTCCGGCACTCCAGCCGGTCGCAGGATGCTGAAGTCGACATCGCCTGAACACCAGGCGAAGCGTCAGGCCGCAGGTCTTCACGGGCAGCGTCCGGCGCAACCAAGACCCCCCACTGTGGGAAACCAGATGGATCAAGCGAAGGGAATCTGAATCATGAGTGTTGGAGACAAGATCAGCAACGCAGCAGAGAAGGCCGCCGGCGCGGCCAAGGAGACCGTGGGGAAGGCCACCGGTGACCGCGAGACCCAGGCCGAGGGTGCCGCGCAGAAGAAGCAGGCCGAGATGAAACAGGCAGGGGAGAAGACCAAGGACGCCGCCAAGGACCTCCGGGACGGCTTCACCGGCTGAGCACCTCCGCTGGCCCCGGGGATCCCGGGGCCAGCGGGCTGATCATGACTCTAGACGCGCACGCGAGAGCATCTCGAGGAGCGCAGCGCGGCATCCCTGAGGATGGCCCTGATTGCGGCGGCCCACCGCTCCACCGCCCTGATCGTTGAGGACTTGCTTGATGACTGACCCTGCCCTCGCAGGACGGGAGACCCTTGCGTCCTCGATCGTGGAGGACCTCGCGAACCTCCCCGGCATAGCCAGACTGGCACCCAGCTTCCGCGAGGCGCTCACCGCCGCCACCAAAGAGTTCTTCGGCTCCGAGGACGCCGAGGCCACCGTGGTCGACATCGTCGCCCAGGGGTCCGAGGTGCTGATCTTCATCGACATGTATACCGATGGCTCACGCGCTGCAGGGGACATCGTCGACGACGTCTACGACCGGGTGCACCGGCTGCTGACTGCCGAACAGCGAGACTCCACGACCTTGAAGATGCGGATTCTCGGAATCACCCGCGATCACTGAGCCCAGGGAGCCTGCTTGCGGCTCAGCGGAGCCCGTTCTCGCTGAGCCAGTCCTCGGCGATGCCTGGAATGTTCTCACCGTCGGTGGCGCGCTGATTCATGGTCATGAGGTCCTCGGTGCTCAGCTCGGCCGAGACGGCGTCGAGCGCCTCCGTGACCTCTTCCGTGGCGGCCTCCTCGGAGAGGATCGGCAGGATGTTCTCCGCGGCGAAGAGCGACTGGTCATCTTCGAGGACCACGAGCTCGTTCTCCTCGACCTGAGGATCGGTGCTGAAGAGGTTGGCCACGTCGATCTGCCCGCTGGTGACTGCGGTCAGCGTCAGCGGTCCGCCCGCGTCGAGGACCTGGAAGTCCTGGAATTCAAGTCCGTAGACGTCCTGCAGCCCGACCACGCCGTTGTACCGGTCGATCCACTCGGGCGGACCGCCCAGGACGAGCTCCTCAGCGTGCGGCTCGAGGTCCGAGAAGGTCTCCAGTCCGTACTCCTCGGCGGTCTCCTGCGTGAGCGCGAGGACGTTGCGGTTCTGCGCCTCGGCGGCGTCGAGGCCTACCAGGCCGCGCTCCGGGAGGAGCTCCTGGAGTGCGGCGAGCACGTCCTCGGTCTCGGTGGCCTCGGATTCGGCGTCCAGGTGCATCATGAGCGCCCCGGCGTAGTCCGGGACCAGATCGATGGAGCCATCCTGGACCGCTTCGATATAGACCTCGCGGCTGCCGATGTTGAAGTTCTCAGACACCTCGATCCCGGCGTCCTGCAGCGCGAGCGAGTAGATGTTCGCGATCAGCTGGCTCTCCGGGAAGTCCGCCGAACCGATGGTGACGGCGCCCGATTCGGAGGCGTCACCGCCGGCGGCGGCGTCGTCGTTCTCCAGGGGATCTCCGCCGCAGGCGGACAGGGTCAGCAGGCCGGCTGCTGCCACAGCGGCGGAGGTCAGGGTCAGTCGTCTCAAGGGTTCTCCTGTGCGGGTGTTGTTGTCGGGGGAGTGGAGGCTGGGGTGTGGGGTGTGGGTGCTGGGATGGGTGGTTTGTTGGACGCGTGGATGGAGGCCTCGGTGTCGGGGCTGGCGCTCAGGTCGCTGGCGCGGCGCTCGCGGGGACCTTCACGCGCCGCTCGGAGCGGCGCAGCCCCGGAGAGATCGTCAGGCGCCCGGCGAGCAGGAACGCCAGCTCCAGGACGAGCGCGACGACGGCGACGAGCGCAGCGCCGGCCGCCATCTGGCCGAAGTCGTTGTTCGCGCGACCATCGATGATGTACCGGCCCAGCCCGTTGAGTGAGACATAGGCGGCCACGGTGGCGGTGGAGACGATCTGCAGCATGGCGCCGCGGACCCCCGAGATCATCAGCGGCAGCGCGCAGGGGAGCTGGACTCGGGTCAGCACCTGCATCGGGGTGTAGCCGAGTCCGGTGGCGGCGTCCACGGCGCTGCGATCTGCGGTCTGGATCCCGGTGTAGGTCCCGGTGAGGATCGAGGGGATGGCCAGCAGCACCAGGACCAGGATCGCCGGCGCGGTGAACACCAGCGAGCTGCTGAACAGCGGGGCGGCGAGCATCACCACCACGATCAGCAGACCCAGGGTCGGGAGCGCGCGCAGCGCATTCGCCATCCCCGCCACGACGGCCTCGCCGCGTCCGGTGTGCCCCACGTAGATCCCCAGCGGGACGGCGATCACGAGCGCCAGGCCGAGCGCGATGAGCGAGTAGAGCAGGTGATACCCGATCCGGACCGGGATGCCCGTGCTGCCGCTCCAGTTCCCCGGATCCGCGAAGAACTCGATGAGTCCGCTCATGCCAGGACCCCCTTGCCGGACCGCACCGCGGCTGGCCGCCAGGGGGTCAGCGTCCGGGAGAGCCCGAGGATCAGCAGGTCCAGGACCACGGCGATCAGCAGACACAGGATGATGCCGGTGAGGATCGGGGTCATCAGGCCCAGCGAGTAGCCCTGGGTGAAGAGCGAACCGAGCTGCTGGACGCCGATGATCGCGGCCATGGTGACGATGCTGATGTTCGAGACCACGGCAACCCGCAGTCCGGCCAGGATCACCGGCACCGCGACCGGAAGCTGCACCCGGGTGAAGCGTTGGAAGGCGCGATACCCCATCGCCTCGGCGGCCTCCACCGTCTCGCGGGGCACCGCGGCGAGGCCGTCGGCGACCACCCGGACCATCAGGGCCAGGGTGTAGATGGTCAGGGCGATGACCACATTGATCGGGTCCAGGATCCGGGTGCCGATCACTCCGGGCAGCAGGACGAAGAAGGCCAGTGAGGGAATGGTGTAGAACAGCCCCGAGGTGCCGACGATCAGACCGTAGAGTCGCGGGACCTGGTGGGCCCACCAGCCCAGCGGCAGCGCCAGGGCCAGCCCCACCACGGTGGGGATCAGCGTGAGCCAGAGGTGCGCGAGCGTCAGCTCCAGGATCCAGGAGAGGTTGGAGCTGAGCCAGGTGAGGTTCACGACGCGGCCCGGGCGGCGGCGGCGGCACCCTTGGCGCGGCGGATGGCTGCGACGACGTCGTCGGTGGTGACCACGCCGAGCAGGGCGCCCTCGGCGTCGGTGACGATCCCGTCCCCGTTGGGACTCGAGAGGGCGGCGTCGAGGAAATCACGCAGCGGCGCGCCGAGCGAGGCGGTGGAGCCGGCGTGGTTGATCGCGGAGTCCTGCAGCGCGGCGCCCACCTCGTCGCGGTGCGCCCAGCCGATCGGACGACGCTGGGCGTCGAGGGCGACGAGCCACCCGTCCGGGCGGAAGCGCAGCGTCTGGGCGGCATCGCCGAGCACCGCAGACGCCGTCTGCAGGATCGGAGTGTGTTCATCGGCCCCGGTGAAGCCGAGCGACCGGTATCCGCGTGAGCGGCCCACGAAGTTCGCGACGAACGCGTCGGCCGGGTCCCGGAGCAGCACCTCCGGTGACGCGACCTGGGCGAGGTGACCGCCCTGGCGCAGCACCGCGATCTGATCACCGAGGATGAGCGCCTCATCGATGTCGTGGGTGACCAAGACGATGGTCTTGCCGATGCGCTCCTGGAGCCGGAGGAACTCCTGCTGCAGCTGGGCCCGGACGATCGGGTCCACCGCGCTGAAGGGTTCATCCATCAGCAGGAACGGCGGGTCGGTGGCCAGGGCCCGGGCGACTCCCACGCGCTGCTGCTGGCCGCCGGAGAGCTGCCAGGGGTACCTGTTTGCCAGCGACTCATGAAGGCCCACCAGCTCGAGCAGCTCCATGGCCCGTTCTCGTGCCTGGGACTTCTTGGTCCCGAGCAGCCGGGGGAGTGCCCCGACGTTGTCGAGTACGGTGCGGTGCGGGAAGAGCCCGGCGTTCTGGATCACGTAGCCGATCCGACGGCGCAGCTCGACCTTGTCGATCCCGGATGTGTCCTCGCCGTCCATGGTGATGCTTCCCGAGGTGGGATCGATCAACCGGTTGATCATCCGCATCGAGGTGGTCTTCCCGCAGCCGCTGGGCCCGACCAGCACGGTGATCTCGCCCTGCGGAGCCTCGAGGCTCAGGTTGTCGACGGCCACGGTGCCGTCCGGGTAGGTTTTCGACACCTGGTCGAAGACGATCATCCGGGTTCTCCTTGTCTCCTCCGAGCCCAAGGGGCACCGGACGATCGTTCCTGACCTGCGATCAGACACCCTGGTTCCGGGGTGCAGGCCTTGCTCAGCAGTCTCGGCGTCGAGGCGAGGCTGGGCTCAGGAGCCGTAGCGATTGGTCAGCAGCACGCCGCCGCCGTCGACGCCCTTGGCGCCTTGGACGAAGTCCAGGCCGGCGTCGGCCACGCGGGACTCCTCGGGGCGGTAGGCGCTGACCTCGCCCATCACCCAGGCGGTCTGGCCCGAGGCGTTGAGGTGAGCCACGGCGTCCTCGGCCTTCTCTGCCGAGACCACCGCGACCATGCCCACGCCGAGGTTCAGCGTGCGCTCCAGATCGGCCTGCGGGACCGAGCCCAGTCGGGCGATCAGTGAGAACACGGCAGGCCAGGACCAGGTGGAACGGTCCACGGTGGCCATCAGCCCGGCGGGCAGCACGCGCGCCAGGTTCGCGGCGAGCCCACCGCCGGTGACGTGGCTGAACCCGCGCACCGGGGCCTCGGGGGAGATCTTTCCCTCGGCCGGGTCGCCGTTGAGCGCGGTGACCAGGTCCAGGCAGGGGGTGGTGTAGAGCCGGGTGGGTTCCAGCAGCTCCTGGCCCAGCGTGCGGCCGAACTCCTCGACCTCGCGCTCGTAGCCCCAGCCTGCGGAGGAGACCACGCGGCGGACCAACGAGTAGCCGTTGGAGTGGATGCCGGAGGAGGCCATGCCGATGATCACGTCTCCGGCGCGGACCCGCTCCGGGCCCAGCACGGCGGAGGCGTCCACGACGCCGGTGGCTGCGCCCGCGACGTCGTACTCATCTTCGGCCAGCAGCCCGGGGTGCTCGGCGGTCTCCCCGCCGATCAGCGCGGTGCCGGTCTCGGCGGCGGCCTTGGCGATCCCGGAGACCACCGCGGCGATCCGGGCGGGCTCCACCTTGCCGGTGGCGATGTAGTCGGTCATGAACAGCGGCTTCGCGCCCATGACCACGATGTCATCGACCACCATGCCCACCAGGTCGAAGCCGATGGTGTCGTGGATGTCCATCGCCTGGGCGATGGCCACCTTGGTGCCGACCCCGTCGGTGGAGGTGGCCAGCAGCGGCCGAGGCAGCCGTTTGAGCTCGGAGGCGTCGTAGAGCCCGGCGAAGCCGCCCACGCCGCCGAGCACCGCCGGGGTGTGCGTGGCCTCGATATGGGCCTTCATCAGCTCCACGGCGCGGTCACCGGCCTCGACGTCGACTCCGGCGGAGGCATAGGTGATCGGAGCGCCGGATCCGGTCTCGGCGCTGGTGTTCTCAGAAGTCACTTCTTGGCCTCCGCGAGGGGGATCTCGTCGATTTCGAATTCGGCATCGGGTCCTGGGTCGCAGCCGCCGCCAGGGTTCTGTGTGGAACCGGCGTCTGTGGCCGAGGGCGTCTCCAGCAGCATCTTCCCGCGGCGGCTCTCCGGCGGCAGCTTGATCGGGTAGACCCCGGAGAAGCAGGCGGTGCACAGGGTGGAGCGGGGCTGCTTCGTGGCGGCGATCATCCCGTCCTCGGAGATGTAGGCCAGCGAGTCGGCCCCCACCGCCTGGGTGATCTCGTCCATGGTGGCGCCGTTGGCGATCAGCTCGGCCCTGGAGGCGAAGTCGATGCCGTAGAAGCAGGGCCATTTCACCGGCGGGGAGGAGATCTTCACATGGATCTCGGCCGCGCCGGCCTCCTTGAGCATCCGCACGATCGCACGCTGGGTGTTGCCGCGCACGATCGAGTCATCCACGACCACCACGCGCTTGCCGCGGACCACATGGTCCTGGACGTTGAGCTTGAGCCGGATCCCGAGCTGGCGCAGGGTCTGCGAGGGCTCGATGAAGGTCCGACCGACGTAGGCGTTCTTGATGAACCCCTGCGCGAACGGCAGCCCGGAGGCCTCGGCGTAGCCCACCGCCGCCGGGGTTCCGGATTCTGGGACCGGGATCACGATGTCGGCGTCGTGGGTGTCCTCGCGGGCCAGCTGGCGGCCCATCTCGACCCGGGACTCATAGACCGAGCGGCCGTTGATGTTGGCGTCCGGGCGGGCCAGGTAGACGTATTCGAAGACGCAGCGCGAGGGGGTGGCGGCGGCGAAGCGGTGCGAGCGCACGCCGTCGGAGTCGATGGCGATCAGCTCGCCGGGCTCGATCTCGCGGATCACCGAGGCGCCCACGGTGGCCAGCGCCGACTGCTCCGAGGCGACCACCCAGCCGCTGGCGAGGCGTCCCAGCACCAGCGGGCGCACACCGTGCGGATCCCGGGCGGCGTAGAGCGTGTTCTCATTCATGAACACCAGGCAGAACGCGCCCTCCAGGGTGGGCAGCAGCGCCATCGCCTGAGCTTCGAGGCTGTCTCCGGGCTGTTCCTTCAGCAGCGCCGTCACCAGCGCGGTGTCGGTGGTGTTGCCCTGGTTGAGCTCGCCGAAGTCGGCGCGTCCGTGGCGTTCGATGATCCGGTCGCGCAGGTCTGCGGAGTTCGTCAGGTTGCCGTTGTGGCCCAGTGCCACGGTGCCGTGCGGGGTGTCCCCGAGAGTGGGCTGGGCGTTGGACCACTGGCTGGCCCCGGTGGTGGAGTAACGGCAGTGCCCGACGGCGATGTGCCCGGTCAGCGAGTTCAGCGTGGACTCGTCGAAGACCTGGGAGACCAGGCCGAGGTCCTTATAGACCCGGATGCTGTTGCCGTCGGAGGCGGCGATCCCGGCTGACTCCTGGCCGCGGTGCTGCAGCGCGTAGAGCCCGTAGTAGGCCAGTTTGGAGACTTCCTCCCCGGGCGCCCAGACGCCGAAGACGCCGCATTCGTCCTGCGGCAGCGGGTCCTCGTCGAGGAGATTGAAGTTCAGCCGACCATCATTCCGGGTCATGCGCAGGAGTCCTCTCTGCAGAGTCGAGCTTCTGCAGGTCATAAGTGCGGGTGCGCTTCCGCGAGCGCCAGTCGATGAACAGCCAGGTCACGGCGCCCAAGGCGAGGCCGGGCATGGCGAAGGCGACGGTGAGATATCCCAGCGAACCGCCGAACGAGTAGTCATCCGCCGGTCCGGTGACCAGCACCACGACGACGGCGGCCAGCACGGCCGCGAGCACACCTGCGATGAGGAAGGGGCTCAGTCTGGGAGTGGGACGAACGGTCACCTGCCGAGGCTCCGACTCGCCGGGCTGCTCGCGTGAAGACATATCCCCCATGCTACCGGCCCAGCCTGGGTGCCGGGCACCTGCGAGCTGGAGACCGGGATGATGGGTGGCAGCGGCGGGGCCGGAGAGGGTTCACCGGCGGGGCGGCAACAGCGGCAGCAGCGCCGAGAGGTCCGCGCGGGTGCCGGAGGCGGAGATTCGCCCGGCGGCGCTGGCGCTGGACCAGCCGGTGGCCCCGGTGGCGAGCTCCAGCCAGTCCTGCGGGGCGAGTTCGACCACGTTGGGCGGGGTGCCCCGGGAGTGGTTGGGTCCCTCGATGCACTGGGTCACCCCGAAGGGCGGGACCCGGACCTCCACGGAGTTCCCCGGGGCCAGCTCGGCGAGCTCCTCGAGGCAGTACCGCACGGCAGTGGCCACGGTCCGGCGCTCGGAGTCTCCTGACTCCCACGCGCGGACCGCGGCCCTGCCGTCTTCGACGCTGATGCGACGTCGTGCCATGCTCAGCGGCTCATCATCCGGCGATCTTGACCAGACGCTTGTTGACGAACTCGGCCATGCCGTAGGGGCCCAGCTCGCGGCCCACGCCGGAGCGCTTCACCCCGCCGAAGGGCAGCTCGGCGGAGGTGCCTGGGGGCTGGTTCACGAAGACCATGCCGGTCTGGATCTGCTCGCCCACGCGCTGGGCACGCGCTTCGTCTGTGGAGTAGACCGAGGCGGAGAGGCCGTACTGGGTGTCGTTGGCCAGCCGCACGGCTTCTTCCTCGTTCGCGACCTTATAGACCATGGCCACGGGTCCGAAGAGCTCCTCGCCGTAGGCGCGCATCTCGGGGGTGATGTCGGTCAGCAGCGTCGGCTGGTACCAGGCGCCGCCGCGCTCATCGAAGTCGCCGCCCATGTGCAGGGTCGCGCCCTGCTTCACGGTGTCCTGGACCTGCTCGTGCAGATCCTCAGCCGCCGAGACCGAGGACATCGGACCGACGAAGGAGTCTTCCGACATCGGATCGCGCAGCTCGATCTTGCCGAGCGAGTCGCGGAACTGCTCCATGAACTCGTCATAGAACTCCTCGAGCACGATCACGCGCTTGGCGGCGTTGCAGGCCTGCCCGGCGTTGGCCATCCGGCCGGAGACCGCGCCCTTGACTGCCTGGGGAAGGATCTCGCGGTCGAGCACGAGCAGCGGATCATTGCCGCCGAGCTCGAGGACGACCTTCTTGAGGTTCTCACCCGCGGTGGCGGCGACCTTGGTGCCGGCCCGCTCGGAGCCGGTCAGCGAGACGCCCTGGACGCGCGGGTCCGGGATGACGATCTCCGCGATCTGCTGGCTGGAGACGTACACGTTGGTGTAGGCGTTCTCCGGGAAGCCGGCATCGTGGAAGATCTGCTCGATGGCCGCTGCGGACTCGGGGCACTGGGAGGCGTGCTTGAGCAGGATCGTGTTGCCGATCATCAGGTTCGGCGCGGCGAAGCGGGCGACCTGGTAGTACGGGAAGTTCCAGGGCATGATGCCCAGCAGCACGCCGAAGGGCTCGCTCTGCATGAAGGCGCGTCCGTCGGGAGCGTCGGTGATCTCCTCGTCCTTCAGGAACTCTGCACCGTGATCGGCGTAGTAGTTGAAGATCGAGATGACGATGTCGAGCTCGGAGCGGGCCTGCTTGATCGGCTTGCCCATCTCACGGGTGATGATCTCCGCGAGCTTGTCCTTGCGCTCCTCGTAGAGGTCGGCCGCACGGCGCAGCAGGTTGGCGCGCTCGGAGAGCTCGGACTTGGACCAGGTCGTGAAGGTCTCGGCCGTGCGGTCCAAGGACTCGCGCAGCTGGTCGTCGGTGAGGGTGGCGAACTCCGCCTCGACCTCACCGGTGGCTGGGTTGGTGACTTTGTAGTCGGCCATAGGAATCTGTGCCTCGCTTTTCAGTGGTCGATAGGTGACCTGGCCGCCGGCGCGGCGGACTCCATCGACGGTATGGCTCCGCGCGGTGCGGCACAAGCCGATCGGGCGCTGAGCGGGGTTGTTCACCACTGCGCGAAACCGGACCGCGCTGGGGAATAAAAACGGCGTGCAGCGCACCTGTGCCGCGGGACCCCTGCGGCAGCGGCGTCGGGATTGGAACCGGGGTTCAGAGGCGTTCGAGCAGCGTCGGGGCCAGCCGGATGCTGCCCACCTGCTCTTCGCCGAGCCCACCGGTGATCGGCTTGACGATCTTGCGCAGCACCGGGCCCAGGGCGTCGAGCTCGATCACGCCGCGGGCTGCGAGCATGCTCAGCGCCACCAGGTTCGTGGCGCGGGAGGACCCGTCGAGGACCTTGACCGCGACGGCGGTCCCGTCCGGTGCCCCGATCACCAGGACGCCCTCGGCGCCGAGCTTCGCGGTCAGGCCCAGCTCTTCGAGCACCAGGGTGTTGGCCTCCCCGCGGCCATGCACCGCCCACGGGTAGTCCAGCATCGCCTGGTTCACCGTGAACGCGTGGACCTCGGCGTCGCGGCGCGAGGTGGCGGCGGCGAGCTTGGAGAATCCACGGGCCAGCCCGGTCAGCGAGAGCGCCGGGGCGGGCGCGCCGCAGCCGTCGACCCCGACCTCGGTGGGCACCTCGCCGCAGTACTCGGTGATCACCTCCATGATCACCTTCTGCAGCGGGTGGGAGCGCTCGAGGTAGGTGTTGAGCCGCCAGCCGTTGGTGCGGGTCGCGGCCAGGAACGCGGCATGTTTGCCGGAGCAGTTGAAGGCCAGCGGGGTCTCGGTCTTGCCGGCCTCCAGGTGGACCCGCAGGTCCTGGTGGCGGGCGGGCCAGGCCGCCGGGCACTTCAGCGCCGAGGCGTCGAGGCCCTCGGCGGCGAGGACGCTCGCGGCGAGCTCCTGATGCTTGCGCGAGCCCACGTGGGACCCGCAGGCCAGGGCCACCGCTTCCGGGGAGATCAGCGCGCCGGAGCGCAGCGAGGCGATGGCCTGGAACGGCTTCAGCGTGGAGCGCGGGAACATCAGCCGCTCGGGAGCGCCGATGGACTCCAGCACCGCCCCGTCGGGCCCGACCAGCACCGCGGAGCCGATATGCCGGGACTCCGCGACGCCGGCGCGGGTCACCACGGCCAGTTCGGCGGACTCCGCCACCGAGGCAGGCTCCAGACCCTGCAGCGCAGAGGTTCCTGCAGGGGTTCCGGCGGAGCCTTCGGGGGTGGACGGCACCGAGGGTGCAACGGGTGAGCGGCGCGCATCAGTCATGGCCTCAGTCTACGGAGTGTGGGCCCCACGCAGCCGGAGCGGACCTGCGCCCGTGTGCCGTTCGATAGGCTGAGCGACGTGAAGGTACTTGTAGTCGGCCCGGGAGGCCGCGAGCACGCCATCGTCCGAGCACTGCTGCGCGATGAAGCAGTCACCACCGTGGAGGCCGCGCCGGGCAATGCCGGCATTGCGGCGCAGGTCCGCTGCCACAGCCTCGACGCCCAGGACGGGGCCGAGGTGGCCGCGCTCGCGGTCACCGGAGGCTTCGACCTGGTGGTCATCGGCCCCGAGGCGCCGCTGGCCGCCGGGGTGGCCGACGCCGTCCGGGCCGCCGGGATCCCGGCCTTCGGGCCCTCCGCCGCCGCCGCGCGGCTGGAGGCCTCCAAGGCCTTCGCCAAGGAGATCATGGCCGCCGCCGAGGTGCCCACCGCCGGAGCGGTGCATGTCACCGACCTCGCCGCCGCGGCCTCCGCGGTGGACCGGTTCGGCGCGCCCTACGTCATCAAGGACGACGGTCTCGCCGCCGGCAAGGGTGTGGTGGTCACCGAGGACCGCGCCGAGGCGCTGGCCCACGCCGAGGCCTGCTTCGCCGCCGGGGGCTCCGTGGTGATCGAGGAGTTCCTCGACGGCCCCGAGGTCTCGCTCTTCGTGCTCTCCGACGGGGTGAACCTGGTGCCGCTGTCCCCGGCGCAGGACTTCAAACGGATCTTCAACGACGACGCCGGCCCCAACACCGGCGGCATGGGCGCCTACACCCCGCTGGACTGGTTGGAGGGCTACACCGAGACCGACGCCGCCGGCGTCCAGCGCGACTTCGTGCAGATCGTGGTGGACACCGTCGCCGCCCCGACCCTGGCCGAGATGTCTCGCCGCGGGACCCCCTTCGTGGGGGTGCTCTACTGCGGCCTGGCCGTCACCTCCCGCGGCGTGCGGGTCATCGAGTTCAACGCCCGCTTCGGCGACCCGGAGACCCAGGCGGTGCTCGAGCGACTCGCCACCCCGCTGGGTCGGCTGCTGCTGGACTGCTCCACCGGCTCGCTCGGCCCGGCGCGCTCCCTGGAGTGGGCGCAGGGCTACGCCGCCGACGTCGTGCTGGCCGCCGAGAACTACCCGGAGTCCCCGCGCAAGGGCGATCTGATCAGCGGCACCGCGGAGGCCGAGAGCCTCGAGGGTGTGGCCGTGCTGCATGCCGGCACCGCAGTCGATGAGCAGGGCCGGCTGACCACGGCCGGCGGGCGAGTGCTCGCCGTCGTCGGGACCGGGGCGTCGCTGGCCGACGCCGTGGACCGCGCCTACGCTGGAGTGCAGAAGATCAGCTGGACGGGCGCGCAGCACCGCACCGACATCGCCGCGAAGGCGCTCGCCGGAGAGATCCAGCTCGGCGGCGCCTCCCGCGGGTCAACGACGCGCGAACCAGCGCGCCCGGTCGAGACCGGGTCCGAGACCGGGTCCGTGGCCGAGGCCGGGTCGGTGGCCGAGGCCGCGTCCGAGCAGGAGCTCCCCGGCTGGGTGCACCTGTCCTCCGGGAAGGTCCGCGACCTCTACCGGCCCGCCCCCGGATCGCCCTGGGCCGGACAGGACGTGGTCCTGATGGTCGCCAGCGACCGGATCAGCGCCTATGACCACGTGCTCTCCACGCCCATCCCGGACAAGGGGATCATCCTGACCCAGCTGAGCCTGTGGTGGTTCGACCAGCTCGAGGCCGCAGGGATCTCTCACCATGTGGTCTCGGTGGAGGTCCCCGAGGCCGTCGCCGGACGCGCGATGATCTGCCGAGACCTGCAGATGATCCCGGCCGAATGCATCGCCCGCGGCTACCTCACCGGGTCCGGGCTCGCCGAGTATCGGCAGAACGGCACCGTGACCGGGCTTCTGCTGCCCGAGGGCCTCACCGACGGTTCGAAGCTGCCGGAGCCGATCTTCACCCCCTCCTCGAAGGCCGCCCAGGGCGACCACGACGAGAACATCAGCTTCGAGACGCTCACCGAGAACGTCGGCGCCCCGGTGGCGGGGCAGCTGCGCGAGGCGACCCTGCGGATCTACGTCTTGGCCGAGGAGATCTGCCGCGAGGCTGGAGTGATCCTGGCCGACACCAAGCTCGAGTTCGGCTTCGACCCGGGCGGGGCGCTCACCGTGGCCGATGAGGTGCTCACCCCGGACTCCTCACGCTTCTGGCCCGCGGAGAGCTGGGAGCCCGGCGCGGCGCAGCCCTCCTTCGACAAGCAGTTCGTCCGGGACTGGCTGACCTCGGATGAGTCCGGATGGGACCGGAGCTCGAACCAGGCCCCGCCGGCGCTGCCGCAGCAGGTCACCGAGGCCACCCGCCAGCGTTATCTGGACGCCTATCAGCGGATCACCGGGACCGAGCTGCTCCTCTGACCCGCCGAGCCGCGTTCAGCGGTCGGTGCACTGTCCGGTGGAGACCGTCTCGGAGTAGCGGTCCGGGTCGGTCAGCACCGACCCGGCCTGGTCCGCGGTGATCGCGAAGCCGACGTCGCTGCCCTCCACGGCGCGCGCGAAGACGACCCCGGCCACGTCCCCGGACTGATCGATCAGCGGTCCGCCGGAGTTGCCCTGCCGGACATCGGCGCTGAGCTGGAAGATCTCCAGCGTGTTCGGGGAGCTGCCGTAGATGTTGTTGACCTGTGAGACGTCGCGCGCCTGGACCACCGCGCTGCCCGCGGAGAACGGCCCCCCGGCCGGGTAGCCCATCACGTAGCCGGAGTCCCCGACGTCGATCCCCTGGCTGATCTGCAGCGGCGCCACATCCAGCCCGTCCACGGCGATCAGAGCCAGGTCGGAGGCCGGATCGAAGTGCACGGCACGACCGGTGAGCACCTCACCATCCGGCATCTCCACCGCGGGCTCGGCCACCCCGGCGATGACATGGGCGTTGGTCACCACTCGGGTGGGGGAGACCGCGAAGCCCGAGCCTGACTGGGACTGTCCGCACTGTTCGGCGACTCCGGTGATCCGGCCCACCGAGGCGGCGGAGGCGAGACCCGCCTCGTTGAGCTCCTGGTTCTCGGGCAGCTCCGCAGGTTCGGGCACCAGCTGAGCGATCTCCGGAATATCAGAGTCCAGCACCGCGGTGCGGACCTGGGCGAACCAGGACTCCGCCTGATCCGGGACTGCGGAGTCGATGGTGCTCAGCACGGTGGACTGCTTCATCGCCTGGTTCACTGCGGGGAAGCCCATGGCCGAGACGGAGAAGGACAGCAGCGCGATCACGAACACGGCGACCACCACGTTGACCAGCCCGCCGATCAGCGAGCTGATTCCGCGCACGGCACGGGAGTTGAACATCCGCTGGATCTCGGCCCCGGCGGCGGAGCCCAGCCCGTGGCCGGCGGTCACCAGCACGACGACGGCGGCGAGCACCGCGATCACCCGCCAGAGCGGATCAGGCACCCAGGACGAGACCAGCGGGACCGCGAAGAAGGCCGCGGTGGCGCCGACCAGGAAGCCGAAGACCCCGCCCAGGGTGGCCCAGACGCCCTTGCGCAGGCCGGCCAGGAGGAAGCCGAGCAGCACCACCACCAAGATCACGTCGAGTAGGGTGATTCCCATCGGGGGCGGACTCCTTATGGTTCAGGTGGCTCGGGCTGTTTCAGGTGACTCTGGCTCTTGCCCAGGATCGCGGCAGACAGATGTGGCTCGGAGCGGCGGTTCGGGACTGCTGCACCGGGGCCGCTGCGCCGAGCTTCGGGCCGCACGGATCGGTCCCCAAAGAATGACATAGAATCCTTAGCCGCTTGCTGAACGTTTCCGCACGTCGAGGCGAACTGGTAACTTCTAAGCAACGAGACTCTGTTATCTCACACATCCAGGAAGAACGGATCGCCCATGGACCTTGAAGTACTGCGCCGCGCACCGCTGTTCGCCACGCTCGACGACGACGTCTTCAGCGCCCTCATCAAAGAGCTCGATGAGGTTGACCTTTCCCGCGGGTCATCGGTCTTCCACGAGGGTGACCAGGGGGATCAGCTCTACTTCATCATCTCCGGGAAGATCAAGCTGGGACGCACCACCCCGGACGGCCGGGAGAACCTGCTGGCCGTGCTCGGCCCGGGTGAGATCTTCGGTGAGATGGCGCTGTTCAACCCCGCGCCCCGCACCGCCACCGCCACCGCGGTGTCCGAGACTCGACTCGCCGGTCTGCGCCACGACAGCCTGCGCAACGTGATCACCACCAACCCCGAGGTCTCGGTCCAGCTGCTGCAGGCCCTGGCCAAGCGGCTGACCCGGACCAACGAGTCCCTCGCGGACCTCGTCTTCTCCGACGTGCCCGGCCGCGTGGCCAAGGCGCTGCTGGACCTGGCCGACCGCTTCGGTCGTCCGGCTCCGGACGGCGTGCTGGTGGCGCACGAGCTCACCCAGGAGGAGCTGGCCCAGCTGGTCGGTGCCTCCCGCGAGACCGTGAACAAGGCACTGGCCGAGTTCGTCCAGCGCGGCTGGCTGCGCCTGGAGGCGCGCGCCGTGGTGATCCTGGACATCCAGCGGATCCGCCAGCGCTCGCGCTGAACTGAGCCCGCTGGTCTCACCCAGCGTCGAGCCCAGACATAGCTGGCTGAAGACACAGAAGGAGCGCCCGGCACTATGCCGGGCGCTCCTTCTGTATCTGGCTGTATCGAGCTGTGTCTGGCTGTATCTGACGGTGTCTGCGGTGGGCCCGGGGGCTATTCCCCGGTGACCCGCGAGGGCGGATAGAACCGCAGGAACTTGCGCACCAGCGAGGCCTGCGCGGCCAGCAGCAGCGCCACGCGGCGCGGGCTGCGGTCCGCCGCATAGAAGAACGGGTTCCGCCTGCCGCCAGAGCGGAGGATTCGGGCGATCCGGCGTCGTCGTTCCGGGTCCGAGACGTAGCGGCTGGCCAGCCAGCCCGGCAGCACGGTGTAGACCGTCTCGGCCTGGTCCTCCACGCGGGTCGTATCGCCGTCGGCGGAGAGCTCACCGCGGATGAAGTCCCGCACGTAGTACTCCACCGGGTTGTTGCCGGCCCCGGTGATGTAGTAGCTCGAGCGGCCCAGACGCGGGTTGAGCTCGAAGAACTTGGTCTTGCCGTCGCGCGGATCGTACTTCAGGTCGAAGTTCGCGTAGCCCACCCAGTCCAGCTCGGTGAGCAGCTTCTGTGCCTGATCCACGGCTTCTGAGTTCTTCGTCGTGAGGATCACCGAGGGGTTGCCCAGCGCGGCGGGGGAGTGATCCTCCACCACGGTCTCGCCCCAGGAGGCGAACCGGATTCTCGAGTTCTGATCGGCATAGCAGGTCAGCACCCGCATGTTCTGGTCGTCGCCGGGAACCTCCTCCTGCACCACGAAGCTGGCCCGGTATCCGGCGGCATGGACCTTGCCGAAGAGCTCGGCGAGCTCCTCCGGGGTCTGCACCCGGTGGACCTTGTGCTTGCCCTCGAACTCGGTCCAGTACCAG
The DNA here is from genome assembly GCF_017347085.1 of Nesterenkonia sp. E16_10. GTDB lineage: Bacteria > Actinomycetota > Actinomycetes > Actinomycetales > Micrococcaceae > Nesterenkonia. Next base: position 18,007 of record NZ_JADPSA010000051.1, read on the forward strand.
GCGGTCACATCGGCTGGCTTCGCCCAGACCGGGAAGCTGAGCTCCAGCGGGAGCTGGGTGTCCAGATCGGCGTCGAAGTCCACCACCCGGGTGACCGGATGGTCCACGCCGAGCTTCTCGGCCAGCGCGGTGAAGTTGTCCTTCACGGTCGCGGCGTCGAACCGAGCCCGGTCGACATAGGGGACGACGACGTCCTCGCCCAGGTCCTCCGGGTGGGTCTCGCGCAGCTCGATGATCGCCTGCACCGTGGAGTCGATGGCGCCCAGCAGCAGGATCGGGATGCACTGATCCCGCAGTCGCCGGATCGGGGCGAGGTTCAGCCCGGTGCGCACATGCTCCATCACCGTGCCGTTCTCGATCTCAAGATGGGTGATGATCTTCGAATGCTTGATCATCCACATCTGGTGCTTCGAGAGCACCAGTGAGGTGATGCCATAGGCCTCATGGAAGGCCCGGGCCGCGCCATAGGCGCCGGCGTCGCCGCCGATGATCACCGGGGCGAAGCCGACCTGCGCCCAGGCGCGCTCCTGCTCCTGCCACCGCGGATCCTGGGTCAGGACCTGGGGTGCCTCAGCGGACATGGGCGATGAGGTCGACTTCCACCGGGGTGTCCAGCGGCAGCACCGTCACGCCGACGGCGCTGCGCGCGTGCTGTCCTGCCTCGCCGAAGGCCGCGCCGAGCAGCTCCGAGGCGCCGTTGAGCACCTTGGGCTGACCGGTGAAGCTCGGCGCCGAGGCGACGAAGCCGCCCACCTTGGCGATCCGGGTGATCCGGTCGAGATCACCCACGGCCGCCTTCAGCGCGCCGATGCAGTTGAGCGCGCACTGCCGCGCGAGCTCGTAGGCCTGCTCCTGCGTCACCTCGGCGCCGACCTTGCCGGTCATCGGCAGCGCGCCATCGACGAAGGGCAGCTGGCCGGAGACATAGACGACGCCGTCGGCGATGACCGCCGGCTGATAGGAGGCCACCGGGGGAACGACATCGGGAACGCTCAGGCCGAGCTCGGCCAGGCGCGCTTCAACAGCGGAGATCTGCTCAGCCATGTGTCTGACTCAGTTCCGCGGGCGCTTGAGGTAGGCGACGGGGGCGTTGCCCTCCGGGCCGGGCAGCACGGTGACCAGCTCCCAGCCGTCCTCGCCCCACTGGTCAAGGATGCCCTTGGTGTTGTGGATGATCAGCGGAATCGTCGCGTATTCCCATTGGGTCTCAGATGCACTCATATTCTCAGACTAACGGACGCCTGCCGCGACCAAGAAGCGTCCGTCCAGATCCGTCGCGATCCGCGTCCAGATCCGCGCCCGGGTCCGGGTGACGTCACCTCCCGCAGCGGCTTGGAGCTTGCCGGTAGGATGAAGCCCATGGCGTCGCGTAAATCTCCCCTGTTTGATACTGCCACCACGGTCGGCAAGATCATGTCCTTCCTGGGCGTGAGCGCTCTCTGCGGCCTGCTGGCAGCAGGGCTGATCTTCCCGCTGGCGGCCTCTGGCGGGGCTGCCGCGGCCGCCGGCACGGACATCCTCGAGGACATCCCTGCCGAGCTGGCAGAGGAACCGCTGAGCGTGCCCTCGCACATCTACGCCTCCGACGGCACCGAGCTGGCGACCTTCTATGCCGAGAACCGGCAGCCGGTGGCGCTGGAGGATATCTCCCAGGAGATGATCGACGCCATCATCGCCATCGAGGACGAGCGCTTCTACGAGCACGGCGGCGTCGATCCCCGCGGCCTGTCCCGGGCGCTGGTGCACAACGCCACCTCGGACTCCCAGCAGGGTGCCTCCACGATCACCCAGCAGTATGTGAACAACATGTTGATCAACGCCGTGGTGATCACCGGTGAGGGCCGCCTGACGATCTCCGGCACCGGGGAGAAGACCTACGCCGACAAGCTGCGCGAGATGAAGCTCGCCGTCGCCGTCGAGCAGGAGATGACCAAGGACGAGATCCTCGCGGGCTACCTGAACATCGTGCTGCTCGGGGGCCGCACCTACGGCGTCGAGGCGGCCGCGCAGTATTATTGGGGCATCCCGGCCTCGGAGCTCAACGTGGCCCAGGCCGCAGTCCTGGCCGGAATGGTGCAGTCGCCCAACGGCTACAACCCCGAGGTCAACCCAGAGGCGTCCCAGGCTCGCCGGGACATCGTGCTCGGTTCGATGCTGGACGAAGAGGTCATCACCCAGGAGGAGTACGACGAGGCGGTCGGCTCGGGCCTTGGGCTGGAGATCAACCGCGAGGAGGTCGGCTGCGTCTCTGCCACGATGGCTCCTTACTTCTGTGACTACGTGCGCCGCGAGATCCTCGCCAGCGACACCTTCGGCCCCGACGAGGCGGCGCGGGAAGAACTGCTCGACCGCGGCGGTCTGCGCATCACGACCACCCTCGACCCCGACGCTCAGACCGCGGCCCAGGACCAGGTTGAAGCCGCTGTTCCGGTGACCGACGAATCAGAGGCCGCGGCGACCCTGACCTCGGTGGAGCCAGGCACCGGAAATATCCTCTCCATGGCGCAGAACCGGGTCTTCGATCCCGACACCACGCAACAGGGACGCACCACGCTGAACTACAACGTCGGTGCCGACGCCGGCGGCGGCGGCGGCTTCCAGGCCGGGTCCTCGCTGAAGCCCTTCGTCGTGGCCGCCTGGATCGAAGAGGGTGGCGAGACCGACGACGTCGTCGACGCCTCCGTGGACGAGTGGGCCGACACCGAGCGCTGGGAAGCCAGCTGCCTGGAGCGTGGATACACCACGGCGGACAACGTCTGGGACGTCAGCAACGTGGAGGACAACTCCAACCGTCGGATGACCATCGACTACGGTGTCTACTTCTCCGTCAACACCGCGACGCTGGCCACGTCAACTGAAATGGACCTGTGCGCGATCACCGATGTCACTGACCGGCTGGGCGTCCGCACGGCACGCGATGGCCAGGGACTTGACCCCAGCAACCCCTCATTCGTGCTTGGGCCGGACGGGGTATCCCCACTCACTCAGGCGGCGGCCTATGCTGCCTTCGCCGACGACGGGAACTACTGTGAGCCGCGTGCGATCCTCGAGGTCACCGACACCCACGGCAACGAGTACGACGTCCCCGAGGCCAACTGCGAACAGGTCATCGACGAAGACGTCGTGGCGCAGGTCAATGACACCACCATCAATATCGCCGAAGGTACCGTCGCGGCCGGAGATCCCCCGTTCCCGATGGCCGGCAAGACCGGAACCAATGACTTTGCGTCCTCGACCTGGTTCGTCGGCTACTCCTCCGGGGTCTCCACCGCGAGCTGGATCGGCAACACCGAGCGAGTCCTGGACGGCTACAACAAGAACCGGGTTCCGGTCAACGGTCAGCGCTACGACGAATTCTTCGGATCTACGCTCGCGGCGCCGATGTGGCTGGAGTACATGACCGCCGTGGGCGACGACTATGACACCTCCGACTTCCGTGAGGCCGATGACTCGCCCTATGAGGACCGGCGTGATCTGGCGCGTTACCGCGACGGCGGCACCGTCTCCGAAGGTGGCGATCCCGGTGGCGAAGGCTCCGAGGCCGACCCTGACGAGGCTTCCGACGACGAGCGCTCGAACAACAACCGCGGCGGGAACAACAACGGCGGCGGCAACGGCGGCGGGAACAACAACGGCGGCGGCAACAGCGGCGGCAGCAACAACGATTCCGACGGAGACGACGACTGAGCGCCACCGCATCCCTGAAGGTGGTGGGCCTGGGTGTCAATGACTTCCAGGTCCGCCATGTGCCTGTGCCGCTGCGCGCCGGCGCCGGACTCAGGATCCTGCACATCTCCGACATCCACTACGTCCCGGGCCAGCGCAAGAAGTTCGCCTGGCTGCAGTCCCTGGCGGAGCTGAAGCCCGACCTGGTGATCAACACCGGGGATAATCTCTCGCACCCCGATGCGGTGGGCGAGGTGCTCGAGGCGTTGGGGTCGCTGCTTCGGTTCCCGGGAGTCTTCGTCGGCGGATCCAACGACTACTACGCGCCCACCTGGAAGAACCCGCTGCGCTATTTCCGCGGCCCGTCCAAGCTGGATGCGGAGCCCGAGAGTCTGGACTGGCAGCGACTGTTCCGCGCCTTTGAGTCCAGCGGATGGAAGAACCTCAACAACCGGACCGCCGAACTGAGTGTGGCCGGACAGGCCCTGAGCTTCTCCGGTCTCGATGATCCGCACATAGGTCGAGACGACTTCCAGGGCTGGCCGGCATCCGGCGCCTCGGTCCAGGAGCGGAGCTCGAGCGTCGATCCACGCAGCACTGGTCCGCTGCGCATCGGTGTGGCCCACGCCCCGGTCTCCGCCGCGCTGGACACGCTGGCCGGCAGCGGCGCCGAACTGATCCTCGCCGGGCACACCCACGGCGGACAGGTCTGCCTGCCCGGCGGTCGCGCCCTGGTCACCAACTGCGACCTGCCGCGTCCTCAGGCCAAGGGGCTGAGCTCGGTGCAGGTCCCGGCACGTCAGGTGCCAGGCCATCCGGAGCAGCCCGCCCGGACCGTCCCGCTCCACGTCTCCGCCGGCATCGGAACCTCTCGAACAGCCCCGGTGCGGCTGTTCTGTCCGCCGGAGGCCACGATCATTGAAGTTCAGCACGAAACGACATAGGTTAGTTGCTTGATGCAACGAGTAGCTGGAGTTGAGAGCACCGAGACCTCCGGGCGCAGTCGTACGCTCTGGCAGGCCCTGGCCCGGCTCGGCCCTTATCTCGAGGGCCTCAAGCTCCGCTGGACCCTGGGCCTGATCGCAGCGATCGGCGCCGGCATCGTCGCACTCTCGATCCCGCAGGTCCTTCAGGTCCTGGTGAACTCGCTGCTAGATGACGACGCCCAGATCAGCGCCGTGTGGGGTGCCGGAGCGGTGATTCTCGCGCTGGGCGTGCTGGAGGCCGGACTGGTCTACCTGCGCCGGTTCTTCGTGATCCCGCCCGCCTCGGACGCCGAGACCTCCATGCGCACCCGGCTCTTCGACAAGCTCCAGGACCTCTCCGCCTCCTTCCACGCCGCCTGGGGAGCCGGGCAGCTGCAGTCCCGCGCCATCGCCGACCTGAACCTGCTGCGCCGCTGGTTCGCCTTCGGCTCGTTGATGCTGATCACCTCGGTGGTCAGCCTGCTCGTGGGCTTCACCCTGATGGCCACGCTTTCTCCGCTGCTGGCGGTGGTCTTCCTCGGCGCCGCGCTGCCGATCATGATCATCGGGCCGCGGTTCCGCAAGAAATTCGTGTACTACTCGCGGGCCTCGCAGGACCAGGCCGGGGACGTGGCCACCAAGGTCGAGGAATCGGTGCATGGGATTCGAGTGCTCAAGGCCTTCGGCCGCGGGGACTACGCCCAGGAGGGCTTCACCGAGGAGGCCGACGAGCTGCGCGACCTCGAGGTCTCCAAGGCCCGGACGCTGGCGAAGTTCCTGATGGCCATGGTGATCCTGCCCGAGGGGATCCTCGGACTGTGCCTGCTGATCGGGCTGTGGCAGGTCGCCAACCAGGAGACCACCGGCGTGACCACCGGCGCGCTGGCCGCGTTCTTCGCCACCGCCGCGGTGCTCAAGGGCCCGATCGAGGGCGTGGGCATGATGCTGGGCATGACCTTCACCGCCAAGACCGCCATCGACCGGCACGCCGACGTGATGGACACCGCCACCGACATCACCTCGCCGGAGGCCCCCGTGCAGGCTCCGGAGCGCGGCGTGCTGGAGCTCGAGGACGTCCATTTCCGCTACCCCGATACCAAGGCCGGGGACCGGGACCTGATCGACGGGGTCACCTTGAAGGTCCGGCCGGGTGAGACCATGGCGCTGGTCTCCGCCACCGGCGGGGGCACCTCCACGCTGCTGAACCTGATTCCCCGGCTCTACGAGGCCACCGGCGGTGCGATCCGGATCGACGGGGTGGATGTGAAGGACTTCAGTCTGGCGGATCTGCGCTCCCGGGTCGGGGTCGCGTTCGAGGACCCGGTCCTGTTCTCCACCTCGGTGAAGTCCAACGTGCTGCTGGGCACCTCCCACCTGCGCGACGTCGACGACCCGCAGGACCCCGACCGTGACGCCGCACCGGCCCCAGATGAGCTCGACGAGGTGCTGCGCCGCTCCCTGAGCACCGCCGACGCCGAGTTCGTCGACGCCCTGCCCCAGGGCGTGGACACCCCCGTGGGGGAGGAGGGGCTGAGCCTCTCCGGCGGTCAGCGTCAGCGCCTGGCGCTGGCCCGCGCGATCGCCTCCGCTCCCTCGGTGCTGCTGCTCGATGATCCGCTCTCCGCCCTGGATGTCCGCACCGAGGAGGCGGTCACGCACCGGCTGCGTGAGGTGCTGAACCGGACCACCACGCTGATCGTCGCGCACCGACCCTCTACCGTGGCGATGGCGGACCGGGTGGCGATGCTCGAGCACGGCCGGATCAGCGACGTCGGCACCCACTCGGAGCTGCTCCAGCGCAGCGCCGCCTACCGCGAGGTCATGAGCGCCAGCGTGCGCCCCGTCAGCGCCGAGGAGGTGCTCAGCCATGAGTGAGGCTTTCGACCGAGCAACGGACGGAGGCCGCGGCGCCGTCGCGGGTGAGGCCCCCCACGCTGGGGCCCCCGACACCGGGGCCCCCCATGCTGGGGCCGACGACACCGGGAACAGCCACGCCGGGGCCGAGTCCACCGCCGATGATCGTTTCGCGCACCTGCGCGGCACCGCCGGCGAGGAACAGATCCAGCTGGACAAGGACGAGCGCCGGTTCATCCGACGTCGTTCCTGGAAGCTGCTGGTCCAGCTCTCCGTCGGGGTGCGGCGCAAACTGCTGATCACGGCGATCTTCGTGGTGATCGCGCAGGCCGCGCAGGCCTCGATCCCGCTGATCGTCGCCTGGGCCATCGACTGGGGGCTGCCCCGGATGGTCGAGGGGCAGAGTTCGGGCATGTGGCTCCCCGGCCTGACCTACATCGCCTGCGCGGTGACCGCGGGGGTGCTGATCTTCCACTACACCCGGATGACCGCCGAGGCCTCGCAGCAGATGCTCTTCACCCTGCGCGGAGAGGTGTTCCGCAAGACTCAGGCGCTGAGCCTGGACTTCCATGAGGACTACACCTCGGGGAAGGTGATCTCCCGGCAGACCTCGGACCTGGAGTCGCTGCGTGAGCTGCTGGACGGCGGGATCAACTCGCTGGTCCAGGGTGTGATGTTCATGTTCTTCACCGGCGTGACCATCTGGATCATGGACTGGCACTCCGGGCTCGTCCTGGTCGCCGCGCTGGTCCCGATCGCGGTGCTGGGCCGCTGGTACCAGCGCAACTCTGAGGTCGCCTACCGGCGCACCAGGGTCTCCTCGGCGAAGATGATCGTGCACTTCGTGGAATCCATGACCGGCATCCGCGCCGTGCAGGCCTTCCGCCGAGAGGACTCCCGATCCCGGCAGTACCGACGCCTGGCGGCAGACTACCGCGAGGACATGATCCGCTCGATCTCCCTCTTCGGGGTGCTTCAGCCCTCGCTGATGCTCATCGGCAACATCACGGTCACCGTGGTCCTGCTCTGGGGCGGCTACCGGGTGATCGAGGGTGATCTCGGCATCGGCGTGCTGGTGGCCCTGGTGCTGGCGACCAAGCGGGTCTTCCAGCCGCTGGACATGATCGCGATGTTCTACAACTCCCTGCAGTCGGCCACCGCGGCACTGGAGAAGGTCTCCGGGCTGCTGGAGGAGAGCCCCACCGTCACCGAGGCCCGCCACCCGCGGCACCTGAGCGAGGCCCGTGGCGAGCTGGAGTTCACCCAGGCCTCGTTCCGCTACGCCGAGGACGGCCCGGTGGTGCTCCACGCCCTTGACCTGCACATCCCAGCAGGTCAGACCGTGGCCGTCGTGGGACGCACCGGCGCCGGGAAGTCCACCCTGGCGAAGCTGCTGGCGCGCTTCTACGACGTGAGCAGCGGTGCGGTGCGCCTCGACGGCGTGGACCTGCGGGATCTCGCGACGAAAGATCACCATCGCCACGTGGCCATGGTGACCCAGGAGGCGTTCCTGTTCTCCGGGACCATCCGAGGCAACATCGCACTGGGCCGGCCGGAGGCCTCCGATTCAGAGATCATCGCCGCGGCCAAGGCCGTGGGCTGTCACGACCTGATCCTTGAGCTGCCGGAGGGCTACGACACCGATGTCAACAAGCGCGGCGGCAGGCTCTCGGCCGGCCAGCGGCAGCTGATCTCCTTCGCCCGGGCGTTCCTGGCGGACCCTGCGGTGCTGATCCTCGATGAGGCGACCTCCTCGCTGGATCTGCCCAGCGAGGCGCTGGTGCAGCAGGGGCTGGAGCGGCTGCTGGGCAACCGCACCGCGCTGATCATCGCGCACCGGCTCTCCACCGTGGCGATCGCGGACCGGGTCCTGGTCATCGACGACGGCCGGGTGGTGGAGGACGGAGCGCCAGACGAGCTCGCGGCGCAGGGCGGCTACTACGCCAAGCTCGACGCGGCGTGGCGCAGCTCCATGGGTGCCTGAGCGGCTCAGTCCGCGCGCGGCAGCTCAGTCTTCGCGCAGCAGCGTGGCCAGGTGGTCGATGGCGTAGCGGTAGCCGTTGAGCCCTGCGCCGGCGATCACCGCCGCCGCGGCGGGGGAGACGTAGGAGTGCCGGCGGAACTCCTCGCGGGCGTGGACGTTGGAGAGGTGCACCTCCACCACCGGCAGGTTCACCGCGCGCAGCGCATCGGCGATCGCCACCGAGGTGTGGGTATAGGCCGCCGGGTTGATCACGATGCCCGAGGCGTTCTGCCTCGCGGCCTGGATCGCATCGATGAGGGTGCCCTCATGGTTGGACTGCAGCAGCTCGGCCTCGAAGCCGAGTGCGGCGGCGGACTCGCGGCACAGGGCTTCGATGTCGGCGAGCGTGGATGAGCCGTAGATTCCGGGCTCCCGGGTCCCCAACAGGTTCAGGTTGGGTCCGTTGATGATCAGCAGGCGCGGAGTCTCAGTGGGCATATTCACACCTTACCGGCCACGCTGAGACCCCCACCACGCACTGAGGGGCGGATTCTCCGGGTATTCCACCCCTCAAAGGGGGCAAGATGCCCGGAAAATCCGCCCCTCAACAGCGGGGGGGGGGGTGCTGCTAGGAGGCGCCGTGCTTGGCGCGCATGTCCTCCGCGATCTGCAGCATCACCGTGGGATCGGCCAGCGTGGAGGCATCTCCGGCCTCGCGACCCTCGGCCACATCCTTGAGCAGCCGCCGCATGATCTTCCCGGAGCGGGTCTTCGGCAGCTCCGGGACCACCAGCACGTTGCGCGGCTTGGCGATCGGGCCGATCTCCTTGCCCACATGAGCGCGAAGATCCTGCTCCATCTGCTCCTTGTCGCCGCCCTCGGAATCGCCGCGCAGGATCACGAACGCCACCACGGCCTCGCCGGTGGTCGCGTCCTTGGCTCCGACGACGGCGGCCTCCGCCACCGCCGGGTGTGAGACCAGCGCCGATTCGATCTCGGTGGTGGAGAGTCGGTGCCCGGAGACGTTCATGACGTCATCCACGCGTCCCATGAGCCAGACGTCGCCGTCCTCATCGGTGCGCGCGCCGTCTCCGGCGAAGTAGACATCCCCGAAGCGGGACCAGTAGGTCTCCTGGTAACGCTCCGGGTTCTTCCAGATCCCGCGCAGCATGGCGGGCCAGGGCTCCTTGATGACCAGCAGGCCGGCCTCGCCCTTCTCCAGCGGGGTGCCCATCTCATCGACGATGCCGATGGAGATGCCGGGCACCGCGGTCTGCGCGGAGCCTGGCTTGGTCGCGGTCACGCCGGGCAGCGGCGCGATCATGTGGGCGCCGGTCTCGGTCTGCCACCAGGTGTCCACGATCGGCGCCGGCTCCTCCTTGGGAGCCTTGCCCACGCCGTTGTTGGCACCGATCACGTCGCGGAACCACAGCCAGGCCTCGGGGTTGATCGCCTCGCCCACGGTGCCCAGCACTCGAAGGGTCGAGAGGTCGAACTGGTCCGGGATCTCCCGGCCCCACTTCATGCACGTGCGGATCAGCGTCGGCGCGGTGTAGAACTGCGTCACCCCGTATTTCTGCACGATCTCCCAGAGCCGTCCCTTATGCGGGGTGTCCGGGGTGCCCTCATAGATGACCTGGGTGGCGCCGTTGACCAGCGGACCGTAGACGATGTAGGAGTGCCCGGTCACCCAGCCGACGTCGGCGGTGCACCAGTAGACGTCGGTCTCCGGGTGCAGGTCGAAGGTGTCCCGGTGGGTCACTGCGGTCTGGGTCAGGTAGCCGCCGGTGGTGTGCAGGATGCCCTTGGGCTTCCCGGTGGTGCCGGAGGTGTAGAGGATGAACAGCGGGTGCTCGGAATCGTGGGCCACGTAGCTGTGCTCGGTGGACTGCTGCGGCACGACGTCGTGCCACCAGACGTCGAGGTCCTCGTTGAAGGCGACCTCTTCGCCGTTGCGCTTGACCACGATCACGTGCTCCACGGTGTGCCCGGGCTCCGCGAGCGCGTCGTCCACGGCTGGCTTCAGCGTGGAGGGCTTGCCGCGGCGATAGGAGCCGTCAGCGGTGACCACCAGCTTCGCCTCGGCGTCATCCACGCGGGAGCGCAGCGCGTCGGAGGAGAACCCGCCGAAGACCACGGAGTGGATCGCGCCGATGCGGGCGCAGGCCAGCATGGTCACGATGGTCTCGGGGATCATCGGCATGTAGATGGCCACCCGGTCACCCTTGGTGAGGCCGAGGGACTCGAAGGCGTTGGAGGCGCGCGCGACGTCGTCGGCCAGCTCCTGGTAGGTGATGCTGCGTGAGTCGCCGGGCTCACCCTCGAAGTGCAGCGCGACGCGGCTTCCGTTGCCGGCCTCGACGTGGCGGTCCACTGCGTTGTAGGCCGCGTTCACCTCGCCGCCGACGAACCATTTGGCCACCGGGGCCTCGGACCAGTCGAGCACCTCGGTGAAGTCTTTGTCCCAGCTCAGCACGGAGCGGGCCTGATTGGCCCAGTAGCCGAGGCGATCCTCGGCGGCCTTGTCGTACCGGTCCTGCGTGGCCACGGCGTTCTTGGCGAAGGTCTCGCTCGGGGGGAAGACCTGACCCGACTTCTGCATCGAGTCCAGTTTGTTCTCTTGCTGGGGATTCGGGGTCATGTGGCTCCTCCTTGGATACTCCTGTGTTGCCGCTCACAATACATCCTTTGCCGCCGTGGGTCTGAGGCGGATATCACATAGCGGACACCCCTCTTCGGCTTTCGTAGAATGGTCTCGATGAGTCAAGAGACCCTGCTGGGAAAGAAGCGCCGCGTGCGCCGGATCAATCGCGTCCTGGGGGAGGTCTACTCCTACGCCGTGGCCGAGCTGGACTTCAGCAACGCCTTCGAGCTGCTGATCGCCACGGTGCTCTCCGCGCAGACCACCGACGTCCGGGTCAATGCGATCACTCCTGAGCTGTTCCGGCGCTGGCCGGACGCGCATGCCATGGCCCACGCCCCGGAGGAGGAGCTGGCCGAGGTGATCCGATCCACCGGCTTCTATCGCGCCAAGACCCGTTCGCTGCTGGGGCTCTCGAATGCGCTTGTCAGCGAGCACGACGGCGAGGTGCCGGGTTCCCTGGACGCGCTGGTCAAGCTGCCCGGGGTGGGCCGCAAGACCGCTTTTGTGGTGCTCGGAGATGCCTTCGGCAAGCCCGGGCTCACCGTGGACACCCACTTCGGCCGGCTGGCCCGCAGGCTGGGAATGACCCAGCAGCAGGATCCGGTGAAGGTCGAGCAGGAGGTGGCGGAGCTCTTCGAGCGGCGGGACTGGACCGATCTGTCCCACCGACTGGTCTTCCACGGTCGTCGGATCTGCCACTCCCGACGACCGGCCTGCGGTGCCTGTCCGATCGCCTCGCTGTGCCCCTCCTTCGGGGCCGGAGAGGTTGACCCCGAGACTGCCGCCACGCTGTTGAAGTACGAGCTGGCGCCAGGACGTGAGGAGCTGCTGGCCAAGATGCAGGCCGGGCACACCCGCCGGGAGCTGCGCACCCAGGGATACCCGCTCAGTGCGTGACGCCGAGACCGCCCCGCAGGGTTCAAAGACGCCTGACATGGCCGCGCCCGGGGGGTTCTCGCTGACCGGCGCCACGGTCCCGACTCGGCTCGAGGCCCTGCTGCAGCAGGGACGCGACTACGTCCTGGCGCATCCGGAGTCCTCGGGCTCCGGTGGATGGTGGAACCAGCGTCCGGCCACCACGGCGCCCCGGAGCACCCCGGCCGGTATGCAGGACGCCCGGCAGGCGGCAGTGCTGATGCTCTTCTGCGCCCCCACTCCTGAGGACGACGAGGCGCATCTGCTGCTGACCGAGCGCTCCCCAGGGCTGAAGAAGCACCCCGGTCAGATCTCCTTCCCCGGCGGCGCCCAGGAGAAGTTCGATCGCGATCCGACGGCCGCGGCGCTGCGCGAGGCTCAGGAAGAGGTCGGGCTCGACCCCGCCCGGGTCCGGGTGCTCGGCGCCCTGCCCCCAGCCCCGGTGCCGATCAGCGGGTTCATGGTCACGCCGGTGATCGGCATGGCCGGACACACCGGGGTCCTGCGACCGCAGTCCGGTGAGGTGGAACGGGTGCTCACCGTGAGCCTGCAGGCGCTGATCCGACCGGAGAACCGCCGCACCACGGCCCTGCATCGGGCAGGCACGGTCTTCAAGGCCCCGGCCTTCCTCGTGGAGGGCACGCTGATCTGGGGCTTCACCGGCATCCTGGTGGATCGGGTGCTCAATCGGCTGGGCTGGGAAGAGCCCTGGGACCCCGGTCGCAGCGTGGACCCGCAGGAGTACCTGCCGGGTCTCTAGGTTCGTGGCTTGAGCCCTGCGGCGCGCGTCAGCCCATGCGGTGCACGGCCACGCCCAGGGCGTGGTCCACCCCGGGCAGGTCCTCGGCCTGCTGCGCGGCCATGGACTCGAGCATCTCCCGGGTCTCGGTGGCGCAGCCCAGCTCAGCCAGATACTGCTCGTGCGCCTCCAGCGAGGCGAGCCCCCGCTGCAGCGGCTCCCCGCTGATATCGACCACATGGGTCGGCGCGGCCCCGAACACCAGCAGCTCGCGCACCGCCCAGGGCTCAAGCCGTTCCTGCTCCAGGAGTTCACGGAACACCCAGGGGTTGTCCGCGTCGCGGATCGCATCCAGGGTGGCCAGTCCAGCGGCGCGGTGATCCGCGTGGTTCAGCCCCCAACCGACCTCCAGCGCCCAGGTCTGGGTCAGCACGACCTCGGGGCGCAGTTGCCGGATGCGTCGGGCGATCTGCCGCCGGGCGTCCAGCGAGGCCTCAAGCGTGCCGTCGGGCAGATCCAGGATCACCAGGTCTGTGACCCCCACCAGCTCGCAGGCCCGGCGCTGCTCCTCGGCACGGATCGCGGCGGCCTCCTCGGGATCCCGGCTGCGCATCCCGGCCTCCCCCGCGGTGAGCAGCAGATAGGAGACTTCGGCGCCCTGGGCGGTCCAGCGGGCGACGGCGGCCGAACCGCCGTACTCCATGTCGTCTGGGTGCGCCACGACGCACAGGACCCGGCGCAGCTCAGCGTCGGGATACTCAGGCAGGGCGGCGGGATCAGTGCTCATCTGCCCAGTCTAGGAGCGGATCGAGGTCCGGGCGCAGGGCCGGGTGCCGGCTACAGCGCAGCCTTGCCGAGTGCCCCAGGGTTTTCCCCACCCCGGGAAGAACTGCGCGAGTCAGAGCCGCTGCCCACAGCGCTGCCGCACCCGCGCACCGCCGATGCCGAACCCGTCAGGGTGGGGCCATGGACGTCGCACCTCGCCTGCTGCTGGTCACCGAGGATCGAGCGCTGCGCGACGACGTGGCGCTGATCGCCGCCACCGTAGGGGCCGCGCTTGAGTCCCGCCCAGATTGGGAGGCAGTGGTGCCGAGGGAATGGGCAGTGCTGATGTGTGGGACCGACCGCCTGCCGCCGCTCTCACGACTGGCACGGGGAACGCTGCTGCTGGGAATCACCGGAGAGGCTCAGAGCCAGAGCCGGAGCCAGAGCCCGGGTGAGGAGCAGCAGCTGTGGAAGTTCGCGGCGGAACACCCAGGGCTGCAGCCTGTCCCGCTGCCGGCGGGGGAGGCCTGGCTGGCCAGACACCTGGGCGCGCGGGTGCTGGATCGGAACCCCGGACGGGTGCTGGCGGTGACCGGTGTGTTCGGAGGCGTGGGAGCGAGCACAGTGGCGTACCTGCTCGCCGCTGAACAGGCGGTGAGAGGAGCCTCGGTGCTGCTCGTCGATGCCGATCCGGCCCCCGGGGCTGGTCTCGCCGGGCTGCTGGGCGGGGCCGAGGACCGGTCCGGTGGCCGAAACCGACGCGTCAGGTCGCTGCACCGCGGCGGCGGGGAGGCCGAGCTCGGCGAAGCGCTCGGATGGGCGGAGCTCGCGGCGCTGGAGGGAGAGCTTGCCTCCCCACAGTTGGCCGCCGCACTGCCGATCCACGACGGGTTCCATGTGCTCAGCGGCGCGCCCGGCATTGAGGTGCGGCGGCGCATGCTCGAGCCGGTGGTGCGCTCGGCCCGGCGGGTCTTCGACACGGTGATCGTCGATGTCGGGCGCGATGCTGAGGCGGTGTCCCTGGTGCGTGAGCACCTGGATCAGCTGCTCCTGGTCACGCCGTGCACCGCGCGGGGCGCCGCTGCCGCACGTCAGCTGGGTGAGTCTGAGACAGGGGTGCCGGTGAGGCTCGTGGCCAACGGTGCCTCGCACGCCGGGTGGAATCCACAGGAGCTGGCGGGGGCCACGGATCTCCCGCTGGCCGGGGACATTCCGGAGCAGCGCTGGCTGCGCCGAGAGGAGGCGCTCGATGCCGCCTACGAGCTGCTGCGCTCCCGGCGCGGTGCGGCGTTCGTCGGAGCGCTGCTGGAGGTCCTGGACCTCGAGGAGCAGGTACGGCATGAGTGACCAGCAGCTTCACGCGCTGCGTGAGACCCTGACCAGCTCCGCCGAGCCGGTGACCGCCGCCCGGATCGCTGAAGCGGTCCGCGCCTCGGGACTGGCGCTGGGCTCCCGCACCACCGGGGAGCTGGTCAGGACGCTGCGCGAT
Source organism: Nesterenkonia sp. E16_10 (assembly GCF_017347085.1). GTDB lineage: Bacteria > Actinomycetota > Actinomycetes > Actinomycetales > Micrococcaceae > Nesterenkonia. The sequence continues at coordinate 33,007 of NZ_JADPSA010000051.1, forward strand.
GAGCTCGTCGGGCTCGGCCCGCTGCAGCCGCTGGTCGAACAGCCCGGGGTCACCGATGTGCTCATCGACGGGCATCGCCAGGTGTGGACCGACGGCGCGGAAGGATTGACTCAGACGGCAGTGCGCTTCGCCACGGAAGAACAGGTGCGCGGACTGGCCAGGCGGCTGATCGCGCTGTCCGGGGGTCGGCTCGATGAGGGCCAGCCCTGTGCCGAGGGGCGGATCGGTGACTGTCGGGTCCATGCAGTGATCCCGCCGGTCGCAGTGGAGGGGACGATGATCTCGGTGCGGATCTCGCGCGGCTCCGCGGCGAGGTTGGAGCAGCTCGCCCTCCAGTGGGACGCCCCCGAGGTGTGGCTCCCGGTGATCCGCGGCGTCGTCGACGCCCGTCTGAACTGCCTGATCTCTGGAGCCACCGGCTCGGGGAAGACCAGTCTGCTGGGGGCCATGCTCGCCGCGTGCCCACACCAGGAGCGGATCATCATCGTGGAGGACACCACTGAGCTGCGGCCGGATCATCCGCATGTGCTGCACCTGCAGCAGCGCCGGGGCAACGTGGAGGGAGCCGGTGAGCTCGGGATGGGCCAACTGGTCCGCGAGACGCTGCGGATGCGCCCGGACCGACTGATCGTCGGGGAGTGCCGGGGAGGCGAGCTCAAGGACTTCCTCACTGCGATGAACACCGGACACCAGGGCGCGGTCGGGACGGTCCACGCGAACTCGCCGCATGCGGTGCCGGCCAGACTCATAGCGATGGGAGCCCTCGCCGGTCTGCCGCCGGAATCTGTGGCGCTGCAGGCGGGGGCCGCCCTGGATGCGGTGATCCACATGGAGCGTCGCCGAGGCCGACGGATGCCGGTCGCGATCTCGCTGGTCCGCTGCGTGGAGCGGGCGCTTGAGATGGTGCCGGCGCTGCTTGCCGCAGACCTCGACTCGGCGGGCCCTCCGGGCGTGCAGGCTCAGGTCGGCTGGGATGAGCTGACCCGGAGGATCGGCCTGCGATGACCGATCCTGCGCAGCTGCCCCTGCTGTCCCTGCTCAGCGGTGCCATGATCGTCGCTGGGCTGCTGGGCATCACCCCACGTCGGGCAGATTCAAGCGGGCCGCGGCGCCTCAGGCCGCTGCGCGCTGGACTGCTGATCGGGTGGCTCCGGCTCCGTGAGCTGCCGCGGAGGTGGAGATCCGGCAGCGGAGGCGAGGTGAATGATCTGCGCGGCAGCGCAGCGTCTCTGCTGCACCAGTACGCCGCACTGCTGCAGTCGGGACGCTCCCAGGCCCAGGCCTGGGTAGACCTCAGCGCCCATTGGCGCTCGCGGGAGGACCACGCGCTGCTGGGGCAGGTCTGTGAACGGGCTGCCTCAGCGGAGCAGGCCGGTCTCGGCGCGGTGGTCGGGCTTCGACGGAGCCTGGCGGAGGTCGCCGCGGCACACCGCCCCAGGGCCGGGTCCGTCGGCCTCCACCGTGCGGTCACCGAGTCGAGGATTGCTGCCGACCCCGTCGCATCTCCAGCGCTCGGCCCAGCCCGCTATGTCGCCCCGGGCGCCGACGCTCACCCCGGCCCGGGCGCCGACGCTCATCCCGGCTCGGGCGCCCACGCTCACGCCGGCCCCGGCCCCGGCCCCGGTCCTGGTCTCAGCGTCGGTGCCTCGGCGGTCCTCACCGAGGTGCTCCAGGGTCTGATCAGCATCCACGCGCTCTCCCAGTCCACCGGCGCACCGCTTTCGAGGTTGTGCCGCAAGGCCGCCGATTCGTTGGAGGACTCCGCGGCGCTGGACGCCGCCGTGCGGACCGCGGCCGCCGGCCCTCGGCTGACCCAGTTCATCCTCGCGGCGCTGCCTCTCGGTGGACTGGCCATGGGTGCACTGATGGGAGCGCAGCCCCTCGCCGTGCTGTTCGGCTCGACCCTGGGATGGGGATGCCTGGTGTCGGGTCTGGGCTGTCTGCTGCTCGGCTGGCGCTGGAGCGCTCGGATGATCCGCGCGGTGACGCCGCATGGCTGAAGGACAGATGCTCCCGGGACTCGCGTGCCTCCTGCTGATGGGGATCCTCGTGCTGCTGCTGCTGCTGCTGCCGGTCCCGTCCTCGCCGCCGCGCCGACCCCTGGCCTCCGGGCGGCGTGCCTCCCGCCGGGCGAGGCCACCCTATGAACGGGCATCGGCAGCGTCCCCGCGGGACACCCCCGACGCCGCGACGCTGCTCGACCTCACGGCGGCGATGCTGCGCGCCGGCGTGGGCATCGAGCCCGCGGTGCACCGGCTCTCCGAAGACGTCCCAGGCTGTGCGCCGCTGGGCCGAGTGCATCGGCGACTCGTGACCGGACAGCCGTGGAGACAGGCCTGGTCCTGCGTGGACTCCCAGCCCCAGCTGCGCGAATTCGGTGAAGAGCTGGCGTTCGCCCATGCCACCGGCGCACCGACGGTGGAGCTGCTGGAGCTGACCGCGCTCCGGGCGCGCCGGCGTCGTCGCGCCGCGGTGGAGGAACAGGCCGCCCGGCTGTCGGTGCAGATGGTGCTGCCGCTGGGGCTGTGCTTCCTGCCGGGCTTCATCCTGCTGGGGGTGATTCCGGTGGTGCTGGGACTGTTCCAGGAACTGGCGTAGCCTATGACCCATGTTGGCAGCCTTCTCCGTTGCGCCCGTCACCGCAGACACCCCCGATGGTTCGCTCAGCGCAGCCGTGGCCGAGGCCGTTCGGGTGGTGCGTGATTCAGGGCTTCCGCACGAGACGACCTCGATGTTCACCACCATCGAAGGCGAGTGGGACGAGGTCTTCGACGTCATCCGGCGCGCCACGGAGGCGGTGAGCGCGGTCAGCCCGCGGGTCAGCCTCGTGGTCAAGGCCGATATCCGGCCCGGCTTCACCGGTCAGCTCAGCGAGAAGGTGACTCGGCTCGAGGAGCGCCTCAGCGGCGACTGAGCTGCTCAAGCTCGCGCGACAGATTGACCCGGGCCTGTGGCTCCCAGCGCTGGATCCCGGTCGCGGTGCGGAACAGCGAGGGAGAGCCGAGCAGCCGCTGGAGCACCTGCGCCCTGCCGTAGCGGAAATCCTCCTCAGCCACATGGCGGTAGTCCACTCGCACGGCTTCGGTGTAGCGCGCGTAGTCATCCGGCGCCTGAGCGAGCACCTGGAGGTCGGCGTCCACCAACACGGCCCCCCGGCGATCGGCGGGGTGAGGATCGTGACTCGCCGTGAGTCGGACCAGCCGCGCGGTCTCCTCCACCGCGTGCTCGGGAAGCAGCACCTCGAGCCGGGTCTCCGCCAGCGTCGCTGACTCCTCCTCGTCGGTTCCGGCGACGCCGGTGTAGACGGCGTCGTGGAACCAGGCGGCCAGGGTCACGACCGGACGCTGACTTGTCTCGAGCTCTCCTGCGCGGTGAAGCGTGCCCACACCGCGCAGCACCGCGCTGAGGTGGGTCGGCGCATGATAGCTCCGGTGCGGCTCGGACCAGCGGGTGAGCAGCTCCTCGCCCAGGGCCGACCATGCCCCGTCTGCGGCGAGCGAGCGGGTCAGCGCAGCGTCGTCCTCGGTCTCATCGCGAGGTTCGGCCAAGCCCCACTGCGTGCCCAGCCGAATCCAGGCGCGCAGGAGATTCCGGCGCAGCTTTTCGGGTCGCTGCGCGGCCGGGATGCGCAGCCCGCAGCCGAGCAGGATCCGGGTCAGCTCACGTCCCGAGACCGGCACCGCGCCCAGGCTCGTGAGGTCCTCGAAGCGGTGGGCCGGGACATCGTAATGATCCTGGTCGAAGGCGCGGATACTGATTCCAGCGGCACCGGCGATGCGGTGCAGCTCCTCCAGGGAATGGTCTGAGATCAGATGGGAGAACACGGTGCCGTGGGCCGGCCAGCTGGGCGGGTCGATAAAGATCGTCATCTCAACTCCCCCTGGCCCTGGCGGCCGTCGTCACGGTTTCATTCTGCGGAAAACACGAAACACCCTGCTCATCCGTATAGGACAGTCTAGGGAGGGCATCCGGGGAGCCGGTAAAGTGTCTTACACCACGGTAAGGTGGCTGACTACACATCGCACCGTGTACTCAACCCGCTGGGCACTCAACGCACCTCCGAAGACCCACCGCACCTTTGAATCACTTGACTGAGGAGAAGACTCATGAAAATGCGTCGTACAACAATTGCAGTCACCGCTGCAGCCGCTCTTGCCCTCTCCGCCTGTGGCGGAGACGACAATGGTGGGGACGAAGACGTCCAGACCGGAGACGAGGACAGCTTCACCAATGAGCTGACGTTCGGCACCGGCGGCGTTGCCGGCACCTACTTCCCGCTGGGCGATGAGCTCGCCTCGATCTTCGAGGACAACATCGAAGACGTCTCGGTCACCGCGATCGAGACCGGCGGCTCCGCAGACAACCTGGGCGGCATCTTCCAGGAAGAGATGCAGCTCGGTCTGACTCAGAACGACACCGCCGAGATGGGCGTCAACGGTGAAATCGATGACCTTGACGGCATGGAGCTGGACAACTTCGGCTGGATCGCGAACCTCTACCCCGAGGCCGCACACATCATCGTCCGCGAGGACTCCGGCATCGAATCCATCGAGGAGCTTGAGGGTCAGACCATCGCCGTGGGCGACGTCGGCTCCGGCACCCGCGCGATCTCCGACGCGATCCTCTCCGCTCACGGCATCGAAGAAGGCGACTACACTGCCGAGGTCGCCGACTTCGGCACCTCCACCGAGATGCTCGCCGACGGCCAGATCGACGCGTCGATCTTCGTGGTCGGCGTTCCAGTGGCTGGTCTGACCCAGCTGGCCGCCTCCACCGATGTTGCGCTGCTCGGCATCGAAGATGACATGACCGAGTCCATCTCCGGTGAGTCCGGCGCAGAGTCCTACGACATCTCTGCCGACGCCTACGACTTCCTCGACGAGGACGTCACCACGGTCTCGGTGTTCGCGGCACTGGTCGCCTCCACCACCCAGGTCAGCGAGGATCTCGGCTACGAGATCACCGCCGCCACCCTGGAGAACGCAGACGACGTGACCCTTGAGATCGGCGAGAACATCAGCGAGGAGAACGCCCTGACCGGTGTCGGGAGCATCCCGCTGCACCCCGGCGCAGAGCGTTACTTCGAAGAGCAGGGCATTGACCTGCCGTGACACGCAGCACTGCTGAGAATCGTTCCCCGGCTCCTGCTGATGTGCAGGAGCCGGGGGTCGGTGGTGAGGAGCGGGCAGCCGAGATTCTTCGGAAGCACGACACCTCGAGCCGCTTCCGGACGGATCTGGGCTGGTGGACGTGGATCGTGGGCGGCCTTTCGGTGGCCTTCACGCTCTACCACCTCTATTACGCACTCGAGCGACCCTTCACCGGCTGGATCCACGGCGCGCTGCACCTCGCAGGCGCCACCTCGCTGATCTTCCTGCTCTACCCGGCGAGCAAGAGGCTGCTCAACGCCACGCCCAGCGGTGTGGTCTGGAAAGACCTGCTGCTCGGCCGAGGCCGCGGAGTTCCCTGGTACGACGCACTGCTGGCCGCGGCCGGCATGGCGGTCAACCTCTACATCGTCTTCCGCTACGAGTACCTGGTCGGCAACGCCGTGCAGATCCTCGGCTTCAGCGCACTGGACTACACCGTGGCCGTGGCCGGCACGCTGCTGGTCCTGGAAGCCACCCGTCGCTGCGTCGGCCTGCCCATCGTGATCATCGCCGCCTGCGCCATCGCCTACGCCATCTTCGGCAACATGAGCCCGATCTTCCCGCACCGCGGACGATCCTGGGACGCCTTCGCCACGGAGACCTTCCTCTCCACGCGCTCGATCTTCGGCACTCCGCTGCAGGTCTCGGCGAACTTCATCTTCCTCTTCCTGCTCTTCGCGGTGGTTCTGCTTCGGACCAACATCGGCCAGTTCTTCAACGACCTGGCCTTCCGTGCGGCGGGTAAGTACACGGGCGGCCCGGCCAAGGCCGCCGTCGCCGCCTCGGGCCTCCAGGGCATGGTCTCCGGGTCCTCGGTGGCCAACACCGTGGCCTCCGGATCGTTCACGATCCCGATCATGAAGAAGGCCGGGTTCAAGCCGCACTTCGCCGCCGCCACCGAGGCCACGGCCTCCACCGGTGGACAGCTGATGCCCCCGATCATGGGTGCAGCGGCGTTCATCATGGCGCAGAACGTGCCGAACCTGGAGTACAACGAGCTGATCGTCATCGCGATCATCCCGGCGCTGCTCTACTTCCTGGGTGCGTTCCTCTCGGTGCACTTCGAAGCGAAGCGCCGGGAGATCAAGGGCCTGCCGGTCGAGGAGCTGCCCAGCATCCGGTCGCTGGTCACCCGCGCCGACCTGCTCCTGCCGCTGGTCGTGATCATCAGCACGCTGATCGCCGGCCTGACGCCCACCCGGGCGGCGCTGCTGGGCATCGCGACCGCGATCGTCCTGAGCTTCTTCCGGTCCTCCACCCGGCTGAACCTGCGCGGATTCGTGGAGCTCTTCATCGCCGCGGCGCGCACCGCTCTGCCGGTGATCGCGGCCTGTGCCACGGCCGGCATCGTGGCAGGAACCGTGACCGCAACGGGGCTGGGCGGCCAGCTCGGCCGCGGACTGGTGTCCCTGGCCGGCGGCAGCTTCCTGCTGGTGCTCTTCTTCGTGATGATCGCCTGCATCATCCTCGGCATGGGCCTGCCGACCACGGCGAACTACGTGGTCACCGCCTCGGTCGCGGCGCCGATCTTGTACAACAACTTCGACGTCCCGCTGATCGCGGCGCACATGTTCGTGTTCTTCTTCGGCATCCTCGCCGACATCACGCCACCGGTCTGTCTGGCGGCCTACGCCGGTGCGGGCATCGCCGGGGCCAACCCGATGGCCGCCGGTGTGGCGGCGGTGAAGATCGCGCTGGCCGGGTTCCTGATCCCGTATGTGTTCATCCTGCAGCCGGCGCTGCTGCTGCAAGGCACCTGGGACGAGCTCACGATCGCCCTGATCACCGTGATCGTGGGGTTGATCGCCTTGTCCTCAGGCCTTGCCGGGTATCTGTTCCTGCGCGCCACGGTCATCGAGCGGACGCTGTTGATCGTCGGCGGTCTGCTGCTGATCTACCCGGATCTGACGCTGTCGGTGGCAGGCATGGTCGCCCTCGCGGTGGCGGTGGCGCTGCAGTTCATACGCCGCGGACGTGGGGACGGATCCGCGCAGAAGTCCGCATCCCAGGACGACGGCGCCCAGGTCACCGCGCGCGGCGGCGGTTCTGTGGAGAACCCGGCACCAGGGATGGCCTGAGCCGGGACGCCCCTGCTGAGCATGCTGGACCTTGCAACACCGAGGGCCCGACCGGATTCCGGTCGGGCCCTCGGTGTCTGATCAAGCTGCGGTCCGCTGTGGGCGCCGACGGTGCTACTCCCCGCCGAGGCTGAAGCTCGCCTCGAGCTCCTGGTCCGAATAGGTCCGGAACGCCACCATCGTCTCGGTGTCATGGACCGTGGCCACCTTGGAGATCTTCGCCGGGACCAGGTCGCTGAGATCCTCCAGGTTCGGGGTCTTCACCATCGCCACCAGGTCCCACTTGCCGGTGACCGAGTAGACCGCCTGGACCTCTTCGATGTTGGCGATGTCCTGCGCGGACTCAGGGATCCGATGGGGATCGGTCTTCATCATCACGAATGCGGTGACCATGGTGATCGCTGCCTTTCAGCCGGTGAGACTTCTTGAGCGCTGCTCCCTGTCAGGATACTGCGCCGCAGCCCGAGGCTCAGGCCTGGAACCGCTGCTGCCTGGTCGCATGCGCCGCGATGACCTCGGGGAGCACGCCGTGTCCGAGCCCCGGCGCGGTCGGGACCTGCACCACTCCTCGCTCGGCGGTGACCGGGGGGTCGATGATGTCCTGCGCGTAGTACTTGCCCGAGGCCGAGACGTCGGAGGGCAGGGTGAAGCCCGGCAGCGAGGAGAGCGCCACATTAGCCAGCCGACCGACCCCGAACTCATGCATCCCTCCGCACCAGACCGGCCAGCCCGCCGCCGCGGCCATGGCATGGGCGTCGCGCGCAGCGCTGAGACCGCCCATGCGGGAGACCTTGATGTTGAGCACGTTGCCGGCCTTCAGCGCCAGCGCGGTGCGCAGGTCATCCAGGGTTTCCACGGATTCGTCCAGACAGACCGGTGTGTCCAGGGCTGCGGTCAGTCGGGCGTGGTCCAGGAAGTTCTTCGGTGCGAAGGGCTGCTCGATCATGGTCAGCCGGAACGGATCCAGGGCGCGCAGCACGTCGAAGGCCGCCTCGCCGCCTGGTTCGGCGGTCCCCGGGTAGGCGCCGTTGGCATCGACATGGACATCAAGATCCGGGAAGGCCGCTCGCACGGCCCGCACCGGCTCCACGTCCCAGCCGGGCGCGATCTTCAGCTTCACCCGGGGATAGCCGGACTCCACGTGGCGGGTGACCTCGGTCAGCAGCGCCTCGATGCTGGGCTCGATGCCCAGGGAGACCCCCGCGACGACCGAGTCACGGTCCCCGCCGAGAGCCCGCGCCAGCGGCACCGACTCAGCGCCGGTCCACAGCGTCCAGGCGGCCATCTCGATACCGGCCTTGGCGAAATAGTTGCCGCGCACCTTGGCGTAGAGTCCGGCGATCTCGTCGGGGTGCTCCCACTCCGCACCGAGCACCGCGGGGATCAGATGATCGACGGCGGTCTGCCAGGCCGTCGTGGTGGTTTCGGGGGCGTAGAAGGGGCCGGCGGGGGAGGCGATCTCGCCCCAGCCGGTGGTGCCGTCCTCGGCGATCATCTCCACCAGCAGGTGGCGCAGCGAGGACTTCCGGTGCGAGCTGGTCTCGAAGGCATGTCGCAGGGGCAGCTCGACGTCGTGGAGCACGATCTCTGTGGCGCGCATCAGATATACAGTCCCATCTCTTGGATCAGTGATTCTCTCTCGGTCAGCCGACGGCGGCTGCCCTTGGCACTTGTGGTGGTCAGCGCGGTGAGCAGGTGGATCACCGCAGCGATGCCGGTGGCGGAGTCCGTGACCGAGGCGGAGTCGGTGGGCACGATCACGAGCTCGGTGGCCGGCTCCACCAGCGGGGACTCGGTCGAATCGGTCACCGCAACCACTGTGCCCCCGCGCTGGGCGAAGGCTCGCACCAGTTCGGCGGTCTCCCGGCGGTAACGGCGCAGTGAGAACGCGACCAGGACATCGGTGCCGCGCACATCGGTGAGCACGTCGATGCTGCGAGTGCTCTGGCCGTCGATGAGGGAGACCTGGGAGAGCCCGTGGGAGAGGTCCAGGTCCAGCAGGTGTGCGAAGGCGGCCGACCTGCCGTGGCCCACGATGAAGCGGCGGCGCGCTCCGGCGATCAGCGCCGCGGCCCGGGCCACCGATTCCTCGGTCTCGAAGCTGGCGAAGACCCGCTCCAGGTTCTCGCGCTCCTTGCGGATCAGACGGGCCTGCAGGGTCTTGGCCGAGGCGCGCGGGGCCATGCTCGCTCCGAAGCGCGCGGCCGGATTGTCCGGCCCACGGTGGGTCTGCGGCGTTCTCTTCTCGGCTGTGTCCTGCGGCCCATCGATCGGGGATGCCCCGCTCTCGATCCCGCTCATGCCGGCCGGGCGAAGCGGTAGACCGCCAGGTCCTCGTCCACGCGACGGCAGGAGACCGCCACGAACCCGTCGGTGAAGATCTCCTGGAAGCGCGTGCGAAGCAGCTCGATGATCACGGGGTCGGTGGGCTGCTGGGCGGGAACGGCGAGGGCCGTGGACTCCGCGTCGGCGCGGATCTCCCCGGCAACGGTGAGCGGATGTGCCGCCAGCTCCGCCTCGAAGTCATCCTCAGGCGCGCTCCGCCGGTCCGGTGTCGACTGGTCGGGGTCGGCGCTCTTCTCGCCGAGTCGCCATTCCACGGTGATGCGGTCGGTGCCGGGCCCGGCGAGGGCGTCGCGGGTGAACCAGCGGCCCTGTGCGCCGAGCACGTCGAGGTTGAAGTGGGCGTTGCGGCTGATCATCGGATTGTAGGTCCAGCGCATCCGGCTCGATCCCTGCCGGTGGGCGACGGCGGCCTGGACGGTCTTCAGCGCCCTGCCGACCCCCTGGCCCTGCAGGTCCGCCGAGACCACGGCGGCCTGGGAGAAGTGGTAGACATGCGGATCCTCCGGGTCGGTCTCTACGGCTGTCCAGCCGAAGGCCATCCCACGCAGGTCGCCGGCGGCGTCGAGCGCCCCGATGACCGTGCCGCCGTAGGTCAGCAGGTTCTTCAGCAGGCGGGCGTTGATCCCCTGGTCCTCCCCGCTGTAGGCGAAGACCTCGCGGTAGAGCCGGCAGGCGGCTTCCAGCTCGGCGACCTCGGTGAGACCACGCACGGTGACTCCACCGTCCAGGCTGATCGATTCCGGCATGGCGGGAGAAGCGGGTGCGGCTGCATCCTGATGTGTCATGCGGTCCTCTCGAGGCCTGGTCAATGTTCTTACGTTGCGTATCATAGCCTCATGGACAACTCTTCTGGCACTGCCCTGCTTGATCTCGCAAGGAATCGGTATGACCGGACCCTGGAACTTCTGGAACGGATGGTGCTGACCGAGTCGCCCACAGGGGACGCCGCGGGGGTCTCCGCCGTCGCGGATCAGGTGCGCGAGCTCTTCGCCGAGCACCACGCCGAGGTCTCCGTGCGGGAGGGGGAGTGGGGCACCCATTTGGTGATGGACATCCCCGGTGCGGGAGCGGCCCGAGATGCCGCCCCGGTGCTCTTCATCGGACATTCCGACACCGTGTGGCCCGAAGGGACGCTGACCGACATGCCCTTCCGCATCGAGGACGGCATCGCGTACGGTCCCGGGATCTTCGACATGAAGTCCGGGCTGCTGATCATGCACCAGGGGCTCAGCCTCAGCACGGAGCTGGGATCGTCACGGCCACCGGTGCGCGTGATCGTGGTCGGTGACGAGGAGATCGGCTCCCCGAGTTCCAGGGAGCTGCTGCTGGCCAGCGCCGAGGGGGTCGGCGCCGTACTCGGCTTCGAATCTCCGCACCCCGGTGGGGCGCTGAAGGTGGGCCGGCTCGGCAGCACCCGGCTCCGGCTGCAGATCACCGGACGGGCCTCCCATGCGGCGCTGGATCCTGAGGGTGGAGTCAACGCCATCGAGGAGCTGGTCGATCAGATCCTCGCGCTGCGCGAGATCGTCGCATCCGCGCAGGAGGCCGCCCCGGAGGACGTGCTGTGCAATGTGGGGACCATCGCCGGTGGCGGGAAGACCAACGTGGTGCCCGCCGCGGCCTCGGTGGAGGTGGGACTGCGATTCCGAACCCCCGACGTGGAAAACCAGGTGCTGGCGGCGATCCGGGATCTGGCTCCGGTGCGTCCGGATGCCCGGCTGCAGGTGCAGACCTTGTCCCAGCGACCCGCCTGGCAGGCCGACGCGGCGGATGCGGAGCTGCTCGCCGCGGTGGAGGCCGCAGCTCAGGACGCCGGGCTGCCCTCCGTCGGCGGTCGTCCCGCGGCCGGCGCCGGAGACACCAACTTCCTCGGTTCAGATCTGCCGACCCTCGATGGCCTGGGCCCCGACGGTGCGGGAGCCCACGCGGATCATGAGCAGGTCCGGCTGGAATCGATCCCGGAACGGATCGCGCTGCTGGCGGCGCTGCTCGCTCGGCTCTGATCCAGGCTCATCCGGGAGGACCGGCACGCGCCGCCCCGCGACCCACGAGTCCGGAGAGGTCCACACCGTCCATCAGCCGTTCGGGAAGGATCGGCACCGCGGTCCGGACCAGCACCTCGGTGCCGTCCCCGCCGGTGACGGTGCAGCTGGTGAGCTCCACCGCATTGCGCACGGCCACAGCCTCCGCCACGGTGCACGGACTTCCGCTGCTCAGCCCGCGCGCCGCGTCGGCCCCGGCCAGCGCCGCCAGGTCCGCCCCGCGGGCAGCCTGTGCCGAAGATGCCGCGACCATGCTCAGGACCTGCGTCGCGGCGAGCAGCAGGAGCAGCACCATGATCAGCCCCAGCGCCAGCACGGTGCCTGAACCCCGCTCGCCCGAGAACCGTCCTGCAGGTCTCATGGCAGGTCTCATGGCAGATCCTCGACCCGAGCCGTGGCTCGCGCGTCCTGGGTCATCGCGACCTCGACCCAGCCGAGCACCCGGACCGGGCGGACCAGCGCGACGGTGACATAGCCCTGATCGTGGCTGAGCTGGAAGGACACCTCATCACCGGCGATCCGCCGGGCGGCTGCCTCCGCCGAGGCCGGGTCTTCCCCGCGGGCCAGCTCTCGAGCCGCGGCCCGGGCTCCGGTCTCCAGGGTGACCTGCGCGGCGCCCTGCAGCCCGAGCGAGACCACCAGCAGCAGCACCAGCATGACTCCGGGCAGCGCCACCGCGAACTCGGCGGTGATCGCCCCGCGCTCAGAAGGAGAGCGCACGTTCCACGACGCCGGTCAGCAGTCCCCGGGCGGTGCCTGAGCTCAGCACCGCGACCAGCAGCCCGGCGAACCCGACGGCGGCGAGCATCACGATGCCGTATTCGGCCGTGGCGAGACCGGCTTGCTCCTCATGCAGCTGCTGCGCCCTATGCCGAAATCCTTGCGGGTCACTGTGCGCAGGCGGTGCTTCCAGGACAGCGGGCTGAGTGGCCGTGCGTTGCATGGCTGTGCGTTCCATGACCGGGTGTTCCATGACGGTGCCTTCCGTGATGGTCGTCCTGACCCGGGGCCGCCGAGTCTCAGCGCACCGACTCTCAGGGAAGGGAGAGTCGGGGAGGCGCGACTTGGGTCCCGGGGGCCTTGACGACGAGTGAGCCCTGCGGAGTGCAGGTACCACCAGTCTTCGCCGCGCGGCGCGTGATTCCGCGAAAGCAGGCCACCCTGTGGAGAGGCTCGATCCAGGACCGGGTGGCCCTGGAGGCTGGGGCAGACCCGCGGGTCAGACCCGCGGAGTTCCCGCCCCTCCATCGAGTGTGCATTTTGCGGGGGTTTTCTCGCGGATACCCCCTCCGAAAGCGCCCAAAACGCACAATCGATGCAGAGAGGGGCTTTCACGCCACGCGATCACCTGCCGCCCGGATCAGCTGCGCGGCAGGAGCCCCTCACGGCCGCCGGAGACCCAGCGCGGGTCGAAGCTGCGGTCTCCGGAGACCTGACCCGCCAGCCCGTTGAGCTCGGGGAGGGCCGCATCGGGAAGTTCGACGTCCACCCCACGCTGCAGCTGATCCCAGTGCGCGGCAGTCCGCGTCCCCGGGATTGGAGCGATCTCCACGCCCAGCGCGGCTGCCTGCTGATAGAGCCAGGCCAGGGCCAGCCCAGCGGTGGGCAGCTCGAGGCGTGCCGCGATGTCACGCACTCGTGTCACGAGTGCGGCATTGTGCGGCAGGTTCTGGGGCATGAACCAGGGGAAGTTCTGCCGGATGTCATCCGCCGGAAGTGCCTCGGACTCGAAGGAGTCGGTTAGCATGCCTCGGCCCACGGGGGAGTAGGGCACGAACCCGATTCCGAGCCGCGCGCAGGTCGGCAGCACATGGGTCTCCACGTCCCGGGCGAAGATGCTCCACTCGCTCTGCACCGCCGTGATCGGGTGCACGGCGTGGCCGCGGGCGATCTCCTCGCCTGTGGCCTCCGAGAGCCCGATGGTACGGACCTTGCCGGCGGTGACCAGCTCTCCCAGGGCTCCGACGCTCTCCTCGATCGGCGTGTCAGGATCCACCCGGTGCAGGTAGTAGAGATCCAGGTGATCCGTGCCCAGCCGGCGCAGGCTCTGATCGATCTGTTCCTTGATATACCCCGCGTCGCCTCGGGCCCGGCGCCTGCCGACCCCGGCGCCCTGCTCGATGCCCACCTTGCTCGCCAGCACGAACTCTTCGCGCCGGTGCCTCAGGAAGGTCCCCAGAATGCGCTCGCTGGCACCGTCGCCGTAGATGTTCGCGGTGTCCAGGAATGTGACCTCGCGCTGTGCCACGTGCTCCAGCAGGGCGATCGAGTCCGCCTCGGTGATCGCCCCATAGGCCCCGGCCAGCGACATCGCGCCGTAGCCCAGTGCTGAGGTCTCGAGCTGATGTGGACCGGTGCCCAGGGTGAGGGAGCGCAGAGTCATGGGTGGATCCTTTCATGAGGATGGGGCAGCAGGCAGCAGGCAGCGGGCAGAGACCAGAGCAGAGCAGGGCAGAACACAGACGACGACCCCGACGGGCCGGCACGGCGGGTGCGTCGGTGATGAGGTCAGCGCCGCATCACCTTGCGCGCCGCCCAGTTGCCCACCAGCTGCAGCGACTGGACGAAGAGGATCACCACGATCACCGCCAGCCAGGTCACCTCGGGGTTGAATCGGTTGTACCCCTCCACGATGGCGAAGTTGCCGATACCGCCGCCGCCGATGATCCCCGCCAGCGCCGACATGTCGGTGAGCGCGATGATCACGAAGGTATACCCCAGGATCAGCGGACCCAGCGCCTCCGGGAGGAGCACCGTGAGAATGATGCGCAGCCGGGAGGCACCCATGGCGCGGGCCGCCTCGATCACCCCGGGGTCGATCGAGACCAGGTTCTGCTCCACGATCCGGGCGATCGCGAAGGTGGAGGCCCAGATCATCACGAAGATCACCGCATCGTTGCCGATCCCGGAGCCGATCACGAAGATGGTCACAGGCTGCAGGGCGGCGATCAGGATCACGAAGGGGATCGGCCGGATCAGGTTCACGATGAAGTTCATCGCCATACAGGCGGACTTGTTCGAGAGCAGCCCGCCCTCCCGGGTGGTGTAGAGCGTCAGCCCGATGGCCAGTCCGAGAAGTCCGCCGAGCAGGAAGGCCCAGGCGACCATGTAGATCGTGTCGAAGATCGCCTCGAGCAGCTCGGGTCCGTAGTAGCTCCAGTCCAGAGCTCGATATGTGTCGATCACTCGTGCACCTCCTGTACTTCTCCGGCGGAGTCCAGCGCCGCGACGAAGGCCTCCACCGAATGGGAATCACCGTCGAGGGCGAGCGTGAGCAGGCCGTAGGAGGCGTTCTTGGTGGTGTTCATGCCGCCGTGCACGATCTCGAAGGAGACCCCATGCGAGGCGGCCTCGCCCAGTACCGCGCTGACCGCCGCCGCGTTCTGCAGCGAGATCACGACCAGCCGTCCGCTGGCATGGCCACGAATCCGTTGCACATCTTCGGCCGTGGGGCGGTTCTTCAACGCCGCACCGACGAAGCTGGCGTCCTTGGTCTCGCGCGGGCTGGAGAAGACGTCGTAGACCAGCCCGGACTCCACGATCCGCCCCTGGTCCATCACTGCGACCCGGTCCGCGATGGAGCGGATGACCTCCATCTCGTGGGTGATCGCCACGATGGTGATGCCGAGCTCCTCGTTGGCCCGGCGCAGCAGCCGCAAGACCTCTCCGGTGGTGTTGGGGTCCAGCGCGGAGGTGGACTCATCGGCCAGCAGGATGTCTGGCTTGGCGGCCAGCGCGCGGGCGATGCCGACGCGCTGCTTCTGCCCGCCGGAGAGCTGCTCGGGGTATTGGGCTGCCTTGGCGGTGAGTCCCACGAACTCCAGCAGCTCCTCCACCCGGGCCTCACGCTCGGCCTTCTTCCATCCCGCCACCTTCAGCGGGTAGGCGACATTGCCGGCAACATTGCGGGAGTGGAAGAGGTTGAACTGCTGGAAGACCATCCCGATCCGGGAGCGGACCTTGGTCAGCTGTCCTTCACGCATCGCGGAGATCTCCTGGCCCAGCACATGCACGGAGCCTGCGGTGGGGCGTTCCAGTCCGTTGATCAGACGGATCAGGGTGGACTTTCCGGCACCCGAGAACCCGATGACGCCGTAGACCTCACCGCGGTCCACGCTCAGGCTCACGTCCTCGACCGCGGTGACGGTCTTGTCTCCCGTGCCGAAGGTGCGCGAGACGTTGTTGAACTCGATGAGCGGGGCAGTGCTCACGCGTCCTCGTCCGCTTCCTCGTCCGCTTCCTCGTCCGCGCCGGCCTCGTCCTCGTCGCCGGACTCTGAACCCGCGCTGCGCAGCGAGTCCTCGTAGTCGACCAGGGACTCCTGGAGCTGCTCGGGGGTCACCTCGGAGGCTGGGACCGAGGTGCCGGCCGAGAGCTCGGCGTCGATCTCGAGCACCCGCTCATCGTGATAGATCGCGGCGATCTCGCGCAGCGCCTCGTTGTCACTGTCCGCGGCGCGGGCGACGAAGGCGTTGATGTAGGGGAATGCCGAGGCGTCGGTGGGGTCATCGGCGAAGATGCCGTCACCCTCGGGATCGAGCTCCGCGTCCTGGGCGAAGTCGTTGTTGATGACCGAGCCCTGAACCGATTCCAGCGCGTTGACCGTCTGCTGGGCGCCGACCGGCTGCACCGTGACGGTGGAGGCCTCCTCGTCGATGTGGCGGGGCTCGGGCTGGCGGGTCTCCTCGGAGAGCTCCAGCAGCCCGGCCTCGACCAGCACGTTGATCGCGCGTCCCTGGTTCACCGCATCGTTAGGGATCGCGACGGTGTCTCCGTCGGTGAACTCGCTGACATCGTCGTACTCGTTGGAGTACAGGGTCAGCGGCACGGCGGCGGTGGAGCCGATGGGCTGCAGGTCCTCACCGGAGCTGACGTTGTAGTCCGCCAGGTAGGCGATGTGCTGGAACCAGTTGGCATCGATGTCACCGCTGGTCAGCGCCGGGTTGGGCTGGGTGTACTCGGTGAACTCGACGAGTTCGATCTCGTAGCCCAGCTCCTCCTCCGCGATGCGCTCGACCTCACGGTGGCTCTCGTTGGCGCCGACCACGCCGATGGTGAATTCCTGCTGGTCCTCCGGGATGGCCTCGGCGTCATCGCCGCCGCGGTCGAAGGCGCTGCAGCTGCTCAGAGCCAGGGCGAGTGTGGCGCTGAGGGCCAGGGTGTTGAGCCCGCGACGACGACGGCGGGCGGTGGGTCCGGAGGGGTTCTGCTGATGAGTCATGGGTGATCCTTCGGTGGGTGCGGGCGGATCTTCGCCCGAAAAAGTGACAGGGGTGCCCAGAGGGGTGTGTCTGGGGCGCTCGCGAATGTCCACGCGCGAACAGAGAGAGTGCACCAGTCGGTGCACAAGAGGGGAAGTCCTTTCGACGCTGCTCTTGCCGGTTCCAGTCAGCACCACAGCGAAGCCTCTTTGAGCTCCACCGATGATGAGAACAAGCCGCTTCGGGATCCGGGACCACCCTTGAACATGGGGTTGGTGAGTGACCGTGAACGGATCGTCGGATCACCGCCAGCGGTGGATCTCCAGGTCACTTCTCTTGAAGCAGGTTCAATCCTAGCTCACGATTCGTGGACGCACCGCGCACATTCATATTCCGTCACAGCGCCGGGTGTGTTCAGCCCGGCACCGTCTCAGGGTCCGAAGCGGAGTCGGATTCCCCAGGCCGGGCGGCGAGGATCGCGCGCAGCAGGTTCAGCGCTGGTTGCTTCTCCAACGGGTTGTTCTTGTTGCCGCATTTCGGCGACTGCACGCAGGAGGGGCAGCCGGTTGAGCAGTCGCAGCCGGCGATGGTCTCGGCGGTGGCGCTGATCCACTCGGTGGCCAGCTCGAACCCGCGCCGCGCGAACCCGGCCCCGCCGGGGTGTCCGTCGTAGACGAAGATCGTGGGCAGCTCGGTGTCGCGGTGCAGCGCGGTGGAGACCCCGCCGATGTCCCAGCGGTCCCCGGAGGTCAGCAGCGGCAGCAGCCCGATCATGGCGTGTTCGGCGGCATGCAGTGCCCCGGGCACGTGTTCCGGGATCACTCCGGCTTCCGCGAGCTCGGTCTCCGGGGCGGTGATCCACATCGCCTGGGTGCGCAGCGAGGAGGGAGGAAGCTCCAGCGGCTCATCGGAGAGCACCTCGGAGGAGCCCAGCGCCTTGCGCTGGAAGCCGACCACGGTGCTGGTCACCTCCACCATCCCGGAGTGCAGCCGGTAGCGGCCCCAGTCCATGGCCTCCTCGGTCTGCAGCACCTCGATGGAGGTGGTCTGCCGGGCCTGGGTGTAATACGGCGGGCTGGCGGGAAACACCAGCACGGCGCTGTTCTCGCGGTCCAGCTCTTCGACGATGTAGCTGCGGCCCTGGTGGAGGTAGACCGCGCCCGGGTGGGCCTGAGGCTGCGCCTGTGCGGAGCCCATGTCCCCGATCACGGTGCCGTCCTCCGCGTTGACGATCGTGTAGGGCCCGCCGCCGTCGGAGCGCAGCTTGACCCAGGCGGCGGCGGAGACGTCGTCGTGGGCGAAGAACCAGCCGCGCGGCCGGCGCCGCAGGTGCCCCTGCTCGGTGAGCGACTCGATCAGCCATGCCTCGAACAGATCCAGGTCCGGGGTGGTCAGCGGCAGCTCCTGAGCGGCGGCAAGGATATGCGGGGCGGCCACATGCGGATTCTCCGGGTTGGTCACGGCGTCCTCGACCGCGGTGTCGAAGATCGCCTCGGGGTGGTCCAACAGGTAGGAGTCCAGCGGATCATCCCCTGCGATGAAGAACGCGGCACCGCGCTGGCCCGAGCGCCCGGCGCGGCCCAGCTGCTGGAAGAACGAGGCGCGGGTGCCGGGCCAGCCGGCGATGATCACCGCGTCCAGCCCGGAGATGTCGATCCCCAGCTCCAGCGCCGGAGTGGAGGCGACGCCGAGCAGCCGGCCTTCGCGCAGCGCGTCCTCAAGCTCGCGGCGCTCCTCCTTCAGGTATCCGGAGCGGTAGGCCGCCACCTGTCCGCGCAGGTCACGGTCCACCTCGGCGAGTGAATCGGCGGCGATCTGCGCGATGGTCTCCGCCCCGCGGCGAGACTTGATGAAGGCCAGCGTGCGATGTCCGGCGACCACCAGGTCGGTGAGGATGTCGGCGGCCTCCACGGTGAGGCTGCGCTTGAGCGGAGCCGCATTGTCCCCGGTCAGCGTGGAGTCTGAGGCCTCCCAGAGGTAGATGTCCACGGCCCCGTGGGGTGAGGCGTCCTCGGTGATGGCGTGTACGGCCGACTCCGGGTGGCCGATGAGCCGGGAGAACGACGTCCCCGGGTCGCCGCTGGTCGCCGAGGCTCCGGTGAACACCGGGTGGGACCCGTAATGGGCGCAGATCCGCCGCAGCCTGCGCAGCAGCAGCGCGATGTGCGAGCCGAAGATTCCCCGGCAGCTGTGCGCCTCATCGATGATCACATAGCGCAGTCGGGCGAAGAACCGAGCCCAGGCCCGGTGGTTGGGCAGGATCCCGACGTTGAGCATGTCCGGGTTGGTCAGCACCACATTGGCGTGCTGACGGACCCAGCGGCGCTCGGTGGGATCGGTGTCCCCGTCGTAGGAGGCCGGGCGGATCCCGCCCTGGGACCCGGCGGGTCCGGTGGCCTCGGCGAGCTGGGTCAGCGCCTCGAGCTGATCCGCGGCCAGCGCCTTGGTGGGGGAGAGGTAGAGCATGGTCGTACCCACGCTGGGTGGGGGACCGAGGCTGCCGGATGAGGACACCGGCAGCGCCCCGCGCGGGCCGCCGGAGATCTCTGCCAGCCCGGGCAGCTGGGTGCCCAGGGACTTCCCTGAGGCGGTGCCGGTGGCCAGGATCGTATGGTGCCCGGCATGCAGCGCCTCGGCGGCGAGCACCTGGTGGCGGTAGAGTCCCGAGACCCCGAGCTGCCGGTAGCCTGCACGCAGCTCGGCGGGAACCCACTCGGGCCAGGCCGCGGTGTGCGCCTGCCGCGCCGGCAGGGTGCGGACGTGGCGCAGCGGACCGGCGTCGCCGACCTCCGAGGGCAGACCAGCGCGGCGCAGCAGCTCAAAGGGGTCCTGATCGGTCATCCCCCTCAGGCTACGGCAGGATGCCGCCGCAGCCCCCGCCGCGCCGGCG